>DATDMC010000055.1:0-113615 GCA_036518995.1 Pyrinomonadaceae bacterium | reverse complement strand
GGCAGTTACGGAAAGGCATAGCCATTCCTCACAACAGGAGGCATAGCCGGAGTCGCCCCTAATCTAGAGCCGGGCCCTAATCTCGGAGTCGCCCCTAATCTAAAGCCGGAGCGGCCCCCAATCTCCGGAGCGGCCTCTAATCTTCTGATACGTTTCTTAGACTCACGTTGCGTCTGTTACCATGAAAGGATTCAGCAAAGAGCACTAAATACTCTTGTTATTGGTCTGCCGATTTAACAGATTCGCAATTCACCTATGACTTTCTACGTCACAACCCCAATCTATTACGCGAATAGTCTGCCGCACCTCGGTCATCTCTACACGATGGTCGTGGCCGACACGATTGCGCGCTCCAAACGCCAGAAGGGAATCGAAACTTATTTCCTGACTGGCACCGACGAACACGGGATCAACATCGAGCGCGCGGCGCAGAAAGCCGGTCGCACGCCAAAGGAACAGGCTGATTACGTCGTCAATTATTTCAAGCAGATGACTGCGGAGTTTGCTCTCGACACTGCGCATGGTGGCTACGACATCTTCATGCGCACGACTGAACCGTTTCATTATCAGGGTGTGAGCGAACTCTGGCGTCGTTGCGCCGCCGCCAAAACTCCGAAAGGAAACGACGCACTTTACAAAGGTCACTACGAAGGTTGGTTTTGTGCTCCGTGCGCTGCGTATAAAACTGAAGACGAATACCAGAAATCAAAAGTCGAAGGTGAGCCACCGACTTGTTTGATTCACGAGACGCCGCTCGACCGCGTCTCGGAAGATAGTTACTTCTTTCGTTTGAGTGATTACGACGAGGCGTTGTTAAAGCTCTACGAGAATCCCGAGTTCGTCAAACCCGAATCGCGTCGCAATGAAGTGATCAGTTTTGTGCGTGGTGGTCTGCAGGACTTGTCGGTCAGCCGTTTGAAAACTTCAGTGAGCTGGGGGATTCCCGTTCCCGGTGATCCGGACCACACGATGTATGTTTGGTTTGACGCGTTAACCAATTACATCACGGCGATCGGGTTCGGTAACGAAGAGCGAGAAAAGGCGGTTGGCTTTGAAAGATTCTGGCCCGCGCTTCATCTCGTCGGCAAAGACATTCTGCGTTTCCACGCGGTCTATTGGCCCGCATTTCTTTTGGCTGGAGGCGTGGAAGTGCCAAAGGGAATCGTCGCGCATGGAATGTGGCTGGATCCAAATGGCCGCAAGATGTCGAAAACACTCGGCAACACGATTGAGCTCGATATTCTGAAGAAACACTTTTCAATCGACGCGATCAGATATTTCTGTTTGCGCGAAATGGTGTTTGGCCAGGACGGACGGTTTGGATATGAGGGTCTAATAGATCGCGCCAACAGCGATCTCGCCAGTGGTCTTGGAAATCTATCGAGTCGCACGCTGACTATGATCCAGCGTTACTGTGATGGCCGCATTCCGAATCGTCACATTTCTGATGATAAGTTGCTGAATGCGAAACGGACTGGCATTGATACTGATGAAACGACGTTGAGTGGTTTCGCTGAAACCGCTCGCGATCAGTATCTGCAGCAATTTGACGGTCTGAATTTTAGCCGCGCGCTTGAAGTTGCATGGTCCATTGTTGCGCGAGTCGACAAAATGATTAGTGAAGCAAAGCCGTGGGACCTTGCTAAAGACGACGAACAAAAACAGACGCTTGGCGCCGTTCTGTATCGTTCGGCAGAAGCGTTGCGCTGGTTGAGCGTGTTGCTGTTTCCGGTGATGCCGCAGTCGTGTCAGGAGATATGGAAACAGTTAGGACTTAGCGGTTCACCCGGTGAAGTTGATCCAGTCTCTCTGGTATGGGGACAACTTGAAGAGGGGACTGCGATCGGCGAAGTGAAACCTATTTTCCCGAGAATTGATAAAAGCAAAACAATGGCTGAGATAAACAACGAAACGGAACCGAAAGCTCCGCATGCAACGGAAGCGGATGCGGTTGAGAGTCAGGAACCAAAACCCGAAACGCAGCCACAGCCGCCAGTTCAACATGCGACCGAGGCGGATGTCGTTGGAGTTACCAGTTTTATTGAGATCGACGATTTCGCCAAAGTGGATTTACGTGTGGGCCAGGTTTTGTCAGCCGAACGAATTCCTAAAGCTGATAAGTTGCTGCTCCTGAAGATCGATTTAGGAGAAGAACAACCGCGGCAGGTATTGGCCGGGATTGCGCAATACTACGAACCTGAGAAGTTGATTGATCGCAAAGTCGTGGTGGTGACGAATCTGAAGCCGCGAAAATTGCGTGGTTATGAATCGCAGGGAATGGTAGTCGCGGCTTCGTATGGGGAAGAAGGACGACCCGTAATAGCTACGTTTACTGAAGACGTTCCCAACGGCGCGCGCCTAAAGTAGTCCCGCATTAAGACCACAGGCGTCCACGCCTATTAGGAGCGCAGGCGTCCCCGCCTGCATGGTTGGATAAAAGCTTTTTTAGATTTTCACAAGTGCTCCTGATTATCTAAGGCCATCGGATTCGAGAAGGGCAGGCGTCCACGCCTGCATGGTTGGATAAAAGCCTTTTTAGATTTTCACAAGTGCTCCTAATTATCTAAGGCCATCGGATTTGAGAAGGGCAGGCGGGGACGCCTGCATGGTTGGATAAAAGCCTTTTCAGATTTTCACAAGTGCTCCTAATTATCTAAGGCCATCGGATTCGAGAAGGGCAGGCGGGGACGCCTGCGGTCCTAAAAAGCTGGCTTCTATTATGATCGATTCGCATGCGCATGTTGATGGTGCTGAGTTTGACACCGACCGCGATCAGGTCATCGCGCGGTCGCGTGATGCAGGTGTCACCACGATCGTCAACGTCGGCACAGGTGATCCGCACAGCGATGCATTCGAACGCGCAGTTGAACTAGGCAAACAGTACGACTTCATCTACACCGCAATCGGCACGCATCCGCACGACGCACGCCACTACGACGACAAAGCGGACGAAAAGACGAAGCAATTACTGAAAAACAACGAGCGAATGATCGCCTGGGGTGAAATCGGCCTCGATTTTTACTACGACAACTCACCACGCGACATTCAACAAGAAGTCTTCGCTCGGCAATTAACCGGCGCGACCGAGTTAAATCTTCCGGTAGTTATTCACACCCGCGAAGCCGAAACTGAAACGATTCAGATTCTCAAGGACAGTTACAGTTCAGCGCAGCGACGCGGAGTGTTTCATTGTTTTAGTGGCACGCTTGAATTGGCCAAAGCCGCGCTCGAGTTAGGTTTTTATCTTTCGTTTTCCGGAATCGTGACTTTCAAAAAAGCGGAAGACTTGAGAGAAGTAGTGAAGTATGCGCCGCTGGATCGGTTGCTGGTCGAAACTGATTGCCCGTTTCTGGCGCCGATTCCGTTTCGCGGGAAACGCAACGAACCGGCGTATGTGATGGAAGTTGCGAAGTTTGTCGCGCAGCTAAAGAATGTTGAGTGGGACGCATTTGAGAAAACGATCGAGGAAAACTTTGCGGCCTGCTTTGGCGTGCTTCCTCGTGACAATGAGGTCGGTACCGTAACGCGGTAGCGTCGGGTCCTCTGCGATTGTGGTGCTGCCCATCATAGCGACCCGACGCTACCGCGTTACGGTACTGACCTCTTAGCGACGACACGCTAATCGGCAATCAGCAATCGGCACTTGGCAATATATTTGTTGAGTGCTTTGCGAAATGAAGTAGCACAACCCCAAGCGACAAGTTTCACATGCTCAGACTTTGATGTTATCCTGCCCACAAATATTGAAGAAAAACTCTATTAACAGCGCTCATGGCCCAGCAGAATTCATTCGACATAGTCTCTGAAATCGATCTCGCCGAAGTTACTAACGCTTTAAATCAGACCGTCAAAGAAGTCAGACAGCGGTTTGATTTCAAGGGCAGTAAAGCGGATGTAGTGCTCGAGAAACACGAGTTGGTTTTGTCAGCGGAAGACGAAACCAAACTCAAGAACATGAACGACATCCTGCAGCAAAAACTTGTGCGCCGCGGCGTGCCGTTAAAAGCTCTCAACTACGGCAACATCGAACCTGCGGCCGGAGGCACCGTTCGCCAACGAACTCAGATTCAGGAAGGTATTCCGCAGGACAAAGCCAAAGAGGTCGTAAAATTTATTAAAGACTCAAAAGTCAAAGTTCAGGCTTCAATTCAGGGGGACGTAGTTCGCGTTTCAGGTAAGGACCGCGATACGTTGCAGGAAGTCATCGGGAAGTTGAAAGAGAAAGACTTCGGCATTCACATGCAGTTTACCAACTATCGATCGAATTAAGCGGATGACACTTTCCGGTCATACATTGGCAGTCGAAGAAGAGGCGAAGATCTCAGCGCGCCGGATTTTTGGACTGGTCGCAAACGAACTCCAACAAGTGGAGATCGAGTTTGAACGACAAGCGCGCTCGAACGTCCAGGTCATCGACTATCTTGGCGAATATCTGCGCGCTTCAGGTGGTAAACGAGTCCGTCCTGCGCTGACGATCCTGGCAAACTACGCCGTCGGCGGCGATGGTTCGAAGTACAACTCGATCCGGATGGCGACTGTGATGGAGTTTCTCCATACCGCCACGCTGGTCCATGACGACATCATCGATCACGCCGACACGCGTCGCAATCGTCCCACCATTAATGCGCTTTACGGCAACGAGACCGCAGTGTTGATGGGCGATTGGCTGTATATGTCGGCGTTTGAAACGAGTTTGGCTGAACGTTCTTTGCCAATTCTGGATATTCTCACCCGCGTTACGCGCAAGATGACTGAAGGCGAGTTGCTTCAGTTGACGTTAATAGGCAAAGCAGAAATCACTGAAGAGCAATATTTCGACGTGCTCGAACGCAAAACTGCTTTTCTGTTCAGTGCGAGTTGCGAGATTGGGTCGATCCTTGGAAATGCGAGTGAACGCCAGCAGGCGGCGTTGCGTGACTACGGGCTCTGTCTCGGAATCGCCTTCCAACTAATCGATGATCTGCTTGACTTCACTTCGAGCGATGACGTGCTGGGTAAGGCATCGGGAGCCGATTTGTTAGGTGGTAAAGTGACGCTGCCCTTGATTTACTTGATGGGCGCAGCGCCTGCAACGAATGACCCGGTTCGCACAGTTTTACGAAATGGCGAGTATGCGGACGACGTCAAACAGCACCTTTTTGCGGAACTTGTCAGCACCGGCTCATTGGAACGGGCCCGAAAAGTGGCCCATAATTACGCCATCCGCGCGCACGACGCCCTCGCAGATCTGCCAGAATCACCTTACATCGACGCCCTCCGTTCGATCCCACGCTATGTATTAGATCGCGATCGTTAAGTTCTCTGCGTCTCTGCGTTCTTTGCGTCTCTGCGTTGAAAATCGGGGTTTCGTGTAGGCGTACGTCCATTTCAACGCAGAGACGCAAAGGACGCAGAGACGCGGAGAAAAAACAAATCTTGTGCAATCGGCGAAACATCTCTAGAATTTGCTCCGATGGACCGGCCGAACGAAAACGTCTTATCACGCTTAGAACAAAGTCTCCGGCAGGCACGTGCAGCTCGCATGCATTTGGCTGCCCGGCTCCGCGAACTCGAATCCGAGGCAGACGGCGTAAGAGCTGAACTGGCTGAGATGGATCTACTCGCCAGTCAAACTGAAGCCGCCATCTACCGCCTGCTCACCTCCGTACTCTCTTCCGGAAATTTGTCCTTAGGTCTACCGTCAGACGCTGAACTCGAAGCTGCTATGCGACAATCGCATCCACCAACTCAGCCAATGCGCCCGGGCCCAACCTCGACCTCGACCTATACTTCAGTCGAACGCCGGCAACAGATCCCGAACGTTCGTAACAACGTCGAGGTCTTGAGCGACCGGTTTATGGACCGCACGATCCCGCAAGCTGTCACGCTTCTCCTCCGCGAAGAAGGTGGACCATTACACGTAAATGAGCTCTACAATCGACTCCTCGAAGGCGGCTTTAAGTTTACGGGACAGAATCCCACCATTAGTGTTGCCGTCTCGCTGAACAGAAATGGCCGCTTCCGTAAAGTCTCGCCAGGAACGTTTGATCTGGTGATGCGCGACGCTTCAAAAGCCTCCTGAATTTCCTTCGCAGCATTCAAATCGTTAGAATGGCGCCTCGATGCGCGCAATAGTTCTTTCTGCCGGCTACGGCACACGTCTCTGGCCACTCACTGAAGACCGTACAAAACCCGCTATCCCTATCCTCGGAAAACCGTTAGTCGGTTATGTCGCTGAATATCTTGCGGCCCATGGCGTTGATGAGATTGTCGTAAATCTCCATCATCGGCCCGACTCTGTTCGCAAAGCCCTCGGTGACGGCGGGCGGTTCGGAGTCAAACTTCACTACGTCGAAGAGCCGGTGATACTGGGAACAAGTGGCGCACTCGATAATGCTCGTGAGTTCTTTCTCGATGGAACGTTCGTAGTTATAAACGGCAAAATCATCACAGACATTGATCTCAGTGCAGCGCTGGAAACTCATCGTAAGACCAATGCACTGGCCACTCTTGTCCTTTTGCCAAACTGCCGCCGTGAACTGTTCACCGTCGTAAATACAAAAGATGAACTCGTTACCGGTTTCGGCCGAATGCCAACTGCGGCTGATGAGAACCCGTTGATGTTTACCGGTATACAACTGTTCGAGCCGCGAATATTCGATTACATCCCGAAAGGCGTGTTTTCACATTCAACGACCGACGTGTTCCCGGCGGCAATCGCGAAGGGTGAACGAATAGTCGCTCATGTTGCGGAAGGGAAGTGGCGCGAACTTTCCACCCTGAGACGTTATCTCGATATCAGTATTGAACTGATGAAGGAAGCCGGAAACACGCTGACCGTAGGCGCTGGCTGTACCATCGAGGAAAACGCGAACATCACTGAGTCAGTTTTATGGGACCGCGTTACAGTCGAAGCAGGAGCGCAGGTACTTCGATCAGTGTTGGCGGATGGTGTGGTGATCCATAAAGATCAGGTTATTGAAAACGCCGTCGTAGTTCCGGCAGCATTAGTTGAAGGTAAAGAACCGCCGCAGAAAGCCCTGAAAGGACAGCGACAAGGAGAAAACTTTGTCGTGTCTTTGGCCGTTTGATACAATCGCTGACTATTTTACTAATGGTCAGTAGTTAGTAGTTGTCAGTTAGTGGTTAGTGTATCAACTGATCACTGACTACTGACGACAGATCCACAACACCTTTCGTTTCGCTGATGAGTTCTGCAAAACAAGTGGTATCAAACGCATTTGAATCTCCGGCATCGGAGCGGCTTGCCAGGTTCATCGCCGGCCAGGGTATTACCGGCCTGGACATCACCGCCTTAACGCCTGACGCGTCTACCCGAAAGTATTTCCGCATTCCGTGGAAGAAGGGTAAAGCCATCGCTGCTGTTTACCCGGAACCTTTCGATCCAGAATTCCATCCCTATTTGGACGTCACTCGCCTTTTTCTAGATACCGGAGTTCCGGTACCAGAGATTTTTGCGGTCGATGGCGGGGCCGGAATGATTATTCAGGAGGACCTCGGCGACCGGCAATTGTTCCAGGCCTATGAGGACGAGAGCGAAGAGCAGTGTGAAGAATACAAAGAACAAGCAATTCGGTTGATTGCAAAAATTCAGGCGGCGACAAACAAGGCCGTGGAAATGCACTCGATTTCCAGCAAACTCGCCTTTGACGAAGCAAAACTCTCGTGGGAACTGGACTTCTTCTTTGAACACTTCTTCGGCAGCTTGCGTCAGGAGCAGTTGCGCCACGCCGAAATCGCCGAACTCAAAGCCGAGCTGAACGATATTGCCAACGAGCTGGCTTCAGTTCCGCGCGTGCTTTGTCATCGCGACTTTCACGCGTCAAATTTGATGGTGGATGGAAAGCACCGGCTGCGCGTCATCGATCACCAGGACGCGCGCATGGGACCCGCGAGTTACGACCTGGTCTCCTTCTTACTCGATCGCCAACCGTGCTCACCGTCGTTAGCTGAATTGCGTGGTCATCGTCTGTTCTTCCTTGAAGAACGAAGGCTGCAAGGCATGGCCGCGATCGACCCGGATGACTTTGCGAACGAGTTTCGACTGATGGCGATACAACGTGGCCTCAAAGCCACTGGCACCTTCTCTTATCAAACAGCCGTCAGCGGACGTGGCGCGGTCTATGCGCAGTTTATTCCGCCAACACTGGAGATTGTGCTTCAGGCGGCCGAGTGGCTCGGTAGATTTCCAGCTTTACAAAGAATGATTAAAGAAAGACTCGAATCGTAAATCGTGAATAGTTAATGGTGAATGGTATACACGATGAAGGATTTTGAACCACGCACGGGATTGAACCACTAAGGCACAAAGACACAAAGAATACAAAAGAAGGAAATGTAACTTTTTCCCCCTTTCTTCTTTTGTGTTTTTGTGCCTTAGTGGTTAATTCTACTGTCACGATTTACTATTCACGATTAACTATTTCACCATTTACGATTTACCAGACAGACCTTCATCAATGACAACTCCATCAGTAGCTTTAGCTTCAGACAAACAAACTTACATTAACCAACTTTCAGGGCACGTCGGTTCAGAAGTAGTTCTCAAGGGCTGGCTCTATAACATTCGTTCCAGCGGCAAGATCTGTTTCCCCCAACTCCGCGACGGCACGGGGGTGGTCCAATGCGTTGCGGTCAAGAGCGCACTTCCGGAAGACGTGTGGGAAGCACTCAAAGGACTGGGCCAGGAATCAGCGGTCATGATCAAAGGCACCGTACGCGAAGACAGTCGCGCTCCCGGTGGTTTCGAAATCGACGTGATCACAGCAGAAGTGCTGCAACAAGTTCACGACTACCCGATCACGCCAAAAGAACACGGCACCGAGTTTCTGATGGACCATCGCCATCTGTGGCTTCGTTCGCGTCGCCAGCATGCGGTGTTGAAGGTCCGTCATACGGTTGTTCAGGCCGTTCGCAATTTTCTCGACAACGACGGTTTCACACTTTGTGACTCACCGATCTTTACGCCCGCCGCTTGCGAAGGGACCACGACGCTGTTTGAAGTTGACTACTTTGACGGCGAAAAAGCTTATCTCACGCAATCGGGACAGCTTTACAACGAAGCGACCGCAGCAGCATTTGGCAAGGCCTACTGCTTTGGTCCAACTTTTCGCGCAGAAAAATCCAAGACGCGTCGTCACTTAACCGAGTTCTGGATGGTTGAGCCGGAAATGGCTTATGCGTCGCTCGATGACGTGATGTCGTTGTCGGAAAGATTTCTTTCTTACATTGCGAGTCGTGTGCTCGAGGATCGAAAGGAAGAACTAAAAGTACTCGAACGCGATCCAGCCAAACTGGAAGGAATAGTTCTACCTTTCCCGCGTGTTCATTACGATGATGCGGTCAAGATGCTTCACGAAGGCTTTGAAAAAGGCGCGATGGAGACGAAGTTTGAATGGGGTGGCGATTTTGGCGCACCCGATGAAACCTACATCTCGAGCCAGTTTGATAAACCGGTGATGGTCCATCATTATCCGGCCGCGATCAAAGCATTTTACATGGCGCGTGATGCGCAACGACCTGAACTGGCGTTGGGTGTCGATGTGTTGGCGCCCGAAGGCTACGGTGAAGTTATCGGTGGTGGTGAGCGCGCCACGTCGCTTGAATTCCTGCGTGAACAGATCGCGTTGCATGAACTTCCTGAAGAGGCGTTTCAGTGGTACCTGGATCTGCGTCGTTATGGCAGCGTTCCGCACGCCGGCTTTGGCATGGGAATCGAACGATGTACAGCGTGGATGTGTGGTATCGAGCATATTCGCGAGACGATTCCATTTCCGCGCATGCTTTACCGAATCAGACCGTGAAGACATTGCCGATTTCCGATTGTTGATTGCCAATTTGCTCTTCATGAAAGGGCAATCGGCAATCACAAATTGGCAATCGCTAACACCCTCCTTCCACAAAAATCACAATGGACGAACATCTAAGAATAGAATTCAACGAGTGGGCGCGCGCTGGTAGAGGCGAAGGCATGGAACGTGGTCATCGTCCGGTCGGAGAACAGGCAATCGAGCGCATGCATCTCCGTCACGATTCGATCGCACTCGATGTAGGTTGTGGATCAGGCTGGGCAAGTCGTTTGATGGCCCAACAAGCAACTAACGGCCGCGTGGTGGGAATCGATATCGCTGACGAGATGGTCCAATTGGCAGCCGACACCTCGCAAGAATTCAGTAATCTTGAATTCAAAGTCGCCACTGCAGAACAACTGCCATTTCGCGAAGCAGAATTCACTCACGTTTTCTCGATGGAGTCGTTGTACTACTACTCGAACATGCTCGCAGCGTTGCGCGAAATCCATCGCGTGTTGGTCCAGGGCGGTGTGTTCGTCACCGTTATCGATCTCTATCTCGAAAACGCGCCTTCACACCAATGGATTCCCACTTTGAAAGTTCCAGTTCACCTGCTCGGAATTCCTGACTATCGCGAAATGCTTCAGGAAGTAGGTTTTGTGAATGTCAAAGATGAACGACTCCACGATCCGAAACCGATTCCGGACGACTATTCAGGTGGTTCATTCAAAACCCGCGAAGACTACGTGCTTTATAAACAAAATGGATCGTTGATGTTGACGGCAGAGGCTCGCAAATGACCGATAATGCGGAACGGATAGTTACGATTTTTGGTGGTTCCAAGTGCGTTGAAAGCGATGTCGAGTATGACCAGGCGAAACGCGTCGGGCAGTTACTCGCAGAAGCTGGTTTCACTATTTGTACCGGCGGTTATCTCGGCGTGATGGAAGCGGCGAGCCGCGGCGCGCGTGAAGCGGGTGGTCGCGTATTGGGCATTGTGATGAACCAGTTCAAGCACGAACCAAATCGCTTCCTGACGGACAAAGTTGCCACGCCACATTTCTACGATCGCTTACAACATCTGATCACTCGTTCGGTGGGTTTTGTCGCCATCCGCGGCGGCATGGGAACAGTCACCGAGCTGTCGTTAGTCTGGAACAAGATCCAAACTAAGGTCATCGAACCGCGTCCATTGGTGTTGCTGGGCGACTGTTGGCCGCCGGTTGTCGAACAGTGGCAACGATATCTGGCAGTGAGTGATGATGTGGCGACGTTAGATTTTGCCCAAACCGCAGAAGAAGCGGTTGAGATAATTAAAAAGAAGTCGGAAGGAGTTGTTATATGAACTGTCCAAAGTGCGGCGCGATGCTGGTGCAAAATTCGACTTTTTGCGGAAGCTGTGGCCTTCGGCTGGACGCCGGCGGTTCTCACGCACCGCAAGGTCAGAATCAGGGAATACAGATCGACGCTGATTCGCGTGGACAAGGCCGCGGTTACAGCTACGAAGTGTTGCATCAACCATCATTCGCTTTGGCCGTGCTCCAACTTGGTCCTGAGCAATCTATTCAGGCAGAGGCCGGAGCGATGGTCTCGATGTCGGCGAACATCGAGTTGCAGTCGCAGATGAAAGGTGGATTGTTCGGGGCGATCAAACGAGCCGCTGGCGGCGAGTCGGCCTTTATCTCAACCTTCACAGCACGTGGTGGTCCGGGTGAAGTAACTCTGGCGCCGGGAAGCCCGGGTGATATAGCTGCAATTGAACTGCATGGCCAACCGTTCTTTGTTCAATCGAGTTCATATCTTGCCGGTGATTCGAGTTTGACTGTCGACACAAAGTGGGGCGGCGCCAAATCGTTCTTCGCAGGGGAGGGATTGTTTGTCCTGATGGTCCAGGGCCAGGGACTTTTGTTAGTCTCATCATTCGGTGCGATTCATCGAAAAATGTTACGACCCGGCGAACGTTATGTGGTCGACACCGGCCATCTTGTCGCGTGGGAAGGAAGCACGCAGTACACACTTCGCAAGGCGGCGTCAGGTTTCTTCCGCAGCATGATGAGTGGAGAGGGAATCGTTGCGGAATTTACCGGCCCAGGCGAACTATTAATTCAAACTCGCAACCTCGCAGCCTTAGCCGGACTGCTTAAGCCGTTCTTCCCCACACAAAGCGGCAGCGGCGGTGGTGGTTTTAATCTTAATCTTGGCGGTTAACTCAATGTCAGATCAAAAGGCGATTGGAATCATCGGCGTCCCGCTCGGTTATGGAGCAAGCATGGCCGGCGTCGACATGGGACCTCACGCACTTCGTGTCGCACGGCTAAAGCAACGCATTAAGTCACTCGGATATTCAGTTCGGGATCTTGGAGATATGAAGATTGCAGATCCTGAAGTGATACCTGAAGAACACAACAAGCTGAAATATCTCGAGGAAATAGTTTCCACTTGCAAAGAACTTGCAGAACTAGTTGAAGAAATTCTTGAGGCCAAAGAAGTGCCGCTGGTTCTAGGTGGCGACCACTCGATCGCGATCGGTTCGCTATCCGGAGTCGCTGCTCACTTTCGCAAACAGCAAAAGACTTTGGGGTTGATCTGGTTTGATGCTCATGCGGACATGAACATACCGGAGACTACGCCTTCCGGAAATATTCACGGCATGCCATTGTCCGCAGTATTAGGCTTCGGCACACCTGAGCTAACCGAAATCGCGGGCTTCTCGCCAAAACTCGATCCGCGCCTATGTGCTCATGTTGGCGCTCGCGACATTGATGCGGGCGAACGTGAGTTGATCAAAAAACTCGGCATGCGCTTTTTCACGATGCGCGAAATTGATGAACGCGGAATGTCCGCGTGTATGGACGAAGCCATCGCCATTGCCTCACAAGCAACCGCTGGTTATAGCGTTACTTTCGATGTTGATGCGCTCGATCCAGGCGATGCTCCGGGATCCGGAACTTTAGTGCGCGGCGGACTGACTTATCGTGAAGCTCATTTGGGCATGGAGAAGATCGCGGAAGCTGGTGGCATGCGCTCGCTCGAAGTTGTGGAAATCAACACGGCATTAGATGTAAACAACAAGACGGCAGAGCTCGGAGTTGAGTTAATCTTGTCAGCTTTCGGTAAGACCATTCTTTAACTAACCAGGAGAACTTGGTGCCTAAAAAACTTCGCGTCGGTGTAATCTTTGGTGGTCGATCAGGTGAACATGAAGTTTCGGTTCGTTCCGCGCGTGCGATCATCGGGGCTATTGATCGAAAGAAATTTGAAGTCGTACCGATTGCTATCACGAAGGAAGGGAAATGGCTTAGTCCGGCACAATCAACTAATTTGCTGCCGGCCGAAGTGCACGAGCGACTGGCTGCGTCGAACAACTCCGATGGCGATGTTGCGCTTTTAGGTGATCCGTCGCACAAGGGACTCATCTCCTTAAATTCAGCTTCCGGAGCTGAACCAATCGACGTCGTCTTCCCGGCTCTTCATGGTCCATTTGGTGAAGATGGAACGCTTCAAGGTCTACTTGAAATGGCCGATGTTCCATACGTTGGTTGTGGTGTGCTTGCTTCATCCTGCGGGATGGACAAAGTGACGATGAAGACTTTATTTGTTCAGGCGGGCTTACCAATCTGTAAACACATCTGGTTTTTGCGATCGCAGTGGCAGAGCAATCCCGAAAAGATCGTACGCAAGATCAAAACCGAACTCGGACTGCCTTGTTTCGTAAAGCCGGCCAATCTTGGTTCGTCAGTCGGCGTCTCGCGCGCGAAAGACAAGAAGTCACTGGCGGACGCGATCGATCTCGCTGCTGAATACGATCGAAAAATTATTGTTGAAGAAGAAGTAGTTGGTCGTGAAATTGAGTGCGCGATTTTGGGAAATGATCAGCCCGAAGCGAGTCTGCCGGGTGAATATGTCATTCACGAAGAGTCAGCGAGGTTTCTCGATTACACGGAGAAGTATGCGAGTACGGGCAATGTGAGTTTTGTTGTTCCTGCGCCGTTGTCAAAATCGATTACGACGAGGCTACAGAAAATGGCGGTACAGGCGTTTCAGGCTGTTGATGGTTCAGGTCTGGCGCGCGTGGATTTCTTTCTTGAGCAGAAGAGCGGGGAACTCGTCGTTAACGAGCTGAACACTTTGCCGGGACTGACGGAGGTATCGGGCTATCCGAAGATGTGGGAAACTTCTGGGCTGAGTTTTACTAAGCTGATTGAGAAGCTGATCGACCTGGCATTCGAACGCCACCGCGAAAAAGCGCTCACCAGGACATCGCGCTAAAGCAGTGGATGCGTCAGTACCACCTCGCGGTAGCGGGTGGGTCTCCGCCGAGCTTAATTGCAGATGGTACCAACACGATCAGGCAAAAACATCTGAGACCCACCCGCTACCGCGAGGTGGTACTGACTCTGTTGCCACTACAGTCCTTAGCGTTAATGTCCTTTCTTAGGTGCGCGATAACCTTTTCGCGTCCGCACTACTAAACTCTCATCATTTACTTTAACTTCCAACTGCCGCCACTTACCATCATGATTCGTGTTAATCGGACGATAGGCAATCGTGTACTGATGTCCTAACTCCTCGGCGATACCCACAAACGCATCGCGTAGCGCCTGGCCACCCGGCGTCGCTACGAAACGTCCGCCAGTCTTGTCGGAGAACTCTTTAAGCTGCGCTGCGCTCTGACGATTATTAAAGCCAGGCGTCGCGAGCGCTGACATATCAACTGAATAGATACTCGCCCCAACGGCTAACGCACTCTCGAGCGCTTTGCTCGTGCTCGCTTTGCTGTACGTATCCATCCCATCTGAGAGAACCAGGATCGCGCGTCTCGTCTCTGGCCGCTCACCTAAAACTTTCGCTGCCTGAACAATCGCATCATTCAGCGTCGTCATCCCTTTGGCTTTAACCGCGTACCCCACCGGAGCGAGATCGCGGCCTCCGGAAAACTCCTGAATTTGTTCAACCGTCGAGTCAAACCGATAGACGGCAGCTACATCTTCTTCACGCAAGCCATCGAGAAAACGAATTGCGGCGGAGCGGGCGAGGGAAAACCGAGTTTCCATACTGCCGGAACTGTCCAGCAAAACAACTGCAGCGTAAGGTTGTTCCTGAAATCCAAAACTCACCAGCGCAGTGGCCGGCACTTCGCGACCGTCTTCAAAAACCTTGAAGTCTTTCGCCTTGAGAGCGCGAACATATTCTCCGGCTTTGTCTGTAACTGTCACGTTCAGCACAACCAGATCGGTATTCGTGCGAACTACGTCGTCGTCATCCTGGGCCTTTACGTTGACGGTGACAGAGAAGAGGATGGCTAACGAAAAGAGAATAGCGAGTAATGAATAACGAGACGGGATCGAAATGGGCATGTTGCTCCGGTCAGCGAATGAAGCCACGCAGGATCTTAACGAGCTCAAGTAAAACATTAGCCCGGTCAATCACTGCGGCTGAAACAACCTGGCGGGGAGTCTTTTGTACGTCTTTTGAAAGTTGGTCCGCAGCATCAGCAATTTGATTTACTGCGGCAGGAATATCGGGCGGGACATCTACGATTTGCACATCATCATCTTCGCCACCTGCTTCGCCACGGACCTTCTTAGTTAGCTTCTCCAGCCGATCAACTTTCTTGGGATCTGGTTTGGCGACGGAAGCATTAGCGAGACTCGCTTTTAAGTCCAGCGCAATCTGCGAAATTTCACGGGCCCGCTTTATATTTTCCTCATGCTCTTTCTCAGCCAGTTTGATCGCCCGCTTGGCGCGCATTTCTTCTTCAAAAGTGGTCAGCGGACTTTCGTCAGAATCCTTTTTCTTCTCAGCGCTGACACCTGAAACACCCTGTGAAGCGCCTGACGGCGACGTACTCGTCTGCGCATTCGCAAGGCCGAAACCAAATAAAAGCGCTAACCCTGCAAGCCAAACTTGTCTCTTCATAATTTCCGACCTCAACGCTACCAAATCCTCCAAATCACTTGAGACAGAATTTGAAGACCTACTAAAGCCGAACCCTCATCATTCCGGAAGGAGTGCCGTCTGTCACACCTTTGGACCAATCAAGCGCTTCTCAATTCACTTCAACTCTCGGCACGCCGACCTCTAAGAAATTACTTCAACGAACTAAGGCACACGGGTCGGATTGTCTGGCGTGTTTATAAACTCGCCGGGCTTACCTGGCTTCTTAACTATGATCGTATGCGGCTGAAGTCTTTCCGGAGTTCGCTGTTTGCCGGGAGAAGACGTATACGCAATCAACTTGGCCTCGGGATCAGCGCGCAGTCCGATCAAAGTTATAGAGCCGTATTCGGTTGCCGAAACTGTCAGCGCATAAGAACCTTCTTGTTGCGGTTGAAGGCTGCCGGGAGCGACCGGAACTAATCGTTGTTCCTTGCTGTTGTCTTTACGACGATGGAGCTCAAGTGCGATATTCAGCCCCGAAAGCGAGCCCTGAGAAGTGTTCTTAACCACTCCACCTATTGTCGTCGAGCCTTTATCGAGTGAAGGTTGGTCGACAACGATATGGGCCACTGCCGGACCTTTTGGACCATCATCAACTACCGGCGGTGGAGTGGAATTCGCCTGTACCTGCTGCGCATGAAAACGCCGCATCACCGCATAGCCGACAAGTAGAACGGCAGTAATCGCAACTGCACAAACAATACCGAAGAGCATTCGCCGGGTTGTGTCTTTTTCGCGGGCGATTGCCTCTTCGGCGTGAAATGGATCGTTAATCATGTAAGACTTGAAGTAGTTTCTTAATTCTTCTCTGTGGCTCTGTGTTAACTCCGCGTCTCTGTGTTGAAATAGGGTTCGCGTAGCTGTAGTCAATTTCAACACAGAGACGCGGAGTTAACACAGAGACACAGAGGTAAAATGTTTCCTAAGGTTGCTGCGTCGGTGTTCGTCCTGGAGGCGCGGCGCCGGTGATGGCCGTGACGAGATCGCTCAGAAACTCATCCTCGACCAAACCAGTACTCTTAAGTGTGGTCCACTCCGCGCCAGTCGCGCCGTCAGTCCGACCCTCAACCTTTGCATTAACTGAAACATTCGCGCTCATACCATCAATCGGCTGCACTTCAACCGTCAACGTGTACCGGCCACGCGTCCAGCCACGCGAAGTCGAGATTGGCACGTCTGCATAACGACTGATCTCGGCTTGCGAAACGACCGCGCCTTTGATGAAGGTATAGGGTTGCGTGACGATGATGCCGTCGGTCGGTTTCGATGCCGCATCGTCAACAATTAACTTGCGATCGCGCATCAAATCCTGAATTGCCGTTAGCAACACATCGCGTCGCGCAGTAATGCGGTAGGGATTTGGCAGCATCGTTACCGCAGGCGTGCGGCCGCTGCCAAAATCAATTCCTCGGCCTGCGCCTGTGTCTTGTTTAGATCCGTTTGTTCCGGCGGTCCGCGTTCCTGTATCGCGAACGCGCTCACTCTGTTTATCGACACCTTTGCCCTGGCCGAAAGCCACGACACTAGTCATTAATACGAGAAGTCCAACTGTAATTCGAAGCATGGCAAACACCTTACTTTGACTAAGAAGAAAACAACTCGGGGCACTTTTTGAGAATAGATTAAGGCCGAATCAATTACAAGCATTCAAGAATTTTCGTAGGGGCAGCGCCCTCTGTGGCCGCCCCTACTTCTGTGCTGCATCACGCTCACGCTCCCATTTCCTCAATGCCTGTACGCCAGTCTCGAAGTCGCCGCCATTGTTATAGAAGTTGTGCGCGCCATCGTCACGCGCCGGATTCCGAACGTAATAGAGGTAATCGGTGGTGGCTGGATTTACGGCCGCATTCAAAGAACTCTCACCGGGTGAGGCAACTGGCCCGGGAGGCAAACCCACATTGAGCCGGGTGTTGTAAGGGGACCGTCGCTCGATATCACTCTTATAAACTTTGCCGTCGTAACGCCACTTTCCTTCCAGCTTTGATGCGTAGATCACAGCAGAGTCAACCGCGAGGGGAATATTTTTTTGCAATCGATTGTAGATAACCGAAGCTACGATTGGACGCTCAGTCGCGAGTTTAGCTTCAGTTTCAATAATCGACGCAACTGTCACAATTTGGCGCGGTGTCATACCCAGCGCATGAGCACGACTAATCCAGTCAGGTTTCCACACGGACCTGAATCGCTTAACCATCACCTCAATAAGATCCGACGCAGAAGTTTCTGGTGCAAACTCGTAAGTATCCGGATAAAGATAACCTTCAAGATTTGGAGCTGCGGGATCGAGATCGCGTATCAGGCTAACGTTGTCCATTAACTGTAATGCCTGAGCCTCAGAGTTCAACTGAAACTGCGGTACTTGCATCATTGCCTTAGCGATGTCCCAACGAGTCCACCCTTCGATAATCGTGATGCGATTAAGGCGACGTTGACCTTGTTGTAGTTTCTCTATAACGAGCAACGGCGAAATGGGAGACGGGAACTCGTACTCACCCGCTCTCAAAGTCGAACTCTTTCCCGTTAGCTTCAGGTAAATCTTTAACGGCCATTCGTGTTTGATCACA
This sequence comes from Pyrinomonadaceae bacterium, assembly GCA_036518995.1. Taxonomy (GTDB): domain Bacteria; phylum Acidobacteriota; class Blastocatellia; order Pyrinomonadales; family Pyrinomonadaceae; genus PSRF01. The sequence continues at coordinate 95,320 of DATDMC010000055.1, read as the reverse complement.
CCTTCGGCGGCCAACTTCTTCACGACTGCGGCGGGAGAACTACCTTTAGGGATGTCGATATATTGGCTTGACTTGCTATGAGCGACCGGCGTGTGGAGATCACGATAAATCCAGGCGCCCGAACCAACTACGGCAAGAACAATAATGACCAGTAAGACAACAAGGAGTCGTTTCATACGTTTTGTCTATTGAACTTCAACCTTTCTGGGGGATCCTAAGTCAGTACTACTTCACAGACATTATAAGATGGCCAATTTCAGATTAAGAGGCACTGCAAGAGTCACAGCTCTAGTTAGTACCGTAACGCGGTAGCGTCGGGTCCGCTTTATTTTCAGATTAAGGCTCTTGCAAGAGTCACAACTCTAGTCAGTACCGTAACGCGGTAGCGTCGGGTCAGCCTGATTTCAGATTAAGGCTCTTGCAATAGTCACAACTCTGGTGGCGATGAAGTCGGTACCGTAACGCGGTAGCGTCGGGTCACGCAATAAACTTAGGCCTACAAAATCAAGCGGACCCGACGCTACCGCGTTACGGTACTGACCTCATCGCCACAAACCCAATCTGAAATCTGCAATCTGCAATCTTAAATCCGAAAAACCCACCCGCTACCGCGAGGTGGTACTGACTCGTTGACCACTGAGATGGCACTAACTCCTTTGCCACTAAAGCGACTTTTGCAACGAGCCCTCCGGACTCTGCAGGAAATCGCGAAGGATTATGGCTGCTGCTTCACCGTCAATCAGTTCGGGAATTTCTGTCTCGTCGTGGCCATCCGACAAAAGCGCCAGCCGAGCGTCGAAGGAAGTCAGCCGTTCGTCCTGTAGATACACGGGCACTTTTAACGACTTCGCAAAATTGCCGGCCAACCGCGTTGCTTCCTCGGCTGCCGATCCACTTGTACCATCCATGCGTAACGGCAAACCAATTACTAAGGTTCGCGCGTCAAAGCGAGCGACCAGGGTTTCAACTTCCTTGAGCAGCCGCTTCCAACTTGATCGTTTTAATGGCGGCAGCCTCGTGATCGTTATCAGTAGATCGTCCGAGACGGCTGCTCCGACATATTTTTTGCCGAGGTCGAGAGCGAGAATTGGCCCCCGCTTTTCGAGTTCGGATTGCTCCTTGAGCATGGATAAAAGTCCATTAAAACCAATGCTTGCGTGTGCTTAACACGCCCTGTATGATGGCCAAACTCGCGTCTATACGATGTTTTGGCGCCACCGTTGTAACGTAATCGATGAGGTATCTAAATGTCATTCCGAACTAAGTTCATCCTGATTCTGGTTTCCGCGACGCTGACACTCTATACGGTTGTGGGCGGCTGGATTTCTACTCGCGCTCAGCAACCAGCTAACGATCCCAACGCTCAACTGCGCATTTTTGAAAGCGTCTTGCAGCACATTCAGAACGATTACGTAGATGAGCCAAACATGGATAAGGTTCGAGCCGGCGCATTACGTGGGCTAGCTTACGGACTTGATCCATATTCGACTTATCTGACACCCGAGCAGGTCCGCGAGTATAACCAAAATAACAGCGAGAATCAGGTGGGCATTGGCGCCGAGCTTTCACAAGTCGCTTCATACCTCTACGTGATTGCCCCGGTTAAAGGTTCAGCAGCAGACCAGGCCGGACTACGTGCCGGCGACATCATCGAGTACATCGATGGCAAAGCGACTCGCGACATTTCACTTTACGATGCTAAGCAGTTGCTGAATGGCGCAGCCGGTTCGGAAGTCAAACTTCGCGTCCTTCGTGCTAACGCGAGTCCGTTGACGGTGAGTGTCAAACGCGGAACGTTCCGTGCGCCCGCGGTTGAAGCTCGCATGGAGCAGGCCAAAGTCGGCGTTTTGAGAATCAACAGTTTTGCGGATGGCGAAGCGGCTGATGCGCGTGCTCGACTTCAGGATCTTATTAAACAAGGCGCACAGAAGGTTGTGATCGACTTGCGTGACACGGCCGGTGGCTCGTTAACTGAAGCCGTCAGCGTTGCCAACTTGTTTGTCAAAGATGGATTGTTGGCGCAGACTGTTGGACGAGAAGGCAAGCCAATCAAGACGTTCAATGCCGATCCGAAGGCAGTCTTGTTCACTGGTCCGGTGGTGGCTTTGATCAATGCCGGAACAGCCGGCGCGTCTGAAGTAGTCGCCTCCGCGATTCTTGATCGAAATCGTGGTCAGGTAATTGGCGAGAAGAGTTTCGGCGCTGGTGCGGAACAGCAACTATTTACGCTACGTGGTGGTGATGGACTTTTGTTGACCACAGTTAAGTGGGCAAACTCGAGCGGCAAGACATTCCTCGGTGAAGATCGCGCTCATTCGGGAGTCTCGCCGTCAGTTGAAGTTAAGAGTCAGGAAGTTGCGGATGGAGTCGATCCTGATGATTTGACCGGCAACGATGACGATGCTGTCTCCAAGCCGGATCAGAACAATGAAAAGAAAGATGCGCCGGCTCCAAATCAACCAAAGCCAGCCTCTGAAGATTTACAAATGAAGAAAGCGCTGGAACTGTTGAATAAGCCAGCCGCGGCCCCGAAGGCTGCGTAGTCAGTGGTCAGTCGTTAATAGTTAGTGGTTGGCCCTTACCGCGAAGCGGTTCTGTCCCAAAGCCCAGGGTTGCTTCAACCCTGGGAAGGCGATCAATCACCTGCTAACCCGGAACGGGTTGTGTCTCTGTTCGCCGCTACGATTCCCTCTGCATCATCACTCGATTCTTTGACGTGACGCAACCGCGTTGCGGTTGACCATTTTGTCGCGAATTGTCCCAGGGTTGAAGCAACCCTGGGCTTTGCGCCGTAACCGCTTCGCGGTAGACGATCCCAATAACAAATGATGACGGACTATTAATTACTGACTATTTAACCCACTACTGACTATCAACCACTCACTCCTAACCACTGACTGCCGCCCACTGACCACTAACTACTGACCACCGCCTTCCGCCTTCCGCCTTCTGCCTTCCGCCTCTGTCTCATATCGTGTCCCTCGTGTTCGCAAGTGCTTCCATATCGGGTATACGCGAAAACATCAATTCTTCAGAAGAATTCACATTAACTTGCAATTACATTGCAGGCTTCTCGTCCCTGCCGAAATCATTAGAGTTTCCGCGCTAGAGCGAATAAAGAAGGCTTCATCCAGCAATCGCAGGAATGGCTATTGCTAACTTCATCCGTGGTTGGGAGCACTTAGATATTTTCGCAAGGAGAAGCGGAGCGATGATTTTAACAAACAAACTTCTACCAGTTGCTTTGATTGCAGCATTGATCGGAGGATCAGTTGGAGCGCTGGTAATGCATAAGAGTGAACCGGCAGCGGCAGAAACAACTAGCCAGGCCGCGCCACTAAACAATCAAGCAACCACTCCGGCTGCGAACAGTGAAGAAGCAATACCGGCTGAGTTTAATACTCCAGCCGAACAGACCGCTTATAAAAGCGGCTTCACTGATGGATTCGATGCGGCCACAAGTACAGCCGCTAACCATTCAGTCGGAACTACTCGTTCAACTGCAGCCACACGCAACGTCGCCAGTAGATCGTCTTCGCCACGTCGCGTTTATTACGACTACAACAACCAGCCGAAAGGTCGCAGCTTCTGGAACAAACACCGTGACAAGTTGACGGTGGGCATGGGCACAGGCGCCGGCGCGATCATCGGTGGTCTAATTGGTGGTAAGAAGGGTGCAGCGATTGGTGCGTTGTCAGGCGCAGGCGGTTCGGCGCTATACACGTACAAGATTCGCAAGCGCAATCGCAACAACTAATCAGGCGAGGTGAGGGTAGTGAGCAAAGCGAAACTTGCCCTGACTCTAGGTACTCTCATTGTTCTATCAATCGGATGGGCAGCTCCAAGCGGGGCTGCCCATTCTTTTGTAACTGAGCAGCGAGTGAGTGCGACGTTGGCATTAAGTCCGATTCGTTTTAGTGAAGATCGAAGCGCTGGATTGTTGGTCGATGGTTGGATTAACGGAGCTGGACCATTCACCTTCGCGCTCGATACCGGCGCAGGTGTTTCGCTTGTCACGAGCAAAGTTGTTTCGGCCGCGCGACTACCAGTCACAAATTCCAAACGACCGTTAGTGGGAGGATTAACTACAACGCCCATCGCTTCTCATGAGGAGACGCATGCGAGCCGGTTGTCATTAGGAACAATCAACAATCAGGTTCCCGCACAACCAACACTCGCCGTTGTTACGAGTTTGCCTGGCTCACTTGATGGCATCTTAGATCCTACAGACTTGTTTGGAACGTTAGCTTATTCGATCGATATACCTAATCATCAGCTTTTGGCATTCGATGCCCAGAGTAACGGACTGAATCTGAAGACTCCGCCCCGCGATGGTGCAATTGTGCGTTGGGTGAGAAGTGGTGACACTGATCGACCGTTCGTGAAACTTGGTGATGGGAGGCTGGCGTTGATTGATACGGGATCGAGTTTTGGACTCGCGGTAAATCAACCCGGACCGTCAGGAGGAAATCATATCAATCGTGTTAGCGATTTGGGTGGGGGAAGTGTAGCAGTGAGGGAAGTCGCGCCGACTACGGTGAGTATTGGCGAGTTGGTGCTGCGAAGCGTGCCCACGGATTTGTTGACTGGCGTGCCAGCCGATACGCCACTCTTGCTCGGCCGCCGCGCGTTGTATCCGTTTAAGATTACGTTCGAGCCTGTGACTCGATTGATCATTTTCGAACCGGCGCTACGGCCACGGTAAGGCGGTGGCTTTTGGGAATTCCCCAAACTGCCGTTTGGGGGAATTAAGCAAACCTCAATTAAAAACCCAAGTACAAAGCACCAAGCTCTAAATTCTCTTAGAGCGGAATATTCCCGTGCTTCTTTGGTGGATTCGTGTCGCGCTTATTTTCCAGCAGCGATAACGCGCGTATCAGCTTCGTCCGCGTCTGGGCCGGCTCAATCACCTCATCAACAAATCCACGCTCCGCAGCTATATAAGGATTTGCAAACTTGTTCTCCAGCTCCGTGATTCGCGCTCGCCGGGCCGCATCTTTGTCTTGCGCCTCATTCAACTCGCGACGATAAAGAATTCCCACTGCACCTTCTGCTCCCATCACCGCAATCTCCGCAGATGGCCACGCAAAATTTACGTCTGTGCGAATGTGTTTCGACGCCATTACACAATACGCTCCGCCATAAGCCTTCCGCGTAATCACCGTGACTTTCGGTACGGTCGCTTCGGCAAATGCATAGAGCAACTTCGCGCCGTGCGTAATGATTCCACCATGTTCCTGCGAAACGCCGGGCAGAAACCCCGGCACATCCTCAAACGTCACAAGTGGAATATTGAAGCAGTCGCAGAATCGTACGAACCGTGCGCCTTTAATCGACGCATCGATATCAAGTACCCCGGCAAGATACGCCGGTTGGTTCGCAACGATACCGACCGAACGACCGCCAAGACGAGCAAAACCAACGCAAATGTTCTGCGCATACATCTGCTGCACTTCAAAGAAGTAGCCTTCGTCGACTACCAGATTTATCACTTCACGAATGTCGTAAGGTTGGTTCGACGCCTCGGGAATAATCGAATTGAGTTTAACTTCACTTCGATCGACAGGATCTTCACTAAATGCTTCAGGCGGATCTTCAAGATTGTTGGAGGGAATAAACGACAGCAACTCACGCACAAGTCGCAACGCATGTTCGTCTGACTCCGCTGCGAAATGAGCAACACCAGACACGCTGTTATGCGTTATCGCTCCACCCAGTTCCTCTTTACTGACTTCTTCATGAGTAACAGTCTTGATGACTTCAGGCCCGGTGATGAACATGTAGGAAGTGTTCTTCACCATCACGTTGAAGTCGGTAATCGCCGGACTATAAACAGCACCGCCGGCGCATGGTCCCATGATGCAACTGATTTGTGGGATAACTCCGCTCGCGAGGGTGTTGCGCAGAAAGATGTCGGCGTAACCTCCGAGACTAACCACACCTTCCTGAATACGCGCGCCGCCGGAATCATTTAAGCCGATAATCGGAGCGCCGACCTTCATCGCCAGGTCCATCACCTTACAAATCTTTTCCGCGTGCGTTTCAGAGAGGGAACCACCAAAGACAGTGAAGTCCTGGGCGAAGACGAACACTCTGCGACCTTCAATCAATCCATAACCCGTAACAACTCCATCACCCGGATAGATTTGTTTATCGAGATCGAAGTCTTTCGAACGATGAATGACGAGCTTATCGAATTCTTCAAATGTCCCTTCGTCTAACAGAAACTCGATTCGTTCTCGCGCAGTCAGCTTTCCGGCTTCATGTTGTTTCTCAACTCGAGCCGCGCCACCGCCCAGCTCAGCCTTCTGCGTTTTTTCTTTAAGTAGTTCGATTCTGGAGCGAACGGGTTTAGGTTGTTGTGTTGAAGACATAGTTAAAGACGATCAAAAGGAAAAGAATGAGTCTCGATTAGGTTGATCAATTCAGCCAACGCCTGATGTGCGCGATCGCGAAGTTCCGCCGGGTAAGAATAAAGTTTGGCGTTGGCGTCGAAGTCGTCCAAATCCAAAACCTGATGTGAAAGGTCAGGTTGCACCAACACATCGATATCAAGATCGACGTATTTTAGCAGCTTGCCATCGAAAGTAGGCGGCAAGTTGATGTTGCAGTAGAAGCTTTTCAATCCCCGAGTTGGATCGCTGAAACGAAAGACGTTGTACCAGCGATCCAACCAGTAATATTCAGTGCTGAGCGTTCCGGAAGCGATCTTGCCGAGTAGTGCGTGCTCAATATCTTCGTCGAACTTCGCGTCGAGTACGAGAAGAGGGAACTCGTTTGTAATTACTTTGGCTCGCCAACTCCGATGCTCCCGGCCATCGTACTTGTAAGTGCGGACCAGGATTTCACTGTTGTTACTTGTGCCCACTCTTTGCCCAATCAGCCAAAAACTTCGCCTGTCCGGCATCGGTCAGCGGATGATTGAACAACTGATCGATCACTTTAAATGGAATGGTTGCGATGTCGGCACCCAGACGTGCGGCTTCAATCACATGAATTGGACTTCGCAAGCTCGCGGCAAGGACTTCAGTGTCCCACGTGTAGTTTTGATATACCTCGATAATCTCCTGCAACAGTATTAAACCGTTCTGCCCAATGTCATCGAGTCGACCGAGAAACGGACTAATAAACGACGCGCCGGCTTTAGCAGCGAGAATTGCCTGCGCCGCCGAAAAACAAAGCGTGACGTTTACTCGAATGCCCTGGTCAGACAGCGCTTTGGTTGCCTTCAAACCTTCGCGCGTGAGTGGACACTTAACAACAACATTCGGCGCGATCTTCGAATACTCGAGACCTTCACGCACCATCCCATCTTTGTCCTGGCTGGTTACCTCAGCCGAAACGGGACCTTGAACAATTTCGCAGATCGCTGCGATATGCTGTTTGAAATCAACGTTGCCTTCTTTGGCGATTAACGAGGGATTGGTAGTTACGCCGTCGGCAAAACCGAAGTCGGCTGCTTCACGAATTTCATTTAGATTTGCTGTGTCCAGGAAGAACTTCATTGACTGACTCCTCTTTCTTACTGCTTAAACCTGACTATCCTTTGATCGGATTTTCCAGAACTCCGATTCCTTCAACTTCTACTTCGACCTTATCACCATTTTTCATTTTCGACACTCCGGCTGGTGTTCCCGTAGCAATTAGATCGCCCGGATTCAAGGTCATAATGTTTGAGATGTACTTTATTAAGAATGAAACTGGAAAAGCCATGTCGGCCGTGTTGCCGTTTTGTTTTACTTCACCATTCACGCGCGTGATCACCTGGACATTTGTCGGATCTAAATCTTTCACGACCCAGGGACCAACAGGGCAGAACGTATCAAACGATTTACCGCGAGTGAATTGCACATCTTTTCTTTGCAGATCGCGCGCGGTCACATCGTTAACACAGGTGTAGCCGAAGACGTAGCTCAAAGGATCATCGTCATCGGTTAACTTGCGCGCGGTTTTGCCGATCACCACTCCGAGTTCACCTTCGTGTTCGACCTGCTGCGACTGGACCGGCAATTCAATCGCTTGACCCGGGCCGATCAACGAAGACGAGGGCTTCAAAAAAAGCAGCGGTTCATCCGGCATTTTGTTGCCCAGTTCAGCGGCATGCTCGCGATAGTTTCGTCCCACACAAACGATCTTTGAAGGAGTTACCGGAGCAAGTAACGTCACTTCGGTAAGCGCAACTGGTTGTTCGTTTGCATCTGAAGCATCCGAATCGTAAGAAAATCCCTCAGGTAATAGATGAACTTCGGAACCGTTGACGACCCCAAATCGTGGTGTAGTAAAACTTGAATGCGAAAAACGACAGACTTTGATCATGGAACTGTTTCCGAGTAAACCTCTGAAGGTGGACTGACATTTCCGGCGTTATCGACGGCAGTCAGGTAATAATAATACTTCTTGCCGGTTTCAACTTTCTCATCAACAAAAGACGTACGCGTCAGTAACGCACTATTGAGCCTGGTCCAATTCGCCTTTGGTAAATCAGGATCGGTTGAACGATAGATGTTGTAACCGACCACGTCCGTTTCGATATTCGCCGCAAAAAAGATCGACAACTTCCCGGGCGCTGGTCCAATACTGATTCCCGAAGGTGCAGCGGGGGCAAATGTATCGCGCGGAGAAATAGTGATGATATTTGAATTTAGACTCTCAACCTGCGCGCCTTCAGTTCCGAGAGAAACGGCCCGCACGAGATAGCGATACTGCGCGCCGAACTTGAAGTTTTTGTCAGCGAATTGAGTTCCGGAAATTAAAGTTGAGTTGATCGGCGTTTGACCCGGGGTGCTTTGTGACTCGTCCATGCGATAGACGTTGTAACCGAGTAAGTTTACGGGAGTAGAACTGTCGATATTCGCAGTGGGTGGTTGCCAGGTTAACGTGATCGCATCTTCGGTTACTTCCTTGCCGGTTTCCTGCAGTGTTGGCGGTCGTGAAATTCTTACTGCCGGTTCAATCAACAGGAAGTTTGAAAACGCCGCCCGTTGCCCCGAAGCATTAACGTAACGTACTGCATAACGAAGTCGCGCTGGTTCGCCGGTCAATTCCAACACGTCGGAATAGGTTAATTTCTCCCCTGCATTGCGGATTTGATCATAAGTGACTGAACCAACTAAGGTGGCGCGCGCGGCAAAATCATCTTCCGTCAACGCGCGTGGAGCATTTGGCTTTTCGGCCAGGCGATAGATGTCGATGCGACGAATACTTTGGACACTACTGTCCGGAGCATTTCGCGACGGCGCCGGCCAACTCAGAATAACTTCGTTACCTTGTTGCGCGCCTGAAAGCTGTTCAGTTCGTTGTTGGACCCGTTCAACTGGAGGAAGGGGAGGACGCCTTTTGCCGCAGGCGCCGAAAAAAAGTGTCGCGCCGAGCAAAACAAGAACAAGAAGGCTCGGTTCTTTTCCTATTCGAAGTGTGCTGATCTTTGAATGGGCCAAAGGTGGGCTTGTCCTAAGCGTCACAGAATGTATCGGCTCAAATCCTGGTCCTTCACAGTCGCCGAAAGCATCTTCTCCACGTAAGCAGCATCAATGCGTTGGTCTTTCGGCTCGAGATCGGGCCCTTCAAAACTAATCTCTTCCAACAACTTTTCCATGATGGTTTGCAAACGACGCGCGCCAATGTCTTCGGTTTGTTGATTGACCTGCGCAGCAAAATTGGCGATTGAGTCGATGCTATCGGCGGTGAACTCGATCGTAACGCCTTCCGTTTCCATCATCGCCTGATACTGTTTGATAAGCGCATTTCTAGGTTCAGTAAGAATGCGCTTGAAGTCGTCAATCGTTAACGACTCGAGCTCGACTCTGATGGGAAAGCGACCTTGCAGTTCCGGAATCAAGTCTGAAGGTTTTGAAACATGGAAGGCGCCGGCGGCAATAAACAAAATGTGATCGGTGCGCACCATTCCATAGCGAGAGTTGACCGTTGTGCCTTCAACAATCGGCAGAATGTCGCGCTGAACGCCTTCGCGCGAGACATCTGGTCCATGTCCTGACTCACGTCCGGCAATCTTGTCGATCTCATCGAGAAAAATAATGCCGGCATTTTCGACCCGTTCGATGGCGGCACGGGCCACCTGGTCCATGTCGATCAAACGCTCTTCTTCTTCCTGCATCATGTATTCGATCGCTTCGTCGACGCGCATCTTGCGACGCTTACTCCGGCCTTGAAAAAGATTGCCCAACATGTCTTTCATGTTGATGCCCATCTCTTCCACGCCTTGTGGTCCAGCCACTTCGATGACCGGAAAATTTTTCTCTCTTACATCGAGTTCAACTAACCGGTTGTCGAGTTTGCCGCTGCGCAGTTGAGTGCGAAGCTTTTCTCGCGTTCGGTGAAACTGTTCATCACGCGAAGCATCGTCGGTGGCGGGGTTTTCGTTATTTTCTTCCGCGGTTTCCGCGTCGAAATCGAAAAAGCCGGCGGCTGAACGTGGTGGCGGTAACAGTAAATCAAGTATCCGCTCCTCAACATTCAGTTCCGCTTTCTCAGCGACTTCTTCGCTCTTTTCCTGGCGAGTCATCTCTACCGAGATCTCAGTCAGGTCGCGCACCATGCTTTCAACGTCGCGTCCGACGTAACCAACTTCCGTAAACTTTGAAGCTTCCACTTTAAGGAAAGGGGAATTAGACATTCTCGCTAACCGGCGCGCAATCTCAGTTTTACCAACACCGGTCGAGCCGATCATGATGATGTTTTTAGGCATCACGTCGACGGCCAACTCGGGCGGCAATTTTTGCCGGCGCACACGGTTGCGCAATGCCACTGCCACGGCGCGCTTCGCATTGCGCTGGCCAACGACATGTTTGTCCAACTCAACCACGATCTGTCGCGGCGACATCTCGTCGAGCTTCGCTTCTTCGTCTACTTCACCTGCTAAATAGATAACCATTACAACTCTTCAACCACAATATTCTGATTCGAATAAATACAAATCTCGCCGGCGATGCGCAGCGCTTCAACGGCAATCTCTTTCGCCGGCAAATCGGTATGCTTGATGAGCGCACGCGCCGCAGCCAATGCATAGGAACCACCGGAACCGATTGCGAGCACGCCTTCATCAGGAGCAATTACATCGCCGTTACCTGACAAGAGAAACGAACTCTTTGCGTCAGCAACAACCAACAAGGCCTCAAGATGACGCAACATCTTGTCAGTTCGCCATTCTTTGCTGAGTTCGATCGACGCCCGCTCAAGGTTGCCGTGATACTGTTCGAGCTTTCCTTCAAAACGAGTCAACAGCGAAAAGGCGTCGCCGGTCGCGCCGGCAAAGCCCGCCACGATTTGATCGTTGTAAAGACGTCGCACTTTTCGGGCGCCCGACTTCATCACGGTCTCGCCAAGTGTTACCTGACCGTCTCCGGCCAGTGCCACGCGACCGTCTTTGCGTACTAACAGGACAGTTGTACTGCGTATTCTGTTCGATTGCTTTGACATGTTTCTTTGAGGTGCACTATAGGAATTCGCTTGAACGTAAGTCAAGGACAGCACTTGCCGTGTATTGACATCAAAATCAATGCAAGTTGGGTTATGATACTTTTCTAAATAATTTAGGAGTTATGACGGACCACATCATGGAAAAGAGACCTCTGATCGGCATACCGATGCGGATCGAATTGGAAACCGATCGTTTCTACCTTTCGCGCCATTATAGTGAGGCTATTGAAGCAGCGGGCGGAACGCCGGTCCATATCAGTCTGATTCCGAAAGTTGATTACATCGATGCGGTTGCGGAGCATCTCGATGGAGTGCTCTTGCCGGGAAGCGATTCTGACGTGGATCCGCTTCGTTATGGTCAACAGCCACATCCGGGACTTGGCGGAGTTCATCCGATCAAAGACGAAACTGATTTACTGCTGATTGCGGCCGCCGAACGACGGGGATTGCCGATTTTAGGTATCTGTTTCGGCATGCAGGTGCTGAACGTTTCGCGCGGCGGGACATTAATACAGGACATCGCTTCCCGGGTTCCCGGAGCTATCAAACACCAGCAAGGCGCTCCTCGTGATCGAACGTCGCACAAAGTGACTTTTTCAGGTAGCAAGCGACTCAAGGACTTAAGCACCGCAGCGGAGTTACTCGTCAACAGTCATCATCATCAAGCGGTGGATAGATTGGGTAAGGATCTGGTATCGACGTCAGTCGCTACTGATGGACTCGTGGAGTCGTTTGAAGATCCACGTGAAGATCGTTTTGTGGTGGCGGTTCAATGGCATCCGGAACTCGGTTGGCAGAGCGATCCGTTCTCACAAGGATTGTTCAAGTCGTTTGTAAGCGAAGCTCGAGCAAGAATGAGTCAGTACCGTAACGCGGCAGCGAGTGGGGCTTGAGATTTAAGATTGCTGATTTCACATTTACCGTTAACACCAGAATCTTTGGAAATTGGGTAAAGCATAGTTAATCTTAGGAGCCTCTTGCAAAAGTCACTTCAGATGATTGTCTCACCTAGAGCTAGAACAGTTGGGAAGGGCGGTTTTACCCCCGCTTACTCTGAAATTAACTCGCGCCGGGGGATTGAAACTGTGACCAGCGGGGGTAAACCGCCCTTCCCAAATGCGCTATCCCAGGGTCGCTTTTGAGTTTTGCAAGAGGTCCAAATCTGAAATCTTAAATGCTTAGCGAAGGGAATACTTAAGTTTGGACAACGATACTTTGGGGTTGGCGAATAAAGTAGCTCTCGTGACCGGAGCATCTAGAGGCATTGGCAGAGCCGTTGTCGATTTGTTTGCGAGTCTCGGAACAAACGTCGCGGTTAATTATGTTCACGATGCCGAAGCTGCCAATAAGGCGATCGAAGCTGCCGAGACAAAAGGTATTAAGGCATTTGCGATTCAGGGTGACATCTCGAAACTCGATGAAGGCGAACGTGTAGTTAAAGAAACACACGAGCATTTTGGCCGCCTCGACTTCCTTATCTGCAATGCCGGAATTTGGGAAGGCGATTCAGTTGAAGCAATTTCTGAAGAGCTCTGGGACCGCACGATGGCGATCAATTTGAAAGGGACGTGGACAGTGTGTCGTGCGGCCGTGCCGATCATGAAAGAACAGGAGTATGGTCGAATAATTATAGTAAGTTCTACCGCAGGACAGCGAGGCGAGGCTAAAGTTTCGAACTATGCCGCATCAAAGGGCGGGCAGATTTCGTTTACCAAATCTCTGGCCCCCGAACTCGCGCCCTTTGGCATTAACGTTAACTGTGTAGCGCCTGGTTGGGTTGACACTGATCTGAATGATGGAGTGTTTACCGATAAGACACGACTCGAGTCGATCCTGCAAACAATTCCTTTAAGAAGGATAGGACAGCCTGCCGAACTGGCGTGGCCAATTGTTTTCCTTTGTTCGAGCGGTGCTTCGTATATCACCGGTGAAGTCTTTAATGTAAATGGCGGTTCAGTTCTCTGCGGATAAGGCACTTAATAAATGACATTAACTCTCGAACGAGAAGCTGAAGCAAGAAGCCACAAAAAGAACCTTGCGCAGGTCCGGCTCGGCGTTGAGAAATTACTTGAAGACCGGCTCGATGCGATTGCGGATAAACGTGTGGGACTGATCTGCAATCAGGCTTCTGTCGATCACGGATTCGAGCATGTAGCTGATCTCTTTGCGAAACATCCCGAAGTTAAGCTGACCGCCTTGTTCGGACCACAACATGGAATTCGCGGCGATCTTCAGGACAACATGATCGAGACCGATCATGCTATCGACAAGAAGACAGGTATTCCGGTCTATTCTCTTTACAGCGAAACTCGAATTCCTACCGAATCAATGCTGGCGAATGTCGATGCTTTAGTTTTCGACATGCAGGACGTTGGTTGTCGTATCTACACGTTTGTCTACACGATGGCGAACTGTATGCGAGCAGCAAAACAGCTCGGAAAGAAAGTAATTGTCTGCGACCGTCCGAATCCAATTAACGGCAACGGAGTTGGTGGAAATATTTTGCAATCTGAGTTCGCGTCTTTCGTGGGCCAATTCCCACTACCGACGCGCCACGGGATGACGCCGGGAGAGTTGGCCCAGCTCTTCAATAAACACTTCAGCCTCGATTGTGACTTAGAAGTGATTGCAATGGATGGCTGGCGCCGTGAATTTTGGCAGGATGAAACTGATGCGCCCTGGGTGCTTCCGTCGCCGAACATGCCGACCATTGACACTGCGACTGTCTTTTCCGGCACGGTCCACTTCGAAGGTACACAGCTTTCCGAAGGAAGAGGGACCACGAAACCCTTCGAACTAATAGGCGCACCCTACATCAATCCTGATCAGTATGCGGACTACCTAAACAATTTAGAGCTGCCGGGCGTTTACTTTCGCGCGTGTGTATTTCAACCAACGTTTCAGAAACACGCGAAGGTGAGCTGCGGCGGCGCACAGTTGCATGTAACCGATCGAGATATATTCGAACCGGTAAGCGCGGGCATTGCGATGACGAAGGCAGCATTCGATCTTTATCCGAATGACTTTAAATGGAAAGAGCCGCCTTATGAATACGTCTTCGACAAGAACCCGTTCGATGTCATCTGCGGCACTGACGAGATCAGGAAAGCATTTGAGCAGGGAATAGAGCTTAATAAAATTCTTGAAGGATGGCAGAAGCCACTTGAAGAGTTTGTCGAGCTGCGCAAAGATTATTTGATCTATGAATAGTCGGGCTAAGGTAAATCATTAGACGTGGCGATGCCGACGGTTCAAGTTGAAACTTAAGATGTACTCGCGGCGTCCTTTGCGTCTCTGCGTTAATTATCTAGAACGACTTAAACGCAGAGAGGCAAAGGACGCTGAGACGCAGAGAAAGAGTTAAAGCATTAGTTGATGGAGGAGTGGCTTGGTAAAGACTGAAAGATCTATTGATCGTCCTGAACCGACACCGCCGATGGCCTGGGCCGTTGGCGCTGCCGCATGGTTTGTCCCGGGCGCAGGACATCTGATGAATCGTCGCTGGGGCAGAGCAGCGTTGATGGGCGGAGCCGTTTGGGTCTGTTTCATCATGGGCCTGATGATGGGCGGCCACATGTTCAGCCTTTCCACCGGCCAGGGTTCATCTACGCTTTTACAAGTACCGCCAATGATTGCCAATCTCGGTTCCGGCGTCCTTTACATAATTTGCTGGGTATTGGACATCGGATTTGCTGACGACCTGGTCCAGGCAGCTCGCGCAACTTATGAATACGGCAACACCTTCCTGTTAATTGCAGGTCTTCTGAATTACCTGACCATGCTTGATGCTTTCGATATCGCCGCCGGGAGGAAGCCGTGAGACATTTCTTAGTAATGACGATCTTCGCCGTCTTTGCTTCAGTGATATTCGGCGCAGTCGCCAAAGACACGACGCAGGATCGCCTCTTATACGGACTGAAAGTCTTTGCCGAATTCATGCTGATCGGTCTAGTGCTCGGGTGGCTTCTTTACTTCATTCCGTGAGCCGGCAAAGATGGCTGTAGTCGATACCGACGCCCTCGTCCTCAGAACTTACAATCTCGCCGAAGCAGATAAAATCGTTGTCTGTTTGACTAAGACCTATGGACTGGTACGCGGCGTCGCCAAGGGATGTCGTAAGCTCAAGAACCGCTTTGGTGCGTCGCTGGAACCTTTCACCTTTATTCGCCTCACGTATTACGAGAGGGAAAATCAGGAACTCGTTTCTATTCGACAGACCGAGATCTTAAAGTCAAACTTTAACCTTTCATCCGATCCAACTGTGGTTACCGGCCTCGCTTATCTTGGCGATCTCTTAATTGAGTTTTCACCTCCGCATCAAGCCAACGAATTGTTGTTCCGCATGGCGTCGGCCTGCTTTGATGCGATAGGTGAAACGCCGGACGATCTGCAGTCAATTCTGCGCTACTTTGAAGTGTGGCTACTAAAGATTGAAGGGTTCATGCCTGACTTGAAGGTTTGTGGCGAATGCCATAATCCATTCGCAACTGAGGAAGCACTTTACATGTCGGCAGCCGACATGGTTTTGCGTTGTCGTAATTGTAGTCATGGGCGAGGTGGAACAGTTTCGAATCTGCTTCATGCGCATTTGAGAACGACTGAGAAATTGTCACCGGGGAAGTTTGCAGAAGGATCGAGAGACGTACCGCTGAATACCAGAAGAGAGCTGGCTGAACTAACGCACCACATGATTGGTCGAGTGTTGGAGAGACTTCCCCGTGTCAGACCTAACTTTGTTCAATAGCGAGATTGCGACGCGACCGGTTTCGACGGTTGGGGCGGCCCCGAAGGGGCTATGTCCCAAAGCCCAGGGTGGCCGCTTCGGCTGCCCTGGGTCAGCGTGCAATAAATCCCTAACCGCGAAGCGGTTGCGGCATGGATTAGTTTCGGGAACGCTACCGCGTTGCGGTTGGAACATTCTTCGCTCCGGATCCCAGGGTAGCCGAAACGGCAACCCTGGGTCAGCGTGACAGATCCCACAACCGCGAAGCGGTTGCGGCATGGATAAGTTTCGGGAACGCAACCGCGTTGCGGTTGGAACATTCTTCGCGCCGGATCCCAGGGTAGCCGAAACGGCAACCCTGGGCTTTGGGATGTAGCCCCTTCGGGGCAGTATTGAACGTAGACCTTCGGGCAGTAATTTGAACTAGCCCCTTCGGGGCCGTAATTTGATTAGTCAGGAATGTCATAACATCCTTTGTTAAAGCGCCACTTCAGGTTCACAGGTTTACTGATCCCCAGATACATCATCTGGGCGACGGTGCCTTACTTCATACTTTCGCTGTTGATGCTCTCGGCGGTGCTGTTTGCGCAACAGGTCTCGCGCCTGGCTGAAGTCCTGCTTTATACCGATCTTCCTTTTTCGGTCGTTGGTGGTATTGCGCTGACAACGCTACCCGGGATTCTTAGTTTCAGTATTCCACTCGCTACGCTTGCTGGAATCCTAATCGGCTTTTCCAGAATGGGTAGCGATAGCGAAATTATCGCAATGCGGTCCGCCGGCGTCGGGACCTGGACCATGATCTGGCCGGCATTGCTGATTGGAATCATATTTACCGGCGCCACTCTTTACATTCAACTTCAGGAAGTGCCGCGCGCAGCTCGTGAACTAGAGAAAGTCGCACTCGAAGGCGCGCTTTCGAAGTTGGATTCTCCAGTTGAACCACGGACCTTCAGCACGTTGCCGCGGTATGTGATCTATGTTCGCGACGGCGATAAAGCAAAAGGCACGTGGGGTCGAGTATTCATCTACGGACAACAGCCCGATAACTCAACTCAAATATTCACGGCCAAATCCGGGCGCATAGATTCTTCGGGTGATCAGTCGGAGCTCGTGCTGACCGATGTGCTTGGCGCTCGTTTACCGCCACCAAACGATCAAACTAAGAAAGACTATGTAGTTGAGCGATCCACACAGTTAAGAATCTCCATTAACACGGGTCGCGCCGACATCATGCGCCGGCTCGCGCAACGAGATCCGAATGCCGACTCGTTGGAATGGGGTGAATTGCGCGAACGTGTTCGCAATGGCACTGACGCGCAAAAGAAAGAAGCAATTCGGATCCTTAATCGCCGCATGGCACTCGCTTTTGCGCCCCTCGTCTTTTCATTGTTGGCTACGGTTCTGGGACTTCGCATCCGTCGTGGTGGTCGCGGCACAGGCGTGATTCTTTCGCTTGTGGCGGTAGTCATTTATTACATGATTTCTCTTATGGGGGAGTCGATGGCCCGGGCGGGCAACGTTTCTCCTTATGTTGGACCATGGATGGCAACGGCGCTGACCTTAACGATGACGTTGTTGTTGCTATTCCGAGGACGGATACCAAGCATCTCGCTGCCGCAGTTTTTGGTTAAACGAAAAACAGAGCCTAAAGCTAAAACAGAAGTCAGATCCAAACAGACAGACACTCTGGGAGTCGGTAGTTGGGGCTTTCCCAACCTGATGGACGCGACCTTACTCAGAACTTTAGCAGCCAGTTTTGTGGTCGGCTTTATTGCACTCGTCACCATCTTCAACATCTTTACTCTCTTCGAACTCTGGCGGTTCATCGCCGTCACACACGCGAGTGTCGCAACCGTCGCTCGCTATCTGGTATTTCTGTTACCACTGCTTACTGTTGAACTGTTTCCCGCGACAATGTTGATTTCGATACTCGTCACTTACGCGTTGCTCGCCAAGAGGCACGAAGCGATCGCGTGGTGGGCTTGCGGCCAAAGTGTCTACCGGCTAATGGTGCCGGGACTGTTCTTTGCTTTGGCGATGGCTTCATGTTCATGGCTGGTCCAGGAACATTTAATGCCGAGTGCAAACATTAAGCAGGATACGTTGCGGGCACAAATTCGAGGAGGGGAAGCCCGCGCAATTACTGCGACCGGACGACAGTGGCTCGCATCCACCGATACCCATCGCTTTTATTCTTACGAATACGATGAAAGTCATGGAACTCTTTCAGAACCAACTATCTACGAGCTGGATTCTGATGCAGTACATCTAAGCAAGATCATTAACGGTAAAACTGGGACATGGACCACGCCCAACCAGTTAAAGATTTCCAATACCGATACACTCGCACTCAATGAACTGAAAGTTACCCACTCGACCAGTCCGGAAACAGTGCTGGATAACGTTGAACTTCCTCAAGTCTTTAAGCCCAGTGTCGATAAACCATCGCAACTGAGTTCGCCCGGACTCAGCACTTACCTGAAAGGCGCCAAGCAAAGAGGCGTCGATGTTTCGGCTTTATCGGTCGCGCTACAGCGCAAATACGCGGCGCCATTTGGCGTCATAATCATGGCGTTTATGGGAATGCCGTTAGCGGTTTCTTACGGTCGGAAGGGAACTATTATCGCGTTGTGTGCTGCGGTTGTGGTGAGTATTGCTTATTGGGCGATGGGCGGTGGGTTTCAGCAACTTGGGAATCACGGACTTTTGCGTCCGGAGATTGCTGGATGGTCCCCGCTGGTGATCTTCGCAGCAGCGGGGACCTATTTCCTGTCGAAAGTACGAACCTAGGTTCCTGTTTCCCAGCTCGTGATGTATTCGAGTTGTTCCGCAGTTAACGTGTCGATCGCAACTCCGAGCGCTCTCAACTTCAAGCTCGCAATTTCCTGATCAACTTCCTTCGGCAACAAGTGAACGCCCGGTGTAAGGGTGCCTTTGTTCTTGACCAGGTATTCAACTGACAAAGCCTGGTTGGCAAAACTCATGTCCATCACGCTCGCCGGGTGACCTTCAGCCGCAGCCAGGTTGATCAAACGACCTTCACCAAGAACCATGACGCGATTACCGTTTGACTGCAGGCTGTACTGCTCAACAAACGGGCGCATCGTTACCGGATCGCCAGTCGCCAACTCACGTAATGCAACCAGGTTCAATTCCAAATCGAAGTGACCGCTGTTGCAAACGATCGCGCCATCTTTCATCGTCTTGAAGTGTTCACCGTCGATCACGTGTCGATTGCCGGTAACCGTGACGAAGATGTCGCCGATTGGCGCCGCCTGGGCCATAGGCATAACACGGAAGCCGTCCATCACGGCTTCAACTGCCTTGATCGGATCGATTTCAGTGACGATCACGTTCGAGCCCATACCACGTGCGCGAAGTGCCACACCTTTACCGCACCAGCCGTAACCCACCACAACCAAATTGCGGCCGGCGAGCAGGATGTTGGTGGCGCGAATGATGCCGTCGAGTGTCGATTGTCCGGTGCCGTAACGATTGTCGAAGAAGTGCTTCGTCTGGGCATTGTTAACAGCGATCGATGGGAAGGGAAGTACGCCACCTTTTTCCATCGCTTCGAGACGCTGAATACCGGTGGTCGTCTCTTCGGTTGAACCGATGATTTCCTTGATCTGATCGCCGCGTTCTTTAAGCAACGTCGCAACCACGTCAGAACCGTCGTCAATGATGATGTCCGGGTGGGTATCGAGCGCGGTCCTTACGTGACGGTTGTAAGTGTCGGTTGATTCACCTTTGATCGCATAAACCGGAATGCCCCAGTCAGAAACGAGTGATGCGGCGACGTCGTCCTGAGTTGAAAGGGGATTCGAAGCGATCAAGATGGCATCGGCACCGCCGGCTTGCAGGGCGCGGGCCAGATTCGCGGTTTCGGTCGTGATGTGGGCGCAGGCAACTAACTTAACTCCGGCCAGCGGTTTCTCTTCACCAAATCTTTCGCGGATCAAACGCAACACTGGCATTTCACGTTCAGCCCATTCAATGCGCTGCTTGCCATTACCCGCCAGGTTGATGTCTTTCACGTCGTACTCGACGGAGCGTGTAGCACTCATTTAGTTATTCCTTTTTAAGAATCAAGTTAAGAAAATTAGATACCGGCAGCAGACCGCAGCGCCTCGGCTTTATCGGTCTTTTCCCAGGTAAACGAATCTTCGCTACGACCAAAGTGACCATACGCAGCCGTTGCGCGATAGATTGGTCGACGCAGATCCAACGTTTCGATAATACCTTTTGGAGTCAGGTCAAAATTGCTTTTCACCAACTTGGAAATCTCACCATCACTAATACGGCCAGAGCCTTTAGTGTCGACCAGGATTGAAACAGGTTCCGCCACACCAATCGCGTAAGCCAACTGTACTTCGCACTTGTCGGCCAAACCTGCAGCCACGATGTTCTTAGCGACGTAGCGTGCCATGTAAGCTGCGGAACGATCTACCTTCGTCGGGTCCTTGCCCGAAAACGCGCCGCCACCGTGTGGTGCATAACCGCCGTAAGTGTCGACGATGATCTTGCGACCAGTAACACCCGCGTCACCTTGTGGTCCACCAGTCACGAAACGACCGGTCGGATTGATGTGATACTTGGTATTTTCATCCAACAATTCCGGTGAAACAGTATGCTTAATGACTTTCTCGAGGATTTCCGAGCGGAGTTGTTCGTTGGAGACCTCGGCGTCGTGTTGCGACGAGATGACCACCGCTTCAACACGGAACGGGCGACCATCACGATATTCAATCGTCACCTGCGACTTACCATCTGGCCTTAAGTAGGGAAGTTCGCCTGATTTTCTGACTTCTGAGAGGCGTCGCGCCAGGTGATGGGCCAACTGAATAGGCAAGGGCATTAGTTCCGGAGTCTCGTTACAAGCGTAACCAAACATCAGTCCCTGGTCGCCGGCGCCGCCAGTGTCAACGCCCATTGCGATGTCGGGCGATTGGCGGTCAAGCGCGGAAAGAACTGCGCATGTATCGCAATCAAACCCAAACTTCGCCCGCGTATAACCGATTTCACGAATCGTTTCGCGCGCGACGCGGCCGTAATCGATTACGGCGTCAGTTGTAATCTCGCCAGCAACGACAACAAGGCCCGTCGTTACGAGCGTTTCGCAGGCAACACGGGCTTTGGGATCTGCGGCCAACGCGGCATCGAGGATGGCGTCGGAAATCTGATCGGAGATTTTATCTGGATGTCCTTCAGTAACGGATTCGGAGGTGAACAGGTAGCCGGATTCAGTAGTCAAAATAACTCCTTTGTTTATACGGACTCGAATTCAGTGCAGAAAAAGACCGCGTAGAGTAGCAGTCACAGTTTGAGAGTGTCAAGGCAGCAAAGCCTCAGAATTTTGGCTTTTACTAAATAATTCCTAGTCATCTTAATGGCAAATCACATGCTTGACGAATCAAGTTGCCCCGAAGGGGCGACGATCAAAGTTGCCCCGAAGGGGCGACGACCCAAAGCCCAGGGTTGCCGCTTCGGCTACCCTGGGTAAGATTGCCTAAATTCCTACCAACCGCAACGCGGTTGCGCTGGCTGAACCTCAATGACGCAACCGCGTTGCGGTTGCCACAGCGCCAAGACGTTTCACCCAGAGTAGCCGAAGCGGCAACTCTGGGCTTTGGGTCGTTGCCCCTTCGGGGCGAAGGGGCTTGGTTCTTAACCCGGCCACATTCCTCCGGTTCCATTCAATTAGAGCTTCCTACATCACAATAGAATCAGAGTTTAGCACTTCAACCTTAAAGTTATAGTCGAATTATGCAGGTCGGAATACTAACAAGCCAGTTCAACCACCGCAGCGGCCTCTCCGTCATTATTCTGCGAGCCAAAATAAACAACTGACCTACGCTCTCGTCCGTCTCCTCCCTTTTCGAAAATTAACGGAGGCCCCCATGATCAGAACTCTGCTCGCCCTTGCGACAGTCGCACTGTTGTTACTTTCGCTTTTGTTCGCTCCCATTCAAAGAAAAGCCACGGCGCAGGCTCCACAAGATCCGGCCCAGGTGGAAGTCAAAGGTGGAGATGGCAATCTCTATCGCACTGAAAACCCGGTCAAAGGTCAGTACATAGTCGCGCTGAACTCCGATTACGACCTGACCGAAGACAATCAAATAGCTTATGACCTCGCCGCCAATTACGGTGGAACAATCATCGATCT
This sequence comes from Pyrinomonadaceae bacterium, assembly GCA_036518995.1. Classification (GTDB taxonomy): domain Bacteria; phylum Acidobacteriota; class Blastocatellia; order Pyrinomonadales; family Pyrinomonadaceae; genus PSRF01. Next base: position 72,995 of record DATDMC010000055.1, on the reverse strand, counting down.
ACCCTACCTCGAAGGCTTCAACGGCTTTTCGATCTCAATGAAAGAAGAAGCGGCAATCGCCTTAAGCCGTGACTCGAGCGTGCAATATGTTGAGGAAATGCCGGAAGGCGGCCTTGAGGCTGCACCAACTGAACCACAACTTGAAGAAGACGTTCAGATCACCGACCCGGATCCGGAAACAGAAATTGAATTAAGTCCTGACCCGGCGCAAGGCGGTGAAACTACGAATGGCGCGACTACCGAAACGACACCCAGCATTGGTGAACTCATTTCGCCGTTGCCAGTTTCATCAGAAATTCTCAAACGGGCTCCTTATCCAAACGATCACTATTTCCTTTATGGCAATAAGCTGGTCCAACTGTTTGGCATGTCTGGCTCGTATTTGCCACACGTCAATCGCACCCGCCCCAGAAACAATGGATTTAATCCGGTCCGAGAGAATTGTACCGGCGACATGGTGGGCAGCGAGATCAAGTATCAGAAATGCATTCAGTTGCTTAAACAAAACGGCCTAAACCATTTTCAGATCTGGGTCACACTCAATCACAGCGTGGGCATGCTTCCGATTGAAGTTGGAAGCGCAGCCGATGGTAATCAGCCATATCCGCATGAGCAGCCATTCACGCGAGCGAATGGCAAGTGGAACCTTGGATCGCTGGATAGTGATTTCTTCACCAACCTGAAGAACGTGGTCCAATATGCTCAAAATCAACACATGATAGTCGGCGTGGTCCTTTTTGATCCGTGGAGTGGATGGAACGGCAACCAGCCCTCCCGAAGCCCCTGGTACGCGGCCAACAACACCTCAAACCTAGGGTTCACTAATCCCAACTTCTTTGTGCAGGGCGATAACCCGAATGCCAACACGGATACAGGTGACATTGATTTACCAGCCAACAATTCCAATCCCAACTGGGTGCTAAGGAACAAACAAGTGGAGGTGATGAATCGGACCGCCACTGAACTAAATGGCTTCAACAACTTCTATTGGGTGTTAGCCAACGAGACTGATATGGCCGGAAGAGTGGCCGGCAAAGGACTGATTAACTGGCACAAGTATATGGCCCGCAAGCTTTGGGCCATCGAAGATGGACTGAATCACCGACACCATCTGATAGGAGCGAACCTGGCGTCCAATGATCCAAACACAACCGAGCCTCCCGTTCCGGCAGACGATGATGTGATCACCGCGCTCGAAAACTATTCCAAGATCGACATCATCACCGGTCACTACGCGTTTCTCCGAGAAAATAAGGGCCAGGTGAATGAAGCGGAGCGTTACTCAGCCATCAAGTTGATTACTACTTACAACGCTTATGAAAACAATGGTCTTCCCAAAGTTTTCAATAAGAAGCTTTATGGCATGGTTGAAAGCAGACCGACAGGAACTGACGAGGATGATGCAGCAAACGCACCGCCCAGCAAGCGCACGGCGGACGCTGCGCGAGTCGAAGCCTGGGAATTTTTCCTGGACGGTGGCGGACTCTTCGACCACCTGAGTTATCGCTGGGCCAATCCAAACGAAGCCGATAATTTGCCGGTGCCCAAGGATGTTCTGCGCTACTACTCGTATTTGTCAGCGTTCTTGAATCCGATTTCGCTTGATGGGATGAAGCGGACGACGATGAACCAAACAAATCGCTGGTTAACGAGTACAGCTAATCCGGCGCCGCATTGGGCCGCCATGTCCAATACGAGTGGGACCTATTTGTTGTACTTGCATCGGAGTGGTTATAGCGGTCTGTTCAATCAGGACAGGTACCAGGTAAACACCTCGACCGAAGCGGCAAGTAATCTCAGCGTGCAAAATTTGGGTCGTGGCTGTTACAAAGCGGAGTGGTATTACCCGGACGGAAAGAAAGTGGACAACTTCCCAACGTTCGCCCCCGTTTTAGGCAATATACTACAAGCGATCTCTCGGCAGGATTTCGGCATGGCCGGCGCGGAATCGTTCACCTTAACAAGGCCGAAATACAAGCAGGATCTTCTGTTGAAGGTGACGAAGAAGACGCAGTTCACCTATCCGCAGTGTCACGCCGGCGAGGGGTGAAGACTTCTTAGAACCTGCGATTTCGAAGTTGCGACCAATCGCGCTTATAAGCATGGAGCCTGGGGGCCGCACCCAGGCTCCTTTCTTTGCCGTAAAAACCTGCACTGGTCGTGGGCTCACAATCGAGGAGCCTCTGTTCGAAGGGGCGCCCGGAGACGGACGCGCTCCGACAGAAGAGCGCCTCTAAAATTTCCAGGTTTCTTTATTTGCCGTAACCACAGATGCGAGTAAACATGCGGAACATCTTCTGTCGGAGCGCGTCCATCCGCGGGCGCCCCCTCAACACACAATCACTTCGGTGTTTCTGGATTGATCAAAATCATTGACGCCTGTGCGAATTTGTATATGCTGCCTGCTAAGAACTCTGAGGTTATTGCTCACCCATAACTTTCGGAGTTCATTCCTGAACACTCGAAGCTCCCGACCCAGTTAGCGCCGCATCCGGCCAAATGACTTGTTCTTATAGGACTGCCCAGTCGTTTCGTCACCGTTCGCAAAGCTATGGGAGAGGGAGCATGTTTATAGAAAAGAATAGACGATACTTGTTGGCATTGGTGTTAGGGGTGTTGTTCGTGGGCACACTGGGCGTAAGCGTTGAAAGTGCCAGACAGGGTTCGGGTCGATCCAAACGTGTTCGACCGACGTTTGACCTTAAACGTTATACAGAAAACAAGCCGTTCCGACTTAACACACTACAAACAACTCCTTATGGACCAGCCTGGGCCAACATCCTGTTGGAGAAATCGAATTTTCTCGAATGTCGCGGCGCGGCGATCGCATTGTGTTATTACTCAGGAGCCGGCCCAACCACGCCTTGCACACTCGATGGGCTGGGCATCGCAAACTGCACCTGCTATGAAGTTCCGGCCGGACAACCTTACAAAGTCGACATCAACGCGATCCTTAATCTGGATGTGTATCTTCGGACGGTGGCGAAGTGTGGACAGGACGGTAGCTTGTGTCGTCCAACCGGAACGATCGAAGCTCCAGTTTGCGAAGCGATTAATAACAACACGTTGATACCGGGTGCAGATCTAATCTCGACATTCAGTCTTTATCTCGAGAAGCAGTTGCCGATCAGTCAGACCACCTGCTCGACGCCGGCAGCTTATGCAGGCTGCATGACCGCGCCCTGTAAGCGAACCGGGAAGACCGATCCGACTACAGGATTGCCGTTGGTCCAATGTGGCTGTCCGACCTACACCGGTCCATATCAGGTAGGCCAAACCGTCTCACAGGACCAATGCGTGCTGGGAGGGAACTCCATCTGGTCCGCCGCTTACAGCCCAAACATGTCCGGACAGTAGGAAGGGAAGCAGTCAGTGTCACATTTTTGAATTAGGTTGTTATGGCCGAGGGCGATCGAGGGCGGTCGCCCTCCTTCCAATAGAGTTCCTCGATTCATTTCTTCCACCCATCAGAGAAAATATCCTCAAGACACTTGTGCGAGATTAGCGTCACTGCTTCGGCAGTGATTTTAATTCTTTGGCCGCAGCGTTACGTTTCGCAGCAAGGCGTCACTCATAGACGCAGGCTGTAACTCGAAGCAAGCTCTTGCATCGATTTGCTTCATCGAGCCACCAGCTTTTGGCCCTCGCACATCAAGAATGCCTTTCAGCCTGCGGGCCTTCTTCTCACTCTTAACCATGGAGGACTGAGATGGACGCAAACAAACCTGCTGACTCAGACGCCGCGAAACCGGTGAACCCTGAATTACCTAAAGAGCGTCAAGCAGAACTGAAGAACCAATTTGACAATCTGGAGTGTGACTTTAAAAAGCCGGAGACTTTTGTTCAAATTCTTAACCGGGCGCAGGCGGAACAAGCGCGAACCCAGGAGATCGCGGGCAATTCGGCCAAAAAGTATAAGCCTACCCAGGGAAATATGACGCCTTGCGGCAACGGCGATTTTGAGTCGCAGTTGGATCCGAACGAATGGCAGGGAGCGTCCGGCCCCGTTCCGCTGAATATGAATGTTAGCTTTCCGTTTGCGAGTTACACGGCCGGTTTGTCATCTGGTCCAATCACCAGCGCGAACGCACATCAGACCTGGGTGGGGCCGGGATCTGATCCCAACGTCGCAAGCCTCTCGACTACCGCCCCTGGATCAAATGGCGCAGTGCGAATTGGAAACGATGTCGGCATCATTGGAGATCCTTGTTCACTCTTATCGAAGACGCTACTCGTTAGTGCGGCGAATGCTTATATAACTTTTTGGTACGCCCTGGTCATGAAGTGCCCACACGGCGCTGCTTCATTCACGGTACGCGTTTCGGATGCCAGCGGAAACACGATTCCGGGAGCATTCGATTTTGGTAATGGTTCAAATACATTGTCGTATGCGGGTACAAACCCGATGTGGACTGCGTTGGGAGGGCTCAGCGATGGTGATAGTGTCTACAAAGATTGGTCGTGTGCTCAGATCGACCTGTCCCTTCAAATTGGCAAGGTCGTCACGATCGAGTTTGTTGTCACGGATTGCTTTATCGGAAAGTCAGCGTATGCCTACATCGATAGGTTTTGTGGCACTTGCAAAGGCTCACCCTCAGGCACGCTAAGCTACGATTGCGAAAACAGCAGCCACTGCGGCAAAGGCAAGATATGTTTTGCCTATAACTTACCCACAGCCAAAGATCCTAAAACTGGCCAGCTCATTGTCGGACAAGTCGAAATCAAACTTGGCATTTATCAAAATGGCAAGTTGATACAGACGCTGACGAGTGGCGCGCTCGGCACTGGAAGCAGGTATTGTTTTGATATTGATCCCAATACCATTCCCGGCATCAATTCAACACTGGGATTTGACTTCACCGCGCTCGGGACCTTCAGCATCGGCTCAACCCAGCTGGGTAGCACTCATATCGGGATCCCACCTGAAGGCGTCCCCGAGGGTCGCAACAACGACTACCTGATTGAGTGCAAGAGCTGTGAGCAAATCAACCAGGAACAGAACGCACTGTTGGCGAAAAACTGTGCCGGTAAGTTCAATACTCTTAAGTCGTATGATTGCCACTGCCCGGATAGCACTCAGACAGGATGCGGCTGTACGGGCACGGCAACGACCCAGACAGAACGGCCCCATTGTATTGAACTGGAGTGGCCCAAGATCCAGCCTTGTTTTTCAGTTAAGTGGGGCGACAGCCAATGCGACTGCCTGGAAACCAATGATGTCGAGACGCTCTGCATCACTGTGTGCAACTGCTATACGAACGTCGCGTTTGAAGATCTTTCTATCGGCCAGATTCGCATCACAAACATGGACGGCACGCCGATCCCGACGCTGCCTGATGGCACGCCGTCAGCGCAGATAATTCCGTCAGGATCGCTTTGCTTTGGAACTGTGCCTCCATGTACGAACGGACTGCCAAGCTGCGTTTCAAGGGAAGTAGTGCTGTATACGAGAGGCGCAAAGGGCGGCAACTACCGCGTGGTGTTTGAAGGCGTGTGTTTTTCAGTTACCAAGCACGTGCAGACGGATGCTTGTTTTGTCTTGCCACTGTGTTCCGACTGATCAAAGTGTAACCGCGCCGGCGATCAAGACTTGATCTAGAGCCGGCAATATTCTCCGCAGACGGAGGTGAGCAACTCGTTACGATCTGCTCACCTCCGCCCCGGAGCCCCTTGCTTCAGAAGCTCACGGCGTGAGCTGTCTGAAGGATTGATGAAACAGTCAACATTACGGGCAGACGTAAATAGGCTCTTGACCGCCGCCACACATCCCGGTGTTACAATTCATATACGGATCGTCCGGATAACAATCCTCATCGTCATACCAACCATCGCCATCGCTATCGAGTCGATCTCTGCCCCATCCGGTGAGAGTTGCGTAACCGACTTTGTTCAGGTAATAGCCGTCGTATCTCTTATTGGTGACTTTTATCTGATAGGTGCCGGAGTAAATTTCGGACAGGTCAGGCAAGTTGGCCTGCAACGATGTTCCATCACTCGCCACTGAATTGGCGTAAACAGTCCCGATCAGAAAGCCGCTGCTATCGAAGTAATCGACCGAGGGCATACCGTAAGTGGCATCAAAACCCTGGCCCGTGATCGTTCCCGTCGTTGGCGGACTGGGCAAGTATACGGACGTCGGACTTGCAGAAAGAGCTAAATTGGCATTGCTGCCAACAGTGACTACGAGTTGGCTACAATTATAACCTCGCTTCGAAGCGTCAATGTATCCTGAAGGATTTACATTACCGCGTTTTTCAAACCCGTCAGGATATCTGACGATGAAAGGCGCACCCGGCACGCCAGAATAAAAAGAGCATCCGCTAGGGAACTCAAATTCGGCCACACAGCTAATCTGGCTAAGAATCATTAGCGAGAGCGATAAACCGAGCAGTATCTTTTTCATTACTTTTTACCTCCTTCGGTGAGACTCAGGATCTTGAATACGCCAGCCCCTTTAAAGAAGAGGGACGGATCCGAAGGATGTAATAAACCGTGTGGACCATAAGGTCGGCCAGACACGTTCTTCTGCGCCAATCTTTGCTCTCTGGTCTGACGGTCATCGATCCTCTTCTGGACCAACATCTGCCTGATATCGCTCCGCGAATCAGTCAACGGATCCTCTGCCGCAACAGAGTAGGCAATGAGTAAAGCCTGCAGCGGTGTGATGCCTTGCGCGCGGGCTTGCCCGAACTGCTCAGGCAGGGCTGAGTCGAGCATGTTCACGCGATCGTTTACTTCGTCTTCAATCATCGAACGCAAACCGATTCGCAGAGAGGAATCACCCAACTTGCTCCACTCACGACCGGCTTTCACCTGCTGAATTAATTCCGTCTGAGTCAGGACACCCAACTTGCCGTTGACCCGCGCCCAGATTTGCCCGTCCTCGTCAGACGAGAAGTCAGCCGCCTGCCGAATCTCTTGATCAGTAATATTTGCCAGCCGATCCGACACTGCTGCTGTCATGTTGTCGGTCAACTCTTCGATGGTGAGGTATTTTGCATTGCCGTTGAGCACGTTACTTTCGGCGTCCGCCAGTGTCTGCTTCATTCCGTCCGACATCCGGACGCCGGAACGTGAATAGATGAAGTCGGCTGTAGAACTGACCGCTTCATCTATCTCTTCAGGCTTGGCAGCGACGGATGCAAATTGAACTTCGCTACCCACACCTCGACGCACGCGCTCTTGCATGCTCTGTTTAGGTTTGGCAGCTAACCCGACCGAAGCTGCTTCGACTGAAAGCCTGGACGATTGCCACAAGGCAACGGCCCCAATCATGGCGCAGCCGATTGCCAGCGTGATCGCCATCAATCGCCTTCGTTGTAGATCTTTAATCAATCTCATAGAAATCTCCCTTCAGAGGAAAGAGGTTTACTGATCAAGAGAGCAACACCACTCGCGATCCCGTAGGCCGGAGTTGCGCTAGGGCGAAGCGCTTTAGCGATCAGTCCCTGAGTGTTTATTTGTGAACTGCGTTTGCTTCGCGAAGCGCGCAGAGGTTGAAACCGCTAAACCTCGAGGTCGCGACAGCAAAAGCGAAAGCTCCACTGCCTGAACAAAAACGAGCTTGGGGGTGTCTTCGTAACGTCAGACGGAAAGTTAATGAAGGTTTATGGCGCCCAGGGAAAACAGGCGTCGTTAACCCGACATTGATCGAACTGGGCGGACTTTTTTTGGGAGTTACTAATGAGGTGCGCGGAATCTATAACGAAAAACGAACCGAGTGTCAATAGCGTTAAATTGGCAAGTCGTAACTCGATAGAAATGTCCTCCAGGATGTGCCGGAAAGCGTGGGCAAATCACAGAGACAAACGTCGAGAGCTTCAGAGCTAATCAAATTTCAGGTGTCAATGGATCGTGTTTTTCTGGCTCTCCCATCATTACTGTCAGCGACGCTCGCGGACTCATAACCACATTCGCGATTGATGTGCCACAATGCTCAGACGAACGGCAGATCCGCCGGTGACAAAATCGCACCGGCACAAAATGAAATAGGAGCGAAGTACCAACGTTATGAGGAAAATTACCGTACTCGAACACATTACTCTCGATGGCGTTATACAAGGAGGCGGAGGCCCGGACGAGGATACTAGCAACGGATTCAAATATGGGGGGTGGGTGGCGCCCTTTGACGACGAGGTAATCGGGGCCGCCGTAAAAAAGATGTTGGACATGCCGATTGACCTGTTATTAGGGCGAAAGACTTTCGATATTTGGTCCGCATTCTGGCCGCAGCATGGAGACATCTGGCCACGCGTGAATACTGCCACTAAATACGTCGCATCAAACACTATGACATCTTCCGACTGGCAACCTTCAGTGTTTTTGAACGGTGACATTGCTAAGAAAGTGGCTGACCTCAAAGAGGGGGACGGACCCGATCTACATATTTGGGGAAGCGCTAATCTCCTCCAGACACTTATGAAGCATGATCTGATCGATAGTTTCTGGTTGATGATCTATCCGATCACCCTGGGCGAGGGTAAACGGCTGTTTACCGAGGGAACGCTCCCAGCCGCGTTCAAAGTTACAGAAACCCTGGTCGGTTCGACTGGAGTCATTCTCGCGAATTACGAGCGCGCCGGCGCAGTCCAAACTGGAACAGTTGGGGAATAACAATTGTTGTGGACGCGCTCGAACAGTTCAGGATTGGCTGGTCTCGTGCCATGAGCCGGTTTCTATTACAGCTACTTATTAAGCGAACCGTACGCGGGGAGGGAATTCGTTCGTTTGGAAATTTTATTGAACTACGATTACCGATTCTTGATTGCTGAGCCCTTTTTGTTGACATTAGGATTGACAGATCACTATATTCCGGCCACGTTAGTGCTTCTAAACAGTTCCTCGCTAGTAGGGATAGTGAACCTCAATTCATTGGAGGCCACCCTATGCTCATAAAGATACTCATCGTTATCTCACTCGGCTTAGCCTTGGTGGTACTTGGCGCACAAACTTTAAATCGGACTAAAACTCCATTGACTCAGGAATGGAGCAAGCGTAATTCAGTTGCAACTGCTGCTCGGAAAGCCAAAGAGGATGGTCGAAAGACAGCGGAGATATTAGGGCCCAGGATTGATTACGGGGGCTCGCAAATGAGTTTTGAAAAAGCGCGCGAGATTTATAGCGTTGTAATTGCGCAACCAGTGGAAAAAAAGAGCGATCTCGTTAACGAAAACAAGATCACAACCTGGTACAAATTTGAAATCAACGAAGTTCTTTCTGAAAGGCCAACCTACGTCTGTAGTAGTTGTCCTACTCCGGCAAGTCCAGCCCAAGGAGAATTTTTACTTGAGCCAAATCAGTTCATCATTAACAAGGTGGGCGGGACAGTGACAATAGACGGTGTTGAGGTAACGATGATCGATCGCGACCTCCCTAACTTTGAAATCGGTCAGAAGTATCTATTATTCATTTCTAAAAGCCCTTCCGGCGTAGCAACCTTTGGCGCTGGTCCAGCTGGCGTTTTTCAGCTCTCGAAAGATGGGACTATCTCACCCATGGGACCCAAAGAGAGTCCTTTGTCTGAAGGCTTAAATCGAGTATCGGGTCGGCAACTCGGGCGCCTCAAAGTTTTTATTAATTAAAAACTGAAAAGGGTTCGCATGTCCTCAAAGCCCATTCAATCCCTGCTCACTACAAGTGTTTTCTTGGCCGTCATGATCTTAGGATTGTCATCAATCGGAAAGTCTGACTGCCCAAACTGTTTTGCCAATCAAGCTCCTTTCGATAGCAATCATACTGCTGCATCCGACGGCTCCGGCAGACGAACGATTAGAGTTCAGTTTGCTGCCAATTGGGGAAATCCTACAAATACAGACGTTTGGAATGCTACTCAAGCGGCGCTTGACCAATGGAATACTCAAACTGAGGACGGCACTCATACAACCGGCTACTACTTCGTAATAGACCAGTCAACTGCTAGTCCCGATTACATTATTGGGAAAGGATCGGTTAACGGATGCGCCGAGACTCAAGGTACTGCTCCACCTTATCTGGTTACCCTGCCGGATAATTTCACCTCATTTAGCTCAGCTGAAAAGAGAGGAAGAGTGGGGCATGAAATCGGTCACGGAGTTGGACTCGATAATGCGAGTTGTGGCTCAAGTATCATGAATACTTCAGATGAAAACTGTCACAGGACGGCTAACGACGTCACGCTTGGTGATGTGGCCGCAGTTAACAAGAATTTTGGGCCGAACCGGTCAACCGCGTGTACGACTACTGGAAATGGTACAAATGGAGACCCTACGCCTACTCCAACCCCCACGCCGGAACCGACTCCAGAAGCTTGTCCCGGACACTGTCCTTCGTGGGTAGTCGCAGTCAACCAAACTTGTTTTGGTGGCGAAGATCTTTGCACGTATCCAAACAATGATGGATGCGAAACCGGCTTATACAACGTGAATGGCTGTTGCTGTGCGGCTGAGACACCAATCCTTATCGATGTGCGAGGTAACGGGTTCGATCTAACCAATCCTCAAAATGGAGTTGATTTCGATATGGATATCGATGGCTTTACTGAGAGACTTTCATGGACTACTAATTCGTCAGATGATGCTTGGCTAGCGCTCGATAGGAATGAAAATGGGTTAATCGACAATGGTTCTGAGTTATTCGGCAACCACACTTCACAACCCAACCCCACCGATGGACACGCACGAAATGGCTTCTTAGCTTTGGCAGAGTTTGACAAACCGAGTTTAGGTGGAAATAGCGATGGCTCAATTACCAGGGCGGATGCAATTTTTGAGAAGCTAAAACTGTGGCAAGACAACAACCACAACGGTATTTCGGAGGCTACCGAGTTGCATGGCTTGCAGGATTTAGGATTAAAGAAGATTGAGCTCGATTACAGACTTTCGCGACGCTCAGATGCGAACGGCAATTTTTTCCGATTTCGAGCTAAAATTAGAGATAAGAAAGATGCGCAATTGGGTCGATGGGCTTGGGACGTTGTCTTGGCGCGAGGACAATAACAGAAGCAATGGCGCCGCGTTCGTTTGAGCCTCGACAATCCCTCACGGGAGATTATGCGCATCGCCTGTGTGCCTCCTGTGGCTTCAGTGAGGAATGGATTGACGCACCAGAAGACTTGCAGCAGCTCAAAGAAAAATACGGCGCTTCTTAATCAAATGGTCCGTCAAGCTGTTTTTGAGGCAGAAAGCGTTATTGAGGCAAAGCTCAATATCACGGCTTTGCCTTAGAAGTTCTGTTTGCCTCAAAACCCTGCCGTTTGCCTCAAAAGTCCTATAAGCGTTTGCCGCTGGAGTTATTTCCCGCACCTCGTGAGCAAGGCCATCGCGTGCTTGCACTGGGTTGGTTTTGAAGTGCCGTTAATCCTCGGGTCGCCACCTAGAATTTGTCTTTTCCTGGAGTTTGGCTTGAAGGCGTCTTTGTAGTTGTTCCGAGGCGTTTGAGCGTTCGTTCGTTCGAACTCAACCTGCGATTTGTTCTTGCCCGCTCGGAGTTCTTTTATTCGAAGTTTAGCGTGTTTTATTTTCGTGTGTTTTCTTGCGCGGTGGATTCAGTCGGAGTAAACTGCGCACGAAAAAAAATGACGACTCCGGATTGAACTTTACGGGAACGTTCCGGAGCCGCCTACGATCAGAGTTGGTGCCATGCTCGTGGCCGGCGCCAAGGTCTCTTTTCGTCGGCTTATATATCACAGTTCGTCCCCAGATGAAAAGATCGGAGGCGTTTTATCATGGAGATAGATAAGACTTTCTATGAATCCGCATTACGTCAGACCGAGCGTGACCTTGCGGCTCTTGAGCGCGAAAGAACAACCATACGGGGCGAGATGTCTCGTATGCAGCGTGAGCTACGGCGTTTAGCTGACAAACGGATTGAGTGGGTTCGGGCGTCCGGCAGCATCAAGACGCTGATCGGATTGCCGTTGAGTGAAGAAGAAGCAGCGCTCTGCGGCATACCAGCCGAAAAAGAGCGTTTGGCTAAGATTCCACCAGACGCCTTTAAGGAAATATCTCTTCCGGCCGCAGCCAGAAAATATTTGGAAATTCTGGGTCGTCCGGCGACCCATCGAGAGCTGAAAGACGGCCTTCGCCTTGGTGGCATCAACCCAGAGCTCAAACACCTGGACAATTCTTTAAGAACGGCCCTGCAAAGGCGTCCGGAGGAGTTTGTCTTCATCAAGGACAAGGGCGGCGTCGGTCAGTGGGAGCTTACGGAGTGGAGCGATGTAATAGATCAAGTTCCAGATGAGGTCGTTAGACCGGAGCCACGTCGATTATCAGTGGTTGGCGGTTCAGCTGTAGGAGTGCGGGAGGCCTAAATTGTTGCGATTTAGGCTCTAATGAAGTAGGCCCCAAGGTTGCGGAAACAGCCTCGAGGCCTTGGTGTGTTAACCCACGAACGTGACGGAGCCACGTGCGGGGCCATCAACGGCCGCATGTTAATCAGTCGCGTTCCCAAAAGCAAGGAGAAACGCGATGAAAAAAACGTACGGTCAGATTTGGTCTGCATACAATCCTGCCCAAGTTAACGAAAAGTCAGACTTTCAACCGCTATTGCACGATTTGTGTGCTGGGGTTGCTGAACTCCAGCAGGCTACGGGGCGGCCTCGCCTGCCATTGGCGGACATCTTATTTTGCATGACGTTGAAGGTCTATTGCCTGGTGTCCTGCAGACGCTTTATGTCGGATTTGAAGATTGCGTATGAGCGGGGTTTCGTTTCGAGACTTCCCCGCTACAACTCAATCCTTGCGTATTTCCGAATGAGCGTTCTGCGATCTTATTTGGTCCAGTTGATCATTGAAAGCAGCTTACCAATGAAAACGGTCGAAAAACATTTTGCGATCGATTCAACGGGCTTCTCTACTTCTCGCTTGGGTTTGTGGGTTGATTTTCGGTATGGACGCTCTAAGACCACCGACAAGCGTAAATGGGTGAAAGCTCACTTGATGTGTGGGGTGCTGACGAACATTGTGACTGCAGTGGAAGTAACTAAGTCGAACGCAGGTGATAGTCCGTATTTCAAACCCTTGTTGGGGACCACCATTGAGAATTTTGGGGCCGTGGATGTGGCCGCCGACAAAGCATATTCGAGCCTGGCAAATCTAAAGTTTGCAAGGCGCAAGGGGTTGATGCCGTTTATTCCCTTCAAGGTAAACGCGAAGGCGCGACTCGGCACTGGAGATCCGGTATGGACACGGCTTTATCACTTCTACTCCTTCAATCAGGAGTGGTTCAGCGCGCATTACCACAAGCGGAGTAACTCCGAGAGTACCAATGCGATGATCAAGATGAAATTCGGAGAGCGTTTGCGCAGTCGGACTGATGTTGCGCAGTTCAATGAGCTGCTTTGCAAAGTCCTGTGTCACAACATATGTGTGACGATTCAGTCGATGTACGAACTTGGCATTCAGCCGGACTTTTGGAATCACGACAGCGCTGACAAGGCGGCTTAGTGTCCTGTCGTCAAATCTGCAAGTTCGTTGGAAAGGTGGCGGAGGGTCAGTCCTCCGCCTGCCCTTCCCCGCAACTGCTTGAGGATTCGGGAGAGGTTGGTGGTAGCTCCTCTGACGAGACACTCGGCGGCGGAGGTGTGGGGCTGGCTATAGACTGCTGAGCAAGGTCAGCTCCGAAAGTGGCTTCGATTCCTAGCTCGCGCACTGATTGGATGACGACACACAGGTTATGACAAAGGACCTTGCACAACGCTTCGTTAATCTGAGCGGTCATACTCTTGCTCCGAAGCCTTTGCCCGAACTTCGCCTTGATCATATGAAAGGTGGTTTCGACATTGGACCGTTGGTGATAGTGCGTCAGGAATTCTTCGCGATGGAGATTGTAGAAATGAAACATGCGGTCCCAGAGGGTTGATTTGGCCCCGTACGTTGATTGTCCCGCTTTCGAGTTGGTCTTGAATGGAATGTAAGGGATCGCGCCGTGACGCAGCGTAGTCAAGAGATTTGGCGCCCCAAGGTAGGCTTTATCTGCCGAAACCTCGACCATCGTGAAGCCGTTCCCGGCAGTTGTTTCCAACAACGGCTTGTAGAAATTGTAATCATTGGCGTAGGCATCGCTTATTTCAACGGACGTCACGATGTTCGTCGTAACTCCGCACATCAGATGCACCTTGATCCACATGCGCCGATCTTCTTCCTTGCCGTATTTCACGTCGAGCCAGCGCATGAATTGACCTGTGCTGAAACCACTAGAATCAACCGCGAATTTCGTTTCAACCGACTTAAGCGGCAATGCACTAATCGCGATCAACTCAAACAGGTAAGGCGTTAGGACCTCGGCTTCCAGGTAACGAAACACTGAATTGTAACTTGGCAATTTCGCCAGGAATCCTCGTGCCTTGGCCTCGCGTAAATCGCTCATGAAGCGACGGCCTGAGACGGTGGAGTAAACCTTGAAGGTTGAGGAGAAGATAATGTCGGCGAGCGAAAGGCGTGGCCTACCCATACGCTGTTCAGGTTCAGGGACGCTCCGGCAAAGCTCATACAGCAGCGCCTGTAGCTCTGACTTCTCATGCGTCTGAGCGGCATTGTACGCCGGCCAGTTTTGGGGATAAGTCTTGCGCGTGACCTTGACCGTTTCAGTAACAACAGTTTGGCCATCTGCGGTCTGTTCGCGTTCGATTGTGTATTCGACAGCGAAGATGTGCTTACATTTATCGTTCCGGAACTCGTAATCACGACAGGTGCATTGGGGCTTATCATCGGTCAAAGCCACCGTGTAGTTCTCCTGCTTGTTGCGCTGCGACGGAACGTGCCAGGTGTTGCCTTTGCGAACTAACTTCAGCTTGGCTGCAATCTCAAGACCCTTGATTTGACGCGGCTGCATCACGGTCTTGTTCTCTTTAGTACGACTTGTTGACATTCGATTTGCCTGACGTCTGTGCGAGTAATCGCGCTTGCTTGCTTTTCGCTGGGGGTGCCGTCGCTCAGCTGTGGCTTGTAGGGATGCGGGGGCCAGCCTCTGGACCAGATGCCTCGGTCCCCAAAAGAGCTTGCCGCTCTATTTTTTTAGACAGTGAGGATGGCAATGGCTAGGGGCGCATTTGAAGGTTTCGCGGCTATTCTACATGTTAGAATCGCGTTGATGGTTCTACTCGGGAAAGCCGGAGATTTCCTCGCGAGGTGAAAGCGATGTCGAACAGCTACCGCAACCTCTTTACTGCTGGTTTGATTGTTGCTCTACTCCTTGTTATCAGCGCTGAAACTTACGCGCAAAGAAGACAACCAGCAAAAAAGAATCCAGGCCAGGACCGCTCGCTCTCAGCCCAAGAACTCGCACGACAAACATTGCCTGCCGTTGTATTGATAGACTGCGATGAAGGCGGAGGGAATCACTCCTTAGGAAGCGGGTTCTTCATAACGCCAGATACGATCGTTACAAACTATCACGTCGTCAAAGACATGATCCGTGGTGAGGCTCGCACCGTCTTAGGGGGAAGAGCTAAACGTATTTGGCAGATCAGCGTCCGTGGCTTTGATGAAGATTCGGACTTAGCCTTGCTGAGGGTTTCAGTTAACGAAGCTGAGAAGATGCTCGTTCTATCGTTGGCGAAGAATCTGACAGTCGTTGGAGATACGATTTACGCTTTCGGAAATCCTGAAGGACTCGCCGGGACTATCTCACCGGGAATCGTTTCCGGACTGCGATCTTTCAAATCGGGGAAGAGGATACAGATTACTGCTCCGATTTCACCCGGCTCTAGCGGGGGTCCCGTGGTAAACACACGCGGAGAAGTAATTGGGATCGCCGTGGGCTCCCTGACCGAAGGGCAGAATCTAAACTTTGCCATCCCCGCGTCTCTGCTCGGGGCCCTCCTTTCTCGGCCGGAACAGGCAAAAAAGACAGATTATGACTATTTGGTGGAATTGCTCGGCACAGAGCCCGCGCCGCCGAATTCGGAGGAGCGTTCGTGGGTATTAGTTCATGCCGACGAAGCCGGAGTTCGTCTCTATTATGTACCTAACGAACTGGTTGCCGGCAACAACGGTATGATTACGGGATGGGTAAAGATGCTGTTCCCTGGGGAAGGCAAGACATCTCCACCACGGATCTTCCACGAAGAATGGGATTGCGGCGGGCGCAGGGATCGCATTCTTCATGAAGGAGCCGAACCTTCCGAATGGGCGAACGTGGCACCGGGAACTATCGATGACATCCTCTTCAAGAAGGTGTGTTACGCAGAAGGCCGGTCAGGTCGAAATGCCACAAGTGCATCGAATCAGAAGAGAACTGACAATGCGCGGGACTGGGTTCTGCTAATGGCGGATGAAAAGAAGGGGTCACGCTTTTATTATGCTCCGAAAGATGCGGTTCGCCAGAGAAACGGTATCTTCAGCGTGTGGACGAAGACCGTTTTCTCCTCCGAACCTAACCAAAGGTCATCCTACGGTTTTGTCTATCACTCAGAGGTTAACTGTGCCGAAAAGAAATTTCGCATTCTTCATCAAGGAATTTCTCAACCTGACGGACAATACGACACCATAGACGAGCCAACGGAATGGGATAGCATAGTCCCTAAGAGTCCTAATGATCTTCTTTACGAAAGGGTGTGCTCTCCAACAATCGGGACCGACACGTCTGCTCGCAATAAGGCCAACCAGAACAATAAGGGTGCCAGCGAATGGAAATATATCGGGACCTTTGGAGAAGGCAACAAGCTTTACTCTTCCCCAGCCAAAACAGTTCGAGAGCCCCAGAATCTTGTTCGCGCGTGGTTCAAGATCGTTATGCCGAAAACCAACAAACAAGTCTCTGAATTGGTCCTGCTGGACGAATTCAATTGCCAAGAAGGAACCTTGCGTGATCTCCAGACGACTGTCTACTACCGCGACGGAAAAACTGAAACGGAAAATAAGGCGGGTGAATGGAAACTTCCGGCGCCCGATTCTACGGGCGAGATAATGATTGTGACGATATGCTCTCCGGGGAACAAGTAACCGCTATCTCAGGATGCCGCACCACTGTTTTGGAATGATACTCTCACCTGATGGCGTGCCTTTGGACACAGAACACACCGATGAAAAACGATAGTCCGATGTTTGATAAATACGGGCCGAACGCGCTAAAAGTTAGCGCTTTCATTGGAGCCTTAAAACGCTTGTCCGCTAATGAGTTCGCGCTTCGCGGACCTTGGTTCGTTGATCAGAAACGGCTAGACGCTTTCCTTCAAAAAGTGGGAGATCTCCAGGGCGAGCGTGTTGTGGAACGCGCCAATGCATATATCGACAGCCAGGCGGCTCTTGAAGGAAAGGATTCGGAGATCCACAGGGAAGTTGCCGCCAGTGTAGCTAAATGGATTGTTCTCGAGGATCATCTCACGCGTGAAGAAAGAAACTTCTTGTTCTTGGCGCTTGTCGATTCGATTGTCGAGCTTAAGGTCCTTTATGCCGGCTTCAAAAAAGAAGACCAAGCAATTGAGGACTTCTGCGAGCAATGGTCACACATTGACGAGGGAAAGACCTACATAAAGTGCCGACCGGATTCGCGTGGGCAGAGTGGGGAAGGGCTGCCAGATTTTATTTTATGTCGCGGGGAAAAGGATTTTACGATTGAACACACGTTCGTAAACACCTACCGGAAGCAAGTCTTTTATGAGCTACTTTGGGCACGCTATATAAAGTCCGCCAGTATCGAAGAACGGATTAGGCTAGCGTATCCTGAGGGCCGCATCTCCGTTTACATCCCTATGGATACATTCAAAAGAGAGTCCCAAGCGCGTGATTTTGATTTTGCGGAATTCAAACAAAAACTTATCGATTCTATAGAGAAAACTCCAAAGGGCATGTACGGCAGTAAACGACAAACGCATAATCTACCGTTTCCCGTCGTGATCTCGAACGACGATCCGATGGGATTCCCCGGCTGTTATGTCATCGCAATCGCGCCCACCGATGAAGAGCGAATTGAAACGAATCTTGAGGAGGAGATAAGGAGGGCAATCCTTAACAAGCGCAAGAAACTTCATGAGGCGAGCAAGAGAGGTGAGAGCACGATCCTTCTGCTCGACTCTGATGACTATGCGTTCGTCAACTACCAGCTGCTAGCCGACGCCTTTGCGAAGGTTGCGGGAGCAGACACTTCCACTCTAGAAGGTATTGATGACGTATATATTCAACATCGAGGAGGTAGGTGCTGGATAGTGCCGGTCAAACTGGGTAGCCGTGTTTATCCAAACCTCGCCGAGTTTGATGAATACTGTAGAAGACAGCGGGAGCTCCTCTCGATCTTCCTTGGCTGAACTCGAATTCTGTTTGCGCTCTTATCGGCTCCGATCTCTGGAGGGAAATGGCCTACGGTCAGCATTGGCTGGTGAGAACGTCGCATCGCGCAGGGCTATCACCATCTGTTGACGGAGCGCTACTGAAAATAGTTCTCCTTGTTGTGTGGGGTCGCATCGTATTTTTATGAGGCTTTTACTTCATTTAGTAATCGAAATTGTTCTAGCGATCGTCATACTTTTCGCAGGGAACATGTTTTGGGAGCTTCGTAGGCGCGCCAAGTTTGTACGAAGGGCGATTTCCAGTCAGCAGTTTCTCGACTCTTTTGTTTCACGAGATGCGCTCGCAAATCCGTCTCAGCAAAGCGCTCCATACATACAAAAGAACGAGGTCGGCTGGTTCTTAAACATCAAAATCCTTATGGACGCTGACAAAGCTTCCCAGCAGAAACCTAGCGTTTTCTTCGCGTTGATTTTAGGCGGAATACTCGTGGCGAGTTACTTTTTGGGGATGGCTTATTTGATCGTCAATCTAGTCTTGTTTGGCTTTTCTGCTTTAGGCTCGATCTCACAATCTGCTCGGAACAACGCGCTCGAACACATCATGACGATAGCCATCATTCTAGACAGGTGGCGCTCAGAAAACCCCTCAGAGTGCGACGAGTGGATCAAACAGACCTGGAGCCTTGGGCCGATCTACGAGGCAGTCCAGAAGGCTCGCTGATCTTGTTGCGGAACTTGCAACTGAGAATAAGTATACCAAGATGCGATAACGACTTTTGGGGCAGAAATTCTATTTGCCTCATAAGTCAGCCCAGATCCCGACTTATGAGGCAAAGCCCAATATCACATAATCTCTATTATCAGACGCAGACGTTATAACGATCGTGGTCTGCTAGAGCCGAGGACGTCCGGTGTAGTAAAACTCAGCGCCAAAAGGCCGAGGGTATTCAGATTTGGAGGATCTCCGCCGTCGCCGTTGCTTGGAATCCTAATCGCACACCAAAAGCCTCAAACCAAGATTGCCTCACGTACGAACGTCAAGGCGCAATCGATTCTTCGAGCAGGCGTACACCTTTCGGCACCCTCGAAGCGAGATCCGACTACTTGGATCAGGCGTTGATGAATACACCGCTGCGGGTCGAGGAAACCCGTGCACGGGTAATGCTTGCAGAAGGACAGATCGTTAAGGCAGAAAGCGTGATCCGCTCCGCTTCACGAAGCGATCCTGCTTGCGGATACTGCCGGCGACAACGAAATTGCCGGATCGCGTGCTTAGCACTCTTGAGAACACTATGCAGGGAGCTCGGCTGACGAACTCTGCGATACGTTAGACCAGCTTTGTCTCTCAGTAAGGATGTCTCACCCAAAGATCGTTTAAGCATTCGAGCAACACGTGGTTATAGGGTAACTCATTGCGATAAAATCCAGGAGCAAGCAATCACCAGCTTGAATCGAATGCTATTGAGAAGACCGCTTGAGTCAATGAGAAATAAAGGGAGGAAAGCTTTATTAACTAGTTGTGGAGATTTTCCACTGTGGGCTGTCTGTTTTCTCTGTTATTTGTTTTATCTGCGTGTATTTTAGTTTTCGCCAACTATTTTCGAATGCATGTGAGCACAATAGCTGCAATATCCCCGTCAGATAGTAATCGGTTCGTCTTCTTGCAGAATAAAGTCCTTGCATCTGTCGCATCGCCAGTCCTTGCTTCTCAGCAAGCCAGTTAAACTGCTCCTGCGTGAACGTCTCGAGATTCGTCATGTTTCGTCACCTCCCTTCACTACTAAACTTAAATACATTATACCACGGAACTCCTTATTATGCAATAAGTTAGGTTGCATAGTGTAAGGCATTCGAGCCGCAAAACCCGGCGACCACGAAGATCATACCGGCTCCAGGATCGTGTCGAGACTGGCACCCTGTCGCTTACCGGGCTGCGCTCCAAATCCCAAACTCACGCTTCTCCCAGCTTCCTAGTTCTAAATTCTGGTCATACTGAGTGAAGATGCTTATAACGACGCGATGAAAGAAATAAGCAAGGCTGGAACCGGTTCCGGAAATGTCTGGGTTGAACTGTTGAGCACGCTCGCTCATTCATAGTCACGGGCAAGGAGACAAGAGAAGAGATGGGAAGCAACTCTTATTTCAACCGGGCAAATCCTAGCGCATACCTCAGCACAGAGAGTCCGTACGGGTGCGGTCATAACTCAAACTACGACGCCGTTGTTCAGTTCACAAGACACCAATGAGCACGAGCCTGCTAACCATCACCAGCACCAATCGTGCGCGTTGAACCGCCCTTTTTTTGCCCAGGTTTAAGAGAAAACTAAAATCTCGGGACGTTTGGAGACCGCTTTCTTAAGACTCTTTGGGATTTTTAAGATAATGCGCGATATGTTGACTTTCCCCACGAACAGTAATAACGTTTGCTCCGTTCTCATAACACGCCTGAATTTCTCGCGCTTGGTTCTCCCACGATGGATCATTACTTGGTACATCAAACCAGGTCGGCCGGTGCCGCAACTCATGCAATAGTGATCGGCGCAGGCGACTATCCTCATCTACTCGGCGGCAGCGACAGCTTGAGCGATCATCATGACGGCATGGGACAACTGAGTTCTCCACCAGTCTCAGCTCGGGCCGTCGCGGAATGGCTGATCAACTCCTATAACAATTCGAAAAAACCACTTGATTCTGTTGCTCTCTTACTTTCGGAAGCGAACGCGTCAGCTTTTGTAAATCCAAAAACTGGTTTCACGATTACGCCGGAGCGCGCCAGTTATTCGAATGTGGAGCTGGCCGTTCAGGATTGGGCAGACCGTGGCGCCGAGAACCCGGATAACTTGCTGATTTTTTATTACTGTGGGCATGGCGTCTCACAAGGAACAGGCATGAGCTTGCTCCTGTCGGAATACGGCAACAATAAGCACACTCCATTCAACGAGGCGTTGGATTTCGTATCATTTCGGCTTGCGATGTCGCGAAATTCGCCCAATGAGCAGATCTATTTTATCGATGCCTGCCGCTCGAGTACGGATACCCTGCTGAAATCATTTAGCGCGGGACGTGTACCGGTCCAAACAGGCCGGGGAGAAGCCGCTAAAACTCCAATTTATTTCGCCACACTTTCTGGAGAAGACGCATTTGGTAAAAAGAATCAAGTATCGTTTTTCACGAAGGCTTTACTCAATGCGTTGAACGGCACCGGGGCTGACAATCCCAATGACGAATGGATAGTAACAACAACCAGACTGAAAGAGGCGATTGACTATGAGGTAAACCTCGCTTTCGAATCTGGAGTCAAGCTAAGACAGGTGCCACCGACGCATGAATTGAGTACCTTCACAATTCATCAGTTAACGTCAGAACCTCAAGTACCGGTAATAGTGACCTGCAGTCCGGATACAGAAAACAAAAACGCACAGTTTACGTGCGCGGCCAATGGTGTCGTTAAAGATCAAAGAGCTCCGGCCGACGAGCATTGGAATTTGACTTTGGAGGCGGGTGAGTACGAATTCCAGGCCACGCTTCCGGTTGGAATACGTGAACCTAAGAAGCAGCCGGTTCAAGTAAGACCCATATATAAAAGAGTTTCTATCAAGGTCTAAAGAATGGATTCAGGACTTCAAATCGGAGTGGAAAAATATCTCTTCGGAAGGGATGTGCCGAGCAATGGCATAATCGCCAATATTTATGCACTTGATCCCGATAAGCACGCCAACAGCAAAAGGGATGTAGTCATTCCGATTGGATTCAGTGGTCTACTTCAGAGAGTCGATCTGGAACCCGGCAACTATCTGGTCGAAGCGATCTTACCGTCCGGCAACATCCTCACGCAGGAAGCAGAAGTAATCGACGGTGAATGGCCGAAAGTTCTCTTAGAGGCTGAAGATAGCGCCCACGAGTGGCACAGTTGGCAAAACCTGATGGGAAATGTTCAATCGAAATCTGGTTACGAAGCGTCCACGAAAGACGACGACATACCGAATTATGATGTTGTATTGATCAAGATGCCTTCATTTAACCCACGCGGTGCCCCCAGAAAAGCAAGTTCTGAATGGTGGAGATGGAGATGGCCCTATCGGTATCCATTCCTTTCCTCGACCAGGACAGCTTGGGATCGAGTTGAAGCTTGGGATCGAGTTGAAGCTTCGGATGACGATGGAGGAAGCCAACTCCACTCGTTTGTGATGGACTATAAAGGCGATCTCACACGACGTGTCCCGAGATGGTGGGTGCTCGTTTCAACCGATAAAGCAGATCGTTTGCTAGTTGCACCGACTCCCTGGTTTTCTTTTGATCCGGAACACCCTGATCGAGAACCCGACGAAATAGCTTCAGAACTGCTGATAACTAAGTCGCCCGACAGGTCTATTCAGACCTCCTGGGTAATACAGGATCTAAAGCTCGGCACGCTTCTCGGATATCTGGCCAGAGGTGCCTTTAAGGATGCATTTAAAGTTGGCAGCCGCGACTCAGCCCTGCAAATGTTGTTTGGCAAGTATGAGAATCCTTTGGGAGCTGCAGCCGGAGGTTACGTGCTCATAGGCAATATGAACGAGGATCCGGAAAAAGTTTATTGGCATCCCTGGATTGAGAACTTGCGTCGTGATTTCGAGTGGCTGCCGGACGGCGCAATTCAGTCTGCCTGGCTAAGATTGAAACAAGGGAGTTTAGAAGCGAATCGGGACCAGGTCAAAAAAGATCTCTTTCAGGCCTTTGATCGTGGTATTCCGTATTATTCGCTGGGTCTGCAGTGGCTTGCCGATGGCCTTACGTTACTTGCGGTTGACGACGAAGAAGCGGCCAACCGCCTCAAGATGGTGCAACGAGTCTCATTTTCCGCAGATGTGTCTAGTCTATTCACCGCACTAAATCTGAGGCCCTACTGAGTCGACGGACGAAAGCTGCAATGCTACAACTCGAAATGTTGCCTGCTCGCGAAGGCGACTGCTTAATTCTTACTTACGGCGACCCTAACACTCCACGCCGAGTCTTAATTGACGGAGGCCGAACTGCCACTTATAACACCGACTTAAAAACTACTCTGGGTCAAATACCCGAAGCACAACGAACCTTTGAGCTGGTGGTGGTAACACACATCGATCGCGATCACATTGAAGGCATCCTGGCGATGCTTAAAGACACAAGCCGTCCAATTCAATTTCGCGATCTCTGGTTCAACGGTTACGACCATTTGTTCGGGAGGACCGAGAGTTTCGGACCATATCAGGGAGAACTACTCACCACTGAAATCCGCAATCAGCAATTACCATGGAATTTGGCATACGAAGGCGGATCGATTGAGACGCGCGCCGAAGCGAATCCCATCGAGCTCGACGGAGGCTTGAGGCTTACTATTTTGTCTCCAACCCGTGAGAAATTGGAGGCGTTGATCCCGAAGTGGGAAAAAGAGTGTACCGAAGCCGGGCTGATGCCAAATTCGCAAGCTGAGCGGAGCGATCCGCCCGACGGCGTGGAATCTTTCGGTCCCTTCAAGATGGAGAGAGCGGCGGAAGATCCTTTTGAAAAAGATCCCTCAACGCCTAACGGCTCGAGTATCGCGTTGTTGGCCGAGTATGAAGGTAAGCGAATTCTACTCGCCGGTGATGCTCACGCTGACCTGATCACAGAGTCCCTTCGCCCGCTGGCGCAGGCTGCTGGTGGAAGACTTCCTCTGGACGCGTTTAAGGTGTCGCACCACGGGAGCGCCCGCAACACTTCGCGTGAATTACTCGAGCTGGTTTCCTGCGATAAGTATCTGATATCAACCAATGGAGCGCATCACGGTCACCCCGATAAGAGCGCGCTCGCCCGCATCGTGCAGTTTGGCGGTAATGAGAAGGAATTTATTTTTAATTACGAAACGACCGAAACGATCTTCTGGAAAGCCTGGCAAGACGCTTATAAATACCACACGCGCTACCCTGCTCCTGAAGCCAGCGGTTTTATGAAACTCACCTTTTGATCCGTTCTGCGCTAGGGCAGCATGGCTTTGACGTTGTCGAAGATCAGCGTGCCGGGTGCCGCTAAGCTAGGTTCTCTTCGCGCTCAAATCGGGCACGTGGCAAGGTCGAATCGAATCGAACGGGAATAGACATGCCGCTTCATCCAGCTTGGGTAAAGAATATCTCCCGCCGCGTACTGTGTGTGGGCTGCGCTCGAAAAGGACATCAGCAAAGCTGATCGCTTGGCCATGGAGGCGTTCTTTGAAAAGAAGTGCGCGTATTGCGAAGGCCCACTCGCAGCTCGCTGGCACGCTGATCACCTGCTCTCAGTCGATAGCGGCGGATTCAACCATGTCAGTAACCGAGTGCCTGCCCTCGATGCAATGAACATGAAAAGCGAGAAATGGCTGGCTGGAGTTTTTGGAGTGGAAGTGCGGTACTGACACAAACCTGATCAAGATCCAGAAGGAGCGGATCGAACGATCGACGGTGAGTCGCAAATACACGAAACCACCAGTCACTGAAGAGCAGCGCCAGGCGTGGAGGACAGAAGTCGAGAATCTAGCGAAGGCCATTGATGCTGCGTGGGCTCGATTGAGGAACAAAGGACTCGGAGGCTGATGTGCGATCGGCTTGCCGACGGACGGTCCTTCGTTTGCTAACGTTATTCGATAACTTTAGTCAGGTTAGTCCGGCAATCGAATGCGATTTCTCGCTGAATGGACCGTGTAGTAGCGGTACTGGAATGATTGAAAGAGAATGGTCTGCCACAAACAATCAAAGTCGACAACGGCAGGCGAATTCATCTCCAAGGCGCTCGACGGCTGGGCACACCGTCACGGCGTGAAGCTCGAGTTCAACCGGCCAGGCTCGCCTACTGACAATGCTTTCCTTGCGAATTCTTATACCAGCGCAACTGTTATATGAATATCGATGTCGAGAATGTTGTTAACCGGCACTCCCGCGGTCGAACCGTTAAAAACTTCGATTGTCCAGTCGCCACTAGCAGACTGCTCACCAATAGGTGAGGCTTTAAATAATTTCGGTGGAGCTGAGCCTTCCGCACCAAGGCATCCTTTTTTCGCGTGCGAGGCAAGGCTTAATGAGCAATCTGAAGTCGTCTATTACATAGACGCAAGCCGGCGCAGACTACTCGAAACTCGCATTAGTGGCCAGGGTTTTGTGATGCAAGGTAGACCTTGGTGATTGGCTGTACCACCTCGATTACATAGCCTTGTAGATGTTCATCATGACTACAACTGCCAAACGTTTCGATGGGACCAGAGCCAGATAACAGCTGATTCCCTGTTTATCTCCTTTATGTACCGCCAGCATGAGACCATTAAGCCTCTCTATCCCGAAGCCCATTCCATAGTTCGAAGGTTTATTGTGAGGGTCGGGACGTCTTGTTGGTGTCCACATTGCAGCAAGCGTCTCCGGTTTTAGGATCTTCCCGTCCATGAGCGATATTCCGAAACGGGCGAGATCTTCCGCTGTGGTCACGAGGCCGCCGCCTAGAATTTTATAGCTGCTGTCGATTAAGTCAGCGTTCTCAATCTTCCCGTCAACCTCGGATATCTGGTACCCGCGGGCTCGATTAGGAATGATTGCATGAACATCATCAACGAAGGTGTGCGTCATGCCGGCCGGAATCAGCACATGCTCACGCAGGTAATCAAAGTACTCCTTCTTCGAGGCGCCTTCGATTACACATCCCACTACTGTATAGCCGTAGGTTGTATAACTAAAGCGAGTGTTCGGCTCGAACAATAAAGGGTCCGACGAGAAGATCCTCAACCCGTCGCTCATGTTTTTGAAATGTTCAGTGCTGGAAAACTCACGACCCTGGTAATCGCGTATTCCGGCTGTATGAGTCAAAAGCTCACGAGTGGTTATTGGCCACGGCTTCCCCGGAAACGCCGGACAGTACTTTTGTACCGGAGCATCCAGATCCAGTTTACCCACCTCCACGAGGGTCATCGCTGCCACCGCCGTCAACGGTTTGGCCAGCGAGCCAGTCCGGATTAGTGTTTCTGGTTTGGCCGGCACGCTGTTCTCCTTATCGGCCAACCCGGATGCATTGGAATAGACGAGGCTTCCGTTTTCCGCAACGGCGACCGTCATGGCAGGACTTTGCTGCCGCTTCATTTGATCAGAAACAATTTTATCAACCTGCGCTGTCCGGTCATCAGGTTTGAGTTGCTGCGAGATTGCGCTGCCCAGGAATATTAATAAAAGCAGCAAGGCTGGGGGCCAAACTCGGTAGCTGAATCTGATCGACAAATGGTGTGTTTCGCCGAAAATCAAACTGCGATGTTCTTTCTACAGCCTGGTATTTCGTGTCCACCTGTTTTAGGAACAGCCGACTTACGATTAATGTTCATGGTCTCATGTTTCAACTGAGGGTGTGGACCGTGCAAGCGACGTTCGCATTCACGAAACTAGCGCTCAAGCATACATCAATGAGTGAAGCCTGAGAGAGTCAAAGTAAAACTATCTCACCGTGATAAATCCGTTGACGACTAATCAAAGTAAGATATCTAAGTGCCGTTTCCTTGCAGCTCCGCGGGCTGCTCCTCTGAGTTAGGCTTCCCCGCGGCGAACATCCGGGTTCAGCAAGAACTAATATCATCAGTACAGCAGGTGTTTATTGAGTTTTTGCCTGACGTTAGTTTTATCAAGCAACAGTACTTGGTTTCTTAGCGATCTCGTCAAACAACACGCGGTTGTGGGAAAATATTATGAGCATTATTGGAACTCTGGTTAAAACATTGTCGGATTGGTCCGGTGTACCGACTAGTGAAATCAAAGATCTTGATGAAGAAATATGCGTCCTGCTTGCGCGGGGCCGCGGCGGTGTATGCGACACGATCCTAAGTCGCCTAATTCCTTCATTGAAGCAAGCATTTCCTGACAGGAAATTAGGAGGTCTGAGGGTGAAAGACATGAAGTCGGGAAAACTAAAAACAATTGACACCCTCTATGACTACATTCGAACCAGCGCAAAGAAAGATTAGCATCGCGATGTATGACTGAAAGGGCGATAGAAAAATGGTACGAACACTGCTTTGGTATGGCATTCTGATCGGAATGATGGCTAGTTCTGCCGCGGCGCAAAATGACTTTAGTTGTGGCCCGCGAAAATTGACGAAACTTGCCATCACCACCCCATCAGTGATCTATCTGAAATGCAATACTCCATGGCCGGATATTGCAGTGGTTCCTGGCAGATTTGAACTCTGGGCATTTCCAGACGATTGGAAGGCAGATCCTACTAAGGGGCCGCAGCAATATACATCCGGCAGCATTATGAACTGGACTCAGGATCCCGCTCGCTACCTTGAACTCAACCTGGGACAGTCAGTACAAGCAAACAAGAAGTACATTTTGATTCTCCATAAGGCTGCAACACCGACGGTGATTGATTTGTACGTTGAATTTTCCACCGAGGGAAAGGGCCAGCTGCGAATGAGGCAAAGGGAGAAATAAAGCCGTCGGGCCAGTGCCGAACTAGGACGGATTTTCGTCGTTACGTCGTCGACCAATTCGACCGCGTCGGTTACAGTTTCACCCGCAACGGCGGCTCGGCAAACCTTTACAGTTCCCACTGCGATTGCATTAGCCAACCCACCACCTCAATTAGATCTGTTGAAAAACGAGACCAAAGCACAGTCATTCCGCATGACATTTACAAGAATGGTTCTTTTGGGACGCAGAGCAACCCGGAGGAAACGGGCTCCATCAATGCCACTCTCAGCGGCGGAAAAAAGCTGCGTCAACCCAGAGCTATAGTGGGCGTCGCCCCGAAAAGCGGGCAGCCGCCATTAACCGATATTCTTCAGCAGCAGGTGACGGTTGGCGAGGCTATAGATCTACAACCAACACCCGTCGGAAAGGACGATGCGCTCACCTACTTACAGTTCAGCCATATTGCTGGTGTCGGTTCAAAACCGGCCTATGCAATCAATATTAAGGAAAAAAACATTCCTGTTTCTCGATCGCGACCTTTACGTCGGCGACTACATCGTTCAGCCAGACATTCTGGTTGATATAGGCACGAATAACTTAGCCAAAAAGACTGACGATACTGTCAAGATTGGGTTCACTGCCACCAAAACGGCTTTACGCGATGACTATAAGAAGTTTTTCCAAGGCATAAAATTCGGGCCCGGCGTGACCTATGAAACGAACCGCGGTTTCCATAAGAACAACCTGCTCTTCACCTTCGATACGAATCCCCTTTTCAAAGGCCTTTACAACTCTAGGGAGGTCAGAAGGTACCAAGCGGCTGCTAATCAGGGAAAAACCAGCGTCGCTGATATCCCGGAAAGCAAGTACAAATGGGGCACCGGGTTGGAATTTTTCTTTGGTCTGGAAGCCGGTGAGGCACTCAGCAAACAAACTTTCAAGAACCAGAAAAAGACCGCCAGCCTTAACGTTCCCCAGTACTCAATCTTTCGCTTTCGGCCGAAGGTACATGCATTCATCGAATACGATCGGTTGTCTCTGGACTGGGGCGGTACGTTGCGAGGTCTGCTGACGCCCGAGTACGTAGGAGAGGAACTCGCCGACGGAACGATTCGATTGCGGCGCGTCAGCGCATGGCAGGCATACTCAGAACTGACGGCCGCCTATATTCTCGATCCAAGCAAGCACATAGCGTTCACGGTCACCTACAAGAGAGGTGCACAACCGCCAAGCTATCCACACGTTCAAACAGTATCTACGGGCTTGACTCTAAAATATTGATTCAACTACTTCAGTGAGCCCTCTGGCTACCTCGATGGTGAGTTTGAAAACAGGATGAAGCCCCAAAAACGCTCATAGTGAGAGTCAATCTTACCCTATCGCTTTAGTTAGACGGCTTCTAGGACCGTGGTTGTTTGTAGACGTCAACTACATATCGAATGGCATTCGGCAACCACCCCTCGAGACCGTGCCGATGCGAGTAACGTGTCGCCGGCAATAGACATTTGATGCCTCAGAATTATGTGTTTATGGCGTGAACGAACCCAAATTCACCACTATGTGCCTCGTTTCTATCTCGAAAGGTTTGTTGATGCTCGAGGTGCGCTGTGGGTGTACGACAAATCGAAGGAGCGTGTTTTTTCAACGGGTCCCGCTGACATTGCTGCGGAGAACCGATTCTACGAAGTGCCGGAGTTAGCACAACCCGGAATGTCACCTATGCTGGTCTGTCCTCGTGGGGTCTGAAGCTAGTCCGTCAAGATTGTTACGTTGATGCAAGTTGCGAGGTAAATCGACGCGAGATTTGCGTCGATATTGCGGATTCTAACACGGCTCATCTCAATCAAACGCTATGAAAGATCGGCTTTGCCGTGGCCTGAGTTTTTCGGGAGGAGGTCGAAATTTTGCGTCAGGTGCAGTATTAGAGTAAACCCTAGCGTTCATATCCTAAAAGAAAAACCCGTATAGTGGTCTTGATCATTTCTTTACATAGCTACGCACCTCGCGACAAGCAAAGGATCTCACCAACTAACGAATTGTTGATAGTTCACGGGCATGACCCAGTCGCAACTCAAACGTGATTACCTCAGGCTTATTCGACACAGTGTCGAATACTGGAATCTGTGGCGCGACTACCATCCAGACACAAAGCCGGATCTCGCTGGGTTGGATTTTAGTAAAGAAAACCTCGATGGGATTAATTTAAGTGAAGCACACCTTAAGGACTGCAAGTTCACAAAGCTTAGATCCGCTAATCTCAGTGGTGCTCGTTTTTCCACAGCAGCTCTGGCTGGAGCTGATCTAAGCGAGGCGAACCTACAAAAACGCATCGTTCAATAAAGCGTTGATGAGAGATGCTGATCTTCGTGGAGCGGACCTTACCGAAGCAAACCTGAGTCGAGCCAACCTACGCGCGGCGCGTCTGAGAGAGGCATTACTTTATAAAACAACCCTTCGTGCTGCAGACCTTCGTAAATGCCGACCTCACAAATGCAGATCTTAGTTCATCAAATCTGGTCGCCGCCTTTCTAAATGGGGCAGACCTAACAAATGCAAAGCTAAACAAAGCAGACTTGGGCGGAGCTTTTTGTAAGGAGACAAATTTTCTAAACGCAAATCTCTCCGAAGCAAGACTGATCTCCACCAATTTGAATGGTGCTCTGTTAATGGGCGTATGCCTATGGGAAACTCAGCACACAGAATGGAAAATCAAAGGAATTGTTTGCGAGTTTGTATATTTTGATAAGAGCCGTTTGGAAAAGTCGAGTTATGGGGTAGGCGAGTTTGAACGACTTCATGCTGAGAGACCTAGAATCCAGATTAGATATCCTGATGGTATCGAGAGCATTGAAATTATTACGTTGCCCGCATTAATACAATATCTAGGAGACCCGCCGGCCGCAAGCGAAACTACGTTTTGAGTCGATTCAGCACATTGGTGGGGGCGCGATGTTGTCACTCGTCTGGAAGAGGTTGAAGGTGCTTCCGATGAACAAATTCAGGGTCTCAGAGAACTGATCCAGAATGACGCAAACCAGATCGCAATCCATTTGCGGAATGCACTTAGAGAGAAGGATGACACGATCGTGCGGTTGAACGGTCAGGTGGATGCTTTAAATGGACTTTCGGCCAGCTTGTGCTCGAAAGAAATACAAATATTTTTCTGAATGGAGCAAGTCTAGCTATGGGTGATTCTTACAATATTAACGGCCAGGCAAGTGCGGTCGGGCGACACGCCGTCAGTCGAACGCGACTTTGAATCAGTTTGTGAATCGAGTGGAAGAATCGGTCGATTTTGAGCAGTTGAATGCTGAACTTGGCGAACTGCGTGAAGCTATGACTTTACAGGCGAGCGAGGCGTGGCATCATGCCGCCATCGCCAAAGTTACTCAAGCACAAGAAGCCGCAAAGAATACAGACGCATCAAAACTGATGGCATCACTTCGCGCCGCCGGGAACTGGACTTTGGATGTGGCAATCAAGATAGGTGTCTCAATTGCGACAGACATCATTAAACAGTCGGTTGGGCTAAAGTAATTAAAGTTATCTTAGGAACCAGCCCAAATTCTCTGGTGCTGCAACTTTCGAAAAGGCAAATAATAGTGAAAACCAGAACGCTCCAAAGAAATCCCACGCGAGCCACTCGGAACCGGGTCTCTGTTGCCGACCCTGCTAAAAAGGCTGTTAGGAGCCTGGTTGCTCCTCAAATTCCTTAGGAATTTTGAAGAATGTGCGCGATCGTATCCTTCGAACGGAGTTTTACTAAACGCGTATCCTCTGCATCGAGATTTACTTCACGGGCACGAACGCACGAAAACTCTGTCCTGTTGGCCCTAGTCTATTAATTTCTATAACTTAGATTTTTTCAGTTGAATGGAGTTTTACTAAACCGGACGGAGGATCCGTCGGGAATGTTCCCTCCTATGAAGTTGCTTAAGGCTTGGCAATGCTTAACTCTTCAGGGCTCGCGATAGCGGCCGACAAACATCAAACTCTTACTCTGTGCCAGCATGTTTGGCGTCGTATAGTCGAGGAGTCTTTCAACGCTCGTGAAAAGATTCAGTGCTTTAAGCGACTGCCATGGCTGAACCTCCAAATCGATTTTCGCGTCGTGATAAGCCCAAGCCACTAGCTCTGAGCAAATCATTTTCCGCCGACCGCCCGCACGGGGATCCACGATGTGATTCACTGCAAACGTTATGGCCGGAGCAAGGCTACCAGCGCTAGCCAGCGTGAGTATTCCAATCTGTTCAAAGGCGTACGGTTCAATTGACCCGACTGAAAAGAAAGATGGGCTATTGAATCTTATGAATTGTTTTGAATCGCCAAACGCGTTTGCGGCTGCCGTGGCGAGCGCTTGACGTTTTGCCAACTCCACCCCGCGCGCTCTGTAGACGTCGACCAGCCGAGTTCCCTCAACGCTGACGGCGAGCGGTGTTATCCAAAAGCCAGTGTTCCACATCTCTGCGACCATCTTAACTCCACCAACTTCGCCCAGGTAGAGACTTGCATGGGAGTAATACCAAGGGGCACCAGGCAATTGACGGTGTTCGAAGTCACGAATGGCATCGCTAATCATTGAACTCCCCAGCACCAGCAGCACATCACCTGCTTCCATCTGAGAATCGTTTATGCGACGCGTATCTGCTCTTCCAAGCCCCCGGGTCGCAGAGTCGACGCCGGCTGTCACTCTGTTTGTGCCGTCCCTTACTCCATCGTTAGCGACTCCAAGTCTTTCGTCACGCTGTCTGAGGGCGAGGATCTGAGCCTCGCGAAATGTCTCACCGGCGGCAGGCATGGCAACAAGCGTCATTACAGCCGTCTCAAATTGATCAGCTGAAGCAACTAGTTCGGTTATGCCAGCGCCTTTAAGCCGGACTTGCCAACGGGCAATTCCCTGATCGTCAGTCTCAACAGTCGGGGTGGTTATGATTTCTGCGATATCTTCATTACGGACCTTAAGCCGGGTAACGGCCTTAACGTGTTCCGTAGCCGTCCGACCGTATTGGAGTCTTTGAGGCGACGAGATACGTACGCGTACTTCCACCTCAGCTAACAGCGGCCCCCGCACAATGCCCTGCTCGGCAATAAGCTGCGGGCTAACGTCAAAGACTAATGAGTCTGTTGCAGCGCTAAGATCAGGCGCGCCGTACCACGCGACATAACGTCCTCGTTCCAACTGTGGAACAATAAAGCCGACCCCTTCGTCGGCCTTTGTATGAACCGACGTTGAGGGGAGGTTTACCACTTGGGCGGGCGCTTCCCATATACGATGGTCGAAGGAATTTTCATGTTGAATCAGGATCCGAGTCACTGCAGCACCATCGCGACTGCGCACGACCGGTTTCGTGAAAACCAGCAGCGAGCCCGTGGGGCAAGAAGTTTGGGCACTTACACAGCCCACTGCCGCCAGAAATAGAACAAGAAACAAAAGTGCTGCCTGACGGTATCGATATGGCCTGGTTGACATATAGGATCCCTCCAAATTCGCAGTCAATTACGTGAAGAAGGCTACCCGCGCTAACAGGTTGCGAGCGCAGGTTCCTGCCTTATATGGCGATAGCTGTAAATTTATTTCACGAAAATCCAGAGGCGCGGAGCATTCGAACAGGTAATCCGTTGTTTTAGTTAAGGCAGGCAGAGCTAGCGTAAATGCTGATCAACACAAACCGCGGCGTGGCGGCCATCAAAGATGGCCCAGACGACGAGGGATTGGCCGCGTTCGATGTCGCCGGCGGCGAAGATGCCGGGATGGGTGGTCATTTTGTTTTCGTTGACGGCGAGTGTGCCGCGCGTCGTTAGTGAGAGGTGTAGATCGGCGATTGGGCCAGATAAACTCGGTCCAGCAAAGCCCATTGCCAGTAGGACGAGTTGGGCGGGCCAGGTGTGTTCGCTGTTTGGGACGGGGGCGATTGTTAGAGCGGTGTTGGCTGCGGATGAATTAACGGCTCCGTTCAAACCGCTGGAGCCGCTAATTCCCTTTTGCCATTCAACAGTGATTGTTTGAACTCCCATCAGTTCGCCTGCGTCGTTGCCGATGAACACTTCGCTACGAATTGAGTAGGCACGAGGGTCGGCGCCGAAGATCTCTGCAGCCTCTTCCTGACCGTAATCAACACGGTGAACTTTGGGCCACTGAGGCCACGGGTTGTCGAAGGTCCGCACTGGACCAGGTTGAGGCATGATTTCGAATTGGACCAGACTACGACAACCCTGACGAAGGGCGGTGGCGATACAGTCGGTGCCGGTGTCACCGCCGCCGATGACGATGACGTCTTTGCCCGTTGCTGATAGATCGGTCCCGAACCGATGGGCTGAAGAAAACTCGGAGACTGAGTCATGGCTGTCGAGTAATCTCTTTGTATTCGCAGTCAGGAAATCCATTGCGAAGTGAATTCCCTTTAACTCTCGACCCGGAATTAGTAAGTCACGCGGTTTCGCTGCGCCACCACACAAAACAACAGCGTCGAAGTCATGGACCAACTTAGAAGTTTCATAGTCTTTACCAACTTCCGTATTCGTAACAAACTCGATTCCTTCTGCCGCAAGTAGAGTCACTCGTCGCTGTACGATCGACTTGTCGAGTTTCATATTCGGAATGCCGTACAGCAACAAGCCACCGATTCGATCAGCCTTCTCAAAAACAGTGACCCAGTGACCAGACTTATTTAGTTGATCCGCGCAGGCAAGTCCGGCTGGTCCAGATCCAACTATCGCGACTCTCTTTCCAGTACGGACCAACGGCGGCTCGGGAACAATCCATCCTTCCTCAAAACCTCGATCGACAATCGCGCATTCGATCGACTTAATCGTGACTGGCTCGTCACCGATTCCCAACACGCATGAACCTTCGCAGGGCGCCGGGCAAACGCGGCCGGTAAACTCCGGAAAATTGTTCGTCTTGTGCAGCACATCCAACGCAGCGCGCCAGTTCCCGGTGTAGACGAGATGGTTCCACTCAGGAATCAGGTTATTAATAGGACAGCCAGACGCCGCGCCATTGATCAATGTTCCTGTATGACAAAACGGCACACCACAATCCATGCAACGACTTCCCTGCTCACGCAACGTCGCCTCATCATGATGTCCATGGAACTCACTCCAATCGCGCACACGCTCAACCGCCGCCCGCAGGACCGGCAGCGTTCGCGAATAATCCATGAAGCCAGTTGCTTTACCCATCAGTTCCCTGCTGCCTGCGCTGCGTCACCAGCGCGGGCCGTAAACGCAGTCATTCCGAGGTCAGTAGTCGCCTCCAACACGCGCCGATAGTCGTTTGGCATAACCCGCACAATCGCAGGAAGAAACTCGTCCCACGAAGCGAGTATCGTGGTCGCTCGTTTACTTCCCGTGTACTCCGCATGTTTGGCAATCAAATCTTTTACAAACTCAATCTCGTTCGGATCTTCCAGGGTCAACAGACTAACCATTTCGCGATTGCAACGACTCACTGCCAAATGTCGATCATCAACCAGATAAGTAATTCCTCCTGACATACCGGCGGCAAAATTTCGTCCAATCGTTCCCAGCACAATCACGCGACCACCAGTCATGTACTCACAACCATGATCGCCAACCGCTTCGACAACCACATTCGCGCCACTGTTGCGCACGCAAAATCGCTCGCCAACCATCCCGTTGATAAACGCTTCACCACTCGTCGCTCCATAAAATGCAACGTTGCCGGCAATTACATTCTCTGCAGCTTCAAAGCTAGAAGCGGGCGGTGGATACACGATGATGCGGCCACCCGAAAGACCTTTGCCGAGATAGTCGTTCGTGTCTCCCGCAAGCGTTAAAGTCATGCCCTTCGGTATAAAGGCGCCAAAACTCTGACCCGCGGATCCTTCAAACGTGAGTTGAATCGTGTCGGCAGGCAATCCATTTGCGCCGTAGCGACGCGTGACTTCACTTCCAAGTCGCGTACCAACTGCGCGATGAATGTTTCTAATCGGAAAGTTTCCGATCACAACTTCACCATGCGAAAGCGCTGGTGCACAGAGTGGAAGAAGAACTGATTCGTCGAGAGAATTGGGAAAATGCGGGATTGCGACATTTCGCATCTCCGCGTTTTCGCAATTCTCTGAACGGCCGTTGACCTGTGGCCGGAACAATATTGGTGATAGATCAAGCCCCCGGGTTTTCCAATGATCGAGCGTACGCATACTGAGACATTCGGTGTGGCCTACCAATTCATCAAACGTCCTAAAGCCGAGCTGGGCCATCAACTCACGTACTTCCTGTGCAATAAATTTCATAAAGTTGACGACGTGTTCCGGATCGCCTTTGTACTTGGCCCGCAACTCAGGATCCTGGGTCGCAATCCCGACTGGACAGGTATTTAAGTGACACGCGCGCATCATGATGCAGCCAAGTGTTACGAGTGGCGCAGTGGCAAAGCCAAACTCCTCGGCGCCTAGTAAAGCAGCAACGATGACATCACGTCCGGTTTTCAACTGCCCATCAGTCTCCAGTTTCACGCGACTGCGCAAATCGTTAAGCACCAACGTCTGATGTGTCTCGGCCAAGCCCAGCTCCCATGGAGCGCCGGCATGTTTGATACTCGTCAATGGCGAGGCTCCGGTTCCACCGTCGTAGCCACTAATCAAGACTACATCGGCACCTGCTTTCACGACCCCAGCGGCAATCGTCCCGACTCCGACTTCGGAGACTAATTTCACACTGATGCGCGCTTGGGAATTCGCGTTCTTCAAATCGAAGATTAGTTGGGCCAGGTCTTCAATCGAATAGATATCGTGATGTGGCGGCGGCGAGATGAGACCAACACCCGGCGTTGAATGACGTACAGTCGCGATCCAGGGATAGACTTT
The DNA here is from genome assembly GCA_036518995.1 of Pyrinomonadaceae bacterium. Classification (GTDB taxonomy): domain Bacteria; phylum Acidobacteriota; class Blastocatellia; order Pyrinomonadales; family Pyrinomonadaceae; genus PSRF01. Next base: position 36,546 of record DATDMC010000055.1, on the reverse strand, counting down.
GTGACCGGGAAGTTGTCCACCTTCGCCGGGCTTTGCACCCTGGGCAATCTTGATCTGCAACTCCTGGGCGTTGACGAGATAGTTACTCGTCACCCCGAATCGGCCGGACGCAACTTGCTTGATCGCGCTATTGCGCGAGTCGCCGTTCTCGTCAGTGGTGTAGCGACTCGGATCTTCGCCGCCTTCGCCGGTATTACTTTTCGCGCCGATGCGATTCATTGCTATCGCCAACGCCTGATGCGCTTCAGCGCTGATCGATCCATACGACATCGCGCCGGTTTTGAATCTCGCCAAAATTGATTCGATAGGCTCAACATCATCGATAGAAACTGGCGCTCGCTCAGAAGCAAGATCAAATAGACCACGCAATAACGCACCGTCAGCGACTTGCTCATTAACCAGCCGGCTATATTCTTTAAAGATTTCGTACTTGCCGGTGCGGCAGGCGTGTTGCAGTTTATGAATCGTCAGCGGATTGAAAAGATGCGGTGGGCCATCAACGCGAAACTGATACTCACCGCCGCTCGCAAGCGTTTTTTCTCTCACTGAACTAAATGCAGATGCATGACGGCGTCGCGTCTCTTCAGCAATGACATTGATACCAACGCCGCCAATGTGCGAGGCGGTCCAGGTGAAATACCTGGCGACAACTTCACTATGCAGACCGATCGCTTCAAACACTTGCGCGCCGCAGTAGCCCTGCGTCGTGGAGATCCCCATTTTCGAAATGACTTTGATAATTCCTTTATTGATGGCCTTGACGTAGTTCTTGAAAAGCACATCAAAATCGCGCTCAGCAATCAATCCGATCTGGGCCATGTTTTGGATCGACTCAAAGGCGAGATATGGATTCACTGCGGCTGCGCCATAGCCAAGCAAGAGGGCGAAGTGATGTATTTCCCGAGGTTCACCGCTTTCAACGATGAAGCCGACTTGCGTGCGTGTGCCTTCACGAATCAAATGATTGTGGACACCGGCAACTGCGAGTAGCGCCGGTATCGGGGCCATCTCTGGTCCAAGATCGCGATCCGAAAGAATGATGATTTCATAGCCCGAAGAAATTGCAGCACTGGCTTGCTTACACAGATCGTCAATCGCATGAGCCAATCCTTTGCCACCATCCTCCACGTGATAAACCATCGACAAAGTCAGCGCTTTGAAACCATTCTTGCCCCATGGACCATCCGACTCGCCGAGATAACGCAGTTGTTCGAGTTGGTCGTTGGTGATAATGGGTGAATCGAGTGTAATTTGGCGGGCGCACTCGGGCGTTGGTTCGAGTATGTTTCGTTCCGGACCAACCGTGGTCGTGGCCGACATGATCAGTTCTTCACGAATGCCGTCAACGGGAGGATTTGTTACTTGCGCGAAGAGTTGTTTGAAGTAGTTGTAGAGTAACTGCGGCCGCATCGACAGCACCGCCAACGGGGTGTCAGTCCCCATTGAACCAAGCGCCTCATTTCCGTCAATGGCCATCGGCTGTAACAGCAGTCGTAGATCTTCACTCGTATAACCGAATGCACGTTGGCGAAGCAGCAGAGTGTTTGAGTTGGTCTTATGAACGTAGGGTGGCGCCGGTAAATCTTCCAGATGAATCGCGTTTTGATTCAGCCACTGCCGGTAAGGTTGAGCACGCGCCAACTCGTTTTTCAACTCCTCGTCACTGACAATTCTTCCCTGCTCCGTATCGACTAAAAACATTTTGCCGGGCGCCAAACGTCCTTTGGCGACAATCTCGCCGGCAGGAATATCGAGCACACCAACCTCTGAAGCCAAAACGACGAGGTCACTCTTGGTGATGTAATAGCGTGACGGACGCAAACCGTTCCGGTCGAGCATTGCGCCTATGCGAACGCCATCAGTAAACGAGATCGCCGCTGGTCCATCCCAGGGTTCGGTCAGATAAGAGTGATATTCGTAGAAGGCGCGCTTCTCATCACTCATGAATGCATCGCCTGTCCACGGTTCGGGCACCATCATCATCATTGCGTGCGGCAGCGAACGTCCCGCAAGCACAAACATCTCGAGTGCGTTATCAAACATCGCGGAGTCGCTGCCTTCCGGATCGATCACGGGCAACAGCTTCGACAGATCCGAGCCAAAAAGTTTCGACTCAAACTTACTTTCGCGCGCACGCATCCAGTTGATATTCCCGCGCAGTGTGTTTATTTCGCCGTTGTGTGCAACGTAACGATAGGGATGCGCGCGCGCCCAACTCGGAAATGTGTTTGTACTAAAACGCGAATGTACGAGCGCTAATGCAGAAGTCAGTTCCTTGTTCGTTAGATCGGGATAGAAAGTGTGGAGCTGACCGGCTGTCAGCATTCCTTTGTAGATGATGGTCTTATACGAAAGGCTCGAGATGTAAAACATCGAGGACTGCGGAACCGCTGAAGCTCTGATCGATCGAGTGGCGCGACGGCGAATTACATATAGCTTACGTTCGAAAGCTGCGTCGTCCTGAATCGAATGATGGCGGCGGACAAATAGCTGACGGATAACCGGCTGAGAAAGTCGCGCGGAGTTGCCGAGCAATGAATTGTCGGTCGGCACTGTCCGCCAACCAAGTGTTTGCTGTCCTTCTTCACGGACGATTTGTTCGACGAGTGCTTCGCATTGATTCCGGCTTTCAACGTTAGTTGGCAGGAAGACAACGCCAACACCGTAATAGCCAAGATGGGGAAGATCGAAGTCTACTTCAGACGCAAGAAAGCTATGCGGAACTTGTAACAACATTCCGGCGCCGTCTCCGGAGTTTGCTTCGCTACCCGATGCGCCTCGATGTTCGAGATTCAATAAGACTTGAATCGCGTTTTGCACGACGTCAAAAGACTTGCGTCCCTGAATGTCGACAACAAAGCCGACACCACAAGCATCGTGCTCGAAGCGCGGATCATACAGACCTTGTTTCGGTGGCGGATTAATTCCGGCTCACCTCGCTTTCTTGTCTGGAATTGTGGCATTGAGGTCAGTACCACCTCGCGGTAGCGGGTAGGTCGATTGGGCTAAGACGCGCCGTCAAGCCCAAGAGACCCACCCGCTATCGCGAAGTGTTACTGACCTCAATACCCCGCCGCTACCGCCAGGATCATAGAATCGATGAGGCAGCTTCGGGTTTAGTTACATCGATCTGAGGTTGCAGGTTCGGTGCTTCACTGTTTTCTTCAGCCACAACTCCAATCGGTTGGGCAGTTTCCGAAAGCACATACTCCGGATACGCCGTCACTCCATGTTCATACAAATCCAGACCAAAGATTTCGCCTTTGGCTGAAACACGCAGGACACCCAACGCTTTGATCAAATTCATTACGAGAAATGAAACTGCGAAAGTTGAAGTAGCGACGATCAAACTACCAATTGCTTGTGCTTTTAAAACTGTGGCTCCACCGCCATAAAACAGGCCAGTCAACGGGGCTGAATTGTCGGCCGCCAGTGGTCCAGTCAGGCCATACTGGCCACACGCAAACAGACCGAGCGAGAGGGTTCCCCAAACACCACAAAAACCGTGTACGGGAATAGCGCCGATCGGATCATCAATACGTAGCCACTCAAGAAACTCCAGTCCTAAAACGACGATCACGCCGGCAACTGCTCCGAGAAGGATCGATCCGGTCGGACTAACCCAGTAGCAGGGACAAGTGATCGCGACCAACCCGGCAAGAAAACCGTTGACGGTGTAACCGAGGTCCCATTTCTTAATCAGTACGTAGCCGTAAGTCATGGCCATCAAGCCTGCTGCACATGCGGCGAGCGTCGTGTGGGTTGCCACTCGTCCGATGCCTTCATAGTCCATCGCGGACAAAGTGCTGCCCGGATTGAAGCCATACCAACCGAACCAGAGCAAGAGGCCACCACTGGCAGCAATCACCAGATCGTGTGGCTGCATTGGACCACCGCCATCGCGTTTGAACCGGCGACCGATTCTTGGTCCAAGCACGATGGCACCGGCAAGCGCAACAAAGCCACCAATCGTGTGAACCACGGTTGAACCTGCGAAGTCGTGAAAACCCATCCCGAGTGACGGCAGAAAATTGCCCGGCGTTCCCATGGTGGCGAGAAATCCATCAGGTCCCCAGACCCAATGACCGATGATGGGGTAGATAAAACCCGAAACGGCAAAGCTGTAAAGTAAGTCGCCGACAAAACTCGTGCGACCGATCATCGCGCCGGAAGTGATTGTCGAGCAGGTATCCGCGAAGGCAAACTGGAACAACCAAAAAGCCATGAACGCGACTCCGGTTGATTCGTAAGTCGTCGGTACATCACGCAAAAAGAACCAGTGATACCCGATAAAGCCGTTACCGTGGCTGAACATGAAGGCGAAACCGATTGCGTAAAACAGCAGACCGCAAAGACAGGTGTCGACGATACATTCCATCAACACGTTTACTGTTTCGCGTGAACGACAGAATCCGGCTTCAAGCATCGTAAAACCAACCTGCATGCCAAAAACGAGAAACGCAGCGATCAAAACCCAGAAGGTGTTGATCGGATTCACAATGTCGTTAGCTTTGAGTTCTGTGCCGGCCGCATAACTGGTCCAACCAAGTAATTCCGGAGTTAGTAGCAGTAAGCCGATGAGAAGACTGATTCCGAGGAGTTTGCCGGCGAGCAGGAGTCGTCCATATCGACGCCATTCCGGATCGCGCATACGGAGTCCGAGTCGCGAGATCTTTTGTGACCAGGTCAATTGTTGTTCCCATGGTCGCTGAGTCCCCTTGCCGCTGAATAAGAAACTTGCGATGCGCTCCGTAATCATTTACCTCGTCTCCTTTGCTTGATCCCTGATTGCTCGTTAGCTTCGTCCCTGCTTGAGAAGCTCTTCATGACGTTCAGAGCAGTCGAGTAGCTGATTGACGGAGTAGCGATTCAATATTCATGCCAATTAAGAGCTCGTGGTTGTACTGGACGTAAATTGAAGATGAGTAAGCATTTGAGGGGTGGGATGAATTGGAGTAATGGTGAGTGGTTCTTACATTAGTGTCGAAGAATTAAGCAAGCCCGACATTTTTGTCGGCGGCTAAAGAACGTGCCCCGGCTTTGCCGCCTATTGTAAGGAATGGCTGTGCCTTTCCGTTCACCTGCCCTCATTTTTGGCTGCGCCTCCTTCGTTACATTAGAGGCGCAGCCTGGACATTGACGGTTCGCTTGCGGAAAGGCAGAGCCATTCCTCATAACAGGTGGCCAAGCCAACATCTAGGTTCTCATTGACATTGATGTCCTTACTAATTAATGCCCGCCCTGCTAAAGAAGTTCGGCTTTTGCCGCCTGTTGTGAGGAATGGCTATGCCTTTCCGTTCACCTGCCCTCTCATTTTTGGCTGCGCCTCCTCGTTAAGTTAGAGGCGCAGCCTGGATATTGACGGTTCGCTTGCGGAAAGGCACAGCCATTCCTCACAACAGACGGCCAAGCCTACAATCCACCCGGATCTGACGATTCTGTGCTTTCTCGACCGCCTCACGACAATTTTGTCGCCTCCCACGAAGCGCGATATCACGCTCTCCGTTTATACATACATAAAAGTTTTCACTTTGACGCCCATTTTCCTCGCTTCTAAGATGCTGTCTTCAATCAACCCCGATAATGGTTGCCGCAGAGAAAAATCTTGTTAAGCCTGCCGAACTCGTCTCCCGCGAGCGGCGCGAGATCCGCAAACTAGGCACTCTCGTTGAAATCGGTCGCATCCTCGCCGACACAAACAGTCTGAAAACTGCTTTCGAGCGAGTGTTGGAAACGCTTGGTCGCCATCACGGCATGGTCCGTAGCTTCATAATGCTGGTTGATAGCGAGAGCGAAAAGATTCGGATGGAGTCGACCTACGGAATAAATATCGATCAAGCGCGACGCGTAACATATCGAATTGGCGAAGGCGTTATTGGTCGAGTGGTCCAAAGCGGCAAGCCGGTCGTTGTTCCGCAAACCAGCCAGGAACCATTACTGGTGAATCGTCTCCGCGCAATTGATGATGGACCAAATCGACGCGAGATGAGTTTTATCTGTGTTCCCATTCTGAGCGATAACAAAGCAATCGGAGTTCTTGGCGCGGATCGAACATACAAAGTGTCACGCGATTACGATCGCACTACCAAGTTTTTAAGTGTAATAGCTTCGATGATTGCGCAAGCCTTGAAAGTTGAGCAGCGCTTTGAAGCTGATAAGAAGCGACTGGTCGATGAAAATATTCATCTGAAACAAGAACTGCGGGAGCGCTACGACTTCAGTCGAATCATCGGCAATTCCAATCCGATGCGACAGGTTTATGAACAGGTAACACAAGTTGCGCGCACCAATACTACTGTGCTGCTCCGTGGCGAGTCGGGCACCGGCAAAGAGATGGTGGCCCATGCGCTCCACTACAACTCCCTGCGCGCCGGCAAGCCATTCGTTAAAGTTAGTTGTGCTGCGCTTCCGGAAACGCTGATCGAATCGGAACTTTTTGGTTATGAGAAAGGCGCCTTTACGAGCGCGCAAGGTCGTAAGAAAGGACGCTTCGAACTCGCTGATGGCGGCACGCTCTTTCTTGACGAGATCGGAGATTTGGATTTTTCGACCCAGGTAAAACTTCTGCGTGTACTTCAGGAACGAGAGTTTGAACGCCTCGGCGGGACCGAAACGATCAAAGTCAACGTTCGGCTCGTTGTCGCCACCAACAAAGATCTTGAAGAAGCGATTGGACGAAATGAGTTTCGCGAAGATCTTTACTATCGATTAAATGTCTTCACGATCTTCATGCCTGCCTTGCGCGAACGTAAGCCCGATATCCTTTTGCTCGCGGAACACTTTGTCGAGAAGTTTGAACGCGAGCACAACAAAAACATCAAACGGATCTCGACGCCCGCGATCGACATGTTGACGAGTTATCACTGGCCCGGAAATGTTCGCGAACTCGAGAACGTTATCGAAAGAGCCGTGCTGGTTTGTGAATCGAATGTAATTCATGGTCATCATCTGCCGCCGAGTCTGCAAACTGCCGAAGGTTCTGACACCGTCAACAGACTTTCATTGATTTCAGCAGTTGAAACTTACGAACGAGATCTCATTCAGGACGCACTGAAAACGGCGAGGGGCAATCGGGCCAAAGCGGCAAAACTTCTGGACAGCACCGAAAGAATTATCGGCTACAAAGTCAAAAAATATGGAATTAGTTGTGATCGCTATCGAGCCTAACTCAACCTTCAATACTTCCCTTCTTCGTTGTTCAGCGAGACGAAACTGTTGACGCTCACCCGCAACGTTGTCGTTAATCGCCTGGTCGCACTTAACACTTAAGTAAGACTCAACCCGTAGATTCAACGCATCAATCATTTAGTGAACTGCTTTGGCCGTTCATTTGCTAGTCATTTTGCAATTGAAAACTTTTCTAACCAGTCCCAAGGAGAAATAAGTTGTCTAAGCTAAAAGAAGTATCGTCGTTGTCCCCTATTTCAACTCCTGATCAAACACCGCCGACTCAAACGGCCCATGAACTGCTCCGCATTGTGCGCGCATCCCAACCGATTCCTCGTGTCGCCGTAGCGCGCCGGCTGGGTGTACATCGTCGACGCATCACGGTGTTGGTCAAACCGTTGATCGATTCGGGAGTTTTACGCGAAGGAGCGCCGGAACGTTCGGCCCATCGGGGAGTTGGTCGTCCGCCTATTGGTCTGTCTTTACGCAGCGACAAGGATTTTCTCGTAGGTGTAAATATCGGCGTCAGCAAAATTCATCTGGGTGCGGCAACTGTCGACGGCAAAATTCTTCAGGAGGAATCTTTTCCGACTTCAACTGAACCGGAGATAGCGATCGCGGAGATACGTGCTGCGATTGAAAGGTTCGAGAAACGACTTCCGGATCGCGTCCTGGCTGTTGTAGGAATTAGCGTGGTTGGTCCAACTGACGCGGAGCGCAGCCGGTTGTTATATGCACCACATTTGGGGTGGAAAGACATCCCGGTAGCGAAACTATTGAATCTTGATGTGCCCGTGCTGGTCGAGAACAACGCGACTGCAGCCGCGATCTATGAGTCACAACGACGCCGCAGTCAGACCGCAACCAAAACTGCCGGCGACTTTGTCGTAGTACGCGCGGGAACAGGCATCGGTGTCGGACTTGTTCTGGGCGGCGAAGTGTTTCGTGGTACGTCAGGCGCGGACATCGCCGGTGAGTTTGGTCACATGACGATTGTTGCCGGTGGCAAGTCATGCACGTGTGGCAACTTTGGTTGCTGGGAACGTTATGCGAGTGCGGCGAGTGCTGTCGAACTTTATACAGGAGACAGTCATCGCGCGCGGTTGCGAAGTTCGTTGACCTTTACAGATCTTGTGGCAAAGGCAATCGCTGGAGAACGCCGCGCGCAAGTCACACTTGAGCGAGTAGGTACGCATCTTGGTATCGGCATTGGCAACATGATCGGCGGACTGGGAGTGTCGAATGTTGTCTTAAGCGGCGAGCTTGTTCACGGTTGGAAATTTATTGAGGGTTCAGCGCGAGCAGCAATCGCGATGTCGATGGCTGGCCGGTTGTCGCGCTGGTCACTCGAACCGGGCGATATGCATGGAGCTGATTTAGGTGGCGCGCTTGAAGTTGCGATCGAGCAGTATTTGTTCAGTGTAATTGGCAGGCCGAAGGCCGCTTAAGTGTCTTCCTCTGCGTCTCCGCGTCCTCAGCGTCTCTGTGTTAAAACCAGCGTTCGATTAGTTAGAGACCGATTTCAACACAGAGACGCGGAGTACGCGGAGACGCAGAGGAGAAACTGACTTAAACATCGGTGTGCAGCTTCAACACTTTCAGGAACGCTGCGGCGGCTGGTGAAAAATTCGATCCGCGGCGATGCGCCGCCCAGAGGATTCGGTTATGCGTTAGACCACGCACCGGCACACTAGCCAGCACGCCACGCTCCAATTCCTCACGCACACACATCCGCGGCACAAACGCCAACCCGACTCGCTTCTGCACGAACCTCTTAATCGTTTCAATCGTCGCCAATTCAATCGTGATGTTAAGCGGTGTATGTTGTCTGGCAAAAGCTTCAACAACTTTCAATCGTGATCCGGAATTAACGTTGTGAGCAACAAACGACTCCTTGCCTAAATCCTTGACCTTCACTGATGGCCGTCCAGCGAGCGAATGCTTCGGACTCATAATCAACACCAACTCGTCTTTCAAAACCGGAAACGCTTCGAGGTCGCGATCCTGGGGCTCGGACGCCATCAACGCAAAATCAACATTTCGATCCAACACCTCGCGCGGCAACCGACTCGAAACGTGGCGATAAATCTCAACCTTAACTTCGGGATACTGTTCGCGAAACGACAGGATCAAATCAGGCAACAAATAAAGTGACGTGCTTTCATTGGCGCCCACCCGCACTCGGCCCCGCTTCAAGCTCTGCAATTCTGAAATTGCCTGACCAACCTGATCTCTAAGCGCGAGAATGCGTTGCGCATAGTCGTAAACAACCTGGCCGGCGTCCGTGAGCACAGGCGTTTTCTGCGTGCGATCCAGTAGCGGCAAACCGATCTCTTCTTCGAGCCGGCGAATCGCGATACTAACGGCTGGTTGAGTGCGGTAAACGCGGTCGGCAGCCTTCGAAAAGCTGCGTTCCTGTACGACTTTTGAGAAATATTCGAGTTGAGCCATTTCCATAAGCGACGTTTTACCATATCTCCTTATGGATGAGCCAGATTTATTATTATCTTAAAAGAATAAATTTTACAGACACTAATTCCCACGGTAGAGTGAGGCCACTTCACGTCATCGTGAATCAATTGGTCAGCCATAGCCTGTGAAAGTTATTCGAGGGGGATCAGCAATGCGGGCCATCAACTATTTCAGTTGATGGCCCGCTTGATTCACCCGGGAAGTCAATCATGATCGCCGAGAGTTTAATCCAAAAGCGCGTTATCAACACCGAATCGGTGCTGCCACTCGAAGGACCACGCGGCGCAGAAATCCTGATCGAGGCACTGTGCTTTGAAGGTGTAGATACGATTTTTGGTTATCCCGGCGGCGCCGTGCTGCACATCTATGACGAACTGTGGCGCGCACGCGAACGAATTACACATTATCTCGTCAGGCACGAACAGGGCGCGGTCCACATGGCCGAAGGTTATGCGAGATCGACCGGAAAAGTGGGTTGTGTATTAGTGACGTCTGGTCCGGGCGCAACCAATGCCGTCACCGGGATCGCTAACGCGTACATGGATTCCACTCCAATCGTCGTGATCACGGGACAAGTTCCCAAACACTTGATTGGCACTGATGCGTTTCAGGAAGTCGATACCGTTGGGATCACGCGACCGTGCGTAAAGCACAACTATCTCGTCCGCGATCCACGAGATCTGGCGGCCGTTGTTCGTGAAGCATTCCATCTGGCCCGCAGTGGCCGACCTGGACCGGTCGTGATCGATATTCCCAAAGATGTAACCGCAGCGCGGGCCAACTATTCCCGTCTGGATCACGTGAGTTTTCCCTTCTCTACCCCGAAGAAAAAGCCGGCGCCGGGCGAAGTCGCGCGCGCGGTGAAAACAATTCTAAGTGCCAAACGTCCGGTCCTTTATGTTGGTGGCGGGATTACGAATTCGGGCGCAGACGAATCACTCCGAGAGTTTGCCGAAACTTTTCAACTGCCGGTCGCTCCAACTTTGATGGGACTGGGCGGTTTTGAGTCGGGCCATCAACTCAGTCTCGGAATGTTGGGCATGCATGGCACGTACGCCGCCAACATGTCGGTGGCGGAAAGTGATCTGCTGATTGCCATAGGAGTCAGATTTGACGACCGCGTGACAGGCAAGCTCGCGACGTTTGCGCCGCAAGCCAGCATCATCCACGTTGATATCGATCCGGCCAACATCGGCAAGAACGTCGCCCCGACTCAAAGCATTACGGCTGATGCGCAGGAAGTACTCGACAGCTTTCTGGCTTACGCAAAACAGGTGGCGCCGGACGAGTTAAGGCAAAGTCTGACAGCGCGTGAACCGTGGTGGAAGCGAATTCGAGGCTGGCAACGCGGGCAACCGCTGCGCTTCGCAGGTTCGCAGAGCCACATAAAACCACAGTCAGTTATTCGTGAACTGCACCAGTTAACAAAAGGTGAAGCGATTATAACTACTGATGTGGGCCAACATCAGATGTGGGTGGCCCAGTTCTATCCGTTCACGCGCACGCGACAGTTGATCACGAGTGGTGGACTCGGAACGATGGGCTTTGGATTACCAGCCGCAGTTGGAGCGCAGTTAGCTTGTCCGGATCGACTGGTAGTTGCAGTGGTTGGCGACGGTGGCTTTCAGATGACCAACCAGGAATTGGCGACCGCCGTGCAATACAACCTGCCGGTGAAGATTGTCGTGATGAATAACGGTTATCTGGGAATGGTGCGTCAGTGGCAGGAGATGTTCTACGACCGAACTTACTCGGAAGTGGACATTTCAGTGGCTCCTGATTTTGTGAAACTCGCGGAAGCCTATGGAGCCGCAGCATTCCGCGCGACGAAGCCGGAAGAGTTGCACGATGTCCTCGCTGCAGGCCTGGCCCACGACGGCGTCGCCGTCATGGACATCGTCGTCTCAAAGGAAGAAAACGTCTTCCCTATCGTACCGGCCGGCGCGAACGCGAACGACATGATAGTGCAGGCGGATTGACGATTTGCAATTGCCGATTGCCAATTTGCCTTTAAGCGATCGTCCTTCCAATTTTTCGAGACAAGCTTGGATATTGATCAAATTGGCAATCGGCAATCACAAATCGGAAATGCCATGCGTCATACTTTGTCAATAATAGTCGCGGACCAGCCAGGCGAGTTGTCGCGGATCGTCGGGTTGTTTAGTGCGCGTGGATTCAATATCGAAACAATCTCCGTTGGTGAGACGCTTGATCCGAGTTGGTCGCGAGTGACAATCGTAACGCGTGGCGACGATCGCACTATTCAACAGATCGTCAAACAATGTGAACGGCTTGCGCGCGTGCGTGAGGTCCAGGATGTAACAACGCGACCACACATCGAACGCGAGATGGCTTTGATCACTGTCTCTGCTTCGGCCGGTTCAGAACGACAGGAAGTGTTGAGCCTGGTAAGTGTCTTCCGGGCGAAGGTGGTAGACATTTCACACACGCAACTGATCGTTGAAGCCTCGGGCAATAAAGAAAAAGTCGATACGTTTATCGAACTGCTGCGACCTATCGGAATTACTGACATCACACGTACCGGTCATATCGCCATCAATCGGCTTTCTGCCTCAGTTGCTCCGGTGGTAGCCGAAGACGAAGAAGAACTAATTCCGCAACTCTAAGGAGACTTAGACTGTGTAGTGCACTCCACTGTTTATCGAGTGGTCAAAGAGTCAGTACCACCTCGCGGTAGCAGGTGGGTCGTGCAACAAATTTATCGCACTCCTTAATCGAAAGGACTCTCAACTAACCATGAAAATTTATTACGACAGAGACGCTGATCTCGAATTGATTAAGAGCAAACAGATCGCCGTGATCGGATACGGCAGCCAGGGCTTTGCGCAATCAAATAATTTGAAAGACTCCGGTTGTGATGTGACAGTCGGCCTGCGACCGGGCAGCGCATCATGGGACAAGGCTGAACAGGCGGGACTAAAAGTTAAGCCCGTTGCGGAAGCTGCGGCTGAAGCGGACATTGTGATGATGCTTGTGCCCGACGAGTTGGCGCCGGACATTTACGCACGCGAAGTGGCCGAATCGATCACGCCCGGCAAGTATCTGTCGTTCTCGCACGGTTTCTCGATTCACTACAAGTTCATCGAACCGCCGGCTGAGGCAAATGTTTTCATGGTGGCGCCCAAAGGGCCGGGTCATCTCGTGCGTCATGAGTATTTGCGCGGCGCTGGTGTTCCCTGCCTGTTAGCACTCAACCAGGATCCAGGTGGCGACACAAGGAACATCGGCCTCGCTTATGCCTCGGCGATTGGCGGGGGTCGCGCCGGCATTATCGAAACAACTTTCCGCGAAGAAACAGAGACCGATCTGTTCGGTGAACAAGCGGTTTTGTGTGGTGGTCTGACGTCGCTAATCAAAGCCGGCTTTGAAACTCTGATTGAAGCTGGTTATTCTCCCGAGATGGCCTACTTTGAATGTCTCCATGAAATGAAACTGATCGTGGATCTGGTTTACGAAGGTGGCATTTCTGAGATGCGTTATTCAATTTCAAATACGGCCCAGTATGGCGACATGACCCGTGGTCCAATCGTGGTCAACGACGAAACCAAGCGGCGGATGAAGAGTCTGTTAGCGGAGATTCAATCGGGCGCATTTGCGCGCGATTGGATGAAGGAAAGTCGAAATGGAAGACCGCGTTTTAATCAACTCGATTCCGAAGCGCGCGAACACCCAATCGAACAAGTTGGCACGCGTTTGCGACAAATGATGCCGTGGTTGTCTAATGGTCGCCTGGTAGATAAAGCTAAAAACTGAGGACGACAAGCTTGGCTGAGAAAGATGCGCACGCGAGGAGTCACACCATCACCCGAGGCGTTGAGCGAACTCCAAATCGCGCAATGCTTCGTGCCGTAGGTTTTGCAGACGACGACTTCAAGAAACCGATCATAGGTGTCGCCAACGGTTACAGCACCATCACACCCTGCAATGCCGGACTAAACGAACTCACCGCACGCGCGGTTGACGCGTTAAGGAATGCTTCAACCATGCCGCAAACGTTCGGCACAATCACAGTCAGCGATGGCATTTCAATGGGGACGGAAGGGATGAAATATTCTCTCGTCTCGCGTGAAGTTATTGCCGACTCGATCGAGACGGTGGTCCAGGCCCAGGCGATGGACGGATTACTGGCGATCGGCGGCTGCGACAAAAACATGCCGGGGGCAATGATCGCGATTGCCCGACTCAATATTCCATCGATCTTTGTGTACGGCGGCACGATCAAAGCCGGTAATTACAATGGTCAGGATCTGACTATCGTCAGCGCATTCGAGGCAGTTGGTCAATACTGCGCGGGCAAACTTTCAGAACATGATCTGGTTGAAGTTGAGCGACGTGCGTGTCCCGGCGCTGGTTCGTGCGGAGGCATGTACACGGCCAACACGATGTCGTCTGCGATTGAAGCGTTGGGGTTGAGTTTGCCTTATTCCTCAACGATGGCGGCAGAAGACGTCGAAAAGGCAGACAACGCAGCCGCATCGGCAACTGTTTTAGCCCAGGCGATCGAAAAAGAAATACTGCCGCGACAGTTGTTAACCAGAGAGGCTTTCGAAAACGCCATTGCAGTCGTGATGGCAGTGGGTGGTTCAACAAATGCGGTCCTTCATCTGTTAGCGATTGCGCATGCGGCCGAAGTTGAGTTGACCCTGGATGATTTCGAAAAGATTAGAAAACGCATTCCGCTTTTTTGTGATTTGAAACCGTCGGGTCGATATGTCGCAACTGATCTGCATAAGGTCGGCGGCATTCCTCAAGTGATGAAGATGCTGCTGAATCACGGGCTGCTTCACGGAGACGCGCTAACTATTACTGGTGAAACTATAGCCGAGGTTTTAAAGGACGTTCCGGACAGTCCTTCGCGTGATCAGCATGTCATCAGACAATGGGATGATCCGTTGTATCCCGAGGGTCACCTGGCGATACTGCGTGGGAACTTGGCGACTGAAGGCGCGGTTGCCAAAGTGTCTGGCGTGAAACACCGGCGAATTACGGGTCCGGCGCGCGTGTTTGAATCGGAAGAGCTCTGCCTGGCGGCGGTTCTTTCCGGAAAAATAAAAGCCGGTGATGTGATCGTGATTCGTTATGAAGGTCCAAAAGGTGGACCAGGAATGCGTGAGATGCTAGCGCCAACTTCTGCGATCATTGGCGCAGGACTGGGCGACTCAGTGGGCCTGATAACCGACGGACGTTTCTCAGGCGCTACGCACGGAATGGTTGTCGGGCATGTTGCGCCAGAAGCGGCCGTGGGTGGCGGGATTGCGTTCGTTGAAGAAGGCGATTCGATTACGATCGATGCCGATAACTTGCTGCTTCAGTTGAATGTTTCAGAAGCTGAACTCGCCGCGCGCCGTGAACGTTGGCAGCCTCGATCTAATAAATACACATCTGGCGTGCTTGCGAAGTATGAAAAGCTCGTCTCCAGCGCAAGCCTGGGCGCGGTTACCGATTGATACCACCGACTTTACGTCGGTCGGAGCGTCAGCTTCTAGCTAAACCCACTAACTCATATACGCAGATACCACCGACTTTATGTCGGTTGGAGTCTCAGCTTTGACCTACCACAGCTAACACTGCACCGTGATACCACCGGCTTTATGTCGGTGGTAGTTCAATTTCTACCTAATACCTCGCTAACACTGCACCGTGATACCACCGACTTTATGTCGGTGGAGTCTCAGCTTCTACCTAATACCTCGCTAACACCGCACCTTGATACCACCGACTTTATGTCGGTGGAGTCTCAGCTTCTACCTAATACCTCGCTGACACCGCACCGTGATACCACCGACTTTATGTCGATGGAGCGTCAGGTTCCAGCTAAACCCACGGACTCATGCTACGCAGATACCACCGACTTTATGTCGGTGGTAGTTCAATTTCGACCTAATACACTCGCCGATACCACACCGTGATACCACCGACTTTATGTCGGTGGGAGTCAACTTTTACCTGGCCATCGGTTACATGTGCTGCTCCCCTGCGTAGGCAGAAATTGAAACTCCAACCGACATAAAGTCGGTGGTATCTGCGTAGTATGTGAGTCCGTGAGGCTAGGTAAAAGCTGACGCTCCACCGACGTAAAGTCGGTGGTATCTGCGTAGTATGAGTCCGTGAGGCTAGGTAAAAGCTGACGCTCCACCGACATAAAGTCGGTGGTATCTGCATAGCATGAGTCCGTGAGTTTAGCTAGAAGCTGACGCTCCACCGACGTAAAGTCGGTGGTATCTGCGTAGCATGAGTCCGTGAGGCTAGGTAAAAGCTGACGCTCCAACCGACGTAAAGTCGGTGGTATCTGCGTAGTATGAGTCCGTGAGGCTAGGTAAAAGCTGACGCTCCACCGACATAAAGTCGGTGGTATCACGGTGCGGTATCGGCAGGTGTACTAGGTAAAAACTGAACTACCACCGACTTAAAGTCGGTGGTATCCTGCACTTGACCCGCCTGCTACCTTCCCATAAAGTGACTTGCTTCGAATTCACTCCATTATCAAATCCAGGAAAATACTTAAAGTGGCAATACGCATTGAGAATCAATTTGAGGGCAAGCTGCCCAAGGCAGCCGCGCAGACGGTTGAAGACGCATTTAACAGCCTCCCGCGCGAACACACGCGAGGCATCGAACGCATCAGACTAGTTCCCTTCATTTCAGATCCTCGCATCAAAAACGCGATTCAAGCTACCGAACTACCCGGTCTTTATCATCCAAAACAAGGGCCCAAAGGTCCCTGGCTGGAGATCGCCGTAAACGTACTTCATCCAGTCGATAAACCCTTTCACAAACGAATCATCCCGCGGCTATCTTTTAAGAGTAATCTCGTCGCGCTCGTGTTTTCGTTAGTGGCCCAGCATTACCACATGACGCTGCGTCACTCGCTGAAAAAGACGCAGCTCGAACCGGCAATTCGTTCATACACTGAAAAGCATTTGAAGTTATGGAACGAGCGGAAGCACAGCTTCAGGGCAAAACTTTTCAAACCGCTGCAACCGACTTTTGAGCGTTGGGCCAAGGGTCTGCAAAAGCGAGCAGCCGCTGAAAAGAAGAAGTCGTTAGCGAAGTAGGTTAGGAGCGCAGGCGTCCTCGCCTGCCGGGTTGATTACAAAAGCTTCCTTATTCCGAAGTGTACCGGCGCGACGAGGCAGGCGAGGACGCCTGTGCTCCTATCATAAGGACGAATAAGCCTGGTTACTGGTTCTCAATCTCATCTGCTAAAGCCCGCAACAACATCGCCACATCTGAGTTTGGCACATTCGGAGCTTTGAATTTTATTTCGAGATTGAAATCTTTCTGTGGTGATGCGTACTTAAACGTAAAAGGTTTCGACTCCGGCACAACTCGCGGCCCCATCTCCTGACGCCGAGCTTCACGCGCGTCGTTGCGATTCATTCCTTTACTCGCAATCTGTTGCGCCAGACTCAACATCGATTCGTCGTCAGGCTGACGCACAATCTGAAGTAACGAAGACTTCGCTGTAATCTCACCCTCTTTACAAATCTGCCGAACTTCCTCGGGAATCCGCGCGATCGCCATCGCTTCGGTAACTGTGCTTCTGCTCTTTCCTACTTTCCGAGCAACATCATCGTGAGTGTAACCAAAACGTTCTATCAGCGAGAGCAGACCATCCGCTTCTTCCCAAACGGTCAAATCCTTGCGCTGCATGTTTTCAATCAACGCAATTTCGGCAATCGTGCCTTCGTCAACTTCCATCTCAACGCAAGGCACTTCCTTGAGCCCGGCACGAAGGGCTGATCGATAACGACGCTCGCCGGCAATGATCATCCACCGACCGGTCAAACGATTCGGTTTTACCAGCAGAGGTTCGAGCACGCCTTTCTCAGCGATTGACGCAGTGAGTTCGGTCAAGTCGCCAAAATCAGAGCGGGGCTGCTCGGGATTTGGATCGAGTTTGTCGAGTGGAACCATCCGGCCAAGCTGTTGCGGCCGGTGCTGCGATAGTTCCTCGACGTAGTGTGCGTCGTGACGCATCTGTAGGCCACTTGGCAATCCCCTCTTAGTGGACACGGCTCATTACCTCTTCACAAAGTTTTCCGTACTCGATCGCGCCTGACGAATTGGGCGCGAAACTGAAGATCGATTCTTTATAGGCCGGTGACTCTTCCAACCGAACACTTTTCGTGATCACGGTCTCGAACAACTTTGGACCAAACACGTTTTTGATCTGTTCATGAACTTCACGCGCCAGGGTGGTGCGCTTGTCATGCAAGGTCACGAGCACACCGAGTAATTCAAGACCTGGATTTGGGCGCGCCTTCACTTTTTCGATTGTTTCCAAAAGATCGTCGGTGCCTTCGAGTGCGAAATAGGACGACTGAATCGGGACCAGGACATGGGTCGCCGCCACCAGCGCGTTGACAGTGATCAGGCCCAGGGTCGGCGGTGTGTCGATAATGATCACTTCGTAGACTGCGCGAAACGGTTCAAGCCGGTCCTTCAACCTGAACGGCGCATCGAAGTCGCCGACCAGTTTCGCCTCCAACTTCGCCAGATTAATTCGCGCGGGAACGAGTTCCAGGTTCTCAACTGAGGTCTTATAAGTCGACTCTTCAATCGGCGCCTGACCATCGACCATCAAATCATAGACTGACCGCTCCACTGTCAGCGGATCCAGAAAAGAAATAGAACTATTTCCCTGTGGATCCAGGTCGAGAAGAAGGACACGTTTTCCCTGACGAGCAAAGGCGGCGGCAAGATTGATGGCGGTCGTTGTTTTTCCGACACCGCCTTTTTGGTTGGCGATGGCAATTACCAGTCGCTGCACAGTGGGATTCTCACGTTTCGTGGGTTCATACTTCAAAGCCGCGCGTCACATCGGTAAGTCGCCGGCTTCTCCAATAACATCAGGCCACTCTTCATCCGAGGTGGACAGTTCAGCTTCTTCGCCCTCTTCAGTCGGCATTGTGTTGCGCGAAGCCTTGATCACTTCCATGTCGACAAAGATCGGGCAGTCCATTCGTAGCGCTAAGGCGATAGCATCCGACGGGCGCGAATCGAGTAACATGCGATCGCCTTTCGGATTCAGCATCACGATTTTAGCGAAGAAAGTATTATCGTGCAGGCTGGTGACGACAACTCTTTCAACTTCAACTCCCAATTCCTTGATCAGATTTCTCAAAAGATCGTGCGTCATCGGGCGCGGCGGCGCGATCTTTTCAATCTCTAAAGCAATGGCATTGGCTTCGTAAGCTCCAACCCAAATCGGCAGCATGGTATCACTTTCGACGTCCTTCAAAATGATGATGGGCGTGCCGCTGTTGGGATCCATCATTAATGCTCGGATCTTAACTTCGATTTCCATACCGTACCCCTTAGACCACCGCTGAACGATTTACTAATTTGCCATAAAGACTATTTGTTTTGACGGCCGTGACTTCGACCTCGACCTCTTCGCCTTCGAGACTCTGCGCCGCCGGAAAGTTAATGATCTTATTACACGTCGAGTGTCCCATCACGTCGAATTCCGATCGAGTACTTGGCCGCTCAACGAGGACACTCAAAGTTCGCCCGATATACGATTGATAGACCCGATCTTGAATCTTTCTCTGCACCTGCTCCAGTTCCAGAAAGCGTTCCGTCTTTTCGCTTTCCGAGACTGTATCTTCAAAGCCTGCGGCCGGCGTTCCTTTTCGTTGTGAATACTTGAAGATGTAAACACCGTCGTACTCGCACTGTTGGACCAGGTTAACTGTCTCTTCGAACTCTTCTCGTGTTTCCCCCGGGAAGCCGACGATGATGTCGCTCGTTAAGGCGAGTCGCCGGTTTGATTTCTTGATGCGATCAATTCTGCCGAGATAGTCGGCCCGAGTATGTCCGCGTCGCATCAGTTTCAAAATCCGATCGTTACCCGATTGGACCGGCAAGTGAATCCAGTCACACAGATTAGAATTTTCCTCGATAGCTGAAACGATGTCGGGATGAAAATCACGCGGGAAAGAAGTTGTAAATTTGATCCGCGGCATTCCGGTCGCAGCAACGGCGCGCAATAAACGACTGAAAGGAGTCGCTCCGCTGAATCCTTCCAGGCCAGACTCAACGCGCGGTCGATAGCTGTTGACGTTCTGTCCGATCAAATGAACTTCTTTATAACCGAGGCCTTGTAGTCGCTTTACTTCCTTAACGATCTCCACGGCGAGCCGGCTACGCTCGCGACCGCGTGAATACGGCACTATGCAAAACGAGCAAAACTTGTTGCAGCCTTCGATAATCGGAATGAAAGCCACGTGCGGCGAATGACGTTCGACTGGCGACACAGCCCACGAGTCATTGTGATCACGCTCACCTAAGTCCAGAACTTTTCGCTCACCTTGTCGGGCGCGCTCTATTAACAAAGGAATGCGATCGGTGGCTCGCGTGCCAATCACCATGTTTATCGATGGCGTCTGCGAAAAAATCTTCTTGCCTTCAAGTTGCGCAACGCAACCCATCAAACCAACCACCAGGTCCTTATCGTCAGCCCGCGCGGCTCTGATCTCGCCGACACGAGTGAAGGCTTTCTGCTCCGCCTTTTCGCGCACTGAACAAGTATTCAACAGCACAACATCGGCGTCGTGCTCAGAATCACACAGGTCGTAGCCCGACTCGCGCAAACCGGTGGCGGCCCGCTCAGTGTCAGCAACATTCATCTGACACCCAAAAGTTTCTATGTAGACTCTGGGTTTCATTCACCGATTCCGTTCAAGTGTCGACAGTCTATCAGAAATCATTTCGGAAGTGCGATAGCATGACTTTGCGTTGCTGAAGAGCAAAATTAGGCGCGCTTGATTCTTGGGTTGAGCGCGAGTAGTATCGGGTCGTTTCGAAAATCCCAGTAAAAGAAAGGCTCCTCATGTCCTTTAACAAAATAACGCTCGTGGGAAACTTGGGCCGCGACCCGGAGTTGCGCTATACGCCACAAGGTACACCCGTCTGCACTTTCAGCATGGCTACCAACGATCGTCGCAAAGATAAGAACGGTGAAATGCAGGATCAGACGACATGGTTTAGAGTGACGCTGTGGAACCGTCAGGCCGAGACCGCCTCACAGTACCTGCACAAAGGTAAGCCCGTCTACATCGAAGGAAGACTACGAGTAGAAGAGTATACCGATCGTGACGGAAAACAGCGGTATGCGCTCGAGGTAACTGCCACTGACATGCAGTTCATCGGTTCCAGACAAGATGAGGGTGCGACTGGCGGCGGTAGCGGTAGCGGCGGCGGTGGAAATTACGATCGTGGAAATTATGACCGCGGATCGTCGAGTTCAGGACCATCTTCGAGTGGACCAGGCGAACCGGCTGACATAACCGACGAAGACATTCCGTTCTAACCGAAAATCGAATATCCACTCGACAAGCTAAAGAGCCTTTGCAAACCGGTGCAACCTCGTTCCGGCTTGGCCATCTGTTGTGAGGAATGGCTGCGCCTTTCCGTTGATGCGCCACTTTTGTTCCGGGCTACGCCCTCCATTAAACGGGTCATTAATAAAATGTACGGATGAAGGGCCTGGCCCACATTACTGTGCGCCCTTACGGAAAGGCACAGCCATTCCTCACAACAGATGGCCAAGCCTGCGTTCAGGAAAACCAATCAATCTGATCAACGAAACGAAGCGTGAATCCGACCGCAGATGGTCCCATTTTGGATCGACGTTAATAAACGTCAGGCGCACATCACGTTCGTCGTAAGCTTTTTGCAGCCATACAAAAGCCTCATCAGTTTCGTCGAGGCCATTGTAAATCATGGCTAGGTTGTAAGGCGGGACATAGCGCTCGTTACTTAAACTCCTCAATTCATCGAGACAGCCGCGCGCTTGCGAACGATCGCCGGCTAATGCCCAGGTGTAGCCCAGGAGTGAGGTCGTCTCAGAGTTGCCGCCAGAATTCTCTTTTGCCTTCGTCAAAGACTGGATCGCCTCTGCATACATTTTCTGCCGGATGTAGACCTTGGCGAGTGTCAGGTGGGCCACCCAAAATCTCGGGTCCAATTCCAGGGCTTCCGTTAACCGCGCTGTCGCAGCGTCGTCCTTCCCCGCGTAGTAAAGGTATTGCCCTTCAAGAGCCCTCGTTATCAGTGCGAGCGGATCAAGTTCGCGGGCTCGTGCGCCTTTAATGATCGCTTCCTGATGACGACCGGTCGCTGAAAGCAGGTGTGCATAAGCACGATTGGCCGAGGCAGAATTCGGATCGATATCAAGCGCGAGTTTGGCCTCAACTTCAGCGCCGGCCCAATCCCAATCAAACCATGATTTGATGAAGACCAAAGAGGCGTGCACTTCGGCGAGGTGTGGATCGATTTCCAGGGCCATTGCGGCTGCAGCTTTCGCTTTGGGAAAAGCGTCGCGGGGAGGAATGTCGCTGTTGATCGGCAAAGATCGATAAGCTTCGGCAAGTCCTGCATACGCCATCGCGTAAAGAGGATCGATATCAATCGCCTGCTGGAAATACTCAATGCCTTTTTTGACCTGCGGGAAAGTGATCTTGTTCCAGTGATAACGACCCTTGAGATACAACTCGTAAGCTGCCGGACTCTCGGTGTCGCGTCTCGTCAAACGTTTGTGTTCGCCGGTGGTAAGTTGGACCGCCAGGGCTTCGGCGACGCGCTGCGAGATCGCATCCTGGACAGTGAAAATACTGGTAAACTTTTCATCAAATGTTCCGGCCCACAACGACTCTCCACTTGGAATCCTGATCAAGCGGACCGTAACGCGAAGCAGTTCGCCCGCCCTTTGAATATTTCCTTCGAGCAAGGTATCGACACCCAACTCGCAACCCGCCGCGACCGGATCCTGGTCCAGCTCGCTGTACTTACGTACGCTGCCAAGCGGACGCACAATGATTCCCCGGCTGTTGCTGAGTTTTGCGATTAACGTGTCAGCCATTCCCACTTCCAGGGAAGCGTCGCGGTCCTGAACAATCAGCGGTTTGAACGGTAAAACTGCCATCGTTCGCAGCGGCGAGATGGCTGGCTGCCTCGGCAGTGTATTTAGAGCCACCGTTTCTCGTAGTGTTTCGCTGCTTAGTTTGTCCGCTAAATCCGAATCGATCTGTCTTTTTAACTCTTTAATGTCGGCGAGGAATTCCACTGCTGTGTGGTAGCGGAGGTCTTTATTTTTCTGCAGCGTTTTCGAAATGATCGATTGAAGAGCTTCAGGAACAAATCCTAATGAATCGGACAGCGGCGCCGGTTCGTGGTGGAGCACAGCGGCCATTACATCCGGACCAGTTGCTCCCCAGAAAGGTTTACGATTCGTCAACATCTCGTAAAGCAACACGCCAAGACTCCAGATGTCTGTGCGTGCATCGACCGTCAGTCCGCGCGCCTGTTCAGGTGACATGTAAGGAGCAGTTCCAATCACCGACCCCGGCCTGGTCTCGATCAGATCCTGATCTTCAATCCCGTCAGGCTTTGTGTACTTGGCGATGCCGAAGTCGAGGACCTTGACCAGGCCATCTGCGCGAAGCATGACATTCTCGGGTTTTATGTCGCGATGAATTATTCCGGCAGCGTGCGCCGCTGACAGCGCGCTGGCAGTCTGCATCGCGATATCAAGAGCCAAACCCAGAGACAACGGTTCTCGCAAACGATCACGCAAGGTCAGTCCATCAACAAACTCAGTAGTGATATACCGACGTCCCTCAAACTCGCTTATTTCATGGATAGTGAGAATATTTGGATGATTGAGCGCCGACGCCGCGAATGCTTCTCGCTGAAAACGTTTCATTCCTTCGTCGTCGGCGCTACCGTAACGCGAGAGAAGTTTCACTGCAACCGGACGATTCAGGCGCGGATCATGGGCCAGGTAAACCTCCCCCATGCCGCCGGCGCCGAGTAACTTCACAATCTGATATGGTCCTATGTTGGTCCATTCAGGTTTGCGATTCTCGTTTCCCAATAAACGAGTTGCCTCCTCGAGCGCCTGACCTTCGAGCAGACTCTCCGGAACAATATGCGCGATCAAAGATTCAACCTCGGAGCGTAACTCAAGGTCGTCGCCGCAAGCTTCGTCGAGAAATGCGGGACGCTCAGCAGTGTCCTGCTCGAGAGCCGCCGCGAACACGCGATCAATTTCTTTCCAACGCTGAGGTTCCATAAAACTCAAGTCTGACTTAGTTCACGATGTAGAAACGCTTTGGCACGCAGCCACTCGCGCCTGATTGTCTCACCTGAAACGCCAAGCGCAGTCGCCGTCTCCTCGACGCTAAGACCTCCAAAATAGCGCAGTTCCACGATTTTGGCTTTTCGCTCGTCAAGGCGCGCGAGAGTAGTCAACGCTTCGTCGAGCGCCACCAGTTCCGCGGCCCGCTCATCGCTGACAACTGCAATGTCTTCCAGGGAGATTTTCTTATCGCCACCGTGTTTCGGACCAAGATGTTTCCGCGCATGATCGATGAGCAGACGCCGCATTATCTGGGCGGCAATACCAAAGAAGTGCGCTCGATTTTGCCAATCGACCTGCTGGTCTACCAACTTCAGATAGGCCTCGTTAACGAGAGCGGTTGTTTGCAGCGTGTGGTCCTGACGCTCGCGAACCATATAGCGGTGAGCGAGCTGGTGTAACTCAACTGCAACTAAAGGCAACAGCCTATCAAGTGCCGAGCGATCTCCATCACCCCATTCAGCTAGCAACTGTGTTACTTCATGAGCCGGTGCTTCTGACATGTTGATTAACTATTCGACAACCAAGCCGGGCTTCGATTGTAACTGCCTCTCATCTCTCTCGCCAGTTTGAGTTTGGAAATTATTTGGCAAGGTCTGTGGGTTTTCGGCTGCAACTCTCGCGTTATTAAGTGAAGAAACAATGACGGTCAGGTGTCGATGCTGATCTCTTGAGATCGCCTGAGCGAAGGACCCGCAATCAATTTTGGAAAAGGTGTGCAAAATGGTTAGGAATTTGTCGGCGTATTTTCCTGTATTCACGATTCGACTGATCGTAGTTAGTTGTCTTTTCGTGCTGATGCTCGCAACGTTTCATCACCCGGATTCTAAAATAACCTTCTCCACAAATGACCTCCCGCCGGTTCAACCCGCTGGAAATCAAACAACTCCGATCGTTGGGGCACAAGCGCAAGAATATTTAAGAGAGACAGAGCCAGGAAAATCATTGCTGCAGGCGATCATCGCGACGCGTTTTCGGTTGCAGAAAAATAGTGATTCTGACAGTTACCTCGCGATGAGTCATGTTCAGAACTTAAACGCTTTATTTGGAGCTGATGGCGCCACTGTTCGTCCGACAGTTTCTCAGGATGACGCCGCGAGTGTCTGGCAGATGGAGATGCGTCTGAAAAAATACGGTTACGGGAAGGACCTCATTCCTGCTCCGCCTGTTGTATCGCGTCAGGTGAAGGAGAATCGAATCGAATATCAGAGGGAGAGAAATTGCCAACTGCCGATTGCCGGTTGCCGATTTGAAGAAGGGATGTTGGGCCCTAATGGTTTAAATCTCGTTCATACAGAACTCAATCTCTCATCGGACGGCAGCGATTTCTTTCAATCGGAAATCACCACTCGAAAATCGGCTATTACCGAGTGGTACGAGAACCGTCCGGAAGGAATCGAACAGGGGTTCACGCTAAATGTCCGACCTGATCGCACGCACGTCGACCAGCCGGAAGCACTACGCCTCGTGGTCCAGGTCGGCGGAGAGTTATCGGCCCATTTAAAGAATGATGGGCAAACAGTTGAATTAAAAGATCGAAATGCTAAATCGGTGTTGAGTTACAGCAAACTTACTGCTGTCGATGCTGATGGAAAGCGACTTGCCTCGCATATTGAAACCAGTGGTAACGAAATTACATTGGTGATTGACGATCGTGAAGCTGTCTATCCAATCGTAGTAGATCCAATCGTCGCTTCAGTTGAACAGATTCTGGATTTCGTCCCACAGACCGGTGCTCAGTTTGGCGACGCCGTAGCGATTAACGGCGACCGGGCGCTCGTAGGATCGTGGCTGGAGGATTTCTCACCATCTGCGGTTGATTCCGGGAAGGTCTATTTCTTCAAGCGCACAGGTTCGAGTTGGGCTTTGCAATTCGCCCTCGGTCTGACGGTAGGTCATGGTGAATGCGGATACGCAGTTGGGATGAGTTCTACGACCGCTGTATGGGGGTGTCCCGGAACCAACGGTAATACAGGTCAGGCCTTTTCCTATGATCTTATAAACGGCGGCGTTGCTAACGAGCTTGTTCCGAATGGGCGAAGTGCCGGCGAATTCTTCGGCGCCAGTGTGGCTACGAGCGGAACCAACTCAGTCGTCGGATCACCTTTCGCCAATCAACAGATCGGGGCGATCTATCTTTTTCAAAACAACGTCCAGGCCTTCAAAGCGGACGGAGTTTTAGCAAACGATCAGCTAGGCACAAGCGTCGCGTTGGACGGCGATTTTCTTGCAGTAGGCGCTCCGGGTGCGACATCGAATAAAGGCAGAGCTTTTGTACTATCGATTAGCGATGGCTTTCAGACCGTGGGCTTTCTCACTGCCGACGATGGTGCTGCCGGTGATCTTTTTGGAAATAGCATCGCCATTAGTAACAACACGGCAATAGTCGGTGCACCCGGCGACGACGATAAAGGTACTGACGCGGGCGCAGCTTACGTTTTTATTCGCAACCCTACTTCCGGTCAATGGAGTCAACAACAGAAACTTACAGCCGGCGATGGAAAGGCTAACGATGTCTTCAGTTATTTCTCGGTTGCGATCGAATTCAACACGATTGTTGTAGGTGCACGCCGTAACGATGGCACTTCTTCTAACCCAAACGACAATCGTGGCGCTGCTTATGTTTTTACTAAAAGTGGAACAGTTTGGACGCAACAAGCAAAACTTGGCAGTAGTCCATTTCAAGGTGGCCCTGGTGACGAGTTCGGCACGGGTGTCGGCATCAGCGGTAACACTTTGATTTCCAGTGCGCCACACTCGACGGGGACAAACGGTACGGCAAACGCCGGAGTGTCTTACGTCTTTCGTCTCGACTGCGTGCCACCATACGGAACCTATGTTGAAAACAGTGCGACAGGAGTTCCTGTTGCCACCCTCACGATCTGTCCAGGCGCCACTGCAGAATTCGGCGCGGTCTACAGAACTCCAACCACCAATCAGGTCCAAAGCTTTCAATGGCGTAAAAACGGCGTCAATATTCCGGGAGCGACAGCTCGCACTCTTCGCTTTACCAACGCGACTACGGCAGACGCTGGCAGTTACGACGTGATCGTAAGCAACGCATGCGGTGGAGAAATATCGCCGGTTGCCAACTTGGCGATTCACAGCTTCAGTCTTAATCCAGCGAGCCAGAACTTTGGCGCGTCCGGCAGCAACGGAGTTGTGAACGTTACTGCGACGGGCAGTTGCGCCTGGACCGCAGTCAGCAATTCGTCGTTCATAACGGTTACCTCGGGCGCCACTGGAAGTGGTAACGGCAGTGTTAATTTTTCGGTTGCCGCTAATACCACTTCAACGCAACGCACCGGTTCGATCACGATTGCCGGCCAGACTTTCAGCGTCACTCAAGACGGTACGACTACCCAGCAGAGTGTTGTCCAGTTCAGTACCTCTAACTACAGCGTCACTGAAGATTGCACGTTCGTCACTATTACGGTTAACCGTATTGGTGACACGTCAGGCACGGCAACCGTGGACTATGCAACTTCGGATGTCACGGCAAATGAGCGTCGTGATTACATTACGGCGCTCGGCAAACTACGCTTTGCGCCCGGCGAAACTTCAAAAATGTTTCCTGTACTAATCAGCGAAGACTCTTATGCGGAGGGGACCGAATCGTTCAACGTCACTTTGAGTAATCCAACCGGAGCGACTCTTGGCACTTCGGTGGCGACAGTTCAAATCAACGACGATCCAACTGAGCCTTCAACCAACGCGATCGACGACGCACAGACATTCGTGGGCCAGCACTATCACGACTTCCTTAACCGCCAGGCAGATGCTTCAGGGCTGAATTTTTGGACCAACCAGATTACCTCTTGCGGCACAGACCAGGCGTGCGTTCAGCTCAAGCGAATCAATGTGTCGGCAGCTTATTTTCTGTCGATTGAGTTTCAGCAGACGGGCTATCTCGTTGAGCGTATTTACAAAACGGCGTATGGCAACGCCAGCGGCACTTCAACATTCAATGGTACTCATCAACTTCCCGTTCCGATCGTGCGCTTCCAGGAATTTCTTCGCGACACACAGCGAATCGGGCAAGGAGTGATTGTTGGTGATACAGGTTGGGAAGCGGCATTGGAAAACAACAAGCAGGCGTTTACCGCGGAATTTGTACAACTATCGCGCTTTACGTCCGCCTTTCCAAATGCGATGACGGCAACGCAGTTTGTCGATGCCTTAAATACGAATGCGGGCAATCCGCTTTCGGCTGCGGAGCGCAGTCAACTGATTAATGAGCTTTCGAGCGGGACCAAGACACGGGCGCAGGTGCTCAGATCGATTGCGGAGCATTCGAACCTGGTTAGTTCGGAATCCAATCGGGCCTTCGTGTTGATGCAGTATTTTGGTTATCTGAGACGAAATCCGAATGACGCGCCGGACGGTGACTACACCGGCTACGATTTCTGGCTGACGAAGTTAAATCAGTTCAGTGGCAACTTCGTCGAGGCGGAGATGGTCAAGGCATTTATTACGTCAAGCGAGTATCGATCGCGGTTTGGGTTTTGACGAAGCGGGTAGGCTTTCGAGGCTTCGCAAAAACTCTATTGAATTGGACACAGTGTACGTCGCGTAGCGACGCCTGACTGTGTACGTCGCGTTAGCGACGCCTGACTTTAGCCAGCCGTTTTAACGGCTGGTTACGGCCACCGAAAACAATCCGCGTCGCGTAGCGACGCCTGACTTTTAGCCAGCCGTTTTAACGGCTGGTTGCGGCCACCGAAAACAATCCGTGTCGCGTAGCGACGCCTGACTTTAGCCAGCCGTTTTAACGGCTGGTTACGGCCACCGAAAACAATCCGCGTCGCGTTAGCGACGCCTGACTTGCGCCGCATCGTAATTCATGCGTCGCTACGCGACGCGCAATATTTGTCGCTTCATTTCCAGCCATTGAAATGGCTGGCTAAATTCAAACATCGCTACGCGATAAAACGCATCGATAACTCGATGTTCTTTTTAATGCCAAAGCTCTTAACCAACATAAAAACAAGGACCTCGCATTAAGCATCTCATGCGGCGGTTCCCCAACGACCAAACTGTCGCAATTTTCTATACCGGCGCGTCAGCCGTTCATCCTGTGAACAACTAACCGCTTCCGCCAGACGTTCACTAAGCGCGGAGTCGAGATAGCGGGCGGTCTGATCGTAATCGAGGTGCGCTCCGCCTTCGGGCTCCTGAATGATTTTGTCGATGATGCCTTCAGCGAGAAGGTGCTGCGCGGTCATACAAAGTTCTTCCGCAGCACGTGGCGCTTGTGAAGAATCTTTCCACAAGATCGCGGCACAACCTTCGGGAGTGATAACTGAGTACGTCGCATTCTCGAGCATCATCACCTGATCGCCAACTCCGATCGCGAGCGCGCCGCCAGATCCGCCTTCGCCAATTACAGTCACGATAATCGGGACTTTGATCTTCGCCATCTCACGCAAGTTATACGCAATTGCTTCGGCCTGGCCCCGTTCTTCCGCGTCGATACCTGGATACGCACCCGGTGTGTCGATAAAGGTGAAAATAGGCCGGCCAAATTTTTCGGCCAGTTTCATTACCCGAAGTGCCTTGCGATAGCCTTCGGGTTTAGGCATGCCAAAGTTACGATAACTCCGCTGCTTCGTGTCGCGTCCCTTCTGATGACCAACTACAACCACCGGAAGTCCATGAAATCTTGTCAGACCGCAAACGATGGCAGGGTCCTCGGCAAAACGCTTATCACCGTGAACCTCGACAAAATCCTCAAACAAACGTTCCACGAAATCGAGCGTATACGGCCGATCGGAATGGCGCGCGAGCAATACGCGATCAAAAGCAGTCTTGGGCGCCTCGGGTTGGACCGGGGCTTCCGTCTCTGTTGTTTCTTTTATTTCTTTCTTTTCTTTAGCCATCATCTTTGTCTTAGGAACCATTTGCCGCACTCATCCGAGCCTGGCTCGCTATCTTCTCGACTCCCACCTGACAACCCAACTTCTTCAACGACTCTTCCAATTCCGCACTCCGCCGAATACGCAACGCAGGATTAGCTTTGATTCGCACGATCGTCTCGTCGTCAACCTGGGCCTCGACATTAACATCGCAATCACCCGGATACGAACTGAGCAAACTCAGGATTGAATCGAACAACGTCGCGAAATCGTCCTGCTTCGGCGCACGCAATACAACAAACTCCGTTACCTCCGACGCCGCCTCCATGGTTTGCACCTGATCGACGATGATTGTCGGTGGATTGTCTTCACTCAGTTCTAACCGCCCCTTGATGATAGCCGGAAGGTCGTTTTGAAGCACAGCCGCGTGCTTCCGATAGACTTCAGGCCAAAGCACGCACTTAGTTCCGCCCGCTTCATCTTCAATCCGCAGCAGAGCAAACTTGTCGCCCTTTTTCGTCGTGCGAATTTGCAAGTCGTTGATGATGCCACCCGAAACCACCCGACTACCTGTGGTTAAGTTGGGTAGTTCCGTTGACTTGGCGGCTTTCATGCTTTGTAACAAGTCGAAATGCTTTTCGAGCGGATGACCCGTTATGTAAAAGCCCAGGGCATTCTTCTCGGCTGCAAGCATTTCGGTATTTGACCAGCCCTTTGCATCCGGCGGGATCTCGCGGGTGTAGTCAATCTCCTCGGGTATGTTGCCAAAGAGTCCCGATTGTCCCTGGACGCGCTCACGCTTGGCCCGCTGCGCCCTGGATAGGGCCGTATCGATAAACCCAAAAAGTGCCCCGCGCCATTCGTAGGTCGGGCGGCTGTCTCTAACCGAATCGAACGCCCCGGCGCTCACCAGACTTTCAAAGACCCGCTTGTTAAGCGTTACCGTATCGACCCGTTCGGCAAAATCGTAAAACGAACGGAACGGTCCCTCGTTGCGCGCTTCACAAATTGCATTAACTGCAGAGTTGCCTAAGCCCTTAATCGCGGTCAGACCATAGCGGATCGCTCCGCTTAAAGGAGTAAAACCAGAATTGCTTTCATTAACGTCCGGAGGCAGTAAGCTTATCTTTTGCGCCCGGAGTTCTTTCGAATACTTAAACACCTTGGCAGCGTCCTGAGCTTCACTCGAAAGGACCGCCGCGTAGAAATGTTCCGGAAAATGGGCTTTAAGATAGGCAGTCTGAAAAGCCAGATAAGCGTAGGCCACACTATGACTACGGTTAAAGCCATAATCTGAAAACTGCGCCATCAACGAGAAGATCTTTTCGGCTTTTTCCTTCTTGATTCCGCGTTCGACGGCGCCGCTTACGAACTTCTCCTCATGCACCGCCATCTCTTCACGCTTCTTCTTACCCATCGCGCGTCGCATTAAGTCGGCTTCGCTAAGTGTATAGCCCGCAAGCTTCTGCGCGAGCTGCATGATCTGTTCCTGGTAGACGATAATGCCGTAAGTGTTGCTGAGAATGTCCTTCATCTCCGGAACCAGGTAACGAACACTCTTTTTACCGTGGTGGCGGAGGATAAACTCGTCCACCATGCCCCCGTCGAGCGGACCCGGACGGTATAAAGCGTTAAGCGCTGCCAGGTCTTCCACGCCTTTCGGCTTCAGCTTCCGGCAAATCTCCTGCATACCGGAAGACTCAAACTGGAAGACCGCCTCAGTCCTCCCCTCCCCAAACACTTGCATAGCTTTAGCATCATTAAGCGGCGTCTCAGCCCAGTTAATCACCGTATCATGCGACTGCTTAATGCTCTTTAAGCAGTCGTCTATAACAGTTAAAGCGGTAAGCGCTAAGAAGTCCATCTTAAGCATGCCGGTCTTTTCAAGGTCCGACATGACATATTGAGTGGTTAATTCTTCCTTTCCAGAAACTGCTATCGGAATAAGCTCCTGGAGCGGGAGTGGAGAGATGACGACTCCGGCCGCGTGGACAGACGAGTGACGAGCGCAACCTTCCAGTCGCCTGGCGATCTCAATTATTTCTTTAACTTGAGGATTTGTCTCAACCTCACGTTTTAGTTCAGGTACTTGTTCAAGTGCCTGACTTATGCTCACGTTCCTGCCCCGGACCGGCGGCGGGATCATTTTGGCAATCCGCTCAACCTCGGCGTAAGGGACCTCAAGTGCTCGTCCGACGTCTTTGATCGCGGCCTTGGAAGCCAGGGTCCCAAACGTGATGATCTGGCAGACGGAATCGCGACCGTAGAGGTCGGCAACGTGGTTGATGACGTCGCCCCGGCCTCGGACACAGAAGTCGATATCGATATCGGGAAGCGACACGCGCCCCGGGTTCAGAAAGCGCTCAAAGAGGAGGTCGTACTGAATCGGATCGACGTCGGTGATCTCCAGGCAGTAGGCGACGAGGGAACCGGCAGCGGAGCCGCGGCCCGGACCGACCGGGATCGAGTTTTCCTTGGCGTAACGAACGAAGTCCCAAACGATGAGGAAGTATCCCGGGAACCCCATCTCTTTGATGACTTCAATCTCGTGGGAAAGGCGGGTCTGATAATCACTCATCGAGTGCTTCAGTTCACCTCGCAAATCATGGGCGTCGAGGACCGTCTGGCGACGCCGCGCAAAACCCTCGCGAACTACCTTTTCGAAGTAGTCGTCAGCCGATAGTCCCTGTTCAGACTCGGGAATCGGGTACTGCGGTAAATGGTTGACGTTGGTCGGTAACGAGAGGTCGATACGTTCGGCTATTTCTACGGTACGAGTAAGCACCTCCGGTAATTCATCACCGAAGATTCGCCACATCTCCTCAGGCGAGCGCACGTAAAAGTTGGGGCTGTTATAACGAAGCCGGTTCGTGTCGTTGACTGTCTTTCCTGAACCAATACAGAGCAACACGTCGTGGGCGCGCGAATCTTCGGGCATCAGGTAATGCGAGTCGTTAGTCGCCACGAGGGGAACTCCCGTTCGCTTCGAGAGTTCCACCAACGGCTTGCGAATTCGCTGTTGCGCGTCGAGACCGTGTTCCTGAATTTCGAGGAAGTAGTTCCCTTTACCCAAAATCTCTTCAAACTCGAGGGCGGCAGCCGCAGCATCGTCACAGCGATCCTGAGCCAGCAAAGCCGAGGGCACACCCGACATACAGGCAGACAAACCAATCAAACCCTTACTGTGTTGGGCGAGCAGTTCCTTGTCGATGCGAGGCTTGTAGTAGAAACCTTCGGTGTAGGCTTTCGACGTGAGACGCACGAGGTTCTGGTATCCCTCGTAATTCTGCGCCAACAAAATCAGGTGAAAATTTGCTTTCTCGCCCGGCCCGCTCGCGGCTTTGTCTTTTCGATTTCCGCGGGCGATATAGGTTTCGCAACCAATGATGGGCTTGATACCGCGATACTTCATCGCATTGTAGAAAGAGATCGCCCCAAACATGTTGCCATGATCGGTCATGGCACAGGCGTTCATCCCTAATTCTTCAATGCGACCGGAAAGTGGTTTGATTTGAATCGCCCCATCGAGGAGGCTGTAATCGGTGTGTAGATGTAGGTGTACGAATTGACGGTCCTGCATTATTTCCTAATCAGGTTCGCCGCGAGTGCGGGCCGAATGAAAAAGTGTCCGAAATTAGGAGCGCTGGCGTCCTCGCCTGCCGGATGAATTAGAAAGCCAGCTCGTTCGAACAATATTGCTTGTTGGCGTACAGACGAGGTCGCCTGCGCTCCTAATTCGGACAAAGTTAATTTTGAGATGGTTAACTATACAACAATGGAGAGCCCGAAGCCCGTCATCATTCCCATTCAATCGTTGATGGCGGCTTCGAGCTGATATCGTAAACAACCCGGTTTATCCCGCGAACCTCGGAAACGATGCGTCCCGAGATACGCGCCAAAACATCGTGAGGTAGTCGGGCCCAGTCAGCAGTCATGCCGTCGACGCTGGTTACCGCACGAATTGCCACCACACGCTCGTAAGTTCGCTCGTCTCCCATCACCCCGACGGTTGAGACTGGAAGCAATACGGGGAAGGCCTGCCACACCGAGTTATAAAGTTCTGCGAAACGTAACTCTTCATCGAGTATCCGGTCAGCAGCCTGAACGAGGCGAATTTTATCTTCGGTAATGTCTCCCAAAATACGCACAGCGAGACCGGGGCCAGGAAACGGATGGCGCCCGAGAATTTCCGCCGGCACTCCGAGTTCCCTGCCGATTAGCCTGACTTCATCCTTAAAAAGTTCACGAAGCGGCTCGATGAGTTTAAGTTTCATCTTCTCCGGCAGGCCACCGACATTGTGATGACTCTTAATGACGGCCGACGGACCACGCACTGAAACCGACTCGATCACATCCGGATAAAGCGTGCCCTGGACAAGATAATCAACGTTACCGAGCCGGCGCGCTTCCTGATCGAAGACTTCGATAAAAACTCGACCAATGATCTTTCGCTTCTGCTCCGGATCAGTTACGCCACGTAATGCCTCCAGAAACTGATTGCCGGCTTGTACGCCAACGATGTTCAACTTCATCGTCTGTTGTAGCAACGCCAGCGTCGTTTCAAACTCTCCTTCGCGCAATAGACCATTGTCGACAAAGATACAAGTTTGCCGATCACCAACCGCCCGATGGACCAATGCCGCAGCTACAGTGGAATCCACGCCGCCGGATAGACCACAAACGACACGCCCATGCTCACCGAGTTGCGCCTTAATCCGACTTACCTGCTCTTCGACGACTGCTTCCGGTGACCAGTCGCCACGGCAACCACAAACCGAGAAAAGAAAGTTTCGCAATACCTGCGCGCCTAAAGGTGTGTGCGCAACTTCAGGATGAAACTGGACTGCATATATCCCGCGTTCATGGTCCTCCATTGCGTTGAGGGCATCGTCGGTGAGCGCGGTTAGCTTGAATCCCGGTGGAACTTCAGTGACGTGATCACCGTGACTCATCCAAACGTCCATCTCTTCAGGTAATCCGCTGAAAAGACGACTCGTAACGTCAAGCACTTTCAAGCGTGCATAGCCATACTCACGATTTGGAGAAGGGGTCACTTTTCCGCCCAACTCCTCCGCGAAAACCTGAAAACCGTAACAAATTCCCAGCTTTGGACAGTCGATAGACGTCAAAAGAGTGTTCTGTGGCTTGGGCGCGTTTTCATCGTAGACCGATGATGGCCCGCCGGAAAAGATCAGACCGCGCGGCGCTCGAGAATTGATGGTTTCGACGGAAGTATTAAAAGGAAGGATCTCGCAATAAACGCCGGCCTCACGTACGCGACGGGCGATGAGCTGAGTATACTGAGATCCGAAGTCAAGTATTATTACAGTTTCGTGCTGGCTGACGTTGGACAAGAAAACCTCTGGCACAATTTTGGTGTCAAATGTGGAACGGAAGAATGGCAGCTTATAATTTTTCACTTCAGGAACGCAAACCACGCGTCGGTTCTTTTTCGTAGTTTGATAATTATGCTATCAGCATTGCTCAATTTGAAATACCGCGTTATCGCCGTATCAATACTCTTCTGCTCAATCGCTTTCCAAATTGCTCCGATAACTGCGAAATCCGACGTTGTTTTGTCAGATCCTTTAACTATTCGCTGGCGTTACGATTCCACTTCGACGCTCAATCTGACCCCGGCCTCGGACACGGAACGAATTTATTTGCCACTCGGCGGCGGCGTTCTTGTCGCACTAAAGGCGAAAGACGGCCAGCTTTTCTGGCGTTCAGAGATAGGTGGCGAACTATCTGCCTCGCCGGTGGCCGACGAGACATCGATCTATGTCGCTTCGGAAATTTTGCCGGCTGATGGCGATACAACGAAAGGTTCATCCGGAGCATTGCGTGCACTTGGTCGCGAGGGTGGAGTTACCAGGTGGGTCACCTCTCTCGCCAGACCATTGCGCGGCGCAATCGCTCTGAGTGGCGGAAAACTCTTCGCGGGCGGAATTGATGGCCGGGCTTACGCCTTCGACAAAAACACCGGTGGCGTGTTTTGGTCCATTCCCTTTCCGGCGCCGTTTAGTGGTGAGCCAGTGGCTGATAGTGGGCGGGTTTATTTCGGCAGTGAAGATGGAACACTGTTCGCGCTCGAAGAAGCAACGGGAAAACTTTTGTGGCGTTATCGGACCAAAGGCGCGATCAGAGGATCGGTAGCGGTGTCGCATGGAACGGTTTTCTTTGGTTCACGCGATGGTTATGTTTATGGAATACAGGCCGACAATGGTCATTTGATCTGGCGTAAACGGACCGGGGCCGGCGTCGAGGCAGTTGTTTTGAGTGGTGAATCGTTGCTGGTGGCGTCCCTGGATAATTTCGCTTACCTGCTCTCACTGAAGGGAGTGACACAGTGGAAGCGACTGCTGCCAGGCAGAATCTCAGCCGAACCGTTAGCAGTTCAGGAAGCCGCACTCTTTACACCGCTTTCGAGTGCGACTGCAGTCGTTTTAGCTTTGCGTGACGGGAAACAGGTTAATGCATTGCCAACGGGTGAGGAGATGACGAGTTCAGCAGCTCCGATTGTGGTGGGTGATGCCGTGTTTGTTACAACTGAACATGGACTGGTCGCCTTTGCGAGACCAGCGGATACCTCAGTGAAACAACCGTAGGACTTGCAACAGTCCGTTACAGTGGTCACAGATTAGTACCACCTTGTTGCGGCTGGTTAGTACTACCTCGTTGTTTGTCGGATGTTTGGGGTTTGCGGCTGGGCC
Source organism: Pyrinomonadaceae bacterium (assembly GCA_036518995.1). Taxonomy (GTDB): domain Bacteria; phylum Acidobacteriota; class Blastocatellia; order Pyrinomonadales; family Pyrinomonadaceae; genus PSRF01. Next base: position 172 of record DATDMC010000055.1, on the reverse strand, counting down.
TTCTGTTGTGAGGAATGGCTACGCCTTTCCGTAGCGCCGTGTATGTCGGTTCTGGGCTGTGCCCTCCGCCATAGACCGTTATTAAGAACAAAGTGCGAGAGACAACGAGCGGATAAGGGCGCAGCCCAGGATTTAGTGTGCGCTTATACGGAAAGGCGTAGCCATTCCTCAC
>DATDMC010000054.1:0-123118 GCA_036518995.1 Pyrinomonadaceae bacterium | reverse complement strand
GGTAGCGTCGGGTCACGCAATAACTTAGGCCCACAAAATCAAGCTGACCCGACGCTACCGCGTTACGGTACTGACTTCATCGCCACTAGAATTGTAAATTCTGCAAAGCCTCTGAGGCACTTCGGACATCAGCCACGCACTGTGCTAGATTCTTAAAACAAAATGATTGAAAAGATTCTGAGCCAGCCGAAGATGCTTGAGGAGCGGCGGCGACTGGGTGGTGCCGGCAAACGATTGGTCTTCACTAACGGAGTGTTTGACCTGATGCATGTTGGTCATGTTCGTTATTTGACTCAGGCCCGTGCGCTCGGAGACGTACTCGTAGTTGCCATCAACAGCGATCGGACGGTGCGTGAATTAAAAGGCGATTCCCGGCCAGTATTTAATCAAGCTGAACGCGCAGAGATTCTAGCGGCACTGCGCGTAGTGGATTATGTGACAATCTTCGACGACGTCTCGCCGCGCAGTTTAATCGCCCGGTTGCTGCCTGATGTTTTAGTTAAAGGCGGAGACTATAAGATTGATGAGATTCATGGGCGTGAAGAAGTTGAGGCGGCTGGAGGAAGAGTAATTCCGTTACCGTTTGTGGACGGTGCTTCAACAACAACGATTATTGAACGAATGAAGAGATGAATAGGCTTCTCTGCGTCTCAGCGTTCTCTGCGTCTCTGTGTTGAACTTTGGATCAGTTATACGCTACATCGATTTCAACGCAGAGACGCAGAGAACGCTGAGACGCAGATAGAAACCGGCAATTGGAAATCGGCAATCGGCACTCGGCAATTGTAAAAATCCTTGAGTAGTACTTCCCAAAAACACGGAGCGCTTGAAGCAACGTTACAGCGGATTAAGGAGACTCCTGAATATCAGGATCTACTTGCCCAGTTGCAGCGTAACGCGCAGATCATTTCCATCAGTGGACTGGTCTCAGGCGCGGCGCGGGCACTCGCGCTTGCTTCCCTGCAACGTGATAGCGGTAAACGATTCGCGATTGTGACGCAGTCTTCGCGCGACCTGGAACCGTGGGAAAACGATCTCCGGTTCTGGTACTGCACATTTTCAGGTCAAACCAACTGCGATAACGAAGTACTCGTCGTTCCGGCTTCGGAAAGTGATCCTTACGCCGGTGTCTCTCCTCACGCGCAAACGTTAGAACGCCGCGCCCTTTCATTGTGGCGCCTGGGCCAGCCTAATGCAGATTTTGTTTTACTGACGGCCCGGGCTTTGGCGCGCAAAACCGTCACGCCTGAAGAGATCAAGCGAGCAGGTGTGGTTCTTCGTCTTAACGAAGATCAACCGCCGGACGAAATAGTCGAAAAGCTGGTTGCCAGCGGTTACGTTCGCGAAGATCCGGTCTCAGCAGTTGGTGAATTCTCGAGCCGGGGCGGAATTCTTGATGTTTGGCCTCCGGGAAATGATGCTCCCGTTCGCGTCGAGTTCTTTGGCGACACGATCGACTCGCTTCGTGAATTCGATCCGGAAACACAACTGTCCATTGCTCAACTACGCAAGATCGAGATCCCGCCAATGCACGAGATGCCGGTCACGCCGGTTGATTTTCAGGTTTGGGCCGAAGCCGCGCGCGAACGCTGGACCGATGATCGTTACGCGCGTTCGCTGCGCGACCGAACTGCATTTGCTGACGAAGGCGAGTCCTTTAGTGGTTGGGAATGGCTGCTTCCGATCGTCCGCAACACCGATTCAAATATCTTCGATCATCTTGGTGATTGTGTGCTGGTCATTGATGAGCCGAGCACGATTGAAAATTATCTCGGCGAAGTTTTTGAAAATCTCGCTGAGCGCTATCACGAGATCGATCAAGCTGACGATTTGGCCCTCCCACCCGAAGAACTTTATCTCACCGTCGAGGAACTGCGTCGTTTAATTCAAACTCGACAACGTATTGAACTCAGAACATTGGGTCGCGTCGCTACGGAAGTTGATCAGGACCTCGCGCTCGAAGCCGAGGCTCCCAGGGTTCAACTCGGACGCGCGCGCGGCGTTCGTCAGCCACTATTTCTATTTCCAACTGTCGAACAAGCATTTGAGTTTGAGTGGCAAGCCCAATCGACTTTGCGTTACCACGGTCGCATTGCCGACATGGCCGCGAATGTTGCGCGGGCCGCCGAAGAAGGTAGGACCACGCTGTTTGTCTTACCAAGCTTGGGTGTCGCGGAACGTGTTACTCAAATCCTCGCTGAATACAAAGTCGAGTCGCGTTTGTTACTGATCGCGGAATCCCTGGAAATGACAAATGCGGTCCAGGCAGTTGTCACAGTTGGTCGATTGAGTGGCGGCTTTGCTTTACCGAAGTCGGGCTTGATCGTGCACGTAGAGACCGACATCTTTGACGAGGCCGCCGACACATACGAAAGACAAGGCGTCGCCGCCGAACGAAGACAAAGAGACAGGAAAAAGAAACGCTCGAAGGCGGCTGCGTTTCTGTCAGACTTCAGGGACCTTCGACCCGACGATTACGTTGTTCACATCGATCATGGCGTGGCCCGATTTGGTGGTCTGCAATCGCTCAATCTTGGACCACGCACCGGCGAGTTTATGCTCTTGTACTACGCCGATGACGCGAAACTTTATGTCCCGGTTGAACGACTCGATTTGGTCCAACGTTATTCGAGCGCTGAAGGGCATCAACCACAACTTGACCGACTCGGCGGTCTTGGTTGGCAAAAGACAAAAGCCAAAGCCAAGCGGGCCATGCGCGACATGGCCGACGAGTTGTTGCGTCTTTACGCTGAACGCAAACTCGTAGGCGGTTATGCCTTTGCGGCCGACACGCCCTGGCAACAGGAATTCGAAGATGGCTTTCCCTATGTCTTAACTCCCGATCAGGAAACCGCCATTGAAGACGTGAAGAAAGATATGGAAGAAGCGGTTCCCATGGACCGATTGTTGTGTGGTGACGTTGGTTATGGAAAAACTGAAGTAGCGATGCGGGCTGCATTCAAGTCAGTGATGGAAGGAAAGCAGGCGGCAGTTCTCACGCCGACAACCGTGCTGGCCTATCAACACTACGATACGTTTCGAAACCGATTTGCTCCGTTCCCGGTCAAGGTCGAACTACTTTCGCGCTTTCGATCGGGAAAGGAACAGAAGGAAGTAGTTAAGCGAGTTGAGTCTGGTGAAGTTGATGTGATCATCGGTACGCATCGAATGCTCTCGAAGGACGTTCATTTCAAGGACCTCGGAATCGTAATCATCGACGAAGAACAGCGCTTTGGTGTCGCGCACAAAGAGCGACTCAAACAGCTCAAAAAGAAAGTGGATGTTTTGACACTGTCGGCGACGCCAATTCCCCGGACGCTGAATATGTCGCTTAGTGGAATGCGCGACATGTCGTTGATCGAGACGCCGCCTCGCGATCGTCTCGCGATTCAAACGCAGGTTGTGCAGTTTTCCGACATCGTGATTAAGGCGGCGATTGACTTGGAGTTGTCACGTGGCGGGCAGGTGTTCTTCATTCATAACCGGGTCGAAACGATTGAGACAATCGCGGCGTTGGTGAAACGATTAGTGCCGCAAGCGCGCCTGGCCATTGGTCACGGCCAGATGAACGAGAAGGAGATGGAGCGAGTAATGCTCGACTTCATCGACTACAAATATGATGTTCTCGTTGCAACCACCATCATCGAAAATGGAATAGACATCCCCCGTGCCAACACCATCATCATAAATCGCGCCGATCACTACGGTCTTTCTCAGCTTTATCAGTTGCGCGGACGTGTGGGACGTTCCAGCCGGCGAGCTTATGCGTACCTGTTAATTCCCGGTGAAGCGGAACTTACGCCGATCGCGCGCCGTCGTCTCGCCGCCATTCGTGAGTTTTCCGACCTGGGTGCAGGCTTCCGAATTGCGGCCCTGGATCTGGAACTGCGCGGCGCCGGAAATATGTTAGGCGGCCAGCAGTCGGGACACATGGAGGCGCTCGGTTTCGATCTTTACACGCAGATGCTGGAGCGAACTGTTGCCGAACTTCGCGGCGAACAGGTCGAAGATGAAACGAGTGTTACGCTCAATCTGGGCGTCGATGTTGCCATTCCGGAAGAATATATCTCCGACATGGGACAGCGGCTGCGCACTTATAAGCGAGTTTCTTCGGCCCGGGATGATGCGACGTTGAATGGCATCCGAACTGAAACTGCGGACCGCTATGGACGGGTCCCGAGCTCAGTCGAACGACTTTTTGACTACGCCCGGTTAAGACGCTTATCCGAGGAGATGGGGATTGTTTCGATCGACAAAACGCCCGACGGCGCGGCCTTGAAATTTAGTGAAAAAGCGCGGGTTTCGCCCGAAAAACTCGGAGATTTTATCGGACGACATGAAGGGGCCGTTTTTACTCCGTCCGGGGTTTTGAAGCTTGTTTTGACCGATGATCAGAAAGATGAGGTCCTCAAATTTGTTCGTGACGTGTTGCTCGAACTTCAAGCCTCCGATTAGAATCGCCGCGTCAAAGTTTCGGATCAAGCTGGGTTGTTCAAATTATTCCCCGTCGCTGTAACCTTAATCAAGTTCAAAGTCCAAACCAGGTAGGTTTTATTAGGAGTATTTTTGTGAGATTAAAACTAACTTCCATCGCCGGCATGTTGATCTTTGCCCTCGCCGTCGTGGTTTCAAATGCCCCGAGCACATTTGCCCAGGAAGGTGAAGTCACGGTTGTCGACGAAGTTGTCGCGCAGGTCAATGACGACGTCATCACCCTCTCGATGTTGAAGCGCGAGATGAAAGAAAGAGTCGACGCTTTAAAACAAGACCAGAAGATGACGGATCAACAAGCCAATGATGAAGTAAATAAGCGTCAGGCTGAGCTGATCGCGACTCTGATCAACGAGCGTTTGTTGTTGCAGAAGGGGAAAGAACTCGACCTTTCCAGTGAGATTGAAGCGGAAGTTAATAGTCGAATGTTGCAGATCGCCCGCGAGCAGGGAATTGGTACCATGGAAAAGCTCAACGATGCGATGCGCCAGAGCGGTATCGATCCGGTGGGCGTTCGCGACACCATGCGTACGGAAATGATGAAGCAAGCGGTGTTGCAGCAGGAAGTGGACCGAAAGCTTTATTTGAGTTATACGCCAACCGTCGTGAAGGCATATTTCGATGCTCATCCGGATATGTTTCGTAAGCCCGAAAGCATTTCACTGGCTGAAATCTTTTTAGGGATAACCGGCAAGGATGAGGCGGCCGTGAAGGCCCGCGCGAACGAACTCGTCGCCCAGCTTAGAGCCGGTGCGGATTTCAAAACGGTGGCCGCTGCAAACTCTGAACGCGAGAAAGATGGCAAACGGACCGCGCCGACGGATGGTGGCAATGTCGGTGAGTTTGACTTGCCAAATTTGCGCGACGATTTGCAGGCAGTTCTAAAAGACGTAAAAGTTGGTGGGATTGCTGATCCGATTAAAACTCCGGATGGTTATCAAATCTTAAAAGTCACTGCGCGTACGCCGGGAGGAACAACACCAACATTCAACGATAACGTCGTGCGTCAGGCGTTGTTGCTCCAGGATCAGGCGAAGGAACGGGAAGACTATCTGGCGAACTTGCGCAACGAAGCTTTTATTAAAGTCTCCGACACTTATCGTGCCGGCGTTGATCCCTTACTGAAACTCAACGTTGCCAAAGCGGCGAAGGGTTCCGACAAGGACAAGAAGAAGAAAAATTAAGAGAATTGCGGAAATGCGGAATTGTAAAGAGCTCTGAAATTCCGCATTTCCGCAGTTTGAAATTCCTCCTATGCGTCTGGATCTTTTCCTCAAAGCCAGCCGCCTCTGCCCGCGGCGGACTGTCGCACAAAAACTTTGTGATGCCGGCCTCGTTTCCTTAAATGGTAACGAGGCCAAGTCGTCTCATGCGGTCAAGGCTGGCGATGAGATCACTATCAAGCGTCGAGATCAGCTCACAAAGGTGCGCGTCCTGGTAGTTCCGTCTGAACGTCAGACCGCGAAGAAAGATGCAGTTGCGCTCTATGAAATGGTGAGTGAGCAGCAGGTAGATAACGATTATTAGGAGCGCAGGCGTCCTCGCCTGCCGGTCTTTACTACAGAGCGCTCGCGTTCTAAACGGCGCCGCCGCAGTACGCAAAGCTCGGCGATTGATTTACATTCATGGTCACGGCGCCGGCAGCGATTGGACATGAGGTTGCGTGGCGTTGGAGAATGATGTCTGTTGGGACAATATTCACTGAATAATGAAAGTACCACCATTTAAAATTAGAGATATTGAGATTAACCCGCCGTTGATTTTGTCACCGATGGCCGGAGTTACAGATGTTTCCTTCAGACGTCTTTTAAAGCGACGAGGGGGAGTTGGCCTCTCAGTTTCGGAGTTTATTTCAGTTGAAGGTTTGACTCGAAGTAATCCCAAGTCGAAACGGCAGATGCGTTTTTATACTGACGAGCGACCATTCGCGGTCCAGATTTTTGGTGGACAACCGGAACGAATGCGCATGGCGGCGGAGATGGCGGAAGACGTAGGGGCAGACATCCTTGATGTTAATTGTGGTTGTCCGGCGCCGAAGGTTGTGAAGCATGGTGGTGGCTCGGGTCTGCTGAAAGATCATTCGCGGCTTGAGATCATTCTGAAAGAGATAAAGAAGGCGATTAAGATTCCGTTGACGGTAAAAATTCGCGCCGGTTTTTATGACCACACGATCAACGCAGTCGAGACGGCGAAATTGGCTGAAGATTGTGGTGTTGAGCACATCGCTTTGCACGGGCGAACTAAAGAGCAGGGATATCGAGGCCTCGCGAATTGGGATTTAGTCAGACAGATTAAGGAAGTCGTTAAAGTGCCCGTGTCGGGTAGTGGTGACGTGACTACTATCGAAGGCGCGTTTGCGAAGTTTCGCGAGACTGGCTGCGATGGGGTGTTAATCGGACGCGGCGCGATGGCCAATCCCTGGATATTTCGCCAGATCGAAGACGCGATGCATGGACGCGAGATTTTTGAACCGACGTTGGCTGATAAACGGGCGATACTGCATGAATACTTCGACATGTTGCGCGAAGACATGCCCGAGACGCCGGCGATCAATCGTATGAAACAGTTGGCGGGACAGTTTACTCGTGGGCTGCAAGGTGGCGCGTTGTTTCGTACCTCGATCTATCACTCGCATACAGTTGATGAAGTGCTCGATCGTATCGAGGAGTATTTTGGAGCGATTGAGAGTGGGACGCCGTATTACGGCGAGGCTGGAGTCCCGATTGAAGACGCGCCCGAGTTGGACTCCTGCGAAGCCGCGATTGCGCAATAACTTGTGATCTCTGCGTCTCCGCGTACTCTGCGTCTCTGTGTTGAAATTGACCGGCACTTAAACGCAATCAGTTTTTAACACAGAGACGCAGAGCTCACGGAGACGCAGAGGGCTACCTTTTTATCTATCGAAACCGAGCGGCAGCAGCGGTCTCGGCGTTGTGCCTTCGAAGAACCAACTCGCGCCGACGCGGAGGCGATGATGCCAGGTTGGAAGTCGTGAAGTGTAGAGAGCGAAGCGAGCTTGGCGGGCCATTGCGCCGCCAAAAGCTTTTCCACCCGTCAGCACGGCGGCGCGTTCCGTCCCAAGACTGAGAGCCTCGCCGAGTTCTTCAAAGTGTTTGGTGTGGAGTTCCTTGCCGTTTAGTAAAGCCTTTATGTTTCGGGTTGCAAGTGAGGCTTGTTGAAAGGCCAGTTGCGCCGTGCCGGCGAGAGTTGGCGAGGCGTCAGGGAAAACAGCAATATCACCCAGCGCGAACACATTGTCGAAGCGCGAAAGTTGCAGCGTTGGCTTTACAACCAGCAAGCCTCGTTTGGTTTTTTCGGCATCCAAACTCTCGATCAGTGGATTCATTTTAACGCCGCCGGTCCATACCACTCCGGCAGCTTTCAATTCTTCGCGAACTCCATTGTGCTCAAAGGTGAGACCATCGGCTGAGACCTGGACCACGCGAGTCAGGGTGTGGACCTCGACGTGAGACTGGCGCAGGGCGTCTTCTACTAACTGGCGGATCTCATCACCCATTCCGGGCACAACGTGATCACCCATTTCAATTACAACCACCCGCGGTTCACCATGAAGCGCCCGGCGTTTAAATGCGTCCGTCAGAAGATCAGCCATCTTCGTTGAGAGTTCACAGCCGCTCGCGCCGGCGCCCACCACTGCGAACGTCACCGCCCGCTTTACATCTTGTGGCGGCATGTCGGGCGGTATAGCGTCGAGAGCCGACACCATAAGCTGTCGTAAATGATCCGCGTGTTCAATTTTGCGGAAGGGCAGGGAATGCTCCTCGGCGCCTTCAACGCCGACGTAGTTTGTGATGCCGCCGACCGCGAGGACCAGAACGTCGTAGGCGACGCTATCGGAATGGCCTTTTAGCTGAATTGTTTTTGAATTGAGATCAATGCTTTCAACCTGGGCCTGCAAAAACTTCACGTTGTCGTCCAGCAGTTCGGAGTATTTAGGAGCTATGTGCCACGCTTCAACCTCACCAGATACGTATTCATAAAGCATTGGGGTGAAAAGAAAATGGTCCGCATCACTGATGAGTGTGACATCTCCGGAACCAGCCACTTCCAACGCCGTAAATAGACCTGCAAAGCCGCCGCCAATCACAACGATTTTTTTATTAGCCATGCTCTCTCCGAACAAGATAAAAGTTTTGCGGATGATAACAAGAACGACTCACCGCATCTAGCTAGGTCAGAAGGCGGTAGGCGGAAAGCGAAGGCAGAGCACGGCAATCTGAAATAGCGTAATTTGAAATAGCGTAACTGGACACCTCCTTGCCTGCATGTTACATTGCTCACGCTTTTTAAGTTTAGCGGTTGCCGTCTTTAACGGATTTACTGCGGTCGAGGAGGACCATTTAAGCAAGTGACGTTAGCGAAAGAAACGAAAGAACAAATTGTGTCTGATTTTCGGACTCATGAGACGGATACGGGCTCCCCACAAGTTCAGGTTGCATTGTTGAGCAAGAGAATTACTGACCTGGCTGAGCATTTCAGGACCCATAAGAAAGACAATCACTCGCGGCGCGGCCTGCTCAAAATGGTCTCACAACGCCGTAGTCTGCTCGATTACCTAAAGCGGACTGATATTGAACGCTACCACGAGGTAGTGAATCGTCTGGGCTTGCGTCGTTAGCAAGCGCCGGAAAACTTCTAGCAAGAGAACTTCGAATCTCTGAATTTAGTAAGCCCACGTCTGTCGAAGAGCTTGTGGCAGTGCCGAACGTGACGGCGATTGACTGGAAACAAGCAGACGTGAAAGGCCTGGCTTCTAGCAAAAAGGCGGCATGAGTCACGGTTTATGGCTCAGCCGCCTTTTCTTTTGGCCCCAGTAAGTTAACCGGCCTCACGTTGGCTCGGTGCAAACTATCTCAACGAGATTTGCCAAACAGCGCGGCGGATGAGACGCCCGCGACCTGAGCTTCAGGTGAAACGTCCCAAGGAGACGAAAAAGATGCCAGAAAAGAAATATCTAAAAGAATCGATCAAACTCGGAGATAAGGAGTTAACCGTCGAGACCGGTCGAGTCGCAAAGCAAGCCGATGGTTCCGTCATCATCAGATATGGCGACACAATGTTGCTGGTCGCCGCAGTTGGTGCGCCTTCTCCCCGCGAAGGAGTCGATTTCTTCCCTCTTACGGTGGAATATCGTGAGTCAAACTATGCCGCCGGACGAATTCCCGGTAACTATTTTCGCCGGGAAGGCCGACCCAACGAAAAGGAAGTTTTGACCAGCCGTCTTATCGATCGACCGTGTAGACCCCTTTTTGCCGAGGGTTATAGAAACGAAACACAGGTCATCGCCAGCGTGATTTCCGCCGATCCTGACAACAACCCTGATGTCATCGCGATCACAGGCGCGTCATGTGCCCTTTACTTGTCTGATATTCCATTTCTTAATCCGATCGCCGGCGTGAGAATTGGCCTGATTGAAGGCCGTTACGTCATTAATCCCAGCTACGATGAAGTCCGTGAGTCACGCCTGAACCTGATTGTTGCCGGTACGGAAGAAGCGATTGTGATGGTGGAAGCGGGCGCTGAGGAAGTGTCCGAAGAGATCATGGTTGAGGCCCTGATGCTGGCCCACAAGGAAATCAATCGCCTGTGCCGTTGGCAGAAGGAGCTTTATAAGGCCCTCGAAATCCAGAAGCGCGAGGTTGTTCCGCCCAGCCTGGACGAGGAAATGCTGCGAGAAATCGCCGAAAAATATTCAGAACAACTGCGCGCCGCACTCGATACCAGCACACAGGAGAAACGTGCCAGTTATGCCGCTGTCGATGCGCTGAAGAAGGCTGTTATCGAATCGTATCCGGAAGACGATTCAGCCAAACGCCACATGGCCAAGACGATCTTTGATCAGTTGAAAGAGACAGTCTTCCGCGACGATATTCTCAATAATCGTCGCCGACCGGACGGTCGCAGGTTCTCAGAAATCAGGGCAATTACCTGTGAAGTTGGCTGGTTACCTCGCGTTCATGGTTCAGCACTGTTCACTCGCGGTGAGACACAAGCCCTGGTCTCAACGACCCTGGGAACTAAAGAAGACGAACAGTTCATGGACGATCTGGAAAAAGGCGAAGTAAAACGCCGCTTCCTTCTGCACTACAATTTCCCACAATATTCAGTCGGCGAAGTTGGTCGTTTTGGTTCCTCGAGCCGTCGCGAAATTGGCCATGGTGCTCTCGCCCGACGAGCGTTAGAAGTAGTCCTTCCTGATGATGCAGATTTTCCCTACACCATCCGCATAGTTTCAGACATTACCGAGTCAAATGGTTCTTCTTCGATGGCCAGCGTTTGCGGTGGCACTCTATCGATGATGGACGCCGGCGTGCCGTTAAAAGCACCGGTTGCGGGCGTAGCAATGGGATTGGTTATGGAAGGCAATAAATACGCGATCCTGACCGACATCGCGGGTGCAGAAGATCACTATGGCGACATGGATTTCAAAGTGGCCGGTACGAGAAACGGCATTACGGCTTTGCAGATGGACATCAAGATCGCGGGTATCAACGCGCAGATCATGGCCGAAGCATTAGAACAAGCCAAGAAGGGCCGCTTCTATATTCTGGGCGCAATGGAGAAGGCCATTGCCGAACCTCGCGAAGCGATTTCGCCGTACGCTCCACGAATCATCCAAATCAAAATTAATCCTGACAAGATCCGCGACGTCATTGGACCAGGCGGAAAAGTAATTCGCTCTTTGGTGGAAGAGACCGGGGCCAAGATTGACGTCTCTGACGATGGTACGATTTCAATCGCAACGGCCAGCGGCGAAGCGGCGGACGCGGCAGTAAATCGTATTCGTGGGATCACTGCGGAAGCGGAAGTGGGCCAAACTTATCTGGGCACCGTTTCGCGCATTGTAGATTTTGGCGCCTTCGTTGAAATCTTTCCTGGAACTGATGGTCTATTGCACATTTCGGAAATCGCCGATCGTCGTGTCAAAGATGTACGCGATGAGTTGAAAGAAGGCCAGCAGATTTTAGTGAAGTGCATTGGTCGCGATGGCAACAAGATCAAACTCTCGCGCAAAGCAGTTTTGAAAGATGAAAACCGCAATGCTGAAACTCCGAATAATGATGACGGAGAGTAGGCAAAGTTAGCGCTTTACCACGTTTGAGGAGGTTTGCTTTTATAGCAAACCTCCTTATTTCTTTAGCAGTTTTCACGCTCACACCCTCAAAAGCTGGAATCTGATAGCGATTCAACATCTCCCTTTACTACTAGCGAAGCCGTGTCGAGCCAGTTGCTCACCAGTAAGGCCCGCCAGTAGTACGACCCAGAAAAACTTTGCCCCATCAGGGAGTCATTAGGAGGAGATTCCACACAATGAGGAATCGAACTTTCCGTTCCATTGCTGCGATACTCAGCATCCTGGCACTTACAGGAATTCCGGCACAAGCTGGTCCAGTCGCGATCAGCGAAGTGGTTCAGGTGCTGGGTAACTATCAGAATCCGCCCGACATTCGTTTGCGCGGCGTTTCCCAAAACTCAACCGCGTTAGCTTCAGGTGTCAAGGGCTCTGTGCAACCCGCGGCCATCAGAGAATCAATCAGTGACGGTCCCGTCGACGTAGCGGATACCTCCGTTAGTGCTCCAGTGGTAGAGAGTACTGATACGTTGTTAGCAGGAGTTGCGCTTGACTCTGATCCACAACAACCCACTGTCGACATAATTGACGCGGGTGACGTTGAAGGAACTGTTTGCGATTGCGGTGAGATTACGGTCAAGGGCGGCGGTTTCCCCAAATGGCCGCTGTTGTTCCTGGCCGCGATCCCGCTATTCTTCATTCATGGTTGTGATGAGTGTGACAAGACTCCACCGCCAACCCCGACCCCAACACCTCCTGGCGTTCCCGAACCAGCTTCGTTGTTCCTCTTCGGAACCGGCCTGGCCGCGTTCGGTGCAGGACTGCGACGACGCTACGCCAAATCGAAACTGAACGCACAGATCGAAGCGGCAGAGGGGGAATAAGACAATGTCAATATCCAAATTCGTCCTTAACAAATATTTCAAACTGGCGTTCGTTGGATTGCTAGCGGTTGCTTTTATCGCAGCGCAACCTTCGTCAGTTGCGAATGCCAAAACCAAGAAAGCCAAGTACGGCACCATCAAGATTCTAACGACACCGGCTGGATTACCGATCAGCGTGGATGGCAAGTCGTACGGTGAAACTAGCACTGACTATCGTGCGATTGATTTCGATCCGGGTTTACACACAGTCGTAATCACGTTGCCAAACGGCCAGCGCTGGACTCGTGAAATCGATCTTCCAGCCGGTCGTATCAAGTGCATCGCTTTGAACTATCGACCGTCGCCGCCGCCAGCTAAGTCGCCGTGTCCGTACCCGGTTAATGTGTCGGCTCCGACGTCCGTCAACGAAGGTGAAATCATTACTTACACCGCCGACGTTGCGTACAGTGGAACTGCCGGACTGGCTTATCAATGGACCGTGAGTCCGGCCAGTGTGCACATCATCAGTGAACAGGGCACACCGACTATCACTGTCGACTCGACGGGTCTTGCAGGACAACGTATTACTGCGACTCTGTCTGTTGATGACGGTTCCGGTGATGCGATGTGCCGCCAAACAGCACAGGCTTACACCAACGTTCCACCGCATGAGAAGCGCGTGCTGGTTGGTCGAGAATTCGATACCTGCTGCAGTTGTTCGTACGACGACCAAAAAGCGCGACTCGATAACCTTGCAGTTGAACTGCAAAACGATCCGACCACGTCTACCTACATCTTCGCTTATGGTGGCAAGACCAGTCCGGTTGGTCAGGCCGATCGCTTACTCGCGAGAGCACGCGATTACCTGGTGTCGCAACGTGGTATCGATGCTTCACGTATCATTCTGATGAATGGTGGTTTCCGTGAGGATGATTGCGTGGAAGTTTGGGTCGTTCCGCAGGGCGCCACCGCTCCCACGGCCAGCCCAACAGTACAGCCGGGAGATGTTAGACCAGCACCGGCGCCGCGTACCAGGAGACGAGGGCGCGGTTAGGCCTTAACGAACCAGGGGGGCACAAAAGGAGACAAGAGCAACAACTCTTGTCTCCTTTTTATTTTTTTGTCGAACCGGATCGTGATTGACGGTGGTACCGGTCTGTGTTACGTATTCACGACCCCATCCCTAATAAGCCCCTTGTAAATTCGACCGGTGACAAGGAGGGAATTGCATGGCAGAAGAAGGTGGAGGTGGCGGCAGCGCCGGGATCGTAGCCATTCTGGCGATTTTTGTAATCGTGATTTTGATTGGCTTGTTTATGTTTAGAGGTCGCATCTTTGGCGGAGGCGGAACGCAGAAGATCGACGTTAACGTTCAGACGCCCGGCAAGTAGATTCAACATCGCGGTAGCCTCAGCATTTTTCTCTGGATGCCCGGCTACCGCGTCACTATTTTCGGTAGTGCCCTATTTTTCAGATTTAGCATTAGATCAAAAAAACAAGTGATGAATTAGATGGTAGGATGCGCCACCTAAACGGCGCGGGCCGACAAGTGGTTGCACACTTGCCAGCCCTACACAGCCGAATCCCAGCCTGTTAAGCGAAAGGAATCGACCATGCAAGAAGATCCTACCACGAACGACACTGACAACCAGTCCCAACATTTTTCCATAGACCGCGACGATTGGGATCAAGCATTTGAGCCTTACGAGGGAAAACCCTATGAGGCGCTCATGCTCGGATATAACTTTGCGATAATGCGGACGCATCTCGACAGCCAGATCCTCAAAAGCCGACCAGTTATCAATGCTCTCGATCTGGCGATGGAAGCTCTGTTTCCGCATACGGATTTTCACAATGCCTCTTTCGATCTGTTTATCAAATTAGCGCAGGGCAAGCTAACGTTTGATGAAGAACAGATGCTCAACGCTTTAGGGATGAAATTCTAACGCCCGCATTCCTGCGACAACCTCACCTTGTCGCGGCTTCTTGTAGACTTTGCCGAATCCAGCTAGACAACGTTTTATGACCATTCGTCTTCGCGGCCTTCGTAAATAGCTTTAGTTCTTCATCGCTCAAACGAACCGGCACAATCTTTCCTTTAGCGTGACCCTTCGGCAGTTTCGGCCTGCCCATCTTTTTCGGTTTCTTAGCACTCATTCTTTTTCGCTCTATAGTCTGAAACGATTGACGCTTGAACAGCCTTACGTGGGCTTGTCGCTGGCGGGACATGCAAAACGGTTACATGCCGCTTTGGGCAATCAGGATCGTCCGTATCATGCGCCCAAGCGTAAACGCGAGACGCTTGCGGATGGTCTATGTCGAACACTTCTACTTCACCCTCCCAAACTGTCTGCCCGTTAAAAACTTCCTTCACGGGCACAGTCTCAACGTGTGTTGAATCCGTCCCGTGAAGCTTCTTAATCACGCCCTGTAGTTCTTCGATGTAATTCATGGTAGCGGTATTCGAGTTTCAACTTTCCAGGCAACTGTCAGCATGGCTTTATTCATACTAAAAACTTTGTCCCAAAACACTGTGCGTGTCATATCCTCCAAAAACATTTGCCTAAGCATGTTGATCTGACTCAAGTTTTCCGCAACGTCGAATTCCACGTCGAGGTGCGTCAACGCGATTCTTAGACTTAAAACAAACTCTCGCTGCTCACGCTCAGTCAAACCGTTGAATAGCTGCTGGTAATCGCTCAGGTCGGCTATAGCAGATATAAAAAGCGATTCAGGCCGCCCGTTGTATTGAAAAACGGTAAAGGGCGTATGGTCTTCTTTCGTGACCGTGTAGGCCCAAGCCCAATCTTTCCCCTTGGTCGGAGTAAATTGGCATCGCTCTTCGATTACCCAATTTTTAATTTGACTACGGAACTTCTCATAAGGTTCTGGTATACGATCAGCCATAAACAAGTCTCCTATCGAAATAGAAACGATAGCACTCACGATACCGCCTCAACTAAATCACCAACCGTCCAGAATGAACGCTCAACTCCTGCGGCCATTGCTGGCGTCATTTTGATAGTTTAATGGGAGCGAACGAAGTTGTAATACGCGAAGTGTAGCGCAACGGCGGCATTGAAGTTCTCTAGCTTCTTACTGAAAGCGTAGGTAAGGCGCGTCAAGCGGCGCATGTGAAGGCGAGTAGTACCGTTGAGTCTTTCGATATGACTTGTCGAAATCAGATTAGGATCAGGACTGCCAACGATCTCCATTTTCTGCATTGAAGTAACTTCCGGCGCACTATAGCGACGCTCTTGGTGATGCTCACCGTGATCCACGCCGTAGTTCTTAATAATCATTCCGAAATCCACGTCCATTCCGAAAGCAGTCTCAACCGCCTCAACGTAAGATCGCAATCCATCGGTTGAAATCTGCGGACGGTTCTTAATGCGCGATGCTACGTCGCATACAAACGCGGTGGCAGTATTGAGAGTGCGCTTGCCAGTCATAAAGCTGGGCACTAATTTTAGTCTCCGCGTCGATAGCGCAGAACGTCCAAACGTCGCCCTTAGTCGGATCGTCGGACTCTGTAAGGTGCTTTTCCTTCTTGCCAATGAAGCCCCAAATTTCGTCAAATTGCAGATGGTTACAAGTTAGACCGCGCATCTTCGCGTCCAGCAACCTTGCACAGCCATTCCCAATGCGGACGCCTAAGCGACAAACAGTGTCTTGGTGAATACCAGTTACGCGGGAAATCGCTCTCATACTTGAGCCTTCAGCCAACATGCTGATTACCGCGATCTGCTTTTCTTTTGGAAGGACGTTTGCCATTGCGTTGTCTCCTTAACGTAGAGATAATGTATTACGATTTGTCGGCACTGTCAATACTTTGTGTGTTACATTTTCTTTCGACTCTTTTGGAAGCTAGGCGATCAAGACTATGCAACAGGATCAGGATTCCTCCAATACATCCCAAGAAACCAAGCACCAAGACCGCGTCAGGCAATTTCTGTCTCGACGGGAGATTCACGGAATTGCCATTGCCGTGTGGGTATTCGTTGCCGGCTTTGTTGTTGTGAGGCTCTATATCTACGATCACATTTCCGAACCCGCTAAGGCATCTGAAGTCTTGATCGCATCGACGTTCAGCCTCGCCATTGTGATAGTGGTCGTTATTCATGCGGTGATGTATTACAAGCAAGCTAAAGAGGCGAACAGACAAGCCGACATCGCCCAACGTAGTCTTCAGGTGGCGCGTGAGGCTTTGGCTAGAGGTAATCGACCATCGGTAGGACTTCTCGCCGTTACCGTAGAACCTATCGAAGTTGGGAAACAGATTCATGTAGACATAACTTGGCGAAATTCGGGAAGCAGTATCGCCCATCACTGTAAATCCCTGATCAGAATTGAATTGCTTTGGCAGGACAAACCTGTTCCTAATTTCGGTTATCAAGGAATGGTAAGCCGAGGCGCTCTTGGGATTAACGCTATCTCCATAACACCAGTTTTTTCCGAGTTCGATCTTAATGAAGCTGCTTGGAACGCAATTCAAATGGGTGGCATGAAAGGAATACTCAGGGTTGGCGGCCAGTGGCTCTTTCTTTATGCTCGTATTACCTATGACGACGGGGCTGGGAGAGACTTTTTTACCGAGTTCTGTGGTCGTTACAACCCCAGGTTGAAAGGATTCGAGACCTGCGACGTTTTTAACGAAGCCAGCTAAAGGGCAAGCCGTCAGCAAAACTAAAAGCGGGAGAGTTTTTGTGTTACGTTTTATCATAAACGGTTCTAAACTATGGCGAACAAAAAGCTGACTCGACAACAACGCCGCGAAGCTGAGACGCTTTTGAGAAAAGCTAGCTTGGAGTCAAAGTCTTCGAGGTCGTCGCAAGTGCGGCAGGATAAAACCGCACACGAGGAAGCCCGCACTAAACCCAAAGCAAGTGAAAAGGAACCACCCAAGCACAGCACCGGCAATAGAAAGGCAAAACGAGTGTCCGCTACTTTCGTAGTCCTCTCCGTGATCTTTCTTGGTATTTTGTTTTTTGTAGCTCTTGGGTTCGCTTTCTATTACTTCGGCAAAAACCCTACTGCTGCCTTGTGGTGGGGCGTTGCATCCGCGATGCTCGCAGTATTTGGAATAGCCTTCTACATTCAAGGGTTCGTGATACCGATCCCTAACACGCGCGCCGTAATGAATTTCATCAAAACAATACCGCCAAGTGAAGCCAGTAAGAACGGACAGGTTGAAACGATATTTCGGTTTCAGAACACTGGAGGCATTACTGCACGTGAGGTTAAAGTTAGCGACCTCGAAGTTTTGTTGATTGATCCTGACGGGAATTGTATCCACCGTCGAGGCGAATACGGTGGCCCGAAAGACATAGGAAGTCTCAAAGATTATGATGTCGGAATCGTCGTGGACTACGTATTTCAGTTTCACACCACGAGGTGAGGTTCAATTTGGACTACATAGCCTATACTGACCCTTATGGAACCGCAGTACCGGGAACACCTATACAGTTTGTGAGGAGATGTTGCCCTTGAAGCTCACGAATGGTAATCCGACATGGGTTTCTTGCAAGGACAAAACATACCCAAAATGTAGGAGCGATGAGAATTGGGAGAATCCACCGCCCCCAAGACCGCCCAAGCCAAATTAGGGCACTACCCTATTTTCCAGATGCTTTTCTTTTGCGGCGCTGTCTTCTACTATTCATGATTTGTCAGTACCACCTCGCGGTAGCGGGTGGGTGGGTTTATTTAAGATTCAACCTGCAATCTGAAATCAACAATCTGAAATGTCCGACCCACCCGCTACCGCGAGGCGGTACTGACTCCGTCGCGATTGAGTCCGAAGTTGTAAAGCCTCTAAAGCAAAGGACGAGTAACTAACAAGTGCCCGCACCGAATATCGATACCATTGTTTCCCTCGCAAAGCGTCGTGGTTTTGTGTTTCCGTCGTCTGAAGTTTATGGCGGGCTTGGTAGCGCGTGGGATTATGGTCCATTAGGCGTCGAGCTTTGCAATAACGTAAAGCAGGCATGGTGGCGTTGGCTGGTCCATGAACGGGACGACATTGAAGGAATCGATTCGTCGATCATCCTGAACCGCACCGTTTGGAAGTATTCGGGACATGAAGCGACGTTTCATGATCCACTTGTGGATTGTCGTGAATGCAAAACACGCTTGCGTGCGGACAAGCTCGAGCTGCCGCCTGATACTCCGGAAGGATCCGACGTTGCCGAACTGATCAAACGGAAGTTAGTGAAGTGTCCGAACTGTGGATCTACCGATCTAACTGAACCGCGTCCCTTCAACATGATGCTCCGCACGACTCTGGGCGCTGCATCTGCGGACGATGATCCAACCGCGTTGGCTTATTTACGCCCCGAGACTGCGCAGGGAATTTTTATCAACTTTCTGAACGTGCAAACGACCATGCGTCGCAAGTTGCCGTTTGGAGTTGCGCAAGTAGGGAAGTCATTTCGCAATGAAATTACGCCCGGCAATTTTATTCTCCGCACGCGTGAGTTCGAGCAGATGGAGATGGAGTATTTTGTTAAGCCGGATGCAGAACATTTCGCGCTCGTCGACGAATGGGTTGAGCAATATATGCAGTGGTTTACTTCGTTGGGAGTCTATGCGGCTAATCTAAAACTCCATGAAGTCCCGGGGGAAGAACTGGCCCACTATTCCAAACGAACCGTGGACATCATGTATCGCTATTTTCCCGAGCGGGCGGAAGAGGAACGACAGTGGGAAGAGTTGATGGGAATTGCTTATCGCACCGACTTCGATTTGCGGTCTCATTCAAACAAGCCGGCTGATGAAGAAGGTCAGCGAATCAATCCCGATTCAACCGAGGACTTGTCTTACTTCGATGAGCCAACAAAGCAACGGTTTTACCCGCACGTCATTGAACCTGCGGCCGGTGTTAATCGCACTGTGTTGGCCGTTTTGATGGATGCGTATTCGGAGAGGACAAACGACAAGGGCGAAATGCGAGTCATTCTCAAATTGAGTCCACAACTCGCGCCGATCAAAGCTGCAATTTTGCCGCTTGCTAAAAACAAACCTGAGATCGTTGGCATGGCCAAAGCTGTGAAGCGATCGCTACAACCAGTCCTGCGTGCGGTTTACGATGACACCGGCGGAATCGGAAAACTTTACGCGCGGCAGGATGAGATTGGGACACCATTTTGTGTGACCGTCGATCATCAATCGCTCGAAGACGAAGCGGTGACAGTTCGCGATCGTGATACGTGGGAACAAGAACGCGTCAAAGTATCTGACCTTGCCGAACACCTGCAGAAGAGATTGAAATAGAATGCCGATAGTCAAGAAGAGGAACGAACAGACCGAGACGCGACTGCTATTGGAGTCGACTGAACCCGTCGAACTACCGCCAGCGGAGATTGATGACAAGTCTGTCCTGGTCCAATTCGATAAGTTCAAGCCTTTCGTTCCCGAGCTACTCGAAACTTTGCGCGCCGGGACTGTTGCCGAGCCAGTCCCAGTGATGCTCGACGGCTCAACTTTCGCGGTCCACGGAGAGACACGCACTTTCTGGGTGAAGTTGTGGCACGCAGCCGGCAGTGATATGACCAAAATCGATCGCGCGCAGATCATCAGTTGCCTGCCCTCCACTCGCGGCGTCCAAATCGTAGTTGAATCTCCCGAAGAGTAAGCAGCGGATTTAAATGGTCCGGAATCTCGGACTGGATCTCCGAATCGGCTTTGCCGCCTGTTGTGAGGCATGGCTCCACCTTGCCGTACGCTTTCAAAATCTAAAGAAGAAAGAGAATGAGGGCGCAGCCCTATATTTTTGAGCCTGAGTACGGCAAGGCGGAGCCATGCCTCACAACAGGTGGCGAAGCCGATTCTCAGATTAACCGGTTCCCGAATTTCCAGCGAAACTTTGCCTTCTGCCTACTGCGCCTGCCTTCTTCTCCTGCCACTGCTTTCTGGCGTATTGACTTTCCACGTTCGTCATTAGAAATTGAATACGTTATGTCGGTGTTTCCGGAAAAGGTGTTGGATCTGGCCCGAGCTGTGCGCGACGTTGGAGGTCGTGCGCTACTGGTAGGCGGTTGTGTGCGTGATGAGTTGATGGGGCTTCCAATCAAAGACTGGGATGTTGAGGTCTATCACGTCGAGTCTAAGAAGCTGCGTGAACTTTTGGACCGATTTGGTCGTGTTGACGCTGTTGGTGAAGCGTTTACGGTTTACAAGTTAGGAAATGATCTTGATGTCTCGATTCCGCGACGCGAGCGAAAGAGCGGGCGCGGTCATCGTGGCTTTGTGATTGAAGGTGACCCGGCGATGAGCATTGAAGAGGCCACTCGTCGTCGCGATTTTACGGTCAATGCAATTTTGCAGGATCCACTCACCGAGGAATTGATCGATCCATTTGCAGGTCAGTCAGATATCGAAGCGCAAATACTTCGGGCCGTTTCCCTCGATACATTTGCTGAAGATAGTCTGCGGGTATTGCGTGCTGCACAGTTTGCTGCGCGCTTTAACTTTGACATCGCCCCGGACACGATCGAACTCTGCCGGATGATCGATCTTTCAGACCTACCCGCTGAAAGAATTTGGGGCGAAATGGAAAAGCTCCTGATGAAATCGGAGAAACCATCGATCGGCCTCGAGTGGTTGCGTAAACTTGGTGTGCTCGAAAAACTCTTCCCGGAAATTCAGGGTCTGATCGACGTGCCTCAGGATCCAGTTTGGCATCCTGAAGGTGACGTGTTTATTCACACACAACTCGTTATCGATCAGGCCCGGCAGATTGTTGATGATTTGGAGTATCCGCAGAAAGTAACGGTGATGCTGGCGGCCCTGGCCCATGATTTTGGCAAGCCTCCAACTACCGAATTTTTAGAAGGTCACTGGCGCTCGCGTGGACACGAGGAAGCTGGGGTTGGACCAACGACTCTCTTTCTGGATCGGCTCAACGTGCATTCGATCGAGGGTTACGATGTGCGGAAACGCGTGATTGCAATAGTAAAGGACCATCTTAGGCCGGGCGAGTTCTACAAGAAGCGGGATGAGATCGGTGACGGCGCTTTTCGTCGATTAGCGCGTCGCTGTGAGCCGGAATTGTTATATCGCGTTGCGAAGGCAGATTCACTGGGCCGCAACGCGGAGTGGATCCCGCGTGAGAAGTGGTATGACGCAAAAGCTCAGGAGTGGTTTATCCAAAAAGCACGAGAACTAGAAGTTTCACTTGCGCCGCCTGCCCCGCTTTTGATGGGCCGGCACCTGATCGAATTGGGCGTTTCGCCTGGTCCAACAATGGGTGAGATAACCAGGGCAGTCTACGAAATGCAACTCGATGGCGTTGTGCAGACTTTGGATGATGCCAGGTCCGCAGCCAGGAAATTGCTTGCACAAAACTGAGCTACGGTTGTGGTTGTTGCTGAGTTACGCAGTGAATCGTTCCCATGCCCCAAACAAGCGGTTCGCAGTTGATGGGGATTACCCGACGCGTCGGGAATAGACGCTGCAGAGTTTCGACTGCGCGACGATCATTCGCATGACCAAAAACAGGCGCGAGTACGACGTTATTTGCGATGTAGAAGTTTGCGTAACTGGCTGGTAAACGATCGAGATTGCGCGTGTCAGTACTCGCCCCACCGATGATTCCGGGCATGGGTAAAGTAACGATTTCAAACTCGCTGCCGTTGGCGCCAGTCATCGATTTGAGTCGCTTCAGGTTGTCCTGAAGCAATTCGTAATTAGCGTCTGATGGGTCCTCTTCTACGGCACAGACGATAACGTCATCAGCAACAAAACGGGCGATATCATCAATGTGTCCATCGGTATCGTCGCCGACAATACCTTCACCTAGCCAGAGTACCTTTTCGACCCCAAGGTAGTTTTTCAAAAATTCTTCGATCTCATTCTGACTTAGCTGGGGGTTGCGGTTCTTGTTGAGAAGACATTGTTCCGTGGTGAGGACGCAGCCTGCGCCATTAACTTCAATCGAACCGCCCTCCATCACGATTCCGGGTTCGAAGTAGTCGACGTTTAATTTTGGCGCCAGTATCGTCGGGATCTGATCGTCGCGTTTGAGATCTTCGTATTTGTCTCCCCAGGCATTAAACCGCCAGTTGTTGAAGGCGAGCTGGTCCTGATTGTTGATCAGGAAATTTGGACCATAATCTCTAATCCATGAATCAACAGTTTCAATCTGATGAAGGATCAGGTTCGCTACGCTATCGAATTGACAGCGTTGCCTGACGATTTCCTCAGTTTCCTGATCGTCCACCAATAGATTTACTTTTTCATGCGGTGTGAGTGCCGCGATCATATCGACAAAGATTTGTTGGACCTGAGGTACGCGGTCCGGCCAGGTTACCGGGTCTTTAGGCCAGGTGAGCCAGGTGGCGTTGTGCGTGGTCCATTCTGCCGGCATATAGAAGCCGAGTTCGCGAGGTGTTTTGACGCTGGTTGTCATTGAACAGATTGGGCTTCAGTAGGACGAATTAAAAAGTGTCTGACGATCCCGACCAGACTAATCAGCACCCAGAATGCTTCCATCACGAATGCTGACAAGTTGAAGTTGGAGAGCAACGAAAGGATTACAAGGCTAGAGCCTACTGCATTGACGACGGAATAGAGCAGGCCATTCTTCATTTTGTCTAGTTGTAGTAAGAGGTAGGCAATCATCATGAGCGCTACCCCGATATTGCCGACGAAGTCGAGCAAGCCGTAGTTCATGTTTATTCACCATAGCGAAAACGGAGACCATCGTAAGCGTCAATTCGTCGATCTCGCAGGAACGGCCAGTTCTGTCGCGTTTCATCGATCTTGTTTAGATCGCACTCGACGACTAACACTTCCTCTTTGTCCGCCGAAGCTTTGGCAATAATGCGGCCGAACGGATCGGCGACAAATGACTGGCCCCAAAAAGTTAGTTTGCCTTCATGACCGACCCGGTTCACCACCACGACATAGATACCATTAGCGATTGCGTGGGAGCGCTGAATAGTTTCCCAGGCAGAATGTTGGGCCAGATTCATTTCTTCCTGTTCATCAGGAAGCCAGCCAATAGCCGTGGGATAGAAGAGAAATTCGGCGCCACCTAAGGCAGTCAATCTCGCCGCTTCGGGAAACCATTGGTCCCAACAAACAAGCGTGCCAATTTTGCCGTGTTCGGTCTGATGCGTTTGAAATCCCAGGTCTCCTGGCGTGAAGTAAAACTTTTCGTAGTAGAGCGGATCGTCGGGAATATGCATCTTTCGATACTTGCCCGCGATTTTTCCGGAAGCATCAATAATGACTGCGGTGTTGTGATAGACACCGGCCGCCCGTTTTTCAAAGAGCGAAGCGATTATTACTACCTTCTTTTGGCGCGCTACCTTGCTTAATGCTTCGGTGGAAGGACCGGGAATTGTTTCGGCGAGTTTAAAAAGCTCGATGTCTTCCGTTTGACAAAAATATTGAGAACGGAAAAGCTCCTGCAGACAAACGATCCGGGCCCCGCGTTTCGCTGCCTCGTTGATACCTGCGATCGCCTTCTTGAGATTAGTTTCCGGTTTCTGTTCGCAACTCATCTGTACCAAACCAATCATGGTTGAGTTGCCGTCACGCGTCTTTTTTGGCATGACGCGAGTATAGCAAAACACGGTGAGGACGCTTTAGTGGAAAAGGCTTAACCACGAAGGCACAAAGACACGAAGGCACGAAGATGCAAAACGATTTAGAAGAGGGCTGCATTCTTTACTTCCTCTAGTGCCTTTGTGTCTTAGTGTCTTCGTGGTTAAGATGTCCGGTCATTTTTACAACCTAATTGGAAAGAGTGAGAGCGATGATTGATTTTGAACTGACGGACGATCACAAGGCGCTCGTGCAAACCGTGCGAGAGTTTGCGCAGAAAGAGGTTGCGCCGTTCATCAAAGAATGGGATGAGAAACAACATGTTGAGCGTTCAGTGCTCGACAAAATGGCGGCACTGAACCTGTTGGGTGTCTGTATTCCGGAAGAGTATGGCGGCGCAGGCTTCGATTACATTTCACTTGGTCTGGTTTGTGAAGAGCTTGAAGCGGTCGACACTTTTATGCGCGTGGTGATGTCGGTCCATACCGGTCTAAATTCGTTGACTCTTTACACCTGGGGTACCGAAGAACAGAAGCAGAAATATCTCGTGCCGCAAGCTAAGGGGGAAAAGCTGGCGACGTATGGTTTAACTGAGCCGGGCGCTGGTTCCGACGTGGTTGGCGCACGATCGACGGCGCGCAAAGATGGTGATGAATGGGTATTGAACGGCGAAAAGATGTGGATCAGTTTGGCCGATCTCGCTGACAACTTTCTGTTCTTTTGTTGGACCGATGAAGAGAAACGACGGAACCGTGATCACAGTGGTATGTCGTGCTTTATTGTGGAACGGACCATGAAAGGTTTTTCCTCGGGAACTATTCATGGAAAGTTGGGAATACGGGCCGGCAACACGGGTTACTTTTCGTTGGAGGATGTGCGCGTGCCGCAGGCAAACATGGTGGGTGAAGAAGGTGAAGGCTTCAAGATCGCAATGTTTGCCCTCGAACAAGGACGATACACGGTTGCTTCGGGTGCTACCGGAATTATTCGTGCGTCAAGAGATGCTTCGGTTTCGTATGCAAATACCCGCGAGACTTTCGGTACGAAGATTGGAAATCACCAGTTGGTGAAGCAGAAGATTGCTGAGATGGAAGCCGACTATCAAATGAGTCACTTGCTCTGGTTGCAGGCTGGTTATTTGAAGAATGAAGGAAAGCCAAATGCGAAAGCCACGAGCCTGGCTAAATGGCAAGCGACGACTCGTAGTGAAAAAGCTGCATCAATGGCGATAGAAGTGCATGGAGCAAACGGCTATTCAAACGATTATCCAGTTGAGCGTTATTTGCGAAACTGCAAGGCTGCGATCATTTACGAGGGAACGCGTGACATTCATACTCTCATGCAGGCTGATTGGGCTTTGGGCTTGAAGAAAGAGAAGCCCGCGCGTAAGAGCCTGCCAGTGTGGAAGAAGTAGCCGAGTAGACAGAGAGGGAGAGAGGGGGATGGGGAGAGACGGAGACTTGGTTGTTCTTGTCGCACTCAGTCAAAGTCGAGTCTGAGACTTTTCGCCACGACCAAGGCGCCAATGCAAAATCCCCCGCACGGGCAGTGCGGGGATACGTTCAAATCCCACCTACAAACCCGCGTCCCGAACATTTCTGAAATCCCACCAGATGGTAGTCTGTGGATTGTTAAAGTCCAGCCTAAAATGATGGTCTAAGCAATAATTACCAGGCAAAATGTGCGGCGTTTGTAGGCGGGACTTGAGCAAATCCACTGACTACCGTCAGGTGGGATTTTTGCACGAGTCTCTAGAGGCAGCTTCATCGTTTCACTCAGTCTTGAATAGTTATGGGTTCGATCGAGCAAGGTCCCAGGCGCCCGCGACCGCCTGGGCCTTGTCGTCTGTAGCAATTACTTTCTTTAGTGGGCGAGAAACACGTCCCAAGCCCATCGCCCTACGTTTCCTTCGTGCGTGTCCTTAACCTTTGCCTTGTATCTAAACTGGTTTCCGTACTGATCGACGCGATTGGATTCCTTGAAATCCAGTTCAAACGCTTTCACATTCAATGATGGCAAAGTCTGTAGCTCGCCTGCATCAACGCTTCCATTATGGTTCTTGTCCTGCCACAAGCGTAGATCGTTGAAGACGCGATCCTGGCGATTGATCACGCCATCACCGTTACCGCCATTCTGTGGTTTATCGAACTCGGCGAGGGCCAGAAACCCATTCTTGTTTGAAGCCGGAGGTTGGGCAGTAAAGTCTCCGAAGAGTTCTGCGCCGTTATCGATGTTCCCGTTTCCATTTCGATCGAGCGCCAACCATGCGTCATCACTGTCGGGTAAGGTCCAGCCCAACCGATCGCGCGTTCCATTCCCATTTAGATCGAAGTTGACGCCGTCGGAAGCTCCCGTCATTATGATCCCATCTCCAGCGATATCGATCAGGATCGGAGATCCGCCGCAGGTATCGCAACCGAAGCAGGTACAACTGTCATAGTCGTAATCGCCACCAAATCGGAAGCAGCGGGTCGCGAGTGCTGAGTTGCAGGTGCTTCCGGCTGAGCAACACAGTCCAAAACCATTTGGCCGGGTTCCCGGCGGACAGCTTTCATCCCATCCAGGTGTAGTACAAGAGCCGCCACTCGAAGCGCCGCCAAGATTGCAGTTGTGGGTGAGAGACAATTCGCCATTCCACACGTCTCCGCCAGTCATCTGGACCGAGCTGTAGGAACCAACCAGACTCACATTCATGTTGCAGCCGGTGAATAGACAATTCGCGGTCGCTACTCCGCGGGCTGAATAGCATCTGATAGGTATACCCCGTCTGCCGGTGGAGGTTTCACTTTTTTCTGCCACTTTGTTTGAGTGAAAGTAAACCAGATTTGAGAGCCTGCCATTTTCATAAGTGAATGAATCGGTGATTTGCACGGCGCACCGTTGTTGATCGTTAGGTTCTTCGAAGCAAATGCCCTGCATTCCCACCGTTTCTCCATGTGCTCCGCTGATATGTTCTTTCCTGTCCTCTTTGGTATTCCTCACAATTGGACCAGCTTGAGTCTGTAATCTTCCGATCGGCGCCATTTCACCAAAAGTCGGGAGTTGAAATACATCCTTAACCGTTGAGAGTGAAGGCAATGGCAGAGTCGTTTCTGTTATTGGCTTGTCTTCCTTCCACACATCCGTCAAACCACCGCCCAGGCCGACTACCGCGTCCCAGAATGTCGCTTGCAGTCTGCCTTGATAACGAAAGGGATTATGAAACAAAGCCAGTGCGCGATACGTCCGTGATTTGCCATCGAGAGTGACTGTGACCAGATAGGAGGCATACGCACCGATGTCGTAATTCTTATCGGCCTCGAAATTCATAACATTGGCCACGGTCCACTCCGGTTCATACATTGATGCGTATTGACCGGCCACCCACTCGGCTTTGTAAGAAACAGTTTCGTTCTGACCATTTTCAACGCTTATTGCGCGTGTGAGTGATATGACTTCACCGGTCGGAGCAGACATTAAGTCGCCCACTTTGGTTGACTCAATTTCGCGAATTGGACCAACGCGAAATTCACTTAAGGCAAACCGTAATTCGCCGGACTCACGTTGATCCAAATCTGTTCGGCCATAACGCAGGCGCGCGGCCCTATTGAGTCGGCCAAGCTTTTTATAAGTATCGCGGATGAGTGTTTCCTCCGGCGTCGTCACCGTGGCTTTAGACTCGGAAATGGTGGCGCCGGTCAATCGAGCACCAGCACTCACCTGGGCGGCGGTGTTGAGTACTATTGTGAAGCAAAGTAGTGAGGCTGATGTAAGTAGAAGCAATATCTTTTTCATGGTCTTGTTCCTTCATTCTGAGAGGTTGAGATTCGAAGTGGTGAGGGATTAAGTTCCCGCGCAATGGCATCATTGAATGCTTCAACTGTAGCGCTACCCAGCAATGGTCTACCGTTAATGATGAAACTTGGTGTGCCTTCCAGCCCGAGCCGGCGGGCTTCCTGCAAGTCGGCATTGATCGCAGTCTGTGAATCTGGCGATGACATACAGGCTTGAAAATCCTGGACGTCCAGGCCTAACTCGCGAGGGATAGTTTCAATCCGTTGTTGAGACAACGCAGTCGAGTCGAATAGCGCGTCGTGAAATTTCCAAAAAGCACCTTGTTTGCCGGCACAGAATGCTGACCGCGCAGCAGCGAAGGCAAACGGATGATCCTCAAGTGGTAGATGCTTGAATTCCAGGCGAACGTCATCAGGATGTTCTTTGAGCACTTGATTCAACGTCGCTTGAACGGCACGACAGTATGGGCACTGAAAATCTGAGAATTCAGTGATGACGACCGTTGCGTTAGTTCGACCTTTTGCAGCAAAGGCGTAGCTCGGATGCAACGGGCCAACACGCGGCTCTGCCAGCAGCACATTGACGAGTGTCTTTTGGCGAAGCGCGCTCAACGCCTCGCGGAATCGTTTGAGTCGAACCTGGGCTTCGAGATCGAGACGAAGTTTTTCTCTAACTTCGTCGGGGTTCATCAATCCAAAAGCTGCCTGGTTTTTCTGAAAGAGGTCTTCAATCTGAGCAGCTTCAACTTTTATCTCACCACCCATCCAGCGATTTTTCAGATCTTCAATACTGAGTTTCTGGCGAGCGGCCTCTCGTTCGAGAAGCTTTCGGGAAATGAGATTGTCGAGGGCGGTATTTCTGAGAGCAAATAGTTGGCGCTCGAGAGCGTAGATTTGGTTGCCGATACTGTCGTCAACTTGTTGTTGCGTGACTGGTTCGTCACCGACGATGGCGACGGTTGTTTGTGCATAGGCCGTGGACCAAATGAACCCAAGCAGCAGAAGCGCTGCGCTTAAGCCATGATGAGGTAATGATGAGGATTGATACATCGTTTTAGTCTCCCAAATATGTGCGGTGGCAACAGGTTCGTATCAGTTAGTGGTGTTCGGCTTGGGCAATTAAGTCGATGGTGAGGCGACGCCGTGAACATATTTCAGGAGAGGTGGTTAGTCAATAAAAAGCTATAGTCGAAAGTGGCTAAATGTTGTCGAAAATGGCTATCGAGGAAAAAATTATGGGGGTAAGGTAAGGATGGCGTAGCCATGAATTCGGAGGGTGAGTCTTGCGGCAAGGCAGAGCCATGCCTCACAACAGGTGGCAGAGCCATAGGACCAGCGACATGATCTAGTACACGGAGCGCAGCCCAAAATCTAAGTCGCTGCCGACGGAAAGCGAGTCCTTACAACAGCGGCCCAACCGAACCCGGACCATCTACCTTCTGCTCCCCCCTTCCTCCTCTTGACTTGATCCACTCATCAGCGTAGAAACAACCCTCCCCCGCCAAATTTTCCGCTTGGAGGTTTTCTATGTCTGCACCCCTTCAGTCCAGAGAGATCAATGAAGACAAAATGCATCAATTTCTCGGCAAAGTTGTCGGCGACTTCGGCGCATCGCTGAGTTCCTCACTCGCTTACCTGGGCCAGAAACTTGGCTTGTATAAAGCACTCGCCGATGGTGGACCAGTCACGCCTGCCGAACTGGCCGAAAAGACAAATACAAACGAACGCTATATTCGTGAGTGGCTGCTAAATCAGGCAGCCGGTGGTTATGTCGACTATGATCCAGATACCGCTCGTTATAGTTTGGCTCCGGAACAGGCTGTTGCTTTAACTGACGAACAGAGTCCGTTTTTTGTTGGTGGCGGTTTCTACGTAGTAAAAGCGATGGGCCAGGCAGTCGAACGAATCGAGGACCACTTTAAGAATGGTGGAGGCATGCTCTGGGGCGAACACCATCCCGATCTGTTTATCGGCACTGCGAGGTTTTTCCGGCCCGGTTACCTCGCTTATCTAACGGCTTCGTGGATTCCTTCGTTGACCGGCGTTGAAGAAAAACTAAAAGCCGGCGGCAAGGTCGCGGATGTTGGGTGTGGACTAGGCACGTCCACGATCATCATGGCCCAGACTTATCCCGAATCCAGATTCTGGGGTTTCGACAATCATGAAGGCTCACTCGAGTTGGCGAAAAAAGCGGCTGAAGAAGCAGGTGTCAGTGACCGCGTTACGTTTGAACTCACGACCGCCCAGACAATTCCCGATCATCAATATGACCTGGTCGCATTTTTCGACTGCCTGCATGACATGGGCGATCCGGTCGGCGCAATCCAGAGAGCAGCCGAAGTGCTTGGTCCAGATGGAACAGTAATGATTGTTGAACCGATGGCCGGCGACACAGTTGAACAAAACTTCAACCCGATCGGCCGAACGTTTGCCGGCGCGTCAACCCTCTGCTGCACTTCCAATTCAATGGCCCAGGATGGTCCAGCGCTGGGAGCTGTGGCGACGGAAGCAGCAATTCGCGATACGGTGTTGGCAGGTGGGTTGAACGAGTTTCGCCGTGCAACCGAGACTCCATTCAACCGAATCTTCGAAGCACGCAAGTAACAATTTGTTTTTCGAGAGCATAGGAGAGTGGCATTCGTCACTCTCCTTTTATTGTGTCTTTGAGTCTTAGTGGTTAACTACTCCACCGGCTTAAGTTTCACCTTTTGTGTTGTAGACAAACAATTCTTCAGCGAGTAATCTCAGCGCCGTCCCTGGAAAACAATTTATATCCACTTCCGGGTCCTCACGATGGATCGCAGAATAGAACGTGTCATTAATAAGATGGAAAGTGATCCGGCGTCGTGCACGCCGAGCGCTCTCGCTGCGTCGATTCGGCTGTCCGAGTCGCGCTTTCGTCATCTCTTCAAACAAGAAACCGGAATGACTCCGGCCCAGTATCTGAAACTCGTTCGTTTGAAAAAAGCAGCGCTGCTTTTAACTACAACTTACAACTCAATCAAAGCGATTCTTATTAAAGTAGGACTCACATCACACACGCACTTCATCCGTGATTTTCGCCAGCTATATGGGATGTCGCCGACTGAGTATCGAAATCTGCAGCGGAAGTGAAGGTCAGTAGGCAGAGGCAGGAGCGGCCAAAAGCGGGCCGCCCTCCTGAGAAGAGAGTTATCTGGCGGTGATTGAAGAAGCTTTGCTCGCCAGCGCGCGGTTGACAGTGGCTTCAACATCTTCGAGACGGAATGGCTTCGTTATGTAGGCGAAAGCGCCGAGGGCTACGGACGACTGTCCTTCTTCTTCGCTAACCTCACCCGACATTACGATTACGGGCGTATTTGGATGGGTTTGTTGGACGCGTTTGAGGAGTTGTTGGCCGTCGATTCCGGGCATCGACAGGTCAGTAACGATTAGATCGTAGTTCTCAAACTCGAGGAAGGCGAGTGCTTGTTCAGCGCGATCGGCACTGTGACACTCATGCGACTCTGCGAATAGTTCGCACAGCGTTTCGCGGATGTTGTTGTCATCATCGACAACCAATAGCGTGGCCATCTAGGGGGATCTCCAGGTTCGAGGTCACGCTTCGTCAAGGAGCACGAAGCTTCAATTCAACACGTTTTCATTCTAACGTGGGAGAGCGCTGTAGGGGAACAAATTAGTTAAACCGATTGCAGATTGCAGATTTCAGATTGCAGATTTGATGTTGCAGTGCGGGATCGCTTAGTTATTAGCTGTCGATTAGGAGGCCAATCTTAAATCTGAAATCTGCAATCTGAAATGTCCCACTTTAATGTCCCGCTTTGTTCGAGTTGGCTTCAAAAGTCTTACCCAACTAGCCTTTAACGGAAGCTACAATTTTGCAGGTTGCTCTGTTAGTATGAGGTCGCATTTCTTCATCGCAAGCAAGGGGTCACATTCCCGCTGAGCAGTTGAAACTTCCCGAACAGGAGCTGAACCGTATGGGCCACGAGGTGAGGACAGAGCGCGAGCTATCTCTGGATTTTTTACGCGTATGTGAAGCTGCAGCCATTGCCGCAGCCCGCACGATGGGACAGGGTGATCGTAAATTTTCCGATCATGTTGCCGTCGAGGCGATGCGCGAAGTGATGGATACAGTGCCGATGCGTGGTCGGATCGTGATTGGTGAAGGTGAACGCGACGAAGCTCCAATGCTTTATATCGGTGAAGAAGTCGGCGGCGGATTTGGAGTGGGCGCCGAAACTGCAGGCGCATGTCCTGAAGTTGACATTGCGGTTGATCCCCTTGAAGGAACGAACCTCTGTGCGTTAGGCGCCAACAACGCAATTGCCGTGTTGGCGGCGGCGGAACGTGGCGGCTTGCTGAATGCTCCTGATATTTACATGGACAAGATCGTGGTTGGTCCATCGTGTCGGGGGGTTGTCGATATCGATGCGCCCGTCAAAGACAATCTCAAAAACATTGCGCGACGTTTGGGTCGAGACATTGAAGACCTGACCGTGATGGTCCTCGATCGGGCCCGACATAAAAAACTGATCAGCGACGTGCGCGAAGCAGGCGCCCGAATTCGTTTGATATCCGATGGTGATTTGTCGGCAGGAATTTCCTCGGCAGTCGCCGGCACAAACATTCACGCGCTGATGGGTATCGGTGGCGCGCCGGAAGGCGTTATCACTGCGGCGGCGATGAAATGTTTGAATGGAGAAATTAGAGCGCGGTTGGTATTCGACGCAGACAAACTCGGCATTGATAAAGACAAGGTCCCGTCACGCGATGAAGTTTTGGCTCGTTTGGAGTCGATGGGGATTAGAGATCCAAACAAGATTTATGACACCGACGACCTGGCGCCCGGCAAGAAGATTATTTTTGCGGCGACCGGTGTAACTGATGGCGCGTTATTAAAAGGAGTGCGTTTCTTTGGAGCAGGGAAGCGAACTCACTCGGTGGTAATGACGACTGAGTCGCGACATATTCGTTTCGTCGACACGCTGCATATCGAAGGTGGCCCGGACACGGTTATAAGATTCTGAAATGTCCGTATGCTTCAACTTGTCGGCCGATCACCACAGAGTACGAAGGTTACTGAACAAGTTGCGGCTTGGCCGTCTGTTGTGAGGAATGGCTTCGCCTTTCCGTTGCTAGGCTTTTGGTTTCTGGGCTATGCCCTCTTTAGGCGCGTCATTAAGACAGAACCAATATACGGTCGCAGGGCGTAGCCCGGGGTTGTGGTCCGCGCTTTAACGGAAAGGCATAGCCATTCCTCACAACAGACGGCCAAGCCGCAGCGTCGTTGAACTCTTGCAACGGTTCTAAAGGATATCGGACATCCACATATCGACATGCCCTATTCAATCGCCGAGTACATTCCGCAAACGACCACGACTCGGCGACCGCTTGCTGTCTGGCTGATCAGTCTGGCTGTCGCGTTGCTGATCGTCGGCATGATTGTCGGCGCGCCGCTGGCTGCAGCAACCAATCATCCCGGTTTGGCGCGTGGCATTTACGGGCCATTCGGCGCCTTTTGTCATCAACTACCAGAGCGTTCGTTTTTTATTGCCGGACACAAGTTTGCAGTTTGTGCGCGGTGCTCGGGGTTATACGGTGGGTTCGCATTACTGTTGTTACTGTATCCGTTAATCCGGCCACTACGTTCAACTGAGCTGCCCGTTCCGAAGTGGTTATTTCTGGCGGCGGCTCCGATGGCGGTGGACTTTAGTTTGACGTTCTTTGGCATCTGGGAAAACACGCACTCGTCACGGTTGTTTACCGGAGTTTTGTTGGGCGGAGTTACGGTTTTTTATGTAATGCCAGGGTTAGTTGAAATGAGTTTGAGAGTGCAGAAAACTCCACAAAAATCGCACCTGTCGGCATTTACGCTCACTTCGGCCGAAGCCATCGCAGCCGCGCCCAGTGATTACAGCGCCCCCGAACGACGGATCTAATGTGCGATATTTGCTAAAGAGTCTCTTGCAAAAACTACAGGCTGCGGCTTGGCCGTCTGTTGTGAGGAATGGCTACGCCTTTCCGTTAAAGCGTGCACTACAACTTGGGCTACGCCCTTCTACTCTCTTTTTCACCAGCCATTTGTTAATGACGAGCCTAACCGACGGCACAGCCCGGAACCAACGGGCCGTGAAAACGGAAAGGCATAGCCATTCCTCACAACAGACGGCCAAGCCGCAGCCTGGTTGAGTTTTGCAAAAACCTCTTTTAGCTTGTCGACATTTTCCTATTCATCAGCCATAGGGTAGAATCTCCGGTTTATTTTTATGATGTTTCAGAGCCAGCCAACTGCGATTCCGACCCCCTGGCCCTCGCCAATTGGTCTCAAGCCAGACGATCTTTTCGCCAAGTATTTTCAGGACCTCGTTAATAAAACCTGGGGGAATATCAGCCCACTCTACCGGCTTGATACCTTCGATTGGATCATCCTGCTTGCCTATTTTTCCATTCTCTTCGTGTTGGCTGTTTACGGCGCCTATCGCATCAAGCAGGTTGTAGATTTCTGGCGTTATCGAAAGTTTGTGCCGCAGCCCGCGGGCAAATTTGCCGAAGAGGATCTGCCGCGCATCACTGTTCAACTGCCGTTGTTCAATGAACTCTATGTAGTTGATCGTTTATTGAAAGCGGTAACAGCCATCGACTACCCCAGCGAGAAGTTGGAGATACAAGTTCTCGACGATTCCACAGATGAAACTGTGAAGGTCGCGGAAGCCGTCGTCGCGAAGTACAAGGAACAAGGTTTTGATATCCACTACATTCATCGTGACGATCGCACCGGATTCAAAGCAGGCGCTTTAGAAAATGGCAACAAGTTTGCCAAGGGTGATCTCCTGGCGATCTTTGATGCGGACTTTGTTCCCAAACCGGATTGCCTGCGTAAGCTGGTAGACTTCTTTACCGATCCCCTGGTCGGTTGCGCGCAAATGCGTTGGGCACACATCAACGGCAACTACAACCTGTTAACTCGTTTACAGACCATCATGCTCGACGGTCATTTCGTCGTCGAACAAACAACTCGTAATCGTACCGGCGGTTTCTTTAACTTCAATGGCACGGCGGGAATCTGGCGGCGGCAGGCGATTGAGTCGAGCGGTGGCTGGCAACACGACACATTGACTGAAGACACCGATCTCAGTTTCCGTGCTCAGTTAATGGGCTGGAAATTCGTTTATCTGCTCGACGAAGAATCGCCGGCGGAAATTCCGGTTGAAATCAATGCCTTTAAAGCGCAGCAACGACGTTGGGCCAAAGGCGTGATGCAGGTTGGGTTGAAACTTTATCCACGAATCTGGCTGGCTCCGCTGCCGTTGCGGGTGAAGTTGGAAATGTTTTTCCGGCTCACTGGGAACATCAGTTATCCGCTAATGATCGTGGCGAGTTTTCTACAGTTTCCGTTGTTGCTGGTCCGTTATAACCAACCGTTCTATCACCTGATGGTGTTGGACCTGCCGCTGTTATTTTTCTCCACGATCTCTGTCGTGATGTTTTATGGAACGGCAATTTTGTATCTCGACGATCGACGAACGCCAAGAATGTTGCACCTGCCGCTTGTAATGGCGCTTGGCATCGGTCTGGCGTTTTCAAATGCGCGCGCCGTGTTTGAGGCTTTGTTAGGTGTGAAAACTGAGTTCGTACGCACGCCAAAATATCGGGTTGAAGATACGACCGACGCGACCTGGAAACGCAAAAAGTACAAACGTAAGCGTGGACTTTTACCGCTGCTCGAGTTGGGTTTCGCGGTCTATTTTCTGTTGGCGATTCTCTATTCGGTGAATCTGCGTATGTGGGGAACGATCCCGTTTCTTACGTTGTTCTTCTTTGGTTTTGGCTACATGGGCCTGATGAGTTTGTTACAGACCGCGAGTGGCAGACGTTTCAGCGGGTTTTGGAAACTGAAGCCTACCCCGTAAATACTTATATCCACCGATTGTTTTTCTCTGCGTCTCCGCGTCCTCTGCGTCTCTGTGTTGAAACTAATCCTGGCTTATAGGACGACTATTTCAACGCAGAGACGCTGAGGAACCTGCCGAGATAAATTCTACGCTCTCTCCAACTCGGGTCTGGGCCACTTCGCCAGGTCGGCGCCTGCTTCGTAAGTACTCTCCAAAAATTCCATCAACGCCGCGTCTGGATTGTCTGCGTTTCTGACATCCTCTTGTAAAAACAGAAACTCGCCCAGGTCTTTACTGTAAAACGCTTTTTCAGGACGAATCTTCGCATCAGCCAAACCGTCAGGGGCAGGCGCGGTGTAGGAATAAAAGGCGGGACGGCCAAGTGGTCCGTGTCCGGGCCACCAGCCATGACTGATCACTTCGTGTGAATAAGCTTCTTTGGTGATCGGATCGGCGTCCGGTTTGGGTGGGGCCAGGCGACCTGAAAAACGCGTCACTGCCAAATCAAAACTGCCCCAGAAGAAATGCACCGGACTACACTTGCCAATAAATCGTGAACGAAACTCCTGCAGCACGCGATCGGCGTTACGCAAAACCTGCCAGAACCGATTTGCCTGAATTGGATCATAAGACTCGTGTTGCTGGTCCTGATCAAAAGGAATCGGATCGGGAATCTCTACCGGCATCGTCCAAATTTTTACGCCCAGACCGAGTTCATCGAGCGTTGCCATTGTTTCTTTATAAAACTGCGCGACCGATTTAGGCGTCAACTTCACTGTGCGGGTTTCACCGTCACTGCACTTGATATTGAGATTATGTTCGATGAAGTCAAACTCCATTTCAAAGAACGTGGAACCGTAAGGCATCGCTGTAGTCGTTAGACCACGAGCGGAGACGTAGAGGGGAACATTCCACCAGTGATTCACTAACGGAGTTTGGGCCAAACGGATCTTTCCTACGATTTGGGTCCACATATGAAGCGTGGCGCGAGTTGGTTCCCACGCCTCCAGCGGTAAGGCAGGCCACGGTTCAATCTTCTCGGCAGACGTTGACATATAAATTCCCCTTTCTTTGATGTCAGGAAAATTAACACATCTTTTAGGTCGGGAGTTTAAATTTGGAATCGCAACGGGCAGCTTGACAGTGCTTTTGGCCTCACTCTATAGTTCGTTTGTAGTTAATCCAACACCGTCTTCTCCAATGAAAACTAAGGCTTGCTCCTGTTGTTATCACTCCTACTGGTGCTGCTATTGCAGCGCGACCGGAAGGCCGTGTGCAGGAGCAAGGAACGGATGACGTAACCCAGGCTTCAGCACTTATTCAAACGGCAAACCGGTCGCATTATTCAAAGGGCGACCGGTTTTCGTTTTTCAATGAACATCAGCACTTGTTGTGAGGTCGATCATGGTGACCAGCGCTATTCAAGATTGCCGCGTGAGTTTTGCCAGCAACAGCGTGGAGGCGAGCATCGGAAATACTCCGCTGTTGGGCCTGCCGCGAATCAATTCTGATTTGCCTGCAAACGTGCAGATCCTGGTGAAGGCTGAATATCTGAACCCGGGTGGTTCGGTAAAAGATCGACCAGCGTTGTCGATGATTCTGGAAGGGGAACGCAGCGGCAAACTTCGTCCGGGAATGACAATCATCGATGCGACGAGTGGAAACACCGGAATTGCTTACGCGATGATCGGAGCGGCGCGCGGTTACCCGGTCACAGTTTGCCTGCCAAAGAACGCAAGCCTGCAACGCAAACAGATCCTGCATCTATACGGCGTAGAAATTATTGAAACAGATCAAATGCTCTCCACAGATGGCGCGCAGCGGATCGCCCGAGAGCTTCATGCCGCCGAACCCGAGAAATATTTCTATCCGGATCAATACAACAACGATGCGAACTGGTTGGCCCACTACGAAACAACCGCAAACGAAATCTGGAAACAGACCGAGGGCCGGGTGACACACTTTATGAACGGCACCGGAACTTCCGGGACTTTCGTCGGAACGGTCAGGCGTCTGCGC
The DNA here is from genome assembly GCA_036518995.1 of Pyrinomonadaceae bacterium. Lineage (GTDB taxonomy): Bacteria > Acidobacteriota > Blastocatellia > Pyrinomonadales > Pyrinomonadaceae > PSRF01. The sequence continues at coordinate 85,455 of DATDMC010000054.1, read as the reverse complement.
GAGTTGAATCCACAGTTACGCGCTATTTCAATTCAACCGGAGTCGCCGTTACACGGGCTGGAAGGTCTGAAACACATGGCGACTGCCACGCGACCGGGAATTTATGATGAATCGTTAGTTGATGAAACGATTGAGGTGTCGACTGAAGATGCGCATTTGACGCAAAAGCGACTCGCGCGTGAAGAAGGAATACTGGTTGGCCCAAGTTCGGGTGCGAATGTATTTGCGGCGCGGAAGTTGGCACAGTCGTTGTTGAAGCCCGCGGTACCCGCGGTAATAGTGACGGTGCTTTGCGATGGTGGAGAACGATACCTGGAGTAAGGAAGTCGTCACTAAGAGTGGGAGATTGGATGAGACGGAGACTATTGTTTGATTCAGATTAGTGAAGACAATTTGAATGTGATTCGCGCTCATGGTGAGCAGGATTGGCCATACGAGTGTTGTGGGCTATTAATTGGCCGGTTTGACTCAGATGGTAGCAAGACGACTCTCGAGACGTTTCCGATTTCGAATGCTCGAGAGGAGACTGCGAAGCGCAACAGGTTCTTGATTGAACCCGAAGAGTTGATGCGTGGTGAACGTTACGCTGCGAGCAAGCAGTTGGACGTCGTCGGCTTCTATCATTCGCATCCGCAATCGCCGGCGGTCCCATCACAGTATGACCTGGACCACGCATGGCCCACCTATTCGTACATCATTGTTTCAGTAATTGATAGCAAAGCTGGTGACTTGTTCTCGTGGGAACAGGAACCGGACAGGTCGAAGTTTAATAGTGAAGAGATAAGGGGAATTTAATTGCGGAAATGCGGAAAATGCGGAATTTCGCCATAACCCAGATTTTCCAATTCAATCAATTCCGCAGCCACTCCAATTTTCGCAATTCCGCAATTCTTGAAAGGACTATTCCATGTCGATAACGATTGTCATTCCCGCGGCGCTCCGGCAATTTGCGGGCGGCCAGTCACAAGTTGTAGTTGAAGGTAACACCGCAGGCGAGGCGCTGGATGTTTTGACATCAAATCACGCGGCGTTACGCAAACATTTATTCAACGATCAGAATTCGTTACGAAACTTCGTCAACGTCTATCTCAACGATGAAGATATTCGTCACGTGTCAGGATCAGACACGCCGGTTAAGGATGGCGACACGTTAGTGATTGTTCCATCGATTGCTGGTGGCGCTGTTATTGAAGAAGAAGTTGGTCAGCTTCTCCCGGAGTTGTCGAACGAGGAGATACTGCGTTACAGCCGTCACTTGATCATGCCGGAAGTTGGCATGCAGGGTCAGCGAAAACTGAAAGCGGCCAGTGTGTTGATGATAGGAACCGGCGGTTTGGGCGCGCCGTTGGGAATGTATCTCGCCGCGGCTGGCGTGGGTCGCATTGGCATTGTTGATTTCGACGTGGTTGAAGAGTCGAATTTGCAGCGCCAGATCATTCACGGTTCGCGCGATCTGGGCCGGCGCAAAGTTGAGTCAGCCCGCGATCGCATGCGTGATATCAATCCGCATATCGAAATAGAAACTCACGAGACCCGACTCACCAGCCAGAACGCGCTCGGACTCTTTCGCAATTACGACATCATCGTCGATGGCACTGACAACTTTCCCACTCGTTATCTGGTCAACGACGCGTGTGTGTTGAGCGGCAAGCCAAATGTATACGGTTCGATCTTTCGTTTTGAAGGACAGAGCAGCGTCTTCTGGGCAGAACGCGGCGCCTGCTATCGTTGCTTATATCCAGAGCCGCCGCCACCGGGACTGGTCCCATCGTGTGCGGAAGGTGGTGTGCTGGGTGTGTTGCCCGGAATCGTCGGAGCAATTCAGGCGAATGAAACGATCAAGATTATTCTCGGCGCTGAGGATATTCTGGTGAACAGGCTTTTGTTGTTCGATGCCTGGGCCATGAAATTCCGCGAGTTTAAGTTGCGAAAAGATCCGAACTGCCCGGTGTGTGGAGAGAACGCGACGATCAAGGAATTGATCGATTATGAACAGTTTTGCGGGCTGGGTGGTCCAGCGCCGGTTGCTGAAACAAAACTCGATGAGATCTCGGCGATCGAACTCAATGCTCGTCGTTTACGTGGCGACAAAATACAGATCGTTGATGTTCGCGAACCGCATGAGTTTGAGATCGCCCGCATCCCCGGCACGAAACTAATTCCGTTGGGCCATGTGGTTGCCCGCATGAATGAGATCGATCCCGAGGTGGAGACGATTGTCCACTGCAAAGGCGGCGTACGAAGTGCGAAAGCAATCGAGGCGTTAAAGCGCGCCGGTTACACAGGAAAACTGATCAATCTCAGAGGTGGAATCACGGCGTGGGCCGAAGATGTGGATCCGCGAGTAGCGAAATATTGATGTCCTGCTCTGTCTCTGCGTCTCTGTGTTGAAAACATAGATCAATTAAGCGGCAGTCAGTTTTCAACACAGAGACGCAGAGAACGCGGAGACGCAGAGACTTTTTACAAAGACATCTGAAGCTTGTGGAGAATGAGAAGGTGTGTGGTGGCGTGAGAGTCGGCGACAGCCCATTGAGGTGGGCCGTCGCATGAGAGAGACCAGGAGGCTATTCCTGCGGAGGCAGAGAATGGACCAGGCGGCGAATGCGATCGGCAAATAAAACATCGATCTTGCCGGGCTCAATCACCTTGGTAACTTCTCCGAGGCCGAAAGTGGGATGCATCATCGCCTGGCCAGTTCGATAAGTGCGAAAACGATCGTATGGCGCGCCGGCCTTAGTCGCTGATTTCTTAACGCTGTCGTCCGTTGCAGCGCTGCTTTTGAATGCGCTGCGCTCGCCACACTTCGGACAACTAACTCGTGAAATTTGTCCGCGCTTGGTGACTGAAACCACAACGTGCCCGCGTACCTCATTACATGTAATACAGAGCTTTTCGACACGCTCGCCAACCGTGAACACTGGCTTTTCCATTAGTGCATCTCCTTGTCTTAAAAACAGTATTTGATCAAGAGAGGAGATCTGGGAACTACTTATAAAGTTGTTCTCCAGATCTCCCTGGCTCTATTCAATTGTTGGGTTTCAACTCATTTGCTTACCAGCGTGGTTCGCGATTGCCGCCCCCACCGCCGCCGTAGTTTCCACCACCGCCGCCGCGATTGCCGCCGCCGCCGCCACCGTAACCACCGCGACCGCCACCGCCGCCGCCACGACCTCCGCCACCACCATAACCACCGCGACCGCCACCACCGCCGCCGCCACGACCACCGCGATCTTCACGGGGACGAGCTTCGTTCACGGTCAAGTTACGGCCATCTAATTCCTTCCCATTGAACTGGGTAATTGCTGCTTCACCTTCTTCTTTTGAAGCCATCTCGACAAAGCCAAAGCCGCGTGAACGGCCGGTGTCGCGATCTTCAACAACGGATGCCGATTCAACTGTTCCCGCCTGAGAAAACAGTTGTTGCAAATCCTCGCTGGAGGTCCTGAATGCGAGGTTGCCGACGTAGAGTTTCATGGACATGTAAGCGCTCCTCTCCCGCTTTAAATCGGGAGTGTCAAAAGAAGCTTTTGAATCGAAGTGGGCTCCGTTGTAACGGTGCAGCGAAAGCTCGTACTCTGATGCTCAAAAAGAGCGGCTTCTGTAGTTGTGGTCAGGCCTGCTCTCGAATCATCCAAAACGCCGCCGCCATTTGTCTCGAGGCAGGGGGCGCATCACCGTTGATGCGCGAGAGAAGGGATTAACGCCCTCTATGATGCAACAGCGTTAGATTGGTTTGCAAGGAAGCTTGGTTCGAGGAGGTTGGAGTGTAAAACAATCGCCCAAGATGTTGTGGTTCAGGATTAGGCGCGGCGGAGAAAACGGAGAAAAACAGGAGCGCAGGCGTCCCCGCCTGCCAGCGTCGCCCACGGTAACCTTCAGAGTTGAGCGCTTCCTCAATATCATCCGGCAGGCGAGGACGCCTGCGCTCCTAAACGAAACAAAAAAATAAATAGTGATCTAAATTTTCCTGTTTCCATTTTTTAGGCTTCTGAGTATACTGCGCACCTCTCGTCCAGAGTTTGGTCAAAACTCCTCCCGACACTAATACATCGTAAGTTAGTTTTTGGAACCAGTTGCTGGTCTCTTTCTAGCTCAGGTGTACCTCCCGTCAGCGGCAGCAGTCAATCAAAATCATTATGTCTTTATTTGTCTACGTGCGATCTATTCGCGGCTTTATCCTTCCCGACGTTCACTCGCGGCGGCGGGTTTGCTCACCCCCCTCAACAACCTTACTTTCACTTAGAAGGAGACGAGTATGAAGAAACTTGCAGCGTTGCTTATGGTTGCCGGACTTTGTGGGATGTTCCTGGTAGCTCCAAAACCGGTTCATAGTCAGTTACAAGGTCGCGTAAGCAAACTACAACGAAAACCAAACAAGATTCAGAATAGCTATATCGTGGTCCTGGATGACTCGGTCGTGGGAGAGAAGGGACTCTATTCAATCGCTCCATACATCGCCGAAGATATGTCCATCAACTATGGCGGCAAACTCAAACACGTTTACCAAAACGCGCTCAATGGATTCGCAGCGGAGATGTCTGAAGAAGACGCTGAAAAACTGAGCGAAGACTTTCGCGTGAAGTATGTGGAAGAAGACTCAGTGATGACGGCCAGCACCACTCAGACCAATGCTCCGTGGGGACTTGATCGCATCGATCAACATAATCTACCACTCAACGGAACCTATAATTACAACTGGACCGGAGCAGGCGTGCACGCTTATGTCATCGATACCGGCATTCGCACCACGCACACTCAGTTTGGCGGTCGCGCTACGAATGTGTTCGATGCTTTCGGTAGCAACGGCGTCGATTGCAATGGTCACGGAACCCACGTGTCAGGAATTATTGGTGGCTCAACCTATGGCGTCGCCAAGAGTGTTTTCTTACATGGTGTTCGCGTGCTTGATTGCAACGGGAGTGGTTCAACTTCGGGCGTCATCGCAGGTGTGGATTGGGTGAGAGTCAACCACGTCAATCCAGCCGTGGCGAACATGAGTTTGGGTGGCGGTGCTTCGACTGCTCTTGATAACGCCGTCAACAACTTATCGAACTCCGGTGTTGCCATCGCCGTAGCGGCTGGTAATGAGAATCAGAATGCCTGCAATACTTCGCCAGCACGCGCTGCGAATGCGATCACCGTTGGTTCGACAACGTCAACTGATGCCCGTTCTTCATTCTCAAACTTTGGGACGTGCGTCGATATCTTTGCGCCAGGTTCCTCGATTGTCTCGTCGTGGTTTAGTTCGAATACGGCCACCGCGACATTGAGTGGAACTTCGATGGCGTCACCACATGTGGCAGGAGCTGCTGCGCTTTACAAGCAAGCCAATCCTTCGGCATCGGCGACGACCATTCGAAACGCGCTCGTCAATAACGCAACAACGAATGTGATAAGTGGAGCCGGAAGCGGATCACCAAATCGCTTGTTGTATACGTTGTTTTTCTAGGTGACGGGGAGAGAGGGCGATGGGGAGAAGCGGAGATTGGATGATACAGAGATCTCCCCATCACCGGCTCTCCCGTTCACCCTTTCTCAATCCGCATATATCCCCAAACGATCCGCGCATTTGTAAAGCGACAATCCAAGTACACAAGCAACCACCAGATTGAAATAGAAGGCGACGCAACCGCTGGCGAAGTTCGCGACCAGATTACCTTCGAATGGCAGGGCGAGTGGCGAAGTGACGTACGAAATAATGCCTTCTATAGTCAAACACGCAACTTCCAGCAGCAATACCATCACAAATGCTTTTAAATAGGTCGACCGCATGCGGCGAATTGTGTCCAGGCCAACGAGTGGATTAAGAACCGCAGTAAAACTTTGCGTATAGCCGGCGACTGTCAGCGCCATCGGACAATAGAAAATTCCCCACAGACAAAAGACTGCAAGAACTGCGAACAGGAAACTGCTGGCGCCGAAGTAAGGCAGCAGTCGATGCACTATAGCGAGAGGATCGACCTCCTCCTGCTGTGAACGTTTGGCGGTGGCCCTTGCCGCCTCGGTACTCTGGCTTAGTTTCTGTTCAGCTACTGCGACACGCTTCGGGTCGGCGTTTGGATTTGATAAGACGCTCAAGTCTTCAGGAGTGAGCGTTTCGGATTGACTTGGACCAATCGTCGCTTGCGCGAGTCCAGCCTGAAATGTGGTTGAATTGATAACGCCAAAAATTAACGCGCACACGAGGACGATTGCCGGACCCCACGAGACAATTGTGATCCCAAGACTAAGAAATGCCGGTTCAACGACGTCTTCAAGAATCGAGAACTCGCTGAAGTCAGGAAGATAACTGCGCTTCAAACGACCCACGGAAACGTGATTGATTACGTGCGAGATACAACCAAACAAGAGCATCCACGCGAGGACGGTCCCGTAAAGCCCACAGAGCAGGAGTAGGCCATAAAGCGCTGCGCCGCTTATCAAGGCATCCGCATGTCTAAACGGATAAAGCAAAGCTCGGAAGAAATCTCTGAGGCCAAATCCGGAGGCTTGGAAAGCAGCACTCGCATTCTTCTTGGTCACTTCCTGATATGAACGACACATGTCGCCACACAAGGGACAGATCGCCACCCGACTGCCGCCGCCGGAAAACTTTGGACACTCGGAACAGAACGTCGCTTCACATACGCGGCAGATGTATGCCGGCGCGATGTCGGCGTGGTTATGGCAAACCCGCGAGAGTTTTTGGGACGACTTTGTTCGTGCGTTCGTTCTGGTGTCAGTAAAGCCGACAGTTTGTGGCGTCTGCCAAACAGTTGGGGGTTCCTCGACTATTGGCGTGACTTCTCCGCTGAATGCGTCTTTCAACCTGGGGACGCGACCAGCTTCGATCCAACTGAGGTTGCCTTTGCTGACTTTGTCGGTCGGGGCGACGGCTCCTTCGAGGATCCACTGTTTGAGGGTTTCGAGGTCAGTTTCAAAGGTGCCTTCGTAAGTCGAGACACGCCATTGTTCCGGTTGTGCACTCATAAGGTTCTTTCGTGGGTTGTTAGCTTGGGATGGTGAGGTAAAACGTCGGACTCGGGAATGGCCGAAAAGGCCAACAGGAATAGTAAAGGGTTGGATTTTACGGCGTCAAGAGAAATAGTCGTGAAGGGCCAATAAGGGCTTTGGCCTTTGTAGTTGCCGTTGATGTGCGCCCAACGCATTTGTGTGGGTTGGGTTGTGGTTATTGATGGTGGGGGTATTTGTTTACGCCCGCAGGCGTTTTGTCCCAAAGCCCAGGGTTGCGTTTTGGCAACCCTGGGAGACCCGTCGGTTTTAGATCTTCGAACTCCGAGGAGTTCCGTCCTGGGCGGAAGACGATCGCGCCGTTTGATTATTTCCTAACGGCCACAACTCCTTCGGAGTTGAAACGCCTTCGGCGTTAATTCCTTTCCTCATTGTTCCCCAGGGTTGTCAAAGCACAACCCTGGGCTTTGAGGCGAAACGCCTTCGGCGTTCGGGGATCGAAAACGCCTTCGGGCGTGTTCCTCTTGACTTCAATCCTCATAAACCTGATCCTTGGGCTCTCGTCTTCGGAATAAGCAACTCTGACAATCTAGTGAGGTAAATCCCCATGCGCTTCGGAAAAGTGTCTGCCCGCCAGTCTGGTCTTCGTCTATCAATTTCGTTTCTATGTTTGCTAAGTCTTCTCGTCACCGCGTTTCCTCAGGCACGGGCACAACAACCAAAGACTTCCGTTATCAAACGTCCTTTGACTCACAAAGACTACGACTCGTGGCGCTCCATTCAAGCGCAACAGATTTCGCGCGATGGGAAATTTATTGCTTACGCCTACATGCCGCAGGATGGCGACGGAGAAATTATTGTTCGCAACATCGCGACTGCAACCGAGTGGCGCGCGCCTCGTGGTTATCGTCCGCCAGTTCCGCCGCCTGATGATCCGGGTGCGAGTATGGCGGAGTTTCAGGCCGGTCAGGCACGTTTACTTAGACCAACGTTTACTGCCGATAGCAAGTTCGTAGTCTTTGGTACCGAACCAACGAAGGCCGAGTTGACGAAAGCGAAGAAAGACAAGAAGCGCCCGGAAGAGATGCCTAAAAATGGAATGGGCATCATGGACCTTTCAAATGGGACCGTGACGACGGTGGAACGCGTGAAGAGTTTTCAAGTTCCCGAAGATGGCCCGGGTTTTATCGCCTACTTGTTTGAAGCTCCCTTGCCTGAAAAGACTGCGCGCGAAACACCGGCCGGCGAAAACACAACGCCGCCAGCACCACGTCCGCAACCCGCGCGTGGTAATCGCAAAAAAGAATACGGCACTGATTTAGTGTTGCGTGACATGACTAATGGAACAGAACGAAAGTTTTCCGACGTTCTCGATTTTTCATTTAGCAAAGATGCGAAGACCCTGGTGTACGCAACTTCATCGCGCAAGGAAGATACAAACGGCATCTTCGCGGTCACTCCACAAACTGATGGTCCACCTGTTGTGATGTCAACAGGCAAGGGAAAGTATCAACGACTCACCTGGGACGAAGACAACACCCAGCTTGCTTTCATTAGCGACAAAGATGACGCTGACGCAAAACAACCAAAGTTCAAACTCTATCTTTGGGACCGCAAAGATAATCCGGCCGTCGAGATCGTCTCGACATCCTCAGCCGGTTTCCGCAAAGAGTTTGTCATTAGCGATAAAGCCAATCTCAGTTTTTCGCTGGATGGTAGTCGCCTGTTTCTCGGAACTGCACCGCCGCCCGAACCAGAAAAGAATGCTGACGACGACGTTCCTGCCGATGAAAAAGTAATGGTTGATTTGTGGCACTGGAAAGACGATTACATTCAGCCAATTCAAAAAGTACGCGCGGAGCAGGATCGAAACAGGTCCTATCGTGCGGTCTATAACATCTCTGACAAAAAATTTGTTCAACTCGCAGACGAGTCGATGGAAGGACTTGCGACGTCCAATAATGGATCGATTGCGATCGGATCGGACAATCGTAAGTATCGCGTAATTGCCGACTACGATCCCGGCTTTAGTGATTACTATCTCGTTAACACTTCAGACGGTTCACGCAAGTCAATCGCGACCAAACAACGCGGCAACTATTCGCTTTCGCCGGGCGGAAAGTATGCAATCTATTTTGACGGTAAAGATTGGAATTCTTATTCGATCGCCGAGGGTCGTACGACAAATCTGACGGCAAACATCAAATCCGTTTTCTTTAACGAGGACAACGACTCACCGCAAACACCCGGCTCTTATGGGCTCGCGGGTTGGACCAAAGACGATCACGACGTGTTGCTCTATGACCGCTATGACATCTGGCAGGTTTCACCCGATGGCAGTGTGGCCAAGAACCTGACCGATGGTGTTGGTAGAAAAGACAAGACTTCGTTGCGGTATGTTCGTCTCGATCCTCGTGAACGTTCCATTGATCCTGACAAGCCAATGTTGTTGCAGGCGGAGAACGAAGACACCCACGACTCCGGCTTCTATCGCGATAAGGTAAACAGCAACGCGTTGCCGCAAAAACTTTTGCTGGCAGCCAAGGATTTCGGGAGTCCCCTCAAAGCTAAAAATGCGGATGTGTTGATGTTGACGGCGAGCCGGTTCGATCAGTTTCCGGATTTGTGGGTAACCAATGGCGACTTCAAAGACTTAAAACGGGTGAGCAATGGCGATGCGCAACGCGCTCAGTTCAACTGGGGGACCAGTGAACTCATCAGTTTCAAAAACACCGACGGTATACCGTTGAAAGGAATGTTGCTCAAACCGGAGAATTTCGATCCGAAGAAGAAGTATCCGATGATCGTTTACATCTACGAACGGTTGTCGGAGGGGCTAAATCAATTCCGTAATCCTGGACCAGGCACGTCGATAAATCCGACTTACTACGTAAGCAACGGCTATCTGATCTTTATGCCGGACATTGTTTACACGATTGGTTATCCGGGACCGAGTGCGTTGAAGTGTGTGCTGCCGGGTGTTCAGGCTGTCGTCGATAAAGGATATGTCGACGAGAATGCGATTGGCATTCAGGGCCACAGTTGGGGCGGTTACCAGATCGCTTACATGGTGACGCAAACAAATCGCTTCAAAGCCGCGGCGCCGGGAGCGCTGGTTTCAAACATGACGAGTGCGTACAGCGGCATTCGGTGGGGCACGGGGTTGGCGCGGCAGTTTCAGTATGAACGTTCACAGTCGCGCATTGGGGGAAGTCTTTGGGACTATCCACTTCGTTTTCTCGACAACTCACCGCTTTTTCGCGCGGACAAAGTGCAGACGCCGTTGCTGATGATCGCTAACGACGAAGACGATGCGGTGCCGTGGCAGCAGGGAATCGAGTTCTTTTTAGCACTCCGGCGGCTGGATAAAGAGGTCTACATGTTTAGTTACAACGGCGAGAAACATGGACTGCGCCGGCGTATAGATCAAAAAGATTACACGCGACGTCTGCAGGAATTTTTCGATCATTTTTTAAAAGGCGCCCCTGCACCTGAGTGGATGGAGAAGGGAATTCCGTATCTGCAGAAGGAAAAGGAAAAAGAAAAGTATCGCGCCACCGAAGAAGGCGATGAACCTTAGTCGCATAGCGACTATTGAATTTAGCCAGCCGTTTCAACGGCTGGAAAAGGCGTAAAGAAATCAGCGTCGCGTAGCGACGCATGAATCGTGATCATAATTGTGGGATTGCCGATTACGTTCAAATGCCCATTCACGCGTCGCTACGCGACGCCATTCGATCATCGGAACGAACCCGGCCCTGAAGGGCCGGGCTAAATTCATACGTCGCTACGCGACATGCATGCATCGCTACGCGACGCCATTCGATAATCGCGAACGACCCTGGCCCTGAAGGGCCGGGCTAAATTCACACGTCGCTACGCGACGAATTCTATCCTTGAGCTTTAAATCGCGCTTCTAAATTCTCTCTCCGGCTGCGACTGAGTTTTAGTTGGCTGCCGTCTTCGAGGACGACGATGTAGTCGCCGTTGAAATGTGGATGCAGTTCTTTGATGCGTTCGAGGTTGACGATGATCGAGCGATGTATTCGAACGAACTTGTGCGGGTCGAGTTGGGCCTCGAGATCGTGCATCTTCTCGCGCAGCAGGTGGGCTTTCTTGCCGACGTGTAGCTTTGCATAGTTGCCGTCTGCTTCGATCCAGTCGATCTCGTCAACCTTCAACAACACAACTCGACTCGCGAGCTTCACCATCACGCGCGTCAGGAAAGGCCTCTCTTTAGTCGAGATTTCTTTCTGGCTTTCTCGTTCTTCAAGCAACGCCAACAAACGCTTACTTACTTTGGTAATCTCGCGAGTTTCGATTTGAGATTTGGCGCGTTGGAGTGCCTGGGTGAAACGAATGTCGTCATAAGGTTTTAGAAGGTAGTCGAGTGCGTGTACTTCAAAAGCTTTGAGCGCGTACTGGTCGAAAGCGGTGACGAAAACGATTGCCTGAATGAACTCTGGTCCAACGTGTTCGAGCACGTCGAATCCATCCATCTCCGGCATTTGAATATCGAGAAAGATTAGATCCGGACGAGTGGTCTCGATCGCTTTTATTGCCTCTTTGCCGTTGCGACACTCGCCGAGAATTTCAATTTGTGGATCTCGCTCGAGCAGCAGACGTAGATTGCGTCGCGCCAGCGGTTCATCATCAACGATGAGAGTCTTGATCTTCTCAGGCATTTAAATATCCGACCTCTGCGTCTCCGCGTCTCCGCGTCTCTGTGTTGAAAACCGAACTCCATTTAGCTGCACCAGTTTTCAACACAGAGACGCGGAGAACGCAGAGACGCAGAGGTCAATCTTCGTCCTTCCGAAACGGGATCACGATCTCGACTTCTACCCCACCTTCATCTCGGTTGTGAATATCAAACCGGTGGTGCTCACCGTACAGTTGCTGAAGTCGCGCGATCGTGTTTGCCAACCCGATGCCAGTACTACTCTTAAGTTGCCAGTGGTTCGGTAAGCCTGCGCCATTGTCCGAGACGGTTATCAACAACGATTCGTCCTGTCTCCTGGCTGAAATTCCTACCCGACCGGCATCGGCAATGCGTCCGATTCCATGTCGCAATGCGTTCTCCAGCAGCGGTTGCAACAGTAAGTTAGGAACAAGTGCTTTCGTCACTGCAGGCTCAACTTCGATATCGACCTGAAGTCGATCAGAAAATCTCATCTGCTGAATGTTCAGGTACAGCTTGGTAAATCCGAGTTCTTCCTTTAGTTCGACCTCTTGCTGGTCCGAATGTTCCAGCGCGTGTCGCAACAGGTCACTGAGTCCTACCAGCATATTCACGGCTGCTTCATTTCGATTATCTCGAACGAGGCCAACAATTCCATTCAAGGTGTTGAAAAGAAAATGTGGATGCAGTTGCATGCGCAGCGATTCGAGTTGCGCATTGGCAAGCTGTCCTTCCAACTGAGTTGCAATCAACTCGTGCTCGCGATATTTGCGGTAATAGTCGATCGCGTAACAAACACCGACAATTCCACCATAGACCAACAGGTCGGCGCCGAACGAACCTTTCATGCGGCCATAAAATCGTGGCCAAAAAGCCATCGGACTTGTCCCCATGTCATCAAACGGCTTCACGCGTAACGTGATCGCGGTTGCGGCCGCGCTGTGAAGTGCTGATAGGACCACGAAGGCGGGCAAGTGGACCGGCAGACTTTGTTTCCAACTGCGATCGACGAATGAGAATTTGCGTGCGAGCCAGATTATTATCGGAGTTAATGGCGCCCACGCGACCCACAGAAGAATGCCCCAGGTGAAGACACGTGAAGCTGCGTGGATCATTCCCTCGGCGCGGACTTCGAGGTAAATCGGCGCGGAGTAAACGAGGCCGAGAAATGCCCAGGCAGCAACAACTACCAGCCATTTTAAGGCCGGTATTCGTTGCAGTAGTCGAGTTTGTGGTTCGTATGCATAGACTGGGGATTCTGAATTGTGCATTTTTGTCCGATACGCTTCAGCTTGTGAGGGGATTATCCACAGATTACGCAGATTACACAGATTATATTTATGTCTCTGCGTACTCGGCGTCTCTGTGTTGAAACCTGCGTCCGACTGAGCGGCTCGTCGCTTTAACACAGAGATGCCGAGTATGCAGAGGCGCTGAGTAGTTCGCGAGAAGGGCGGCCACCGAGGGCCGCCCCGACAAACTCTCTATGTGGACTTGACCCCATCGCGGACGATCAATTTCTGAGCGGAGAAAGTGATCTTTTGACGAGTGCTTGAGTAGTCAAAACGCACAGAGAGATTTGACGGGCGGGAGTCTACGACGACTCGGTCGAATGACAATTCACTTTGCCGTGGATTGCGGCAATCAAGCCACAGACTGCTTCCCGGCAGGGATGAACTGCTGCCGTGGTCGGTCAAGTGGACGACGAGCCGGACCTCAATTGGTGAGATTTGTAAGTGGATGCTAACATCAGACGAAAGCTGGAAATTGCGAGAAAACAACTGTTTTCGACCACAGTCGGACCAGCCATTAATAGAAGATAAGCATATGGACGACGAACAACCATCCTTTAAAGTTACTGACCGCAGGCTCTTCAACGCTGATGGCAGTCCGCGCGACTTGCCGCCCGAAGAACCAAAACCCGAAGCCCCGGTTGCTGCCCCGGAACCGGTGGCCGTGCCAATCGAGCCTATTAACCTTGAGCCCGAAACGATCGAGCCGCCGCCAATTGAAGAAGAATTACCGGACACTGTTGAGGAAGAGTTAAGTGACGAAGAGATCGAGGGTGCACAGGATCCCGCGAGCTTTGTAAACTTTCTCATGTCCATCGCTTCAAACGCTGCTTCGTCGTTGGGGATGATGGAACATCCAGTAACTCACCAGCGTGATGTTGATCTTGAACTTGGAAAACACTGGATCGATGTGCTGGCGATGTTGCAGCAGAAGACGAAGGGGAATTTGAGCAAACAGGAGCAGCAGATGTTGGAAGGTTTACTTTCCGATCTCCGAATGCAATACGTCTCGCTCGCGAACTCGCCACAACGGCCCCGTGCATTTTCTGGCAAAGACATTACCGGAGGGAGATAGGCGAGTGCGGAACTTCGTGCTTTGATCTTCGGACTTTGGACTTCGTTTGAAGCGAATTCTTTTCGAACGGGGCGACCGGAGACGGACGCGCTCCGACAGAAGAGCTGAATACAAAGCCCGAAGCTCAAAGTACAAAGCACCAAGTACAAAGCACCAAATACAAAGTACCAACCCCCAACACCTGACACCGTTTCCATGCGTCTTACTTTCCTCGGCACCGGCACTTCCACTGGCGTTCCTTCGATAGGTTGTGAATGTGAAACCTGCCTATCTGACGACCCGCATGACAAGCGACTCAGAGTCTCTGTCATCATTGAACACGCAGGTCGCACAGTGCTGGTCGATACTTCTGCTGACTTCCGGCAACAAGCGTTGCGTTTTGGTCTCAAGCAACTCGACGCCGTTCTGATAACTCACTGTCACGCCGATCACATTTTCGGGCTCGACGATATTCGTCCACTTAATTTCCGCTTTGGCGCCCTTGGCGTTTATGCGAACGAACGCGCCTGGGTCGACATCAAACGCATCTTCAAATATATCTTTGAGCCTTCGCATTTTGGCGGTGGTTTGCCCCAGGTAATTCCGAACGTCGTTGAGCCAGGCGCCTCGTTTTGTGTGGGAAACGATCTCCTGATTACTCCGTTGGAAGTCATTCATGGTCGACTTCCGGTAATGGCATATCGCTTTAACGACTTCGCGTACCTTACGGATCTGAGTGAGATTCCCGAAGTGACGCAAAACGGCTTGCGCGATCTTGATGTTCTCGTACTCGATTGTTTGCGTTTCACCGAACACCCGACTCATCTGTGGGTTGATAAGGCGCTAGAGTTTGTGGCGAAGTTAAAACCTCGTCGCACCTTTTTCACCCACATCGCACACGACATCAAACACGAGCGCGATTCGAAACGGCTGCCGGCGGGAGTGGAATTTGCGTACGACGGCTTAACGATTTCAGATTGAAGATTTCAGATTTCAGATTGGCTCTTATTCGAAGTCCAAAGTCCAAAGTCCAAAGTCCAAAGTTCCAAGTTCCAAGTTCAGAGGTTCAATCTGCAATCTGAAATCTTCAATCTTAAATACTGATGCGTCTCTTTCACGGCACTGACAACGCGGGCATTCACCGACCAACCGTTCTGACGCTCGGTGTGTTTGATGGACTACATCTGGGTCATCAGTTGATCATGAAAACTGTGGTCGAGCGTGCTCGTGCGATTGATGCAGTGCCGACTGTAATCACTTTCGATCCCCATCCGCGCGCAGTCCTTCATCCGCAATCTGCTCCGCCGTTACTGCAAACGTTCGATCAAAAGATTGAGGCGTTTGGCGTGTTAGGAATTGAGCAGACAATCGTGGTGCGGTTTACTCGTGAGTTCGCCTCGATATCTGCTGCGGAGTTTTTGCGGGAAACGGTTAAGGAACGTCTGCAAGCTCACGAAGTTTATTTAGGTAAAGGGTTTGCATTTGGTCATAACCGCGAGGGAAATATTGAATTGTTGAAGAAGCTGGGAGCTGAGCTGGACTTTGTTGCCGGCGAAGTGCCCGAAGTGAAACTTCACGATCGCAGAGTCAGCTCAAGCAAAATTCGCGAGTTGCTGGCAAAAGGGAATGTGAACCTCGCGCGACGGATGCTCGGGCGGCCTTACGGCGTTGAAGGGCAGGTGGAGCGAGGTTACGAACGCGGTCATAAACTCGGCTTTCCGACAGCGAACCTCCACCCGCAGAATCGCGTCATACCAAAGAACGGGGTCTACGTGACCGGCACGCTTATTGAAGGACAATGGCGTCGCAGCGTAACAAACATCGGGCTTCGGCCAACATTTGGGGATGCGACGGAACCTTCAGTTGAGACCTACGTAATGAATTGGGACGGGGATCTCTATGGCGATGTGATCCGCGTCCGTTTTTTGTATAGGCTAAGAGACGAGCGAAAGTTCTCGTCGATAGATGAATTGAAAACCCAGATTGACCGTGATGTCATGAGGGCGAATAGTTATTTTGAACGCGCCGGCGCCCTAGAAGTGTTGTAGGTTGACGGGGCGCCCGAGACGGGCGCGCTCCGACAGAAGAGGTTCCGTGTGTTAATCGCTTCTGTGTTAAGGCAAATAGGATCTTGGATTTGAGAGGACGCTCTTCTGTCGGAGCGCGTCCGTCCCGGTCGCCCCCTTCGAATAGAGGCTCCTTGATTGTTTGCCGCCTTTTGCAAAAAAGCCTCTTTAGGCATATTGGTTTAAATGTCGAATCAAGCATTAATTAAGTACGGCCAAAACGGTATTACCGCTACAGCTCCATCTATTCCTAAACCCACGGCTCAAGTTCCTCCGTTAACAGAAGAGCGCGTTAACGAACTACTAGCCGGTCGCGGCGTGCGCGGTTGGTTGCGTGCGGCCAATGTTGCCAGAGTTCTTGGACTCCTTTCGCTTTACCTATTCCTCGACACTTACGATGTTCGAGCGGATTTCAATCGACGCACAATCAACCGCCTGAGAGAAGAAGCGCGAGCCGGCGATCGACCTCAGCGAATCCGAGCGTGGTTTAGAAGTGTTGTTTACGAAGGATTCGATCGCTTCATTCGGACTTTGCGTTATGTAATCTTCCGCGGCGCTGATGGCTCGGCGCGCAAAGAAGCACGACTCGGGAAACAGGCAGTTTGGTTACGCGAGAGTCTGATTCATTTAGGTCCAACATTTATTAAGATCGGACAAACGCTTGGGACCCGCGCAGATTTGTTGCCACTTCCTTACGTAGAAGAACTTGCAGTCCTTCAGGACCAGGTCCCCGGCTATCCAACTGCCGATGCGTTCGCGCGTATCGAGGCAGAACTTGGACGCCCTGTTCATGAAGCCTACGCCGAGATCGATAACGAACCGATCGCTTCTGCTTCGCTTGGCCAGGTTTATCGTGCGCGTCTCGCGAGCGGTGAAGAAGTTGCCGTTAAAGTCCAACGACCCAATCTCGCTGAGACAATCAGTATCGACGTGGCGATTCTGTATCGGCTGGTGAAGTTGACTAATCGTTTCTTTCCCAAGGCGAATGAGAATGCCGATTGGGAAGGAATGCTGCACGAGTTTTACGCGACTGTCTTTGATGAACTCGACTACGTAAAAGAAGGGCGCAACGCTGACAGGTTCCGTTACAACTTCCGCAACTGGCGCGCGGTTCGTGTCCCAAAAGTCTTCTGGTCCCATACAAGCACGCGTGTGTTGACGCTTGAGTTTGTGCGAGGCACAAAGGTTGTCGATCTGGAAGGATTAAAGGCACGTCGTATTTCAGCCGTAAAAGTTAATCGACTCTTAGTGCGAACCTATCTGAAACAATTATTGGAAGATGGTTTCTTTCACGCCGATCCGCATCCGGGCAACTTGCTGGTGATGGACAGCGGTCATCTCGCGTTCTTCGATTTCGGCATGGTTGGGCGCATTTCCAACAAGCTGCAAACACAGATGATCGACGCGTTCTTTCATGTGGTCAGTCGGGACGTACATGGGTTGGGCCAGGACATCATCGATCTTGATTTTCTAAAGCCGGGTGTAGATCCGGAAACGGTGCGACCGGTTGTTGAGCGACTGTTTCAGAGTTATCTGAATCTTCGTCTCGGCGACGTCAATTTTAAAGAATTGACTTACGACCTGGCGGAAGTGATTTACGAGTATCCGTTCCGCTTGCCGGCGAACTTCACTTACGTGATGCGGGCGTTAATGACGTTGGAGGGTATCGCGATTCTTACCGACCCGGGCTTCAGTTTCTTTGAGACCGCCAAGCCTTATGCGAAGGAGTTCATGCTGCGTCGCGAAGGCAAAATCTTTGGCCAGTTGGTGCTGGACAAACTGACCGGACGCGAAACGAGTGAGAACAAGATTGCGTGGTCGCGAGTTTGGAAGCTGACGAAAATGGCTGCGCAGATGTATCTGGAGAAGTAGGTGAGAATTGCGGGATCTTAAAATTCTCTCAATTTCGCATTATTTGAGCTGTCCGCGTAGCGCGCCGTTCGGGAAATCGGCAGTCTGAACGTTTACGTAATAGTTTGCTGGATTTCGAGCAAGGTCGCCGAGGCGATCCGCATCAAGGCTGACACAATCCGCCGAAACATTATTGCTTGGTGCTTTCAGTAGCGTGACTTGCTGTCCGTTTGATCCTTTGGCGCCGAGATTCAAAGTGACAGTAGTGGCCAGCGAAATGTTTGAGACGCTCAAGTCGTAACAAAACTTACCTTCGTCAGCGCGCACCGCAAATTTCAACATACCAGTTCCATCAGGATCGCCGGGATTTGTTGCTTCGTTTTGACCGGTTAAGGGTACGGATCTCATTCGTCCGTTCTTAAATTGATCTGAAGCGACCACAAAACTGACAGCAGCCACAAAAGTGATTAGTACTAACAAGACGCCGGGTTGTTTCATCGCGGATCAAGCCCCCCTTGAAATGGTTCCAATGCGGAATGAAAGTTGAAGTTTTGAGGCTTTAAAAGCGCAGGCATTATCTACGATCTGAGGTCGGAGTGGCGTTATAAATTATTGTTTTTTGTGTCTCACACTGATTTTTAGAGATTAACAGGTGATCAGGATAAGAGTGGCGAGATACCACCGATTTTACGTCGGTGGTGTTTTTCAACTTCTCGCTAAGAATGACAGGCCAAGAGTGGCGAGATACCACCGACTTTACGTCGGTGGTGTTTTCAATTTCTCGCTAAGAATGACAGGCCAAGAGTGGCGAGATACCACCGACTTTTACGTCGGTGGTATCTCGGCGATGATACGAAGTTGATTAGGTAGAGATTGAAACTCCACCGACCTAAAGTCGGTGGTCTCTCGGCGATGAGGCGAAGTTGGTTAGGTAGAGATTGAGACTCCCCAGACATAAAGTCTGGAGTATCACAAACAAAGGGCCTGGGAGGTGGTCCCAGGCCCGTCCAACTCGATCATTAAGGATCAGTGTATTACCTGCCGTTAACCTTCTCTCCATTACTCGCGGGCAGATTCAACTTGTCGCGAAACAGGTTCAACAGCAACAGCGTTCCAATTCCGCCGCCACCATCTCCATTGCCGCCTGACGCCATGACATCAGGCGTGATGCGGACACCTTTTTCGCCGATGACTTTCAACGTTTCGATAAGAGAAACACCTTGCGCGCCGAGTGCGTTGACTTGTTCGTGATAAGCCACACCCTGCGCCTCACCCATCAAGCGCACTTTCTCAGCTTCAGCTCGTCCAGTTTGGAGAATATAGTGCGCTTCACCCTCACCTTCAGACTTACGCTGCTCAGCACGTTTACCCGCAATCTCGACACCCACTGTTGCATGCATCAGGTCTTTCTGGTTGTCGGCGTGTGCCTTGGTCTTCTCGAGCTGAATGCGTTTCTCTTCCGCCTCACGCTGAGCGTTGTACATACTTTGTCGCTGCTCGGCGAGAATTTTCTCTGTCTGCGTTTTCATTAACTCTTCTGGTAAATGAATGTGGCAGATGAGCACGTTCACTACGTCAACGTGATATTTCAACAAGTGTGCGCGAACACGGGCTTCAGCGCGTTCCTGCTCTTCGTGGCGATTTTGCAAATACGCCATCGCTGACGATTCGGAAGCCTGGTTACGAAAGATCGAGTCGATTAAAGGGTGCATCACGTTTTGAATCAAACGTTCGATACCACCAATCTTCGCGACCATGAACGGCGCATCTTCCGGTTTGACGCGGAACACGACGCGCACTTCTAACTGCATCGTGAAACCGTCTTTCGAAATCACTTCGAACGGGTTAAATGTGTTCGTTACCTCGCCGGCCGTCCATTCCACAGTTTGGTTTGTCGTAGGAATGATGATCGGAGACACAGCAAGCGTGTTCACGTAGTAACGTCCCGGCCCAACCACCATCTCCTGAATGCCACGATAACCTTCCGGAACGACATACGCTTCATGAGCGCCTTCGTCCAGCCGTCTGTCTGCAGGATCACCGGCCATCAACTCGGCGGCAATCTCCTCTGCCGTTCTATCATCGTCAATGCGGTCAAGCCGTGCAGCAGACTGTTCAGCTTGTTCTTTCTCTTCCCGTTCCATTCGTTGGCGGACTTTGGCAGCCATTTCACGCCGGACTTCGTCAGATGGATCCTTGCCGACGTTGGAAACCACAACCGCCACTTCACCTGGCTTCACTTCCTTGGCATTTTCCGGGATGACTTTGAAGAGCAGCGGGTTGATATAGTAAGTACCCGGCAACAGGATGTCTTTTTGTGGTCCACGCTGGCCGCCCTTACCGATGAACTCATGTCCATCCTGGAAGTTATCGTGACCGGCAAACGACTCCGCGACGTAGTCTTTGGGATTGAGCGGAGCGCCATCGAGCGCTTCGACCAGTCCGATTCCGTTTTCATTGATCACAGTCGCGTCAAAGAGTCTAACGGTGAACAGTCCCGGCTTCGCTTCAGTTCCACCTTCAACGGCGCCTGATTGAGTCAGGATGCGGTAGACACCGGGTGTCAGGATGTCGACTTGCGGACCTTTTTGACCGCCTGAGGCGATGAATTGTTCGGCGTCCTGGAAGTTGCGATGATCTGTTATCGCTTTTCCGAGGAGTCTGCCTGGATCGAGTGGTCCACCATCCGCTGCCGTCACAACACCGACTTTACCCTGCGGCACCATCGTCGCTTTCGCGATTGAAACGCGGAACAGGTAAGGGTGAATTGGCCACAATCCGGGTGGCAATGTGCGAAGCTGGATGCCTTTAACTCCGCCGCGCTTAATGAAAGCGATCGGATCCTGAAACAGGTTGTGGGCATTTTGCGCCCGGTCTGCAGCGAAGATCTGTCCGGGAGGATTTGGCTCGCCGTCAACCGCTTCGATGATTCCCATCTCGTCAGCACCGACTTCGATGAGTGGAACCTTCCTTACAACCTTTTCGAAGGGCCACTTAATCATGTGCAGGCCCGGCTTAAGCACGTCAGCCTGAATACCAACCTCGCCTTCAGTGGCCACGACGCGTCCTGGCGGCATCTTGCGTCCGATGTAACGCCGTTCTTTGATCGCAATTTCACGCGCGCCAACGTTCACAAAAATCCTTCGCACGATGACAAGGAGAACGATCAATACAACGAACGCTACAAACAACAGCGGCAACACAAATGTTAAGTCAAGTTTATCCATGTGTTTCTTCTTTCGGTCATTCAACGGTGAAGTTGATTGGGTTATTCACTTTTGGTGGTACCTTCAAGTTCGCGCCGGGCGGATGAGAGGGTACGTTTCAATATGAAACCGTTGCCTGAATTGCGAACTTCGGATGAGAGTACCCAGAATTCGCCATTAAATAAAGCCTGCAACTCAAGGGCTGAAATATCGCTTAATTTTCCGTTGCGCCAGTACGTTAAGGCTGTTTCGACTGCTTTACGATAGACCTCGGCATCGTTTGCCAACGCAGCGAAGTGCAACATCTTTGGTGTTGATTGACGACTCGGCGCACCTTCCCACGAACGCAACATTGCGTCTGCAAGGGCTTTGTTTACAGGCAGATTGTTTTGTTTTACGTAAGACGCCAGCGACAACAATTTTGGTTCGGTTACTGCCTGGATTACGAGAGCGGTTAGCGCCTCAGGATAAATTGAAAGATTCTGCGCTTCCAGTAGGACTTTCATGTTCCCTTCTTCAGCTCGCGACAATAGTCCCTGATGTTCGTTATCTGCTGAAACTGAAGGCTCTTCAACTGCCCTGGTATCGGAAAACAAGCCTCGCGGCGGAACTGCTGGTGGTGATGGGATGGTTTGTGGTTTTGCCGGTTTTTGCCAGAAATAAATGCCAATGGCTATCAGGCTAAGAAATAGAACAGAGGTGGTTAGAAGGATGACCATGTGTGCGGCGTACAGAACGTTATATTAAATCTGCCGCCGCGTATTTGTTATACGTGAAGGACGATAAAAAGTTCTTCATCGTCACCCAAATTTACTGGATCTGCAGGGCGTTAAAAAACAGTGGATACGTCGCCAGCGACTGAGCGCGATACTGCGGTCGGAATCCAAACAGAATTATTCGGCCTTTTCCCATCGTAACTTCCAACAACGCGGCCTTTCCCTTGATCTTTTCGCCGCCTAACAACCAGCCGGACAACAACGGATCCTTATCACGTGGATACCAGCCAACCACCTTTACGTTTGCAGCCGGAATCGAACCATTTGAATCCGCCACAACTTCAAAGACTGGCGAATCTTCCACCCAGGCAATCGTCTCCTTCGGCATGCCTTCAGTTAGTGGATTGGTAGTGTCCAACTCAAGACGAAGAATAGAGCCGGGCACGTAAAACTGGGTTCGTGGTAGTCCGGAGACAACATTGCGGATCGGAAGTTTGAACTGTTCGATCGCAAATTCAGAAGCGCGATTTAGAAATACAAGTGTGCCACCATCTTCGACGTACTTGCGAAGCGCGTCTACGCCCTGCTTCCCGAGTCCGCCCGTTAGTTCCTGCGGCATTGAGCCGTTTCGATAGCCATTCAAAATCGTACGTGCAGACTGATCCGGAAAGACGATTGCGTAATAGGTGCGACTTGGACCAGGCGTTAACGCATAACTGAATTTTCCCGCTCGCACGTCGCTCTCAAACAGTCGTCCATAAGGAACTGCTTTAGTATCAAATACAAACCTGGTCCAACCTTCATCCATCGTGGGAACAGCAGCCCGGTAAAGCGCAAAGTATGGTTTTGCCGGTGTCGCTACGATGCCGGCGTTTCCTCTTACTATTGGTGGTTTAGGTCCTTTGGGCTCGCGGTAGGAAAAAGGCGCGTTCACGGGAATCGCTTCAACGTTCATCAAGAGGGGAAGGCTGTGTGCGGTAACGTCATAAGGAGCGATCGGGTGACCATCTGCGTCGCGTTGATCCGGATATTGCAACGCTTCCAAAAGCGCTTTTGCGAAAGAACCGTAAGGCTGGTCCGTTCGCACCAGCACGCTTCCCAAGGGCATTCTCTTTGGTCCAATTCTTAAAGGCTCGATTGGCTCAATAGTCGTCACGCCTGCGCGTTCTAATATCGAATCGAGTTTCTCGCTATTGGTTGACAGGGGGACCACAAAGCCAAAAAGCTCGCCATTGCGTCTTGGTCGCACCGCTTCTTTGCCGATCGCATAGAACCTTTGCAACCATGCTTCACGATTTTCTGCGGCATGTTGCAACAGGAAGAACGCGCAGGTGGTCATCGTCGTGGTGATGTCGCGCAGATGCCATTCGCCGCCATGCCAAACTGGTCCAAAGTTCGCTGTCTCCTTCTTTGGATCGTAGCCTTCACGCGAATTTAGTTCTTCATATCGAACTGTGATCGGCGAAGCGATTTTTACCGACGCTGTTTCGGAAAGAATTCTTACGCCACCGTGATAGTGCGAATAAGCGCGCGATGGTGTCCACGCGTCGTAAGTTGAATCAGTGGTAATTCCCTGAAAACCTTTTGCGCGCATTTGCTTGGCGAGGTAGTTACCGAGTTCGGTGTAACCATCAACGATCTGTTTAGGGATGTTTGGCTCAACTGGCTGCATATAAGGCGGCAAAAACAGACGTGAGCCGTAGGCGCCTTGTTGATGAATGTCGTGGACGATCTGCGGATGCCAGACGTTGTGAATCTTGTCGACGGTAAGTTGAGTTTCGACTTGAGTGAACGCGTACCAGTCGCGATTGTCATCGTGTCCGGTGTACTTGTGATAGAGCTCGGGTGGCTCAGTTCCTTCGTAAGGCGTGCCGAGAGTTTTGTCGTACCAGTTCTTGACGATGTCCACGCCATCGGGATTCAGAGAAGGGACCAACAAAATGATCGTGTTGTTGAGTATGTTTTGAATTTCAGCATCGTTCGACGAAGCAAGTCGCTGCGCGATGAGCATGCTGGATAAATACGAACCCACTTCGGTGGAGTGAATTCCGCAAGTGATCAGCACGATCGTCTTGCTTTGCGAGATTAGTTCTGCCGCTTTGCTGTCGCGAGTGGCCGGCGCTCCTAACAATCTTGGATCAGCAAGTTGTGCCTGAATTTTTTTGAACTCATCGAGTCGCGCCAGATTGGCCGGTGAACTGATGGTGGCCATGACAAATGGCTTGCCCATCGTTGTTTTGCCTAATTCTTCAAACTGAATTCGGTCGCTCGCCTGATCGAGGCGCTTGAAATATTCAACTACCTGGTCCCATGAAGCGAGTTTGCGATCGTCTCCGGGAGTGAAACCCAGGACGTCGACGGGAGCTGGAATAGTTGTTTGAACCGCTCGGGTTTGTATGGGTAGAAAATGACTAATGCCGACTATGGTTAAGACGCAGGCGAGAACGATTGACTTGGTTCGCATCAGGTTCTTGTTCGGGAGACAAACTTGGTGGAGCCCAAAGAGTTTACCAATTTTTTGGACCGCGAGCGCTTTTAGAAGCGCAGGCGTCTTAGGAGCGCAGGCGTCCCCGCCTGCTGAGTCGGGTTCAAAAATATTCAGCCTTAACAGGGTGCGGGAGGTTGTGGAATGCCGAAAGGGCAGGCGGGGACGCCGGCGCTCCTAAAGGCAGTTCCTGAAAGCAACCTAATTAGTCGCTTGAGGGTTCAAACCAACTGTTGCCGAAGTAGGGGGGCGCGTGTAAAGTAAGCGACGTTCCAAACCCCTGCTCTCCCTGTATACAAAAAACTGTTGGAGGTCACACCGGATGTCCAGTGAAAGCATCCCTGCAAACGAGTATCCAGATCGCATAGGCGCGAAACCGGATAATCCTTACCTGGCAACTTTTAAGCCCTATATTCCGGCTGGAGCTAACCTTAGAGAGCTGACCATCTTGCCGCTGATCATGGGCACTTTTCTCGGGATGGTCTTCGGGGCATCGTCACTCTACCTCGTCTTGAAAGTTGGTCTAACCGTTAGTGCCTCCATCCCGGTGGCCGTAATTTCGATCACATTGTTTCGCATGTTATCGAAGCTTGGACTTCGTGATGCGACGATTCTCGAAAACAACATAGTTCAGACGGCTGGTTCTGCGGGCGAGTCGATTGCTTTTGGTGTGGGTGTAACCATGCCGGCGATCATGATCCTCGGATTCGATCTTGAAATCACCCGGGTCATGCTGGTTGCGTTGCTGGGCGGTCTTCTCGGCATTCTGATGATGATTCCGTTACGCCGGGCGCTCATCGTCGCTCAACATGGCGAACTGAAATATCCGGAAGGCACCGCGTGCGCAGAAGTTTTGAAGGCCGGTGCTTCGGACGAGTCACGGGCCGCTGCCGCGCAGGGAGGCACGGTGACGGACGCGGAAGGATCCCAGATGGGAGCGAAGACAATCTTCGCCGGACTGGGTGTCGGGTTTTTGTATCAGGTGTTAATGGGAGCATTTAAGGGTTGGAAAGATACTCCGGAAAAAGTTTTCGGCGCGCCTTTTAAAGCCGGTTCGGTGGCGGCGGAAATTTCTCCCGCGCTTTTAGGCGTTGGCTACATCATTGGACCACGCATCGCTTCGATCATGTGCGCCGGCGGTGTGCTTGCCTATCTCGTTTTGATTCCTGCGATTAAATTTTTCGGCGACGCCATGCCCACGGCGGTTGCGCCCGGAACAGTGCCGATCGGTGAAATGGGGCCCGGCGAAATTCGTGGTGCTTACGTTTTATACATCGGCGCCGGCGCTGTCGCGGCTGGCGGAATCATCAGCCTGTTTCGATCGTTGCCAACGATTTGGCATGGACTAAAAGGCGGCCTGGCTGATCTACGAGGTGGCCAAACTGCCACCGCAAATGCACCACGTACGGATCGGGATCTATCGATGAAATTTGTGGTGGCGGGAATTATCCTGCTACTCGCTTTGATCATGATCTTTCCCCAACTCAACTTGCAGGGAAACATCCTGGGCGCAATTCTGATCATCGCGTTCGGATTTCTCTTCGTCACAGTTTCATCGCGCCTCACCGGAGAAATTGGTTCGTCGTCGAATCCGATTTCCGGTATGACGGTCGCAACGTTGCTGTTGACGTGTTTGATCTTCCTTCTGGTTGGTTGGACCGGTTCAACCAAGTACGTTACTGCGCTTTCGATTGGTGGAATTGTCTGTATCGCTTCGTCCAACGGAGGAACAACGTCCCAGGATCTCAAGACAGGCTTCCTGGTTGGCGCGACGCCTTCATACCAGCAAATCGCAATTCTGGTCGGTGCGTTTGCTTCAGCGGTTGTGCTTGGTCCAATTCTTTTGATTCTCAACGACGCGGGAACGATTTATATGCCGCGGCTTACGTTTGACGAATCCAAGGCCACAGTTACCGTACCGAATGCGAGTTCGTTGCCGTTGTTCACCGACTCGATCAAGCCTCCGCATGCAGGTAATTACCGCGTTTTCAAAAATGAAGCGGGGACTTCGGCTTTGGCTGGGTTAGATCCAGGTCAGTATCTCGTTGATGATACCGGTAAGGTCGTCTATCACATGTCGGAGAATTTTCCGGCTGGCTTGAAGGCCGATGCGTCTGCGATGAGTGGCCCTGAAAAATTGAAAGGACCACAGGCAAACCAGGACTCCGGGACCTATAGAGGCTGGCATAAAACGACGACCGATGGTGGTCCGGCCGGCCGTTATTTAGTCAACGATAATGGTGAAGCGATCTATTTGGCAGACCCGGGAATAAATGGGGTTCACAAAACCAGACCGGATGGACAGTCAGTCACCAAATACGATGCGCCAAAAGCTACGCTCATGTCTTACATCATTAAAGGCATTCTCAATCGGCAACTGCCGTGGGGTCTTGTCCTTTTGGGCGTGATGATCTCGATTGTTCTTGAGATGAGTGGTATTCCATCGCTGGCATTTGCAGTGGGAGTTTATTTACCTCTCTCTTCATCAAGTCCAATCTTTCTGGGTGGGATGATTCGCTGGTTAGTCGACAAATATTTGCGTAAGAAACTCAAACACAAAGAACTCTCCGAAGACGAGATGATTGCCGAAACTGATAAGAGTCCGGGTGTTTTGATGGCTTCAGGATATATTGCCGGCGGTGCGCTCGCTGCGATCGTTATCGCGATCCTGCAAGGTGTTCCGTCTCAGGGATTGATTTCGCTCAACAAAAAGATCGAAGACTGGGCGAACCACAGCAACCCCTTCTTCGGCGGAGCCAATGCGAACCCGTTGTCAATGATTCCATTTTTGGTTCTCATGGTGCTGTTGTATCTTGTGGGCCGTGAGGTCATTCTTAAGAACAAACCGGAAACTTCATCTCGACGGTGAGGGGCCAGTGTTTCGAGTTCTTATCTAATGAAGGCGCGCTGCTACGCATGGGCGCGCCTTTTTTCTGATTACGAGGTCTTATCTTCGATGCATAAACGAATAGCAATTATCGGGTTGGGTTTTGCGATTTTGTTTGCGAGTGCTGGCGCGGTTTTTCCTCAAGCGCAACCGCTCTCTCCAACTGACACTGTGCGTTTGTTCTACAAGACCATGCGCGAGAAGAAGTTTAAAGAAGCGTTTGCGATGTCGATCTACAAGCCGGCAGTCGAGCCATTGAACGCCAAAGAACTTGATGATCTCCGGCCTGATTTTGAAAAGATGGCGGCGGCAATTCCGGATGAAGTCGAACTAAGTGGTGAAACGATAAGTGGTGACATGGCCACCGTCTTTGTAAAAGTAAAAGAGACGTCCGAGACGGCGGAAACGTCGGAACCGATTCAACTGGTAAAAGAAAATGGCATTTGGATCATTGGTGATCATGAGAACGAGGCGATCGTAAAGAAAGCGGGTACAAAGTTTTTCTTCAACGCACGCATCGACACTCATCACAACGATGTTCAGGACATGCTGACGCGTATCACGTTGGCTGAGGTCGTTTACAGTCAGGGTCACAATGGCCAGTTTGGTAATCTCACTGAATTGATCACGGCTGGACTTGTGCCTAAAGATTTGGAAACTACGGCGTCAACCGGTTACAGCTTTCACATCAACCGCAGCATGGATGGCAAGACCTGGTATGCAACTGCGGAACCCGCGCAGTATGGTCGCACTGGGAAACTATCGTTTTATGTTGATGCTGCAGGTGTAAAAAGTGGTGATCAGGGTGGCAAGCCGCTCGTGCTGAAAAACTGAATTTCAATGTTTAGAGGCTTGTGCAAAGTCTATCAGTAGGATGAGGTTCGCGGTGGCGTCGGTCTACTGGATGTTGTGGGACTAAGTCTATGGCGCGACCCGACGCTACCGCGTTACGGTACTGACCTCATCACCACGGGATTAGACTTTGTAAACTCTTTAGCTAGCCTGGTTTGTGATGTCGGAATTGCCTCGCAGATTCGTGTCGCGCCTGCGTCGTTACATAGGTAATCGGCGAAAGGTAAAGCGCGCTTATGTCCGCCTAAGCTTCACGTTAAGTCTTTCTGATCCACGTACAACTTCCAACGGTTCGCGCCGCTCAGCATCAATCGAAGGTCATACGCTCGATATCAGTAACACGGGGCTTGGCCTGATTGTTCCAGCTATTCGCGTAGGAGAACATTACCTCGTGGGCGAAGAGCGGAGTTTGCATTTATTGCTTGAACTGCCTGATGGGCCGGTGAACATGAGTGTTGTGCCGGTGCGATATGAGAGTTTGGCAGAGGACTCGCCAGAGAGTGGTTACATCATCGGCGCGAGGCTGGTTGAGATGGATGTCAGCGAGCGAGAGCGGTTTGATGATTACATTGGGAAATTGTTAACGAAGCAGGCCTGATCTTTCTCTGCGTCTCCGCAGAGGAACGCTGAGACGCAGAGAAGAATTATTCAAACCTCAAGACTCCAAAAGCTTCGGGTACGTGGTAGTTGGGTTCGGGTGCATACGTCGGTCGCCAGGCGAGGTAGCGCGTGCTTTCATCTGGTCCAACACAACGAAATAGATTTGCGCGCCACTCATCGCCACTTGCCGGTTTCGGAATTCTTTCACTCCACGGGATCGTAATAGTCACGGTCAATTCATTTGCTTCCAGCTTGCTGGTCGTAGTCATTCCCGATGCGTAGTCCCACTCAGACTCTCTTCCGGTTGGCGTGATGTGAATCGCGATGTCGATCCATTCGCCAGTCGGCGCCGCTTCAAATTCGAAATAGTCATTTATGTGGTTTGAATTTGGCGCGATGAAGATTTCGCATACGTCCCTGTCCCAGAGTCCGAGGGACTTTTCAGTGGTGACGGGATTCTCTGCGACTACCAGCAGCTCATGTTGTGCGCAGACAAAACGTGCGGTTAGTGCCTCGTCGTTCCAACTGAGTCGCACTTCTGCGTGTCGCGTTATGGGTGAATTTGCGCCGGACCATTGATGTGTGATCTGAACAGGCTGACACGCGTTCCATTGTTCATCTTCGATTTCGAGTTGATGTGCAAAATATCGCGCGACAACAGTTGTTGAAGGATCGATAGCAGTCATAGTTTTTAGAGATATGATGACGCGTTGGTTACGCCGAAGGTGTAACGTCGCAAAGCCCGGGGTTTGCGCTTTGGCAACCCTGGGTAAAATCGGGTCTTGTAATTGAACTCCGAAGGAGTTCCATCCCGGGGCGCAACTCCTTCGGAGTTGGTTGTTTTTCATCGTACTCGACCCAGGGTTGCCAGAGCGCAACCCTGGGCTTTGGGACGTTACGCCTTCGGCGTATCTCAACGCTTACTCGCGCAAGGCGCCTAAACAATCTTCGATCAACTTCTCCGGGTCGTCACTTTGAAAAACTCGCGCATTTGTCCGCTTCCCAAATTTCTGCAACAGCGATTCAGCCTCGTCGGCCACTCCGCCCGTGCCCGTCAAGCAACCAATAACTTTTCCTTCGTCATGCGCGATCGTGAACTCATTCAACGAACCCATGGCGCCCGCAATAAAAAGAACGATGTCGCACGAACGAACTAAAACAACATTGCGGCCTTTGAGTCCGAAGCCCGTGTAAACGATTGCATCGCACGCATCAACTGGTAATTTGTATTGTTCGACGTGTTCCTGTTGGTTACTCGCCGGTGAAACGCCGATATGAAAGACACCGGCATCGTGTGCGGTTTTACCAACGAGATAGACCACGCCGGTCGTCGCGCCAGTCAACAGAATCGCATTTCGTTTAGCGATTGCCAGCGCCAGTCCTTCAGCCTTTTCGGTCAGCGACTGAGCTGCTTCCGGGCGTCCGATTTCGGAGGCCGAACCCATGACGCCGAGTTTGATTTTCACTCCCGTATTATCTGACATCTTTCGTTCCAGTCATCAATCAACCGTTTGGCGCGCTGCCGCCAACTCCTGTTTTTCTTCAATCGTTAGAGAGGGAACTGTCCCTTCACCCGTGTCCCACCAGCGCTGAGTGATGAACCATGCGATGCCCGGCAACAGAAAGAAGGTTCCAATGCCCATGGTCACGATTCGCGGTGAGATGTGAAAGCGATCGAGTAGTTCACCGGTCAGATAGTTCGAAAACGCCATCGTCAGAGTGAGCAAGGCGAGTTCGGCTGCAAAAACGCGCCCGCGAAACTTGTCCTCGACTCCGCGTTGCAGCAACACGGTAGAAAAGACCCAGAGAATACTGCCACCAGTATGGGCGATACCAAGCACGATCAGGGCCAACAAGAAGCTCCTTGACGAGCCAAACGCGAAATAAAAGACGCCGCCAATCAAAAAGGCAATTCCAATCGAAGCCTGCAATCGCTTCTTGCCCTCGCCTGCAATTCGTCGCGCAACGATTGGTCCAACTGCAGTACCAATGCCTCGCGCCGCAAAGAGAACTCCAATTCCAGTCGCCGCGCTCTTACCAACCGGAAAAATTCGTTCGCCAAAAACAGCAAGCAACGTAAGTATGCCGCCACCCAAGCCCCAGGCTGGTTTGACTAACAGGAATGCCAGGACGGACGGACGACGCTTGACGTAACGTGCGCCTTCGATTGTTTCGGTAATTCCTAATGCCCGACCGATAGACAGTTTTTGGCGTTCGCGTTTCGGTCGCTTTGGCAAGACCACCTTAAAAATCAACCATGCCGATAACAAGTAACTCAAAGCATCGAGCACGAAAGCCGCGTTGGTACCAAACCAACCAGTGATCAAACCCCCTATCGCCGCACCCAGAGTGAGCATCACCGACCACGTCACGGAGCTGATGGCATTTGCCGGTATCAGTTCTCTATCACTGACAATCGAGGGGACGGCTGCGGTCTTGGCCGGCTCAAAGAAAGTTGAGAGCGCGAGTTGAAGAATCGTCAGCACGTAAATAATCCACAATTGATCAGCACGTCGAACGAGCAAAAAGCCAAGTACGACGACGGCGCGCAGGAGATCGGAAACGATCATGATTGTGCGCCGGCTAAACCGATCAGCAACAACTCCCGAGATCGGTCCGCATAAGAAACTCGGTACAAAGCGCGCGACCAGGAGCAAACCAACATCGCGACCGGAACCCGTCAGGTTCAGAATGATCGTGTAGAGAGCGATAGTATCGAACCAGTCGCCCATTTGACTGACGACTTGACCCAGCCAGAGCAGGCGAAAGTTACGGTTGCGTCGTAATAGGTCGATGTAACCGACGGATTTATAAGATTCGGGTGATGTAGCTGACATGCGATGTAATCCAGCGAGAGTGCAATGCGTGAGGATCTATTGTCAAACTACCAGTCCACCTCGAAAGACTCTCTGCGTCTTTGTTGAAATCTGACTCCCACTACTCGAGCTCCAATTTTCAACGCAGAGACGCAGAGAACGCGGAGACGCAGAGACACAAGCCGCAATCGCAACTGCTTCTGACTCGTTTTGACCGGAGTTTTCATTCTGACCTGTCACTTTGAAAGCCTTCATTCAATTTCTCCAATAACACCACGATTTCGCTCCGATTTCACCCGTTCCCTCAGCGGCACGCCGCTTGTGAAGAGATATAGCGCGGCTCGGAGGCTCCCGAGCTTCACAGGCTCTCCGCACGGAGTCTGGAGCCGCCAAGTTCTCTGACAAGCAGTAAGAAGTACCGATTTTGAGAGTGTCACGTTATCTCACCCAGCACGGCGGCTCATTGCTACTGAGTCGCCTAACTTGCCCAATCATCGGAGACGTTTTGAGTTGCTCCCAGAGCGTCTCCGATAACCCCATGTTGCTTGAGTTAACAAAGCGTTGGAAAAAAATTAGGACAAGGTCGAGTTGTAGGTGAATAATGGAGTTACCCCCAAGGTCTGAATCACACCGCGGTACAGCGGTGAATGCTCCTTTGCGAAACTCGCTTGTCGCATGGTGGCACCGAAATCAAGTCGTCGCTTCCTGGGTCATGCTCGTCGCGCCGCTCGCGATCGCCATGCTCTACGGTACAGTCTTCAAGCTACTGCTCCCCTATCTAATAATTTCCCCGATATCAATCTTCGCTGCTTATTTGATCTACCGCAGCACCGTCGCTCGACTCAACGAGAAAACCAGAGAAGTTGAGCAACTCAGCAAACTTCATTTCGCGACCGCCGAAGCACTCGCCACTGCCATCGATGCAAAAGATCAGATAACTCATTGTCATGTACGACGCGTGCAGATTTACGCCGCACGCATGGGTGAGATCTTTGGCTTGTCAAAAGAAGAAATCTCCGCGTTGAAGGCCGGCGCGCTGCTGCATGACATTGGCAAACTCGCAGTCCCGCCCCACATTCTGAACAAACCTGGCCGCTTAACCACAGCCGAGTTTGAAAAGATGAAGATCCACACGATCGTGGGCGCGCAGATTCTTAGCCGTGTCGAGTTTCCGTATCCAGTTGTTCCGATCGTGCGTCACCATCATGAACAATGGGACGGTCGCGGTTATCCCGATCGCCTAAAAGGCGAACAGATTCCGATCACAGCGCGCATCATCTCGGTGGTCGATTGCTTCGATTCGGTCCGTGAAGATCGACCATTTCGTCGCGGCATGACCGAAGATGAAGCGACTGCCTTGTTGCTGCGTGGTTCAGGTGTTCACTTCGATCCGAAAGTTGTCGATGAGTTCATCAAACACTTGCCGCAATTTGAAGCGGAGATAGGTGCGCTTGGTTTGGACCACACGACGGCGCGCGCTACGACGGTAGAACCAATTCACATCAGCGATATCGATCTATCCCAAACGCGCGAGCGCGGTTCGTACATGGCTTACGATCAAATTAAGAAGGCCCACCGCGAGGTCTATGCGCTCTACGAAATTGCGCGAACGTTTGGAACGTCACTCGATGTCGAGCACACACTTGAAATACTCGTCGATAAAGTTGGACACGTCGTTCCGTTCGACACTTGTGTCGTCTACTTCTACGACGACATGAAAGGCTATGCGACAGCACGTCACGCGGTCGGAAAGTATGCGGATTTATTGAAAGGAAGATGCATTGCACCAGGTGAAGGTGTTACCGGGTTTGCCCTTTCGAATCGTAGTGCCGTGAATCAACTTCATCCGAGTTTGGATTTCACCGATCTAAATCCGAATGCGGGCATCAAGTTTCACTCGATGGCGTCGCTACCGCTGTTCAAAGACGATGTATTACTTGGCGCGCTCTCAATCTATTCATCGGATCTGCCGCAGTACACGCATGATCACATGCGGTTGCTGGAGACAGTCACAAAGCTTGCCTCCGATGCGCTGGCCAATGCCATGCAACACGCCGAGGCGGAGTCGCATGCGCTGACTGATCCGCTTACTGGTCTACCGAATGCTCGCTCGTTGTCGGTGCGGTTTGAGGAAGAAGCGGCGCGCGCACGTCGAACCGATCGTGGGTTCCAGGTCGTCATGTTGGACCTCGATGAGTTTAAGATTGTGAATGATACGTACGGACACAAACTGGGCGATAAGATGCTCCGTGAAGTTGCGACAATCATTCAAAGACAACTGCGCGAGTACGACTTCCTGGCGCGTTATGCTGGTGACGAGTTTGTCGCGCTGGTCCAGGAAGTGGACGGCACTCAGATCGAAGAGTTGTGTGCGCGCATTGAGAGTGTGGTCTCGGCTTTCGCTTTGCCGGTGGGGAGAGACGGCAGCGCGCGAGTTGGGATCAGTATCGGAACTTCTTTATTCGGCGCCGACGGTGAAACTCTCGATCAGTTGTTGATGTCCGCTGATGACAAGATGTATCGGATGAAATCGCACCACCGCGTGGAGCGCAGTTTGCCACCAGTACCTGCTGGACACCCGAATGCCGAGCAGGAGAATCTAGTCAGCCTGCGATAAAACCTCTGTGCCTCTGCGCTTCTCTGCGTCTCTGTGTTGACATCGAGGGTTCATTTAGTTGGACCATATTTTTCAACACAGAGACGCAGAGGACGCTGAGACGCAGAGGCAAGTCTCCGCTTCAATCTTGACAGCATAGTCGTTCATCGCTTTCAATCGACTTCGGGCACTCGCTCGACGTGCCTCGCCTATAAGGAATGCGCTCAATCTCGCGTGTTCTAATCTTAACAGCAGCCCCGTTGATGGAATGGCAGCTCCTGCCGAAAATCAGAGCGCAACTCTTCTAATTGTTGACGACGACCAGCAAGTTCGAGAGAGGCTCCGCGAAATATTCGAGAATGCCGGTTATCGGGTAGTTACCGCGACCGAGGCGGCGTCTGCTCTTCGTGTGCTTAAGGGCGTACGCTGTGATCTCGTCGCACTCGATCTCGAGATGCCCGGCGTTGATGGTCTATCGCTCTGCAAGTTACTACGCGCGCAACCACTCACCAGCAAACTACCAATCATCGCCCTGTCTGAAAGCGATGATGAAGCACGCAAGGTCCAGGCATTCACTGCCGGCGCCGACGATTACATCACCAAACCTTCAACACCCGGTGAACTGCTTTCCCGCGTTAGTCTGCACGTACGCACGTCGCAACGTGAATGGGCCTTAATCGGAAGTAATCGTGAACTGCGATTTCTTTCGGAGATTGGTCGTGGTCTATTACGCGCGCTGGAGCCGGAACAACTGGTCAGACGTGTTGCCGGCGCCACTTACGACGCGATTGATGCGTCGTTGTGCGCAGCTTATGTGACTGTTGGTCGCGACAAAGACGCCGTTTGTGTGTTTGACCGCGAAGGTAGTGCAGATGATCCGTCACTACTCGATCTTGCTTCACTAAACGAATGGCTGCGTTCGTCAAACTCAGCGAGTTCTTTGATGGTGACTGATCGAAGTAGTTTCGTGCTGAGTGATGATCTACATACTGCGGAGTACGTCGCCCCTTTGCGATTTGCCGGGCGGTCGAAAGGCGCATTAATTGTCGCTTTTGATCGGCGCGAAGATTGTAATGACACTGAACGCCGTCTCATAGACGCGGCCGCGCAACAGACAGCACTGGCAGCCCATATCTGTTCGCTGTATCAGGCCGCACGCGATACTTCATTCAGCCTGGCAAAAGAAGTCGAACGCCGGACCCAGGAAGCTGAAGCGCAAAGCAGATTTATCGAAGCGATTATCGATAGTCTGCCGCTTTCGTTGTATGCCGTCGATCGTGACTATCGGGTTGTTGCCTGGAATAGAAATCGCGAACTCGGCGAACTGGGTATTCCGCGTGGAGCCGTACTGGGCAAGAACGTGTTCAAGGTGTTGACGCGGCAACCACGTGAGGTTTTGCAGGAAGAATTCTCACGCGTGTTTTCGAGTGGTGAGATTGAACGCATCGAACAGGAAACGACGACCACCAGAGGCGAAGTCAGACACTGGCTGATAAGTAAAATTCCGATGTGGGCCGACGCGAGTGGTGAAGTTACACACGTCATCACCGTTGGTGAAGAAGTTACCGATCGAGTTGAAGCGCAAAGAGCAGTTGCACGGGCAGAAAAGTTGGCTGCGGTGGGTCGCCTCGCTGCCGGCGTGGTCCACGAAATCAACAATCCGCTCGCTACGATTTCGGCTTGTGCGGAATCACTTGAAGCAAGACTCAATGAAGGTGCTTTTGATTCATCACCGATGCTTGAGGATCTGCGCGAGTATCTCGGCCTGATACGAAGTGAAGCTTTTCGTTGTAAGTCGATCACGATGGGCTTGCTGGACTTCAGTCGTACGCGCGCATCCGATCATGTGACTATCAACCTGGGTGATGTAATCGGTTCAGCAGTTCGTTTGTTGACTCACCAGAAGCGGCGCTCGGCAGTGGAATTCAAAGTCGATCTAGCCGAAGACTTGATGCCGGTTTCGGGTGATCCGGGCCAACTGCAGCAGGCGGTGATCGCGTTGGCCACTAATGCACTTGATGCAATGGTCATCAGCGGGGTGTTGACGATTGTGGCCCGTAACGAAGACGGCAAAGTAATAGTAGAAGTGACCGATAACGGCGTTGGTATTCCGCCGGACAACCTGCCTAAGATTTTTGAACCATTCTTTACGACGAAAGAAGTCGGGAAGGGAACTGGTCTTGGTCTCGCGGTATGTTATGGTATCTTAACCGAGCACGGGGGCTCCCTGGATGTTCAATCCACGATAGGAATTGGGACCACATTCACGATTACTCTTCCCGCAGTTAAACTAAACGAGGACTAGAAGGCTTGAGTGAGCAACCGCAGGCACGGATTCTGATTGCTGAAGACGAGGCAAATCTAAGGCTCGTATTGCAAAAGGAACTAGAGCGTTTAGGTTATCGAGTGCAGGCCGCTCCGGATGGAGAAGCAGCGCTGCGACGTCTGGAAGAAAGCAACGTCGATGTTTTGTTGTGTGACATCAACATGCCGCGCATCGACGGAATGGAGCTCTTGCGTCGTGTGCACGAGCGTCCGAACCCGCCAGAAGTAATCATGCTAACCGGGCAGGCCACAGTTGAGACTGCGGTCGAAGCGATGAAGCTCGGGGCCTACGATTACCTTACCAAGCCATATCGAATTACTGAGCTTGACGTTCGCGTCAAGCAAGCTGCTGATAAGCGACGTCTCCGGGTCGACAATGTGCGGCTGCGTGAACAACTGGCCCGCCAGTCGGCCCTGCCGGAAATTGTTTCAGTTTCTGAACCGATGAAAGAAGCGATTCGCTTGATTGAGCGCGTGGCTCCATCGGAAGCGTCTGTTTTGATCACGGGCGAATCAGGGACCGGCAAGGAGTTGGTGGCCCATGCGATTCACCGTCTTTCAAATCGGGCCGAAGCGTCGTTCGTTGATTTGAACTGCGCTGCGTTTCAGGAATCATTATTGGAGTCGGAACTATTTGGTTATGAAGCGGGTGCGTTCTCGGGCGCGAAGGGACGAAAGCTGGGTTTGATCGAGTTGGCCGATGGCGGCACGTTGTTTTTGGACGAAGTCACTGAACTACCGGCGCAGTTACAAGCAAAACTTCTGCGCGCGATTGAAACGCGGACTTTCTTCCGGGTTGGTGGTGTGCGCAAAGTTGAAGTTAACGTTCGAATCGTTGCCGCAACTAATCGCAATCTCGACACCGTTGTTAACGACGGCGTGTTTCGATCGGATCTGCTCTATCGCATTAACGGTTTTCAGATCAGCCTCGCTCCGTTGCGTGAACGTCCGGATGACATCGAGCCGTTGGCCCGTCATTTACTCAAACAAGTTGGTGGTACAAGTCCACCTGAACTGACGCCCGAGGCTTTTGACGCTTTGCGCGCCTACCATTGGCCCGGTAACGTTCGACAGTTGAAGAACTGTCTTGAGCGAGCGGTAATTCTTTCCAACAATGGTCGGATAACGGTTTTAGAGCTTCCGCCGGAAGTATTGCGTCCCCCAGTTACAGTTGCAGCCGCTGGACCAGCGGTATCGAGTGCAGTAGCGACTGTTGATTCGCCTGCTTCAGCGGCAACTGCCAGCGCGCCTGGTTCACTGCGTGAAGTTGAACGGCAGCAAATACTCGCGGCCTTAGAACAGACCGGCTGGCATCGCGGCAAGACTGCAGAAATTCTCGGCATCTCACCTTCAACTCTCTACCGGCGTTTACGTGACTACGACCTCGAACGCCGCCGGTAAAGCTTTCTCTCTTCTAAAACGATCTTAATTTTGGCTTCGCCACCTGTTGTGAAGAATGGCTCCGCCTTTCCGTAGGCGGTCCTCTTTCTCTGGGCTACGCCCTTCATAGATTGAGAAGAGGGCGCAGCTCAAAATTTAAAAAAGCTCATTACGGAAAGGCGGAGCTATTCCTCACAACAGGTGGCAAAGCCAAAGCGCCACCCCGTCACCCCATCGCCCAATCACCCCATTGCCCCGCACCCGTCACCCTCTCAGCAAAACAAAAACGGCGCGAGGACTAAGCCTTCGCGCCGTTCGTGTTTTGGACACTTCGTGAGTTGGGGAACTGCTTACGCGTTGTTCTGCTGATTCTTTCGTCTGCGCTTCAGAAGGAATCCGCCGATACCAGTGCCGAGCAAGGCAAGAGTGGTTGGTTCCGGAACGCTGTTCGGAACAGTTGTCATTTGGAATGTAATGCCATTGTTCCAGAAGTGACAATCGGGATCGAAGCCAAATGCGATGTTGTTTCCGCTTGCAAAGTACGCGCTCAAAACTTGAATCTGGGCCGCTGTGAACGTGTACGTGTAAGTAACCGGAGTTGTAGTAAAGCTGCGTGACGTCAGGAACGTGTTACCAGTTCCGGCGGCCACGAGCGGGTTTGAGTTAAAGAGACTGCCAGCGAAATTGTCCTGAATGTCCTGGATTCCGACCGGCGTTCCAGCAGCATCAGTGAATGACTGGACGCCTGAAAAGCGGGCCGTATCAAGCAAATGGACAAAAAGCATGTTGGGATTTGTGTCCCAGTTGCTCATGCTGCGAAAAGTCAACGTTGCGCCCGTGATGGTTTGGTTCGCTAAGTTGACGTTGTCGATGCGCCAGGTGTAGGCCTTGTGGTGATCAAGATCGAACTGGTTCGCGCCGCCATTTCCGTCATTCGGCGCAGTTGCTGGAGCCTGGAAAGTCAGTGTGTCTGCAAAAGCGGTTGCCGGCAAACCCAACATAACCAAAGCTGCTATTGAAAGAAGTAAAGTTTTCACGACCAAAAGGCCTCCCGTTGTCGATTTCCTGAATGTTTTCCCGTGTGATCTTGCTGTCTTATAAAAAGGCCGGATCAAGGGAGTTTTCCAGAAATCGGTAGGGAGTGGCAGAAGGCAGAAGGGAGAAGGTAGTTGTTGGTCTGACTCTGCGTCTCTGCGATCTCGGCGTCTCTGTGTTTAAACTGATCTCAGCTTATTCAAACATTCGATTTTCAACACAGAGACGCCGAGATCGCAGAGACGCAGAGTCAGACCACCGCCCCTTTCCTGTCTCCTAAAACAAAATCGGCGTGAGGACCGAAGTCTTCACACCGATTTTTTCGTCGGGGCTGAAAAATTAATACTAGTTCTGGCGGCGTCTGCGACGGATGTACAAGCCTGCCAAACCGGTACCGAGAAGGACCATGCTGACCGGTTCTGGAGTTTGCACAACCGCTGTAGTGAACGTGAAAGTGATGCCGTTGTTCCAATAGTGGCAGTCAGGATCAAAGCCGAATGCGATGTTGTTTCCGGCGTTGATAAAGGCTGCAAGAGTCGCGAGCTGAGCGGCGGTAAAGTTGTACGTGTAGTTCTGAGCTACGTAACCACTTTGTCCTACCATGTTAAAGCTGGCGTCAAAGAGTTTGATGTTGTCGGTTCCGAGACCACTTGGTCCAAGCGAGTTAGCGCCGGCAAAGTAGTCAGACATTACATTGTCGTTTGGATCGTCGACCACGGTTCCAATGCCACTGTTGTTAGCGGTGTTCAGGAGGTGGACGAAAATTTTATTCGCGTTGGTGTCCCAATTCGCGATGTCTTTAAAGCAGATTTGAGCGCTGACGATTGTTTGACCAGCCGGAATAGCTACACTGGAGATTTTCCACGTGTAAGCATTGTGGTGGTCCAGATCAAACTGGTGCGATCCACCAGCGTAGTCTGTTTCGTTAACATTGTCGGTTGAGTTGTTTAAGTTAGCGGCTGTAGTTGTTGCGGTAAATGTCAGTGTATCGGCGAACGCTGCTGCCGGGAGCATAAGAAATGCTAAAGCGGCGGCTAAGGGTAATAGTTTCTTCAAGGCTTTCTTCTCCAAGGTTCATTTGCTGCAGGTTCGGCTTCCTGCCAGTGCTTTTGTCGGGGGGATCCGCACCTGTCCCCGGAATGAAAAATCGCAGTTGTAAGATGGCTAGGCGGCGGGCAACTGACCGATACCATCTACGAACGGAATAACGGCACTAATCTTTGCTTCCAATTCTGCAAATCACAGACCACTTAGTGCGAAGTTCAAATATTGCAATTATGTTGGGCTCTGACATGAAGGTGGTCCGACTTTGTCCAAAATCTGGACGAGGATTCCAGACTAAAGACAACTACTGATGTCTTCGAGGATTTGGCGAATATCGGCAGGAATTTGAACGACGCTCTTATTCGCAAGATTCATTGCAACGTGAACTTGTTCGATGCGGGCGTAGAGGAACTGATCGGACCAGCGTTGGACCAGCATCTGATGGGTGGGGAGACAAACTACAAAAGCTCAAAGTCACAAAATTCTTTTGGTGTTGGCGCCTTCGTGGTTAAGCCTTCAACTTTCGTCGATCAGTCTTACCGCGATCATTTTTCGGAATCGAATCAACAAACTCGATCCAGCGCGGATATTTATAGACCGCAATGTTCGCTTTAACGAATTGTTTGATCTCGTCACTCAATTGCTCGCTCGGCGAATAACCTTCACGCAAAACAACAAAACCTTTCGGTTTTACGAGTCCTTCTGCCTCGAAACCGATTACGGCACATTCCAAAACTGCTTCATGTTGGAGCAAACAGTTTTCGATCTCGGCCGGCGCTACGAACACACCGGAAACTTTTAGCATGTCGTCAGTGCGACCGTGATACCAGTAGTAACCAGCTTCATCAACGTGAAACTGATCTCCCGTCGTGCACCAGTCGCCGGCAAAAGTTTCTTTCGACTTTTCATGCGCATTCCAATAACAGAGCGCGGCCGAGTCGCCCTTAATCCTTAAAGTACCCATTTCACCAACCGGTACTTCGCTTCCTTCAGCGTCAACAATCTTTGCTTCATAACCCTGGACCACGCGTCCCAAACTTCCTGGCTTGGTATCGCCTGGTCTGTTGGTGATGTAGATGTGAAACATTTCGGCAGAGCCAATACCGTCGCAGATGTCGGTACCAAATGAATTCATCCAGC
This sequence comes from Pyrinomonadaceae bacterium, assembly GCA_036518995.1. Lineage (GTDB taxonomy): Bacteria > Acidobacteriota > Blastocatellia > Pyrinomonadales > Pyrinomonadaceae > PSRF01. The sequence goes on along the minus strand of DATDMC010000054.1, from coordinate 44,475 downwards.
GCTCATACAACTCAACTGGGAGTGCCTCACCAGCCGAATAACAAAAGCGAAGACTGGCGAGATCCCGCGGGGAAGCGTCTTTGACGTTGAGCATCGAATTGATCATCGTTGGCACTGTTGTGAGGATGGTCGGTTGATAACGTTTGATAACTTCAAACAACTTTTCCGGTGTTGAGCGTTCCGAGAAGAGGGCAGTAGCGCCACCGACTGCAAACGGAAAAAGGAGATTCGTGCCGGTTGCATAGCCAAAGAATAACTTGGGTACTGAAACTGTTAGATCGTCTTCATTAACACCCATGGTGGCTTTCGCGAAGACTTCCGTGTTGTACGGAAGATCGTGTTGCAGGTGGACCGCGCCTTTTGGATGACCGGTAGATCCGGAGGTGAATAACCAGATCGCGATGTCGTCGCGCCTCGTGTCGGCCCTGGCGCAATCGTCGTCGGCTGTCGTTAAAGCTTGCCGAAAGTTAATGAACTTCACGTGGTCCAACGACGGCTCATTGCCACCAACAATGCAGACCGCTTTTAGGTAGCGTGCATCTTTAACCGCTTCAGTGAATGCTGGTAGAACTGATTCGTGAACAACTGCTACTGGCGCGCGCGTGTAGTCGAGATAGTATTGATAGTCAGTTGCGGGCAGCAGCGGATTGACCATCGTGATCACCGCGCCAATTCGGGCGGCGCCGAACCAGGTCCAAACAAACTCCGGACAATCAGGCAGGACGATCAGGATTCGCTCTTCCTGTTTCAAACCAAGATCGCGGAGTATGTTTCCGGTTTTGTTTGAGAGCTTTGCTGCTTCGCCGTAGGTCCACTTTTGATCTTCAAAATAGAGACAGACCTTATGCTCGCGACCTTCCTCGAGGTTGTGATAGAGGAAGTAGTCTGCCATGTTGAAATGCTCTGGAAAGTTCATGTTGGATTATGCTTGTGGCGATGAAGTCACTACCGTAACGCGGTAGCGTCGGGTTTTGCGATAGAGTCAGGACCACAAAATCGAACTGACCCGACGCTACAGCGTTACGGTACTGACTTCATCGCCACTGACTTTTACAAAAGCCGGTAATGCATTAGAAATGTTAAGTTTCGGAGCGTTTGATTGGCTGTGAGTTGAACACCTCGTCAATAAAACTTTCCAACCGCGCTTGATCGTCGTCGCTGCTCGAATTAAACCGCACCGCAAAACCAATGTCCGACGCTTCATCCACCACTTCCGCCCAGAAGCTAACTGGCAGCCGGTGCGGCAACTCGATTTCCAGAAAGATCAATTCTTTGACTTCAACTTTGCCGCCTGACAACACAAAACATCCATTACGACTGATATCTGTGATGGTTGCTTTTTGACCTGTTAGCACTCCTTCCCAGCGAGCCGTCAGATTAACTCTGACGCGCGGAGCGGATCTTCTGTCTTTCTCCATGTTGTCGTCTCTCAGTTAGTGGTGTGCAAACGGACAACCAACGTCGCCGTGTTTTGGATCAAGGCTGGTGCGTGCCTCCCAAATCTCCGGAAAAAATTTCTTATCGAGTGTCGTTTTTAAATAACCGATTCCTTCGGAGCCGCCGGTTCCTCGTTTTGCGCCCACCATGCGTTCGACCATCTTGATGTGGTGATAACGCCAGAGTGAAAAATACTCGTCGTGCTCGAGGAGTGCTTCCGACAATTGAAACTCTTCATAACGAGTTTCGAAATGAGTAAGAATTTCGAGAATGGCGTGATGGCGTTTTCCGGAATCGTCGTCTCCTTTCATCAGGCCACGACGCTCGAGTGCGCCATAAAAAGCGTCTGCGAGCGAAGGTTTTTTGGCCCGCGCCTTAATCCGTTCATAGGCAAAACTATCGTTTACAAATTCAGCCAGGATGCGTTCGTCTTTTAGTCCCGATGAGAATTCGATTTCTCTGAATTGCATCGACTGAAAGCCGCTGGCGGGATTTAGTTCGTCCCTAAACTGAAGGAAACTGATAGGCGACATTGTCTCCAGAATGTGAATTTGATTGACGAGTAGTTTCTCAATCTCGACCACGCGGACGATGGCCCGGGTCGCTGCCGGCAGTCGATCGTCTTCGATAAAAGCGATAGCGGCATCGAGTTCGTGCAGGATTTGTTTGAACCAAAGTTCGTAAGCCTGATGGACCGTGATGAAAAGTAATTCATCATGATGTGCAGGTTCCGACAGACAGTCCTGCAGGTTAATCAAATCGGGAACGCGAAGATATTTGTTATATGAAAGTGGTGGATTTTCGCCGTAGTTCTTAGCCATGTACTCCCTAATCGCTGGTGTCTAAAATGCGGCTCCGGCCTTTTCGTGGGTTTCAAATGCCCGTGAGTCGCGAATCTTTTTCATCTCTTCAATCACTAACTCGAGCTCATTATCAGTGTTGTAAAAGTGCGGTGAAATCCGAACGCCCGCGCCAGGTCTGTAGTCGATTACAAACTCACGTCGCAGTAGTTCTTTAGTAATTGCCGCCGCACTTTCATGGGCCACCGTGACCGTGCCTCCACGCCGGGATGAGTCTTTCGGACTCGTTACTTCAAATCCCGCTTCCTCGGCCAGTTGAATTAGATACTCTGTTTGTCTGGTGCTCTTCGCCCTTATTTTGTCGACGCCGATCTGATTAATGATCTCGTAACCCGATCTGGCGGCATAAAGTGCGGGTATTGCGGGCGAGCCGTGAAGAAATCGGGTGATGTTTGAGGCGTAATGCATTTCAGTGTCGAACGCAAACGGCGCTTCATGGGCCATCCACCCGGTGGTTTTAGGTTGGAGACTTTGCTGCAGATCCGGTCTGACGTAAAGATAGCCGGCGCCTGGACCACCGCACAGCCACTTCACCGAGCCACCGGTTGCGAAATCGGCATTGAGTTCTTTGACGCTGAAAGGAACTGTTCCAGCGGATTGATAAGTATCCAACACGACGAGTGCGCCGACTTCGTGTGCGCGATCGATTATGGCCTTAGCGTCCTGGAGAAACGCGCTCTTGAACAACACATGAGAGAAGGGAACAAGCAGCGTGTTTTCGTCAATCGCCGCCAGCATTCGTTCAAGCGGGACTGTGATTCCATCGTCAGACTTTACTGTCTCGATGCGAATCTTCCCGTCACGTGCGTGGGCCTCGTAAACATACATGACCGACGGGAAATTTAGTTCCGAATAGACGATCTTGTTTCGTTCGGGAGTAGGTTCGAGACAGGAGAGAATCAGCGATTGGCAGATAGAAACATTCTGGTGCATTACCACCGTGCCGGGATCGGCGCCGAGGATTTTTGCGAGTTCATCGCCCAACGATACGGGCATGTTCCACCAACCTTCGGCCCAGGCCCGCACGCCGCGCGTGGCCCAGATGTCGGCATATTCCTGAAGCGAGTCGTAGGTCCGCTTCGGCATTGCGCCGAGACTATGTGAAATTAGGTAGACTGCCTTTTCGAGTATGGGAAATTCACTTCGCCACTTTAGGAGTTCGTCAGTCAAAAGTTCATCCTCCAGTTCGCAAACGTACTTTAACATAGCGAGCGAGGACGTAAGAATTAGGGCCGTAATCCTCTGCGTCTCCGCGTTCTCTGCGTCTCTGTGTTAAAACTGGAGTTCGATTTTACAGAGCATTGATTTCAACACAGAGACGCGGAGAACGCTGAGACGCAGAGAAGAACGTGAATTTACATGTGGAAGTTTACCAAGCCAATTCGTCATCAAATCCCGGAGACCGTTTGGCCGGCGAGCGCTGAAGCAGAGCAGTCGTTGCTCTACCAGCCGATTGCGATCGGCAAGCTCACGTCGCGAGCCCGCACCTGGGTGCCGGCGATGGTTCCCTGGCGCGCTACCGAAGACGGTTTTGTCACGAAGGAAAACCTTGATTGGTATGGTCGCTTTGCACAGGGCAAACCGGGGGTGTTGGTGGTTGAGGCAACGGGCGTCCGCGATATTCCCAGTGGTCCACTATTGAGAATCGGTGACGATCGTTTTATTCCCGGACTGCGCAAGTTAGTCGAGGTGGTGAAAGAGGCGAGTCAGGGTGAGACTTTGCTGTTCATCCAAATCATCGACTTTCTGTCAGTAAAGCGACGGCCCGATCCAGCAAAATACTTTGAACGGTTCCTGAAGATCAGTGATCGACATCGCGAGACATTGTTTCAGTTAAGCGCTGATGAAAAGTGGACCACGGCGAGCGATGAAGACGTCCGGGCATTTCTTAAAACCAGTGACGACAACGTCCACGAAGCTGTGCTTGATGACAGAGAACTTGAAGCACTTCGTTTCGGTTATCGCGAACGAGTTAACGATACGCATCTCTCACATATTCAAAACCTGCCAAACGAACTACCGCCGATTTTTGCTTCGGCTGCTGAACGAGCGAAGAAGGCAGGATTTGATGGAGTCGAACTTCACTATGCTCACGCTTACACGATGGCTGGTTTTTTGAGTCGACAAAACGATCGTGCGGATGGCTACGGCGGTTCCCGCGAAAATAGAATTCGCTTACCGCTGGAAGTTTTCCAGGCTGTGCGCGAACGAGTTGGACCAGATTACGCTGTTGGCGTTCGCTTTCTTGCTGACGAAGTGATTGATGGTGGCAGTAGGGTTGACGACGCGTCGTTTTATGCAATCGAGTTCGCGCGCGCCGGATTTGATTTTCTTTCGCTTTCAAAAGGCGGGAAGTTTGAAGATGCACATCAGCCGAAAGTGGGCCAGGCAGTTTATCCGTACACAGGCCGAAGTGGTTATGAATGCATGCCGACGGTGTTGTCCGATGAAGTTGGACCATTCAGCCGAAATGTTCCGCTCGTAGAAGTCATTAAGCGTCGCGTGCAAGACGCTGGTTTTGATACTCCCGTGATTGCCGCCGGTGGAATTGGAACATTTGTCGAAGCTGAAACAATACTGCGAAAGCGACAGGCGGACATTGTCGGCATGGCTCGCCAGGCGTTGGCTGATCCCGACTGGTTTATAAAAGTAAAACTCGGTCGTGGCGCTGAAGTTCGCAGATGCAACTACACAAACTATTGCGAAGCACTCGATCAAGCGCATCGTCCGGTTACATGTAAGTTGTGGGACCGAGTCGATCTTGATGAGCCTGGAATCGCGACTGTTGACGAAGGTAGAAGACGACTGGAGCCGCCCGCCTGGATCATGAAGTAGCGCGTGCTTCGTACTGTTGAATAAATTCCGGCGCCCGCATTTTTAGATCTTCATACTTCACCCGTCCACTGCGCATCATTACACTAAAAGCGAGTTCGAGCGGACTCAGATGCATGTATTGTGCTGCAGTTTCAAACCACAACATGCTTTCAAATGCGGCAGCCTGATAGTTTTCAATTATCGGTCGACGCTGCAGAGTAAAATCATTCAATGCCTGGACGACGTCGTTAGTCGTTTGAAAACAACTTGCTAGTGCAATCGCGTCTTCCATCGCTAGTTTAGTTCCCGATCCGATCGAGAAGTGCGCGGTGTGAAGTGCATCGCCTAGCAAGACCACGTTATTGAAGTGCCAGTTTGAATTTTTAACAAGGACGAAATTGATCCACTTGGAGTTGTTGGAAAGAAGTTGATGTCCGGCAAGATCGGTAGCGAAGACTTCAGCAATGTAAGTGCGAGTGTCTTCATCGGAGAGATTGTCGAAGTCCGCTTTACTTGCTGTTTCAGGATCGCATTCAACAATAAAGGTGCTCGTGGTTTTGTTGAACTTGTAAGAGTGGGCTGCGAAGACACCATGAACCGATTCACGAAAGGTCAACGTTAAGCCGTGAAAGAGTTGATGCGTGCCATACCAGATGTAACGATGTTTTCGTACATCAATGATGGGTTTGAACTCGTTCGCATAATGACTCCGAACGCCGCTATTTACGCCGTCGGCAGCGATTAACAGATCGCAATCACTTCGCAGAGCGTCGATGTCTTTTATTTCCTGGTGAAAAGTAAGTTCAACGGCCAACTCCTCGGCCCGGTGTTGCAGAATTTTGAGTAGCTGAAGGCGCGCAATGCCTGAGAAACTGTTGCCGTGAATCGAAATCTTTTCGTTTCGGTGGACCACGTCTACGTTGTCCCACGCTTCAAATTGTTCAGTGATTGCTGCGTGTGATTCGGAATCGGCGGCGCGTAAGTTGGCGAGTGTTTTGCCGGAGAAGACGACGCCCCAACCAAACGTATCGTCTGGTCCATTGCGTTCGTAGATTTTTATCTCGTGGGCGGCGTTGGCGTTTTTCATGAGGATGGCGAAGTACAAGCCCGCCGGTCCACCGCCGATGATGTTGATCTTCATTAGTCGCGCAGTTGTCTTCAGGTATGAGGTCTTCCGTGGATAAGCGATTAAACCGCCTATTACACAGATTTCATCTTTTACTACTATGACTCCTTCATCAGTTGACTTGCGATCACGATCTTCTGAATTTCTGACGTGCCTTCATAAACTCGCAACGCGCGCACATCGCGATACAAACGCTCCACAACGCTTCCTCTTACCAGTCCCGCCGCGCCATGAATTTGTACTGCACTGTCGATGATTCGACCGGCCGCTTCAGTCGCGTATAACTTTGCCTGGCTGGCTTCACGTGTCACCCGACCGGACGTCGTATCTTTCAAGTAAGCGGCGCGAAAGACAAGCAACCTGGCTGCGTCGAGTTCAGTTGCCATGTCAGCCAACTTCTCCTGGATCAATTGATGCTCGGCCAAAAGTCTGCCGAACTGTTTTCTCGTTGACGCGTAACGGACCGCTTCATCAAGTGCGCGTCGCGCCATGCCACAAGCTGCTGCTCCCACGCTGGTGCGAAACGTATCCAGCGTTTCCATCGCCAGGCCAAAGCCATCGCCTTCATTTCCCACCATGTTTTCGGCCGGAACGCGACAATTCTCAAAAGCGATTTCACCGATCGGATGTGGCGCCATCAAAGGAGTTCGTTCGACAACACTAAAGCCAGGAACTTTGGCTCCCACGACGAAGGCAGATAATGCGGCACGACCACCTTCGCGTGTGCCGGTCCGTGCAAAGACAGTATAAAAATCTGCGATGCCGGCGTTGGAGATAAATCGTTTGCGACCATTGAGCACGTATGCGTCGCCATCCAGTTGGGCAGTTGTTTGTATCGCCGCTACATCGGAACCCGCGTCAGGTTCAGTCAACGCAAACGCGGCGATCGCTTTTCCTTCCGCTGCTCGTGAAAGCCAAAACTCGCGCAGGTGATCGGGAGCGGCCTGGCTGATGGCGAAAGTTCCGAGACCCTGCATGACAAATGCGAGATCGGCTAACGAAGAAGCATAGGCCAATCCCTCCCGCAGGATACAGAGAGCACGAATATCAATTTTCTTATCCTGTGCGACCGAGTAGTCAAGCACGCCGGCCTTCGCCATCACGTTGACATAGCTGCGCGAACGCTCATCAATGTCGCGCTCCTCGATTGCGTGTGGCTCAATCTCGAGATTGACAAACTTCACCACGTCCTGAGCAAGAGTGCGGTGTTCGGGAGTAAAGAAGGGAAGTTGATCGATTATTTTGTCCATAACTTGTCTTATAAAAACTTCGGAGTCCGCTTGGCGACAAATGCTTCGTAGGCCTCGCGGTAATCCGGATGTTGCATGCAAAGCGCCTGCGCCTGTGCTTCCGATTCTAAAGCAGTTTCAAAATCCATGTGGAGTTCGCGATTCAACATCTCTTTTGTTTTGGCGAGCGCGAAGGTTGGACCACTTGCCAATCGTTCCGCAAACTCGCGAGTCGCACTTGTTAGTTGTTCGGGAGCCACGACTTTGTTGTAGAGACCAATACGTTCGGCTTCTGCCGCGGACACGAAATCGCCGGTGTAAAGTAGTTCAGTGGCTTTGGAGAAGCCGACAATCCGCGGGAGTAAATACGCCGCTCCCATATCAGCTCCGGACAAGCCAACCTTCACAAACAGGAAAGCAATTTTCGCTTCTTCACTGGCGATGCGAATGTCTGATGCTAACGCGATGCATGCGCCCGCGCCGGCTGTTGTTCCGTTGAGACTCGCAATGACTGGTTGCGGAACGGTCCTGATGTTTTGGACCAGCTCACAGGTCATGCGCGTGAACTCAAGTAGTCCTTCCATATCGCGGGCAAACAATTCACCGATGATGTCGCGCACATCACCACCGGAACAGAAAGCACGACCCGCTCCGGTGATGATTACAACTCGCACCTGCTTTTCATTTCTTAAGGAAGCGAATGTATCGGTGAGTTCGCGATAGACCTCAAACGTCAGTGCATTCAACCGCTCCGGACGGTTCAACGTGATAGTGGCAATTCCCTGCGAATCTACTGCAAACAAAAAGCTGGTTGGCTTCAACATCGATTAGTTGGACTATTTTGAATTAATGACTGCAATGCCTTCGATTTCCACTTGCGCCGCATCGTCGAGCAGGCTTTTCACTTCAACCAGGGCCATGGCCGGGAAGTGTTTGCCCAGGTGCTTGCGATAGCGTTTACCGACATCTTTGGTGCGCTGTTGATAGTCGGTTTTGTTGGTCACGTAGATGATCAGGCGTGCGATGTCAGACGCCGTTCCGCCTGCTTCGGTCACTACGGTGACGACATTTGCGAGTGCCTGGTCAAACTGCTCGACAAAGTCACTGCTGACGATTTGTTGTGTTTGGTCCCACGCGATTTGGCCGGCGATGAAAAGCAGCCGGCCATTGGCTTCAGCTAACAAACCATTCGAATAACCGCGTGGCTTGCCTAAAGATTCGGGATTGATAAAGGTGAAACTCATCAATCCACAGGATACCACCGACTTTACGTCGGTGGCGCTTCAATTTCCACCTAACACCGTTTCCAGACTCTCAGGGATACCACCGACTTTATGTCGGTGGTGGCTTCAATTTTCTACCTAACACCGCACTCTAGATTTTTCCACTCAGATACCACCGACTTTACGTCGGTGGTCCTTCAGTTTCCACCTAACATCGCACTCTAGATTTTTCCAGTTAGATACCACCGACTTCACGTCGGTGGTGGCTTCAGTTTCCACCTAACACCGTTTCCAGACTCTTAGGGATACCACCGACTTCATGTCGGTGGTGCTTCAATTTCCACCTAACATCGCACTCTAGATTTTTCCAGTTAGATACCACCGACTTTACGTCGGTGGACCTTCAATTTCCACCTACACCGTTTCAAGACTCTCAGGGATACCACCGACTTCATGTCGGTCGGAGCCTCAATTTCACCTTAAGCTCATTTCCAAACAACTTCGACCTTGCTACTATTTCACCACTATGCATCCTCACTTCACGGCCCTGGATGCGGCCTATCAACTTCACTATTACCTCTCGTTCAAAACTCACTTTCTCAAACCGTTTTTCGCAGATTGCCGTGCTCCGTCACTCGTAGAATCAGTGCTCAATGACGTATGCGATCGCGAACGCTATCACTTGCTTGAGACAAACATCGATCAGGAGCACTTGCGTCTACTCGTATCGCTTCTGCCAACTCAAACCGTCGTTGACACTGTTAAGCGATTGAAAGGAAACCTGCAAAATCAATTTCGGAAGGAACTGAATATCCACGACCTATGGGCCAGAGGATACTTCGCCAGCAGTTCAGGCACTGTGGATCAGCTACGCGTACAACGCTATATCGATAGCCAGATCAGTCATCACGGCTTTAGGGGCGAATGGACCAGACCGCTCAAATACCTCAACCCACATTTCAAAACGCCGGCATACGAATTTGCTCATTGTGTCTCGCTGCTCAAGTATCACCTGGTCTTTGTCACGCAAAATCGAATCGCCGTGTTTGACGAAGCAATCGCACCGTCACTATTCGATTACATAGTGGCCGTTGGTAAGCGACGAGAATTTGCAGTTGAGCGAATAAGTCTACTTCCTGATCACATGCATATGTTGATCGAAGGAGTTCCATCGATCAGCGTGCAAGACTATGCGTTTGCGATTTTGAATAACACGCAGCAATGGATGGCGAAAAACTATAGTGGTGTATTGAAGGCGACCGGAGCTTGGAATGTGTGGCAACAGTCTTATTACGCAGGGACAGTTGGTGAGTACACGACGGGGCAAGTGAAAAGCTTTTTGCGTGGGTAATGTGTGCGGTGTTACGTGGAAATTGAAGTACCACCGACGTAAAGTCGGTGGTATCCCTAAGAATCTGGAAACGTAGGTGTTAGGTGGAAACTGAAGTACCACCGACATAAAGTCGGTGGTGTCTTCGCAAACTGAGGAAAGAAATTTAGGTAGAAATTGAAGGACCACCGACATAAAGTCGGTGGTATCTTCGCAAACTGAGGGAAAGAAACTTAGGTGGAAATTGAGTACCACCGACGTAAAGTCGGTGGTGTCTTAGCGAAATGTTTACAGGATCTTATCCAATAGTGAGCCTAATTGGCCGGCGAGGTTGCCGCTTGGATCGAGGCCGTTAATTGGTGCGCCCGCGAGGTTACCTTGTTTGTCGATAATCACGATCGAAGGTAGCTGATCGACGCCCATCTTCTTTGAAATGGCGCCGTCAGGATCGCGAAGTACAGTCACTTTCAAGCCATACTTTTGGGCGAACGCCTTCAACTGTTCATCACTCGCGTAGTTCTTTGACTTTTGATCTTCCGACTCGGTGCTGATCCAATAAACGACAACACCGCGGTTGCTGTATTCGTCAGCCAGCTTTCGCACGCCCTGAAGCTGCGTACGCGAAAGTGGCAACCACGAAGCGCCAAAAGCCATGACGACCACTTCGCCGCGTAGGCTTTGGGAAGAAACTGTTTGCCCGTCAACTGATCGCAGAGAAAACTCAACCGGGCCATTCATTCGATTCTGCCTACCGAAAGTCATACACGCCAGCAAAATCGTTAGCGAACCAGCCAGGAACCGTTTTCGATTGCTCAGAAGCATCTCGTCTCCTTTGTCGAAAGCTTCAATGTGACTTCCGACAGTGAATTAGATGAGGCTCTTCGGGTTTTCGTTGGAATAAACGTTTGAGCGACCGGGAGGTTCCGCGCCGAAGATCTCAACGTACAAGGCGTGGTAATCATCCCACGTATCGATGTCACGGGCAATGTAAGAACACTCAACCTCCACGCGTTTGACATCGTTTCGATGAGCATCGAACAGCGACTTTAGACCAGCAGTGGGACTAAGGCTTAGTAATTCCTTCCGATAGCTCATGTCTATCAATACTGGATGACCGCCGCGATCCTGATAGGTCGGTTTGATAAGCCGGTTTCCTTTGGACCATTCGGCGATAACGGACGCAACTGTCTCCGGCGAAACAGCAGGATAATCAACAGGAGTAATCAATGTCGCAGCAACATCATCAGAAATTTGAATGACTGCTCGTTTGATCGACTCAGTCATTTCGCTACGCGGGTCCGGGTTTACGGCGAAAGTCACTGAAGTCGAGCTTAAGTGTTGTCGAATTTCGTCGGCACGATGTCCAACGACGACAACAATCTGGTCCGCTCCACCTTTGTGAAGATAGTTAATGCAGGATTCGATGACAGTCTGTGTCCCCCAGGGAAGAAGCGGTTTGAATGCGCCCATCCGGCTTGACTGACCAGCGGCAAGGATGATGGCAGCAACGCTCATAAGAGAATTTCCGACAAGCTAAAGAGGGTGTTGATATATTTGACGAATCAGTGGCCTGCCCCGAAGGGGCTACGTCTCAAAGCCCAGGGTTGCCGCAACCCTGGGTGAGCAAGCCTGAATTATCAACCGCAACGCGGTTGCGATTGGCTGAACCTCAATGGCGCAACCGCGTTGCGGTTGCCACGGTGCGAAAACGTTTTTACCCAGGGTAGCCGAAGCGGCAACCCTGGGCTTTGGGTCGTGGCCCCGGCGGGGCAAACAGTCATTGCAATCGACCTTGATTCGTCAAGTATGTGATTGCCCTAAAGAGGTTCTTGCAAAGCTCAACCAGACCGGGGCTTGGCCGTCTGTTGTGAGGAATGGCTAAGCCTTTCCGTTGATGCTTTTGGTTTCGGGGCTATGCCCTCTTTAGGCGCGTTATTAAGACAGAACCAATATACGGTCGCAGGGCGTAGCCCAGGGTTGTGGTCCGCGCTTTAACGGAAAGGCATAGCCATTCCTCACAACAGACGGCCAAGCCGCAGCGTCGTTGAACTCTTGCAACGGTTCTAAGGTTATCGATATCCACATATCGACATGCCCTATTCAATCGCTGAGTGCATTCCTCACAACAGAAGGCAAAGCCGCAGCGTCGTTGGGCGGTCCTAATGCGTATCGGACAATTCGCGGAGGGCCCGCAGGGTGTATTGGCGGGCCATTTGTTTGCGCCACTGAGAAACAAAATCCGTGTTGTCTAACGGACGTGCTTTAACGTATGCGGCTTCGGCAGCAAGTTGGATCTGGTCCTCGCTTAGCGATTTTCCGACCAGCGCTGAACTCGCCTCCTTAATCTCGACCGGCGACGGAGCAATACCACCCAATACGACTTTAGCGTCACTCACTACTCCACCTTCGTCTTTTATGAACGCAGCAACACCCAGAACCGGGAAATCAAATGCGCCCCGACGTCGCAGTTTTTGATAACTCGCACGCCAGCCATTAACCGGGGGGAGTTCGATACTGACCAGCAACTCGTCGGGGCGTTTGTGGAGATAATTAATTCCATCATCATTGTAGACACCCGCCGCATCCACAACCCGCTCGCCCAGGGTTGATGCGAATTTGAATTTAGCCCCAATTGCCACCATGACGGGTACTAAGTCAGACGATTGAACTGCCCAACATTTGGAACTACCGATCGCAACCCAGCAGATGTCTCCGTCTTTTTTCAGGCAGAAATTGATTCCTTTCCGCCATTCGAAGTTTTGGTCGTAGTAATTGCAACGCGTGTCTAATAGAAGATTGCCGCCGATGGTCCCCATGTTACGCAGGAGCGGAGTTGAAATCGTACGGGCAGCGCGAGCGACCACCGGATAATCGCGATTGATAAGCTCGTTTTCGCAGATCTCCGTGAGCGTAACCGACGCCCCGATTCGCAGGCCGTGACCGGCATCGCCGCTGATTTTGTGAAGCTCTTCAAGACGCATCACGGAAATCACGGTTTTCGGAGTTTGCTGGCGACGTTTCATGTTGGGGTAAAGGTCAGTGCCGCCCGCGACAAACTGGCCTTCTGGTCCAACGTCACCAATAATCTTTACCGCCTCCGCGATATTTTGCGGAGTGCGATATTCGAATTTAGGCAATCGCATCATAAGGTTTAATTGAAAATATTCTGCTTTACCTTCCGTTGTGAGAAATGGTTATGCCGTTCCCCACCTTCAGGCTTGTATTTTTAGCTATGCCTCAGATTTTAGTAGTCAGATGAGGGCGCAGCCCAAGATTAAAAGGCATTGAAACGGAAAGGCAAAGCCATTCCTCACAACAGTTGGCGAAGCCAAAAGGAGCCATCAATGCCATCTGTTAACCGCTTCTAACCAAGCACCCATCCGATCCATGCGAGAGTCGATGCCATCCAGACGAGCACCCATCCGATCAAGACGAGCATCGATTCTATCCAGGCGAGTGTCTATGTTATCTAAGCGCTTATCGATCGCATCGAGCCGGACATTGATCTCTATTACTGCCCTTGTAAGCTGTTGATTCGTTTCAGCGATTGCCGCAAGCGCGCGTTCCCAAATTGGCTTGGTGTCGTACTGCCGCTCTTCAAGTTTAGTAATTCTTATTTCCACGTTTGAAAGCCTTCCTTCAATCCTTTCAAACCGCTTATCAACCAGATCAAACCGATCATCGACGGCGTCAAACCTGGCAAATACTCGTTCCTCAAATGAACGTGGATCCTTCATCTCTGCTGTTTTCTCTTCCCGCATTCTTACCATCCTTTCTTTTTGGTGAGGCCAAAATGAAAGCCCGGGCTTCCACAGAGACTTATACTCCACTATTTATCGAACTGTTCCTCCCGTAGGGTAGTGCCTCAGTTTGAAATTGGTGCGGGGAGACGTGGGAGGCTTTTGTCTGTGTATGTGAGAGGATTCAGGATGAAGGCTTAATCAGTATCCTTAAAGAATCCTGCCGTTCCGACACCGGATAGGTAGCCAGCAACAGCGAAAGAAGTACCTGTGATGAGACCTGTTCCGAGCAGTTCCTGTCCCGTTGCGGCTAAGTAGATTCCCACAGTCAAGCAACCAACAACAGCGATCAAGACAGTAATTAAAATCGGCACAAATATTTTAAGGCGATCCTTATGCCGGATTCTTTCAAACTCGTGCTCACGAGCGGACTCCTCGGCAGAATCTTTCTGCTGTTGCGTCCGGAATTTGAATCTATACTCGTGCTCCTTGTCCGCGCTCGCAGCCAAGATTTTGGCAGTGTCGGCGTCAATAGTGGGTGCGGTTCCACGTTGCACGATCGCCATGAACATTTCGTGAACGCTTTCCCGAACCCTCTCCCTGTTCGGTTCTGGGAGACCCTCAAGTGCCTCATTTAGTTTTTGTTCGACTACGTCAGGGACGGGTGGCTGGGATTTGGCGGGCTTGGCTATCGCCTCGGTGACAGCCGGGTCGGGATCAGATTTGACCCCATTGAGGTGATCATCGCTCATTAGTTATGACTTAATAGCATCCCAAATATTATCGAACAGGCTTCGGACTTTCTTGTTGTAATAAGCCCCTTTCTCTCGATCGCTAGTGTACACCTTCACTCTGTAATGATGACCACAATCAAGCCCCTCGATGGTTACAATAGCTCCGGGATTCCTTGCCTTTTCTTCGGTGTAGCGATCTAAAGCGTCGTTCTCGCTTAGTCCTGTATCTTCGTACTCGTAACCTCGATCCAGATCTTTCGTTGTAATCGTCGTTGACATACTTGTTGTTTAGATGCACCCCTTAGACAATACGGCCAGCGTCAGTTTGACACGTCTAAGGACGTCTTGGGGATACAGTGCCAATTCCAACGAAACTTGAAACTACTTTACAGTGGAGTCGTTAACCGCCGTTCACATCGTTATTTTAGCATGTGCTGTCAAGAATTACGCAATCAAACTTCACAGCTATGATTTATCTAAAGCAGTCATAGATCTTCTTCGTGGCTGCTTATTTACGTGGGCAGAGGTTAGACAGATTTCTGTCTAGCTGGTACGTGAGGGTATCTGAGCGCGGAAAACACTTGAATTACTTAGTCTCTAAAACTGTTTCGTACCATTTGGATCATCGCTTCTTGTACGGGCCAAGTGTTGTACCATTCGCGCATAGCGCGCTCACGCACGATCGTTAGTAGAGCTTCTACGTTTCTCGGTTCATTGTCCGCGAGCCATTCAATTTCGTCCGATAACGTAAGAAATGCCGCTAGCCGACTTTGATCTTGGTTTTCGCCAAACACTTCGTCTGCCAGCATCGTGATTTGTTTACACGTTAATCGCCTGCGTGGTTTCTTTGCGATCTTAACAGTGAGTGATCGCACTTGCCTCCAACTCAGCATCGATGTTTCTCCCTCAGGGCAGATTCGGCCTTGCGCTGTAGGCATCTCAACATGCTGCGGCGCAGTCGTTCCCGAATCCGGTGGACACGGACACGTAGCGTCACAATTGGGATTCCCATTTGCTCAGCCATCTCGTGACGATAATCGATCTTTGCCTGCTTGTCTTTGGAGTAGTAAGCGAGAACCAAGTCGCGCTTGTCGCTGCGGAGCTTCTGCAAACACCACCGTAAACAGTCCTCTAAGTCCGCAGCCTGCTTCTCCGAACCCTGATCATCTTCCGGCGCGAGTGGATCAAACGATAGCGGTACTTCGATCGCGGGCCGTTTGTTCTCTTCCTTAATTATGTTGTTTGCGATGGCGCGAAAGTAATGCTTCGGATCGCCGATATAGGTTGGTTTCACTGCATGGACTTTGCACGCCACTCGATCAAATACTTCGTCGGTGAGTCCTTCTGGATCTGCACACTGCCGGCATTCGAACAGGCGTGTCAAATCTGCACGTAGTTGTAGATATACGCCTGCCGCTGTGTCACGGTCAGAGTCGAACCACGTGAGAAGTGCGTTAAGGCTATCGGGTGGAATAGCCTTGCCACGACGGGCCATGCAAGTGCTGTCTGCAATTTGAGGCTAGAGGAAAACGAGCACTTTATACACGTAGCTGCGCCGCAACTCAATGGCTGCGTTTCTTATATGGGCCGCGCTTCCGTGAGGTGTTGTCTTGGTATGGCTCAAGCGCCTCAACCAAGTCTTGAAGACTCCAAAGTGTGTTAGTGAGTCCTGCCGCCATTGCGGGAGTGCAGCGTAGAGTCTTATGCCATTTCACGTAGTTATAATGGACTGTCTGAATCGCGATCATTAGTTCGTGGTTGCGAAACTTTTTTGAAAACGCATTAGTCAATCGCGTGAAGCGGCGATTGGTCATTCTAATGTTCAGATTGTAGCGTTCAACGTAAGACGTATTGATATGTTTTGGATCGGGATCGCCGGAGATAACTTTCACTTCGCAACCTGTACATTGCATCGGTGAATATCTTCGCGCCTCTTCTTCTTCGGGTAGACCATAAACTTTAACGAGCATCGCATAATCGCAGTCCATACCAAACGCACCTTCGACTGCTTCCAAGTAGGCGCGATGTCCATCGGTTGAAACTTGAACGCGACCAGTAATGCGACTTGCACAATCCATCATAAACAGGTTGGCCCACGAAGCATCACGACCACCTACCAGAAAACTCACGCAGAGTTTGGTATCCGCGTCCAAGCCGATCCACGTCCACGCATCACCGCACCTGTCCGCCTTCTTCTCTGGCGTTGTGTGTCGTTCTTTCGATCCAACGAACGACCAGATTTCGTCACACTGCAAACGGCGCACGCGCACGTTTCTCACGTTATCGTGGTGGAACTGCTCACAAGCCGTACCAAGATCAACCATCAGCTTGGTAACAGTATTCAGCGAGACGTTTGCCATTCTCGCGCATGAGCGCAGGCTGTTCCCTTCAACCAACATCCCTAAGATTGCGGTACGCTCCTGAATGGATAGGCGATTCATGGAGAGCAGTATAAAGCCAATCTTCTCTCTCCGTCAAGCATAAAGTTCAGTTTGAATATCGAGATGGCCGATTCGGTCAATTTGCCCATTTACAATTTTGGTCAATTTTGAGAAACTCCGTCAATGCAAAACCCTTTGCAAAATGATGATGTTCGGACACCCGGCCAATTAATTGAGAAACTCCTCGCAGAGCGCGGCTGGACTCAGCGGGTGCTCGCAATCGTTTTGGGTGTCGATGATTCGGGTCTAAACAAAGTCATTAGCGGTAAGCGTCCCGTCACTGCGGAGATGGCGCTTGTGTTGGGCGAAGTCTTTGGCGTCGAACCGGCAAGGTTTTTAGAACTACAGGCAAAGTATGAGTTGGCCCAAGCTCGTTATTTTAGTATTCCTGATCCTGGTCGGGCCAAACGAGCGACGCTCTTCGGTGATCTTCCGGTATCGGAGATGATCAAACGACGTTGGATCGACGCGCATGATGTACGGGATACCGCCACGGTTGAAGAAGAGTTGATCCACTTCTTCAGTGCCAAGTCATTATCGGATATTGAAATCCTGCCTCATGCGGCAAAAAAAACTCACGTGTCTATCGATGCTACACCCGCTCAATTAGCGTGGCTCTATCGTGTTAAGCAAATTGCCAGTGCAATGACCGTTGAGTCCTACAATCAGTTTTCCGGTCGGAGCGCAATTAAGAAGTTAGAAGGAATGCGGCGTTCTGAGAGCGCGATTGCGGAAGTGCCGCAAGTGCTAAGCGATCATGGAATACGTTTCGTTGTAGTGGAGTCAATAGGTTCTGCAAAAATTGACGGAGTATGTTTTTGGTTAGACGAAAATTCTCCAGTAATCGGACTCTCCTGTCGCTATGATCGCATTGATAATTTCTGGTTTGTTCTTCGCCATGAATGCGAGCACATGATCCATGCTCACGGTTTAAACTCACGCAAGCAAGGCGTAGTGATGCTGGATACGGAATTAGAAGGCGAGCGAGCAGGGACTGGCCCGGATATTAACCAAGAAGAACGGATCGCTAACGAAGCAGCCGCGAGCTTTTGCGCTCCACAAGATAAACTCCAAAAATTCATAAAGATCAAAAGTCCGTTCTTTACAGAACGAGACTTAATCGGCTTTGCCAATACTCACGGCATTCATCCCGGCCTAGCCGTGGGCCAACTACAACGTAAGACTGAACGCTATGACCTTTTCCGTAATCATCTAATAAAGGTGCGACCTATCATTGCTCGCACTGCGAAAATCGATGGTTGGGGCCTTGTTGCTAATACAGAGGCTTAAATTTGTTTGTAGTGAGGTAGTAACTTTCTCATGGGGAAGAAACAAGACGACACTTACAACAGAGTAGTTGAGCACTATCGGCGCGTTGTGAATCGCGGAGCATCAATTAAAGAGGCTTGTCAATACGGCGTCGATAAAAGGATGCTTAATCTTCCGGTGCCGAAAGATCCTTTTGACGTTCTCGTGCAGCGTGTAACCAGAGCACAGCGTCGCCAACAGTCAACAGATAACGTACTCAAGCAGAACTACAACACGAATATTTGTTATCTGTTTGGGGATGAATATCGATGGATAAAGCAGGATAAGGCGACGCTGGAGAATAAACTGTTTAGCAGCGATCACAAACGACGAATCGCAGTCGGCATTCTTGCCAGCGAAGAACGCAATCGCCAGCATTGGAATCGCACTCGTTCGGATAGCGAGCAACTAGAACTAAAGGGATTTGATTTAGAGGACGAAGTGCTGTGGAAACTGAATCAGTCCATCGACAACGAAAACACAGGCACTAACGACTAGCGGCTTTTCTTCCAGCGGGCTTGTGCGGCAGTCTTCGCGATCTCGCTGCGTTGTTCTGGTGTGAGCTTTTGACTGCGTGCCTTGCTCCCGGCCAGACCGCCGGCGCGTCTTGCGGGCGTCCGCTTCTTCTGCGGCGACACAGTATCCTCTTCCTCGCCAATCGCAATATCAAACACTTGCTTGGCTAATTGAACTGGATCGCGTGGGCGTTTTGCCATGCGTTCAGTATGGCATGACGCTGCAAAGTTTTCTAGTGGGGTTAATTTCAAACTGAGGCACTACCTCCCGTAGCCATTCTCGACAACAAATAGCCATTTTGGATTACAAAAAGTTTGCTTCTTACGAGTGAACTGCAACGGACGGCATCTCACGACCGTCGCCACCCTCACTCGGCGTCATCACGCGCAACGGCTCCGGCCATTCAATCTGCGGAACGTCGCCCGGGCCATATCGCCCGTCTCGTCCACGCGACTTTTCTTTCAACGCCTTCAAAATTTTCTCGGGCGTGATCGGCACTTCATCGACGCGCACGCCAATCGCATCGTAAACGGCGTTTGCTACCGCCGGCATGATGGGTAACAACGGACCTTGGCCGACTTCCTTCGCGCCGTATGGTCCATTGGGATCGGGATCTTCGACCAGGTATGTCTTAACGTCGCACATCTCAAGGGTCGTTGGGCTCTTGTATTCCAGTAACGATGGGAATTTGTGAACAACGTTTCGATTTTCCCGATAGACCATCTCCTCCATCAACGCTTCGCCAAGTCCCATATACACGCTGCCTTCAACCTGGCCCATCACGAGCATCGGATTAATCGAGCGCCCGATGTCGTGACCAATCCAAACGCGTTCGACTACGACAAAGCCGGTGTCCGGATCTACATCGACTTCAACGATCGCGGCGGAGTAACTGTACGCAGGAGATGGACCAACGCCAGCACCTTTAAACTTACCGACTGAGCGCGGCGGCGAATAAGATCCCACGGTGCCAATCGTTCCAAACTTCGATTCGGCCAATACCACAGCTTCCGCAAACGTTACTCCCACTTCAGGGTTTTCAACGTCAAAAACTCGACGTTCCGCCAACGAGAGATTTTCGATCGGAACCTTCAGCTTTTCTGCGACTGCCATTACTAAAAGTTCGCGCGCGCGTTCTGCGGCCTGAATGGCTGCGTTGCCCGTCATCAACGTTACGCGACTCGAATAACTACCAAGATCAACCGGAGTCAGATCTGTATCGGCAGTTATGACGCGAATATCGAATGGATCAATTCCGAGTACTTCGGCGACGACGTAAGCAAGAATCGAGTCGGAGCCTTGACCGATATCAGTCGAACCGCACATCACGCAGGCGCCGCCCTGTCGATCGAGTCGAAGCTGCACGCCGGAATGCGGCAAGTTGTTCCAATAGATAGGCAGACCCGCGCCACACAGATACGAACTCGCCGCGATGCCGATTCCTTTGCCAAACGGGAGCTTGCGATTGTTCTGGTCCCAGTTTGAAAATTTGTTCTTCCAGTCGGAACCCTCGACAATCTTATCGATGCACTTGCCCAGACCCATGCTGCCGATGCGCAGATAGTTGGCAGTCAATGACTCAGCAGGCGCGAGATGGTTGCGTCGGATGTCAGCCGGATCGAGTTTGAGCTGTTCGGCGATCTTGTCGAGTTGAACTTCCAGGCCGAACCGGGGTTGGGGAGTGCCGTGTCCACGTTTTGGACCACAAGGCGGTTTGTTAGTGAAAGTACGAACGCCTTGAAACTTATAACGCGGAACGTTGTAGGTGACTGTTTGGAGTGCGCCTGTGTAGAACGTACTCGCCACGCCATAACTGCCGTATGCACCGCCATCAAGAAATGTTTGAAAGTGCATGCCGGTAATCGCGCCGTCTTTCTTTACTCCGGTTTTGACTTTCATCAGAACCGGATGACGGCCACGATGACAGTAGAACACTTCTTCGCGCGTTAAAGTGACTTTTACCGGACGACCCGTGATCATCGACAACTTACAAACTGCGACCTCGTGATTGAATGGATCACTCTTGCCGCCGAAGCCGCCGCCATTCGGTGTAGCAATCACGCGAATGTGACTGGCCGGTATTTGCAGGACTTTAGTAAGCGCGCGATGAACGTAGTGGGGAGTTTGCGTTGAACTCCAGAGCGTGATCTTCTTGTCGGCATCGTAATGAGCAACCGCGGCATGTTGCTCCATCGGTAAGTGGGTGTTGCCTTCATAGAAGAAGGTGTCTTCGCGAATCAGATCTGCTTCAGCAAAACCCTCTTCGACGTCGCCAAACTCGAGCGAGACTTTCTTATGGACGTTTCCTCCATCGCCGTACTCATGTATGCGTGGTTCGTCGATTAAGACCGCTTCTTCTATTGAGGAGATCGTGTTGAGTGGTTCGTATTCGACTTCGATGAGATTCATCGCGTCGAACGCAACGTCTTCATCGATGGCCGCAACTGCCGCAACGGGATCGCCAATGAAGCGCACCTTATCGATGCATAGTGCGTGTTCGTCCTGACTAACCGGAAGAATGCCGTACGAGATGGGCAGATCTTTTCCAGTGATAACGGCGAAGACGCCGGGTAGTGCCAGCGCTTTTGTCGTGTCGATCTTTTTGATGATGGCATGCGGTAGATGACTGCGAAGGAGCTTGCAGAAGAGCATGCGGGGAAGCACGATGTCGTCGGCAAATTTCGTTTGGCCCACACACTTCGCGCGCGCATCGACTTTTCGGAATGGCTTACCGACAACGTTAAGATCAGGCTTTTTGGTCATCAATGATAATTAAGATTTCAGATTGCAGATTTCAGATTGGTAATAATTAGGAGCGCAGGCGTCCTCGCCTGCCTTCGTTGCCACCGATCCGCTTTCGCCGTGAGCGGGACTGAAATCGCACAAGCAGGCGAGGACGCCTGCGCTCCTAATTTACCAATCTGAAATCTGCAACATTCTACAGTCCGTAAACGCTCTCGCGCGGTAATTCATACTCTTCACCACGCATTCGCGCGGCTGCTAGTTCAATCGCTTCGTATATTTTGATATAGCCAGTGCAACGACAAAGATTCCCCGACAACGCTTCCTGGATTTCCGGACGCGAGGGTTTTGGGTTTTTCTTCAACAACTCTTCTGCAACAAGCAAAAATCCCGGTGAACAATAGCCGCACTGAGCGGCGCCAAGATCGGCAAAAGTTTGTTGTAGTGGGTGCAGCTCGGCGCCGTCAGCCATGCCTTCGATTGTTTTTATGTCCTGATTTTCAGCCTCGAGACCGAGCATCAGGCAGGAGAGAATGGAGCGACCATTAACTAAGATGGCGCAAGTGCCACATTCACCCAACTCGCAACCGTGTTTGGTGCCGGTCAGGTTCAGATCTTCGCGAAGAACTTCGAGAAGTGTCTTGTGCGGTGCAAAAGCAACTTCCGCTGGTTCGCCGTTGAGTGTGAAAGTGATATGAGCTTTTTGCTTCATAGAAGGTCAAATTGCATTATGCCTGCGAATGAATCCGACAGGCAAAGGTAGTCTGGAAATGATTCCACAAACGGCGGTTTGAATCCCACAGACTGCCGTCTTTGGGATTTACAATTTCTCAGGAGACGGATTTGTAGGCGGGACTTGGACTATCCACAAACTGCTGTTTGTGGAATTACAAACTCACCCGAGTTTGAGCGCGCCGGTTTCTTTGCGTTTGTTAAGAATCGTGTTGTCGATCAGGCGGGTTTTGCCGATATAAACCGCGACGGCGAGCAGCAGTGGTCGATCGTCGATGCGATCGAGATGTTCCAATGTCTCTGCATCAACTGCAGTCACATAGTCGATCCGGGCTCGTGGCTCTAATTCAATCGTCGAACGAATAAGCACCTCGAGTCGACCAGCACTTCGTTCGCCTTCTTTGAACGCCGTCTTGGCGCGCATCAACGCTTGATGGATCACTCCAGCAGAAGACTGTTCTTCAGGCGTCAGATAAAGATTCCGTGACGAGATTGCCAATCCGGAATCCTCGCGCACAGTCGGCAGAATCACAATCTCGGTATCAAAAGCCAGATCTTTTACCAGACGCCGAATGATCAACGCCTGCTGCGCATCTTTTTGTCCAAAGAATGCGAAGTCGGGTCGAATCGTGTTCAGTAATATCGTAACGACCGTTGAAACGCCGCGAAAATGACCTGGACGCGACGCACCTTCAAGTTGTTCCGAAAGCCCTTCAACGGTCACATACGTCGCGAAATTTTTCGGATAAATTTCTTCAGGCGTCGGAGCGAAGATGTAGTCGACGTTGTAGTCGGTCAACAATGAAGTGTCTTTAGTGAGGTTGCGCGGATAACGTTCAAAATCTTCGCCTGGTCCAAATTGTGCCGGATTAACGAAAACAGAAACGACGACAATTTCGCACATTCGCCTGGCTTCACGTACCAGACTCAAATGACCTTCGTGAAGCGCACCCATCGTCGGCACAAGCCCGATGGTCTTATCACGTTCGCGGCGAATTTTGCGCGCGACGGAACTCATGCGCTGGCGGCGATTGATGATCTCCATGATGCTTGGGTGGACTAGGACTTCTTAGCGTTGACGTCCTTCGCGGGCATAGAAATGTTGAGTTCCTCTGCAGCTTCAGCCGGCAGCGTATACGACTCGTCATTCGACGGATAAGTGCCAGTGCGCACGTCATCGGCATAACGAGTGACGGCGTCGGTCATGATCTCACGCAAGTTTGCATAAGGTCGAACGAACCTCGCCTGCTTGCCAAACGAAAGTCCCAGCATGTCGTGCAAAACGAGGACCTGAATATCGCAATGTGATCCGGCCCCGATGCCAATCGTCGGAATGTGCACTGTTTCGGTGATTAGTTGCGCGATTTCTCGCGGCACAACTTCGAGAACGATTGCAAATGCGCCCGCGTCTTCAAGGGCTTTAGCATCGTCGAGAAGTTGACGAGCGGCAGTTGCCGTTTTGCCCTGCACTCGATACGCGCCGAGTTGATTGATCGACTGCGGTGTCAGACCAATGTGGCCCATCACGCTGATTTCTTCGTCGACGAGTCGCTTCACCAGATGCACTCGTTTATGGCCGCCTTCCAACTTGATCGCCTCGGCGCCACCTTCTTTTACCAGGCGCAAAGCATTTCTAACCGCGTCATCATCGCCCGTGTGAAACGTGCCGTAAGGCATATCAGCCACTAACAACGCACGCTGGACTGCGCGCCGCACAGCTTTCAAGTGAATCAAAATTTCTTCGAGCGTGACCGGAACTGTGTTGCCGTATCCGAGGACGACATTGCCGAGACTGTCGCCGACGAGAATTATGTCGATCCCCGCTTCATCGACGATGCGTGCGGTTGGGTAATCGTAAGCCGTTAGACAAACCAGGCGTTCGCCTCTTTGTTTGCTCGAACGCAACGACGGTGCACTGACCTTTTCAGGCCGTTCAGGCTTCAGATAAGGCATTCTTAGCTCTCTTTACACGATTGGTGATTGACCAGTGAATTGTCAGGACGGAAAGATTGGCGATGTCCGCGGCTAGGTAACAAGTGGGGGCATTATAACGACAAAGTCCGGAAGGGAAAAGGCAACGGGCCAATGCCGGTCACGGCTTCCAGACTACTACCTCGGATTTGTCGACAGTGTTTTTTAGTAGATCAGCAATTGTTTGGTGGGTTGCCGGATGCTTCAGCGTGGGTACGAGTTCGTGCATTGGAACAAGGACGAAACGTCGTTGCGCCATTCGTGGATGTGGTAGTTGAAGATACTCGGTGTCGCGAAGTTCGTCTTTATAAATTAGTAGATCGAGATCGATAGTTCGTGGTCCCATTCGCACCTCACGCACTCTGCCCAGCGCGTATTCGATGCGCAGCATTCTGGCGAGAAGTTGTTCGGGTGGAGGCAGCGTTGAACCGCGTAACTCGGCAACCATGTTCAGAAACGTTGGTTGATCTGTATATTCGACAGGTTGAGTTTCATAGATACGCGAGAGACGAATTACGTCGATGCCGGCGTCGAGCATGCCGCGGACAGCGAGGAGCAAGTAGCCGGCGCGATCGCCGAGATTGGAGCCGAGTGAGACGTAAGCGTTTTGAAGCATGTTGCGGGTGGTTAGTAGTTAGTGGTTAGTGGGTTAGTGGTCAGTAGTCAGTAGTTAGTGGTCAGTAGTTAGTGGTCAGTGGGGTCAATTGTGATCCATAAAATGTTTCACCGCAACGCGGTGACGTCTCAAAGCCCAGGGTTGCTTCAACCCTGGGATCGTCGTTCGAAAAACATGTCAACCCGGAACGGGTTGCGTCAGGTCCGACAGTGATACAACCGTTCATCAAATCCGTTCGTGGGTGAGATCAACATGGGGTCGCAACCGCGTTGCGGTAGGAATTTGTCGCTACGTTTTCCCAGGGTTGAAGCAACCCTGGGCTCTGGGATGTCACCGCGTTGCGGTGAAACATTTTATGGATCACAATCGTTGACCACTGACCACTGACCATGTCCCAACTCTTAACTCTTCTTTGGCTCAAGCGGAAATTGCTTCGCAACTCGTTGCGGTCGTCGAGAGCGGTTGTTAACCAGGCCGCCTCGGTGCTCGGCATGTTGATTGGCCTCTGTTTGGCATTGGGCGTGGCGACCGGGTTGGGTTTCGCGTCTTACTTTCTTAGTAAGCCCGGCGCGCTTTCAGAGGCGTTTCGGCAGGGAGCTTCGCGTGAAGGTTTTCCGGTCCAGTCAGCCGAATTCATTTTCTTTTCCATCCTCGCGTTTCTTTACTTGATGTGGGCCACCGTGCCGTTGAGTATTGGCGGCGGCAAACAATTCGATGCGGGCAAAATGTTGATCTATCCGATCAGCCTGCAGAAATTGTTTGCTCTAGACTTCCTCAGCGAAATCACCGCTCTTCAATCGGTGTTTGCGATTCCGGCAATCCTGGCAATGGGGATTGGGGCAGGTTTAGGAAGTGGAAACCTGGTCCGCGGACTCATCGCCACTTTGCCTACGATCCTTTTCGGAATGGCTTTGTCGAAATGGTTAGCGACAAGCATCGGCTCGTTGGTTCGTCGTAAACGCGCGCGTGGAGAAACGATCGTCGCGTTGATTGGGGCAATCGCCGGTATCGGCGGAGCACTCGTCGGTCAACTTGGTCCAATCTTACTGAAACATGCTAGCTCATTTCGCGGATTACGTTGGACTCCTCCGGGTGCAGCCGCATACTTGCTGGCCGGTTCACACGACGCTGCCGG
The DNA here is from genome assembly GCA_036518995.1 of Pyrinomonadaceae bacterium. Taxonomy (GTDB): domain Bacteria; phylum Acidobacteriota; class Blastocatellia; order Pyrinomonadales; family Pyrinomonadaceae; genus PSRF01. The sequence continues at coordinate 18,521 of DATDMC010000054.1, read as the reverse complement.
TTATTTGCTATCGTTCGTCACTCTCTCGGCATACACGATTCTGATCATCATCTTTACTTACTGGACCGCTCGCCGTTCAGCGCTCGGACTTGGTGGCGAACGGAAACGGAAGGTTGTTGTCGAAGATGGTGAGACGCCCGGTTATGCCGGCTGGCAAATTCCGCTGGTGTCGCCGCAACTTGCCGCCGTGATCGAAAAGGAACTTCGTTATGCGCTGCGTAATGCACAAATCAGAATGCTCGGATTGATGCCACTCATATTGATTGTTATCAGGTTGGTCCAATCGCAACGCATGAAAACGGGAATGAGACCGGGCGCGATGTCGCAGGCATTTCTGACCTATGGTTCCGGGCTGTTTGCGAGTTTGGGTGTGCTTTACGTTTTTCTTTTGCTGTCAGGCATGTCATGCAACCTCTTCGCATTTGAAGAGGGAGGAATGCGAAGTTTTATATTGTCGCCTATTGAACGCAGCAAAATTTTGCTGGGCAAAAATCTGGTCGTCACCTTAATTCAAGCCGTATTCTCAACAGCGTTGTTGGCGGTCAACGAAATCGTGTTTCGCGATATGGGACCATTAACACTTCTTTTTGCTGCTTCAAGTTTCATCGTCTACGCGTCACTGGTCGCAGTGTTTGGCAACTGGTTCTCGATTACCTTTCCCAAACGAATGCATTTCGGCAAACGAATGAACGTGTCGGGTGTGGCGGGACTACTAATGGTTCCAGTGCTGTTGATGCTGGCGATACCGCCGATTTCCGCCACTGTCGCTGGTTATTATTGGCAAAGCTTTCTGATGCAGTTTGTGGTTATCGGTTTGTGGGTCCTGGTGGCGGTTAGTTTTTATTTCTTCATCATCGAATATCAGGGTCGAGCATTAGCGCGTCGCGAGGTTGGGATACTTGAAGTGGTGAAGGAGCGGAGCGACGGTGGACAGTAGGCGGAAAGCGGAAGGCAGAAAGCAGAAAGCTGAAGGCAGGATCTCCGGCCCTGCTTTCTGCTTACTGCCTTCTGCCTTCTGGCTGCTGGCTTCTGTTCCTGTGTTACACTGAATGCGATCGATTTGAAATCCAGTGATGTGGAAAGCAATTCACATCCGGGCGGGTTGAGTTAACGTTTTCTGAACGCTCTCAAGAGCCCCGTCACTACACAAATGGCTCGCAGAAGATTTCGCAGCAATCAACGTCACGAACCGACCACGGAGCGTTCCTTTCAGGAATACATCCTCTCCACTCCCGCACCGCAAACTTCCAGAACTGAAATTCTTCGCCTCATCAGAGGTGGTGAAGACACTTTTCTCGAGTTAAAGGTCAAACTTTCTAATCCGGAAAAGATTGCCCAGGAAATTGTTGCGCTCGCCAACACCGCCGGCGGGGTAATCGTTTTCGGAGTCAACGATCAGTTACGAGTTGAAGGTGTCGACGATCCTGAGAGTGTGCAGGAAGAGCTGGTCAGAATTTGTCGTGAGGAAGTTCAACCGTCGATCGTTCCATACATCGATCGAATTGCGCTCGACAACGGAAGGCGCATCGTGGCCCTTGACGTTGCAGGCAAACGCCGGCCGTATCGCACGCGTGATGGTCGCTTCTACTTACGAATCGGAGCAGAGAAGCGTGAGGCGTCGCGTGAAGAACTCTCAACGCTGTTAGATGAAACGCGCCCGCTTCGTTATGAAAACATTCCCGCGCTCGGGGGAGCGATTTCAGATATTGATGAAGCACAGTTGTGGAGTTACCTGCGGGAGTTTGAAGGTGGCGCGTTCGAAGCAGCGAGCGCCGTTGGGTATCCAACTAGTGATGTTCTGGAACGAGATCTTTTATTAGCTGCAAGTAACGGCGTCGATGTGGTCCCAACTGTGGCGGGTTTGCTTCTTTTCGGACTTGATGAACGGGTTACTGAACTCCTGCCGCGCGCCGCTGTTTTCGTGACCAGATTTTCTGGAGACTCGTTGCAATCACCCGTTATTGAAAAGGTCAAATTAAGCGCGAACCTGTCGACTTTATACGAAAGTGTTTTGCGGTTTATCGGGCGCTACTGCGATTTGCATGACGTAAGACCGAAGGTCATTTCCGATGAGTTGGACCAATCGCCAGTTCCAGCAAGGGCGAACTATCATCGCGGAGTTGTAACGGAAGCGTTGACGAATATGTTGACGCACCGCGATCTTGCTTTGCGTGATCAACCAAGCAGGATTCACATTTTTGACCACTCGTTGGAGTTTGTTAACCCGCGTCGCAGTGCCGGCTTCTCGCCGGTTGCGCAAAAAGCCATTCGTTATGGCATTCCCGCGCAACTCAACCCGCAGTTTGCCGCCATCTTTAAAAGTCCCGCTTATGGTTTGAAGTTAACTCTGCGTGGTTTACCGCAACTACTGCGCGAGTCGCGCCGGTTCGCAAATCGCAAAGCGGAGATAGTTGCTTTCAATGACGAGTTCCGGCTGCGGATCTATGGTGTATAGGATAGTGACGAGTTCTGCTTCAATAATGAAAGCGTCGGCTTCAATAGCGAATGCATCGGCTTCAATAGTGAAAGCATCGGCTTCAGTAGTGAAGCATCGGCTTTGCCGCCTGTTGTGAGGAATGGCTCCGCCTTTCCGTAATTGTCGCTATTAATTTTTGGGGCTGCGCCCTCTTAGCGCAGCCACAAAGAGGGCGCAGCCCAAACATCTAAAATAGCTGATTGCGGAAAGGCGGAGCCATTCCTCACAACAGGCGGCGGAGCCGATTCGGCAGTGCCACAACAGGCGGCGGAGCCGATTCGGCAGTATCACAAAGACCTTTTAACTACGATCGCGGAGCGCGGCCTGCCTACTGCTCCTGCCTTCTGCCTACTTTTACTGTCCCCCGCCTTGCTTCGGTTGCGCTCCCGGCTTTGGTGAGTTGTAGAACTGTCTCGCCTGGATGATGAACTCCTTGTCGTCGTACGTTCCGTCTCCATCCACGTCGACTCGCACCGTGATCTTGTGTTGCTTACCATCTGCAACTTCACCCGGATTGAAGGCGAGACTGTATTGGCTTCTTAACAACGCGTTGATACTGCCAATGACTTTAGGCACTTCGCCATCAAACGTAACCGGGAAGTAAGCGCCTCCGGTCTCTTTGGCAAACGTTTGCAGGGTGTTATCGGCTTGCAGCCAGCTCATTCGACCTGGGCCACCCATCATGTCGTCGAGGGCGCCAAGTTGATCGCCATACTTCTTTTTAAAGAGGTTCGCCGTGCCAATGATGTAAACCGGAATGCCGGAATTCTGTAATACCTTGCGCGCCTCTCCGTAATTGATCTTGCTGAAAGTGTCTATACCGGATGCAATCAAGATCACTGCGCGACGACGACCTTGTATTGCTACCAGTCCTGAATAGTCAGCTTTTTCTGCCTGTGAATCTTCAAGGACCACTGAGTCGCCTCGACCCCCAACCAACACAAACTTCAACGCGTCGTACAAATTAGTTTCACGAAATGCCGGTTGATTTCTCAGCAGCAGATTGACCACTGCATTAATGCGTCCGGGGTCATTCGTAAAGTCAGTCAACGGAGTCGGTCGAATATCAAAAGCCACGACTGATGCATAGTCGTCTGGCGGCTTAATGAATTGCTGCAGAAACATCGCCGCCGGACGAATCACTTCATACGTACCCGGTTCGTAACCACCATTTCCGTAAAGTCCAAACTGCTCGGTCCATTTACTGAATTCAACCACCATCGCAATCGTGATGGGCGCTTCAGGAGTGGAAAAGTTGGTAATAGTTTGCGGCTGACCGTCAACGAGAATAGCGAAGTTTGGTTTCTTTAGACCTGAAACAATCTGTCCACTTTTTTTGTTATAGACAACTGCGTCAACGTTAACAATCTGCGTGCTGATAGAAAGCTTTTCTATGTCTTGTGGTTTGCTGGGGACGACGTCAGTGGGAACCGGTTCTTCAGTTTTCTCGCCCTCCTTCTGAGTCTCACCAGGGCGTTTGTTCTTTTTCTCATTGCTGGTAGGCGGCTGCCGTCGGGATTGCGACCTGACGAGGAGCGGCGCGCTGCCTGCTAGAAGGAAGAGAACGAGAAGCAGACTAAAAAATGGATAGGCACGATGGTATTTCATAGTTGTGACTCCGGACGGGTGCAATTTCAGATTAAGATTGCAGATTAACCAGATGCATCAGGCTTTCCAATACACCTGCGCACACAAAAATTAATCTGAAATCGCGAATAGCTGTGATGCGTTGGCCTTACACCACGTTTCCTACGGCCGAGGAACTCCGCTGCCAGCCTCAGCCTCAATCACAATATCGTAAGTGCCCGTATTATCGGCCAGATCACCTTCATTTACACCCAGAAAGAGCACCCCATCGCGTTGCGCTACGAAGTCGCGACGCGGACCAATCAAAATAAAGTCGTCGTTGTCGTCGCCAATTACCGCAATCAACGCGCCGGTCGCTTCATTTCGCATCAGCTTGTCGCTATCGGGAATAGAAGAAATGCCGGCTGGGGTAGAGAAGCGTGAACGTCCCAGTGAAACTCGTCCCGAAGCGGTGATCTTCAAACGCTGACCTTTGCGCACAACGAGTCCGCTGTTAGTCCAACCATTGTTGGCGTTGTCGGCCCGGACACTGACTTTAATAGTGAAAAATGTTGGCGGCGCCGCTGTGTTGGTCGTTGGTGGGGGATTATTCGGTGTCGATGTGTCAGGCTGGGTAACTGGCGTTGGTCTGGGAGTTGGCTGCGAAATCGGGGCTGGCACGTTGTTAGTGCCCGAATTTTCCATCTGATTAGGTGTCGCGCCCACGACGGAATCAAACTCGATTGATTCAACATCTTCGACGTAGACAGTTGTTTGACCACGCCGGCCTCTGGAATTGGCGCCGATTAGAATTGTGAATTGCTGGTCCTTGAAACCAATCACTTGTCCACGGATCACGCTTCCGTCTTTTAGGCGAATGGTGTCGGCCAGGGTTGGAACAACAAAGGAAACGAGGAGTGCGACGGCGAATAAGAGGTGGAATATTTTTTTCATGAATGCTTCTCCCAGGGGCGTTTCGTTCACGAGGTTTAGCAAGACTTGTTTGCTTTTGCAAGCGGGAGAGGTAATGCCGGGCGTTTGATTCACGAATGTCAGATAAGGTTCGCGAGAAAGTTTAGGAGCGCAGGCGTCCCCGCCTGCTTGCCTCAATTACCACGCTGCTCAATTCAAAAAGTGTTATTCGGGATCTCAGCAGGCGAGGACGAAGATTTCTCTTTAGGAGCGCAGGCGTCCCCGCCTGCCTGGCTTAATTACCACGCCCTCAATTCAAAAAAGTGTTGTTTGGGATCTCAGCAGGCGAAGATTTCTCTTTAGGAGCGCAGGCGTCCCCGCCTGCTTGCCTCAATTACCACGCCCTCAATTCAAAGAGCGTTGTTCCCGATCTCAGCAGGCGAGGACGCCTGCGCTCCTAAGGAGGGCCTGCTAAGTTGACAACTATTGGGTTGGCTTCGTAAATTCAAGTCCCTTCTTGCTGGGAGGTCGTCCAATGGTAGGACTCCAGACTCTGGATCTGGCTATCGGGGTTCGAGTCCCTGCCTCCCAGCCAAACAGAATCAATAAGTTAAGGGCGGCCCAAATTCTGAGTCGCCCTTTTTGTGTGCCTATAGTGTGCCAACCGAAATTTTGGCTAGTTTTTACTGTGTCCCTGTCTTCTGAACAACATTGCTTCCAGCTTGTCGGAAGCGCCTTGTTGCATATCAGGGATGACGTGTGAGTAGGTGTCCATTGTCAGAGTGATGGAAGCGTGACCTAATCGCTCGCTTACGACTTTCGGATTCTCATTGGCAGCGAGTAGTAACGTCGCGCAACTATGACGCAGATCGTAGAGACGTAGACTCGCGGGAAGTTTGGCCCGTTCGAGTATTGGCTTGAAGTGCTTTTGCACGACGTTCAATCGAATTAGGGGTTGACCTTCCACAGTCGCAAAAATGAGATCGAGATTTGTGTAGTCTGGCCCTGCTTTCAATCTCTCTTCATTTTGCTTTCTGCGGTGCTCTAGCAGGGATTTGAGCACTGTTGCTGGCAGAGGTATACGGCGGCGACTACGCGAGGTTTTAGGCTCACCAAAATACCAGTCGCCAGTCTTTGACGTGCGCCAGTGTAGTGAACGCTGAACGTTAACGAAGCCCTTTTCTAAATCAATGTCTGACCATTTCAAGCCTAGATACTCCGATGGTCTAAGGCCCGTAGCGAGCGCCAAGACAAACAGAGCACTCCAACGGTCTTTCTGCGCCTCCGCTAAGAAGCTGGCGGCCTCAGCAGGACCAAGAGACTGCATCTCAGTCGTGTTCTTTCGTGGCAGATCGACGCCATCACACGGGTTCACTGGAATCATGCGCCATCGAAGCGCTTGCTTGAGCGCAGACCGCAAAACCGAATGAGTAAATCTAACGGTTCGCGGTGACAGCCCTTGATCGGTAAGGCTTCCATAGAACTCCTGAATCTTAAGCGGTCTTAGGTCTGCCAGCCTCAGTTTGCCTATGTTTGGTTTAATGTACCGCTCGATCAATCCTTTGTACTCTCGGAAAGTGTTCTCTCTAAGTCCGGGTTTCGCGGCGCTCTCAAGCCATCGGTCTAAGTAGTCGCTTAAAGAGTCGTCAGAGGCTTCAACGAAAGTTCCAGCACTTATCTCAGTCAACGTCTTAGCTAGATAAGCGTCCGCCTCTTTTTTCGTTCCGCGTATGGTCTTGTTGAGATAGTGCCGCTTACCGTTTCCGTCTCGACCCTGAAAGATTCGGACTATGTAATTCTTCTCACCGCGTTTGATTATCTGTCCCGCCATGTTACTTACCTCGCTTTCTTCGCTTAGGAGCTTCTACTCGCACTAGCAAGTCTCCGGGCTGACACTCCAGAACCTCACAGATGCGGTCTAGTGCGTCTAAGTTAAGACGTGAGACTTCACCATTGCCTATCTGCCAAATAGTGGCCCAGCGAATCCCAGTCTGTTTCCAAAGCCAATAGAGCGTTTGCTCTCGCTCTGCCAGCACGTCGCTTAATTGAATCTTGATCATGGTGTATATATACAGTAAACGGATGTATCCGTCAAGAGGATATACGGGCGGCGTAGGGGTTGGAAATTGTTGGACCCCACAACGCGACGACCCACGCGGCCTTTCGCGACCCTCAGCCCTAATTCCAGTTCGAGCTATAGCGGATTATTGAGACTGGCTTGAGGGGGGCGGTTATGGAAAAGGGTGCAGTAACACCCGCCACACGCGAGATCGACCGGGGAGTGGTTAGAGATATGGGCAAGGCTTTGGGTGCTGACGCATGCGCCTTTCGCGAGTCCACTACTCGATCCGCGATTTCAGCTAAAGGCGTGCAATGGCAAAGGGATTGACAATACGTTAGGTGTGATTTGCTACTAATGCAACGAGTCTCTTAGCGTTATGTCAGGAGCGATTTAGCTAAGCCTTAGCGATTGCTTTCAGGAGAATTTTTGTTTTGGTTAGATACTGGTTAAGCAGTGCGGGGGATCTTCTTGTTGAAAGCAACAGCGTTCCTGGGGTCACTGAATTCAGGAATGCACCGTAGTAACGTTGAACAATGAACCGATAGTTCTGCCGTGCCTGCAAATTGTTATGCGCAATTCTGTTCCTTACCCGGCGCATCTCATCCACAAATGTCCCATGATGGTCGAGCACCGTTACAAAATGTTCGGTTGGCGCAACCACATATTTTACATTTTCTTTTATATCCGAGACTTTGGACCACTTTAGGCTAGATCTAGGTTTGGAACGACCGAACAGTCTCATGTTGGAGTGTGCAGCCGTTGCACTCCTAGCCGGTGCCAAAACTGCAGCCATCGAGCCGTCGATGTAAGAAGCACCGCAGACCAGCTTCGTTGCGATGGAGGCCACGCTTTCCTGAAATAGATAAAACAGTCTAAGCATGACTATCTCTGCTACGAGCTTTTGAAAGCGCGGAGATAGGGATGGAAGATTCTTTTCAAGATCGAGAAGTTTGTCGATTTCAGAGGAACTGAAACTATAATCTACGCTCAACTTTGACATTGAAGTCACTTTGAAAGAAGAGCATTGCTTAAATAGTTACGTCGGATCTGTCGCGACTTTATCCTCTGAGTACTAGCGGTGGTTGCAAGGTAAAATTCAGCATCTGACCTCTTTCGCTTGTTGACGGGGGTATCCGCATTAAAGCTCTGATCCACAGCGAACAAAGTCTCTCCGAGTTTACTCGTGCTGACTTTGCCGTCCATCGAGTCGATAAGAAGGAATAGGGTGAAGAATAACGGAGACCGTGAAAAGATCGTATCTCTAATCGCCGCCGGGTCTAGCTCTGCTATCTTCGCAAAAACCTTCTCAAGTCGTTTATTCACGTCTTCCATTTGAGGAAAAGATTCATCGTACTTTTTATAAAACTTGTCAATCCGGGCAGAGCTGTAATCACTCAGACCTTCAATCATATTTAATGTCAATTCAGCAACAAACTGAACTTCTGCCATTCGAGCGATGTCGTTGGCCGTGAAGACACCTAGGCTCCTCCATAGATTGACGCGCTGTGCAGCTTGCTTAAGACAGAACTGTTTCAATTCACCACTGAAGCGAGCGTTTCGTTTTTCTTGGGGATTAAGCGTCTTTGCTACTGAATTCAGCCTCCCAAAAATTTCAATGACATCTGCATCATCCGCCCCAATAAGATACCCAACCGATAGAGAAGTCATCTTAAACCCAGCGCGCTCGGTTTGAGAGAGGTCGTCGTGTTTGATTGGCTTTTTGTGATTCGGATGCCGAGCTCCAAAATCGCCGGCAACGTATTCTAATACAGAGCGTATTCTTTGTTGTCCGTCTACCACTTCTTTAATACTTTTCTCAGTAACAATATCCAAATAGTGTCTGATATAAAGGGATGGAACCGGCTTTTTCTCGAAGAGTGTGTTTATAAGATAAGCTTTCTGAGTCGGTAGCCAAACTGAACGTCTCTGATACCAAGGATTTAAGTCTAATTCGCCCGCCTTATGAAGATTGAGGAGGTCTTGAATAACCAATGGCTGATAATCGACTCGATCCATAGCGCCCGCCTTTCCGGGAACAACTCCTCGGTTCCTTACTTTGAAAGAGCGTCCTACTTTAACATGAATCTGGGTGGCCTTCTTCCCCGAAGTAGCAGTTAACTTTGATTGGGCAGACACGAGCTCGGAACGAACTTAAGAAAACCTAACATTTACACAAAAACGCGCGCGCGTGAGTAATGCGAAACTCTTGCTCATTTCTCGAACGTCGATTGGTGAATTTCAGTTAGGGTTAGCTAAGGTGTTGTAGACTTGCATGAAGCGATAAGGCTAAGTCTTTTAGATCATAATAAATAGCTTACAATGAGCACTGCTTGGATTCCTAAGAATTTCGACGAAGCCGCTAGGCGTAATGCCGGTCGGCGCAAGCTACATAGGCGTAAGCGCAAAGAGCGAGCAGACCGCATAGTGCGTATGCTCAATGCTCTCGAACATGCACAAGCTCATGAACTTCGCGACACGGCCCGTGGCTGGGTCTCTGCCGCACACAAAGCAATGGGAGTGAGTAAGGCAACGGCCTCGCGAGACTTCGCTCTAGTGCGTCGCATCTATCGCCAGTTTGGAAGGATGTTCGGGCGCTACTTTGATCCGAAGAGAGATCGAATTGTTTGGAATTGGAACTGGGATCACTATGGCTTCATAGCACCAGAGAGTAAGCAAGCGGGCCATCCGAAAGGAGTTGGTTTCTTTCCCTTCGATACACGAAAGCAAGAGACTGAGGAGTCCTACTGTGGATTCAATCAACTCTCTTGGCAGAACGAACACTTTCTCTCACAAGTGGGCACGCGAGAGTTGATTAGAATGTACAGTTGGTCGCTCAATAGAGTCGCACGTCTACGGCGCTCTTAGTTCCTCTTGGTTTTTCCTCCCTCAATTAGTTGCAAATAGAAAATTAGCCCGCTAACGCGATTAGCATCATCACAACGAGCGGCCCACTCTCGCCAGAAGGAGTTGGGAGAAACTGCACGAGCTTAGTCGCTGAGAGATTATCAGGCGCTCAACGACGCGATTCGTCAGTCGAGAATCGCGACTACGAATTAGCTAGACTCACGTGAATGCGACAAGTGGCAGGTGGGAAAAGCCCGATTCCTTACCCTTCCTGAACTTTCTAGTGCGCTGATCCCTCTACTTGTAACGTTAACGGTCGATTACAGAGCCGAAGAAAGTGTTGGTGCGATGGCAGGAGTCACATCGTCACCATTCGACATGATTTATAAAGACCTCAAAATGGGCCGACAACTCGCCTGAGAAACGCAAAAAATTTTGCGCACCGCAAAAACCTAAGCATTTTCGCATTTCTTGAACAAGTTTTTTTATTAGAACCTATTGCGCACAAAACGCAGCAGTCTTAATCTCACGTCGCTCAGTTCTTAGCCCGCCTCCCAAGGGCATTCGTTGGACACATTTATATTAGGTCGCCACGCCGTGCGCGACCAAAGGTGTTTGCAAGTTGGGCCGACCCTTAAGCCACCGAGAGCAAATGCAAAAAGCTCAAGGTGATGTTAGCGATTAAGGTATTCGACCCGTTCGAGTCGGTCGCAGTGTTTGTACTGCTCAGACTCGGTTCTGCCGTTGCTACCAATTCCGCCGGTGGCGGTGGGGGATCAACCACGTTCGTGTGTATGTCTCCGGCAAGAGCCGACAAAGAGAGCACAAAGAGCAGCGTTGTTGCTGCACAAAGTTGCGGAAGTTTGTTCATAAATTTTCTCCTGATCGAGAGGGGCTAATAGTTGTAAGGAACAGCGAAAGACCGTCATTAAAGAGCGGCCACCGCAGCTAGAGTTCTGAGCATGGCAATCTTAACATCGTGCCAGATTGAGCGGCGCTTCCTCGCAAGACGTTTTGGGCCATAAAGGGCAAATCTCACTAATGAAATCCACCAAAGATCTCCTTCACCAAATTCATGATCCGAACTTATCGCACGATGAACGGGCGCGATTGCGTTGCCGATTAGCGAAGCAGTTGGAAGAAGTCGGAAAGTATGAAAGCGCTCGGGAGGCGATGGGTGAACTATGGGGCAACGTTAGCGATCCGCCCAACATACAAAATCTGGATCAGCGAACTAAGGCAGAAGTATTACTGAGGATTGGAACATTAATCGGTTGGCTTGGAACCACAAAGCAAATCGAAGGTGCCCAAGAGAGAGCCAAAGATTTAATTACTCAGAGCATCGAGAGTTTTGAAGCACTCCAAGAAGTGAAAAAAATAGCTGAAGCACAGACCGAGATTGCGCTGTGTTATGAGCGCGAGGGAGCACTGGACGAGGCACGCGTGCGATTTGCGGAGGCGCTTAGTCGGCTAGATGACGAGGATGGTGATTTAAAAGCTGTTGCGTTATTGCGAAGCGGTGTTCTTGAGCAAATGGCAAACCGATTGAATGACGGTTTGCACATTCTTATCAAGGCAGCGGCACTCTTTGAAGCAAGCGCGAATCATACGCTTAAGGGAAGATTTCACAATGAACTCGCTACGGTGCTCAAGAATCTCGGCGCGATTGAAAACCGCGTTGACTACATCGATCGGGCCTTGATCGAATTTGCGGCAGCCAGCTTTCATTTCGAGGAAGCTGGTCACGCACGTTATCAAGCGTGCGTAGAAAACAACCTCGGATTTCTGTTTGGAAGGATTGGCAAGTTTGTTGAAGCACATGAGCACCTCGATCGGGCGCAGGCGCTCTTTACGCGACTGAATGATCGTGTCCATTTGGCTCAAGTAGAGGACACTCGGGCGCGCGTCATGCTAGCGGAGGGCGCGGTAGGTAAGGCAGAAAAGATCGCAAGTGCGGCTGTGCAAATGCTCGAAAGTGGCGGCGAGCCATCGTTGTTGTCAGAAGCGCTAACGACTTACGCCACCGCCCTCGCCCGTATGGGTAACGAGGACAAAGCTCGCGCATCCTTCCATCGTGCGGTCGCAGTTGCTGAACAGGCTGGCGACTTTGAGAGCGGGGGAACCGCTGCGCTCACACTGTTCGAGCAATTGGGCCAGCAACTTTCTGACGATGAAATATGCGAAACCCTCGAACGCGCTCACGAGCTTCTGAAAGATACGAAAAATCCGGCGATACATAATCGCTTAATGGATAGTGCTTTCCACGCTCTTTCAATGGTTCGTACGTTCCATCCAGAATGGAAAACGTTCTCGCTGGAAAAAACGCTGCATAGGCATGAAGCCCGCTACATTCAAATGGCGTTGGAAGATGCCGGTGGAGTGATTACGCGAGCGGCGCGTCTGCTTGGTTTGAGTCGTCAGATCCTCGATTACATTCTTAAAAGCCGTCATAAAAATCTTCGCAATGTATTCACAGCAAGCAGTGCGCCAGAGTCCACCTCTGAGGAACGAACGAACAGTAGTGTGAGCGGAATACGCAGGCAAGGTTTTAGGCAATTTAGGATTCTGCACGTTGAGGATGATCCGAGCATAGCCGCGTTGGTCCGGGAGATCGTCGAGCACGAAGGCTGGGCCATCACACAGGCAATTGAAGGAACCGCTGCGCTGGAAGAACTTGGCAGTGGCGCTGAGTATGATCTATTGCTCGTGGATCAGGATTTACCCGGTCTAACTGGACTGGAGTTGATACAGCACGTGCATAGCATGTTTCATCTCCGGTATATGCCAATCATTATGATGTCGGGCGCGCTGGACGACGCTATTGCGTTAAATGCCGGTGCAGATGCTTTTTTGCGTAAACCACGAGGTATTGAATCGTTGGTTGAGACTATCAGTGGATTGCTACGCGAGCGCGAGCAGTCGAGCGATTGATAACACAGTTATTAAAATTTTTAGCGGCTGAAAGGTGTAAGGCGGTGACAAACCAAACATCTTTCAGAGCAGGGCCACTTGGCACGTAGGCGGCGCGTGAGCCGGTTGCCAAGTGGTCCTGCGGGGGGATCTAAGCCTCGCCCTCGGCGTATTAGGCTTCTCACACTTGGACGCCTCGCAAGCACTCCAACCCACTAATAAGGAGCCATCAATGTTACGTCTCACACTCTGCCTGCTCTTGGCCGCAGGTATCCTCTTAAACTCTTTTCCACTATCAGCACAACAAACGGACGCAACTCCAAATAGCTCACCAACTATCGAGCAGTTGACTCCAATCTTTGAGGAGGAACTAACTGCCTATGCAGCTACACACACGGACGATGAAGTAAGGCAGTACGCTCTAAACCGACTCAATGAAATGACTGCTTCTGCATTAGGAGTGGCTGTTAATCAGCTTCCGACTATGCAGCAAGATCTCGTTACTGTCGATCCTTATCCATATTATCCTGGCGATCCGGGGGACCCGTGGGGTGGTGGTGATAACCGACTCAACATTTGCTTAGCCGGCCATTACGAGGCTTGTCGCAGAAATTACAATGCTGATATATTTACCTCCGCTGCTGTCTCTACTGGAGTAATGATAGCTTGTTTGACTGTTTCCGGTGGTACCCTAGCTCTGGGGTGTGCTGCGTTAGCCCTCGCGGCCCATGCCGCCGGCATTGCTGCCGCCAATGAGAGATATCAAGCCTGTATGGCCCTTGCCCAGACAGATTGTTATCTACAATATCCACCGTCAACTCCCTTGCCGAGGCCACCAAGACGATGAAAAACTCCGCAAAACTAAACTACGTGATAATCGCCATTGGTTTTCCTGCGATTACCGCGATGTACTGGTTTGCCGCCGATCCACCTAGTCCGTGGATCTTCGCAGTCACTGGAGCAGGTGCGCTCTTTTCGATCGGCGTCACGATCTATAGGAAGCGAAAAGGCACGCTAACCTAACAACGATGGAGTCTCTGGTAAGTTATTACGCTGGAAACTCCATCGGAACAAGCTCATGGCTTCAACAGAAGACCGAGAGCTATTGTCAAATGTTATGTATGGACCAAGCATGGGTCTTGATCTAGACCATCTTTTAAACTTCACGCCTGTGATCTGAGAAGTCAAAATTTAGCTAAAGCTCGGTTTTGTAGACTCGCGTCCCCTGTTGAGTTGTTAGCAGGAAAGTTCGTTTCGACTGTCTCACCACAATGCTTGCAATTCAATTCGATACGAAAAATGCCATCGGTTTTTACGTCCTGACGTAATCCCACTCCTTTACAGCAGGGACAAGTTCGTTTAGACAATTCCAAAGCGTGACATCGTGACAAGTTAGTATCAATGCCGTTTTCAAGTGATAATGATTCGTGACAAGCTGGGTCGTTGTCACGGCTGGAACCTTCACTTGAGTCCGATGTTTCTTGGCTTGTCACGTTGTCACGGATCGAATCTTCATCTGTGGTCAGATAACGGTCGAATGCTTCGATGAAATCGGCCGCTTCGTAACCCTTGGCGCGGTCGCTGCCGATTCGCATGGTCTTTGACTTGATTCCAAAGGGAGCAATGCGGCGAGCGAGCCAGTTCTCAGTGATAAATCGACCTCGGTTTGCCTCAAGCCACGGACGATCAGTCAGCCGACATAATTCCTCAACTAATGTTCGTGAGAAAATTCGTTCCGGGTTCGTTTGGTCCAACACCACTTTAATATCCGAGAGCAGCATGGTGCCTAATCCGTGGTCGTCTGCTTCATCTCTGCTTACGAGTTGACCAAACGCTTGCGCCGCGCGTAGCGGCCAGTCGCCACCAGCCGCTTCGGACATTGCGAATAGAGGACGCCAGTTGTCGGCTACTCGATTGAAAGATTGTATCGGCATCGACGGATCGCAGCCTTCAAGTCTCTTACGACTCTCTGAACAAAAGCGGGCTAACTTGCGACCGAGATTTCGCTCATTATCTATTCGCCGCGAATCAAAACGCTGACCAACTTCTCCTGGCTTAGCTCGTCTAAGTGAAACCTTGATCGATCTATCGTGTAATGTTTCGGGCAGAGAGCCTATCCCGCAAAGCACAGCCGGGCAGAACACTTCAAAGCTGCGCACCTCATAGTCGTCGCCGACACAACGCATTGCTTGTCCGCCTTGCCTATGTCCGGCATTTAGCAATCCCCTCAGTTCTTCATTGTTTCTGATCCAAGTGTCACACTCGTCGGCCAATAGTGTAGGCCTGCTTTGCTGAACCACTCTGAACAACACTGCAACCGTTAGATTCTCTGTTGCCAGCGGTCGGGGAACAAACAACGTAAGTAAATCGCGCAAAGTTGTTTTGCCACACTGCTTCTCAGGTGAGGCAATATTCAATCTTGGAGAACATTGGAACGCGTCATAACAATGCGCATGGGCGCACCAAAGAGCGAGTACGTCAGCAGCGCCACTTGGTAGCGCCATATAGCGCGAAAATGTCTCTGAGAGTTCTGAGAGAATAGTTGCGCCATCCACAGGTTCGGGCCAAGGCTCGATCTCTGGCAGGATTACTGGCTGGCCCTGTAAAGTTTGCCTACTTGAATCCTGTTTCCGGCGACTCTCGACAAGGCTATCTAAGACAGTTTCTCGACACCCAAATTCGGACGCCGCTTGTTTTCGTTTTCGTTCATATTCCAACGGTGACAAGCTAGCGAGTTGCCTTAGCCTTTCCTCATCTGCGTCGCTGGTATTGCCATCTGGCTTTTGACTGGACTTAGCCATTATCAAACCTTTGGTGATTTTGCGAGCGACGCATTTAGAACTGCCTCTTGCTTAACCCAAACTTCCAAGAGTTCAGGATCAAATCTGATCTGCTTGATGCCAAATCGCACAAAGGGGATTCGCTTTGTACGCGTAAGTTCATAGAGACGGGGTAATCTTAGCCCCAGCATTTTGCTTGCCTGCTTCGCGGTAATGAGTTGCATTTTCTAACCTCCGCGAACATATAAGCACGCTGGGGCCTTAAGAAAACTTTCATTACAAAAGTTTCTTGACGGTCCTAATTTACGTTTTTGCAATAGAGGTAGAGGACTAGGAATCGCGTGCAAGGTTTCGCAGAGTTTGGGTTGACACGCTGTCTTTGCTGCCACGCTTTCGACCAGAGCTGGAACGACGTTTGTTCAATCCAATTTCTAACAACAGTTCAGTGACAGCAATCGAGACTGCGGGAGATTTTAGCCCCTCGGCGACAGCAATTTCCTTTGCTAGTTCGCAGCCTTGGTTATTACTTCGGGGAATCTGATACCTAACGGTCCAAGCAATGTGTTTATCCGGTTGTCGCTTCTCTTTCACCCTAAGCAGACCTTGCTCTACTTCAGCATATTCTAATCTTAGTTGAACGTCCTTAATATGTTTGGATACTTGGTCATCGAAGACTTGCATGTATCTACTAAATTCATTCTCCAAATCAGCGTCCTCATCAAGGCTATTTTTCAGCTTGGTTAGTCGTTGTAGTTCACCTGTATAGAGTAATACTCTGAAATCGATCTCCACCTTTCGCTTCCACTCAATCGCACTCTCAATGATGGGATTAAAACCGGGGACACGGAATGGTAGACCGCGATAATCAAACGAGAAATCCGCTGGGTCTCCAAGAAACACGTCACCGCTTAATGTTGCCTGCGACCAGCCAACGGCAAACTCGCCATCTCTTGCGACAAATTTCCAATGACCACTTATTTGCGAGTTACGTGTGGGTGTTACTCCTAAGGGGTTTGGGTCTACATTTAGAAAGGTCCATCTGTGTGGCTCATCGAACAAAAGTTGTCGCAAAACTTTTATCGCATAGTCCCGACACCAATCAGCATCAAGGTTCCACTTCTCAGACCAGTCGAGAAGAGCAATCTTTAGGCTTTGCAATCGGGGCAATTTGAGCAGCGTCAACCAATCACGAAACGATGCTGCGATTGTTGGCTCCCCAAGTTGTCTGACTGTGCCAATCAGCCTCATTAATGGCAGACAAGCTAGATCGACCAGCTTTTGCTCCGGGAGTTTCCCTTTGAGGTGAGAAAGGACTAATTGTGCCCGGTGGGTGTCTATGAGTTCTCGCATTGAACTATCCACACTTGCGAGCCAAGGGGGTTCGCTAGTCTCTTCTAGTCCATCTATTTCTTTTTGACAAAGACGGAGAAAAGGATCTGTTCCACTCGCCGTTTGCTTGTCGTTTAGTAAGCTGTCTTGGAAGTATTCAACAACAGCAATAACAAACTCAGGAAAGATCGACGTGTACAAGTCTTGCACAACGTACGGCCTCAGATCCGAGACCATTGCCAAGAAGCGCACTCGCGTCAACACAACGGAGTCGCGTAGCTCAGCTTGCCTTTCGATCTTTACTTTTCTTGTGGTCAATGCTTCTCAAGCATGGTCCAAGTGTAGTGTGCCACCAGTGTGCCAACCCAAGAAAACAGTCTGGCATTGTTAGGCACAGAGAGAGTATAAAGTAGTGGTGACAACTAACGAATTGGCATTGTGAGGAATTGAAAAAAACTGAGAGGAATGACCTAGTTAAGACTCTGGATCTGGCTATCGGGGTTCGAGTCCCTGCCTCCCAGCCAAACTGCTACGCCGCCGCTTTTACCAGTAACTCGTTCGATAAATTCGCGCCAGTCACCAGCAGCACGACACTTCGTCCCGCATATACAGATTGCTTCTGTAAGTACGCAGCGGTCGCGGCGGCCCCAGCAGCTTCAGCAACCACCCGCTCCTCAAATAAAAGCGTACGTATCCCACCCAACAACTCTTCTTCTGATAATAAACACACCTCATCAACCAGGGTCCGAATCTCGCGAACATTCGACTCGCTGGGAACGCATACCGCTAACCCATCAGCAATCGTATCGCACGTTTCCGTCGTGACTACCTGTCCCGAATGCCACGAGCGTACATAAGCCGGCGCTTGTTCCGCCTGCACACCAATAATCTGTACACCCGGGTGACGTCGCTTCGCTTCAGACGCTACACCTCGAATCAAAGCGGTGTCGCCCATCGGCACGATTAGTACATCCGGCGCCGGCAACTCATCAAAAATTTCAGCCGCAATCGTTGCAGTTCCGACAGGGACCAACTCACTACTCGAATCATCGAGAAAGTAGTAATCGTGTTCGGTGGCAAACGCGTCCGCCGCCTCTGCCAGTGATGCGCCCTTAGACTCAGCCTCGATCACCTGCGCTCCAAGTGAAACGATGCGAGCTCGCTTATTCGGGTTAGGGAATTGAGGCAGGAAGATCGTAGCCGGAAGTTGGGCCATACGTGCAGCGTAAGCGACAGCCGCACCGTGATTGCCGGTGCTCGCTGCCACGACGCCCTTAATAGATCGCTGCGCAAGCGTCGTCATCAGTGCGTAAAGTGCGCCGCGAGGTTTGAACGACTTGGTTGGTAGATCCGTTTCGAGTTTCAGAAAGATGCGGGTATTCGAGTCGCTGCCAATTCGTTCCGCCTGGACCAGGCGCGTCGGTTTAAAGAACTGCTGTAAAAGTTTGCGCGCGTTGTTGACCTGTTCTGTTGTAGGAAGCACCTCGGTAGTCTACTACAGGTCTAAATTTCGGGACTTACAGTTGCGACAGAACTTCAATCGAGGAACTGCTGTTTGACGGGGGCGGCCGAGGCGGACGCGCTCCGACAGAAGAGCGTTCGCTGAAATCGAAGGTCCCACTTAAGACACTCATCGCTTAAA
>DATDMC010000053.1:0-33413 GCA_036518995.1 Pyrinomonadaceae bacterium | reverse complement strand
GGGTCCCCAAATCCGCCCTCTGGTCTGGACCAGTGCGGCTTCAATAATCTCTCGCTCACTACGAGGCTCAGGGTCGTGTTTAGCTGGTACCGCTGTTTCCAGTGCTGGGGAGAACGTCTCTTTTGACAGCCACGATTCGTCAACAGAAAAAACTCCGCCGGAACTTAGAATCACAGACCTTTCGATAATGTTCTGTAATTCACGAATATTGCCAGGCCAGTCGTAGGCATTCATTAAGTCCAGCGCCTGCTTGTCGATCGACCTTATGTTCTTGCCCGCCCGCTTTGAGTAGCGTTGCACAAAATACTCGACGAGCATGAGCAAGTCGTCTTTTCGATCTCGCAGAGGAGGCACTTCGATGGGAAATACATTTAGCCGATAAAACAGATCCTGGCGAAAGGTCCCCTGGGCGACCGCGGCTTTGAGATCGCGATTAGTAGCCGCGATGACGCGCACATCAACATGGATCGATTGCACTCCGCCCACGCGTTCAAATTCCCGTTCCTGTAGCACCCTCAGCAGGGCGACTTGAATGTCGGGCGATAGTTCGCCCACCTCGTCCAGAAAAATCGTTCCGCCATCGGCGAGTTCGAAACGGCCAAGTCGCTTTTGAGTCGCTCCTGTAAAGGCGCCTTTCTCATGCCCGAACAACTCCGAGGGAATCAAGTCGCGGGGAATTGCCGCGCAGTTCACGCTTACGAATGCGCGTGGGGTGCGACCTGATCGTCGATGGATAGCTCGCGCCACCAGTTCCTTGCCAGTTCCCGTTTCACCCGAGATCAAAACCGTGGAGTCAGTTGGAGCAACTTTTGAAATGCGAGACAAGACAATTTGTAAGGCAGGCGAGGTCCCCACAATTTCTTCAAACATGGAAGTTTCGTCAATCTCTTGCCGGAGTGCAGCGTTTTCGTGAAGGAGCCGGTCTTCATCCTGTTTCCGGTCTTCGACGTCGGTAGCTGTTCCGTACCAACGTGTTATCTGTCCATGTTCGTCTTTAAGAGGATTTAGCCGAAACAGAAACCAGCGAAATATTCCGTCATGCCGCAGCATCCGGGCTTCAAACTCATGCGCCACCCCTTCGAGAAAACGTGTCTTTCGTTCGCGAAGAAAGTGTTCCCGGTCCTCTGGATGAACGAGATCGATTCGAGACTGGGCCCGCCATTGGTCCATGTTGACGCCGAAGTAATCAAGCGCTGCGCGGTTGGCATAGAGTGGGGCTCCATCAGGTCCCAGCACGCCGATTTGCTGCGGAGTGAGTTCCAGAATCTGCCTGAGCTCTCTCTCCTTTTCTCCCAGATAACGCTCGCTCCGGCGCAACTCCTCTGTTAATTGCTCCTGCTCCGTGACATCCATCCCTGTCCCGACAAACGCTCCAAACGGCGCACCATGAGCCGCGGCGTTACCCACACAACGTACATTACGAATCTCCCCATTAGGCCGGACGATCCTTTTCGTAAAGTCGAAGTCGCGCTGGTCGGTAAACATCTTCTGCATTGCTTGAGAGACAAAGTCCCGATCATCAGGGTGCACGAGCGCCAAATATTCATCTACGGTTGGGGCGTCGCGAATTGGATCAAGCCCGTGAATTCGG
Source organism: Pyrinomonadaceae bacterium (assembly GCA_036518995.1). Taxonomy (GTDB): domain Bacteria; phylum Acidobacteriota; class Blastocatellia; order Pyrinomonadales; family Pyrinomonadaceae; genus PSRF01. The sequence goes on along the minus strand of DATDMC010000053.1, from coordinate 31,822 downwards.
AACAACTCTGGCGACCAATACTCGAACCCCGCAGAGCTGAAGGCCCAGCTACCCATGTGCGCAAGACGCTGTCCTTCGGATAGGTAGAACTCTGCTTTCTTGCGATCTTCAATATCGAGATTGACTCCGATCCAATAGAGTAATGTTCCGGCATTCGCTCGCACAGGTTCCGCACGACTAACGAACCAGCGATACTCTCCAGTCTTATTGCACACTCGAAAACTTACCTGACCGGCGCAGCCAGTGCTTAGACAAGTTGACCAAACTCTACGTGCTTCGTCACGGTCGTCCGGATGCAAAAGGGAGAGGTGAGAATCCCACTGTGCACTGGTATCAATTCCGAGTCGAAGAGGATGGTCCGACGGCAGGCCGAGGTATTCTGCGCTTCGTTGATTTACGAAGGTGAGCCCGCCCGAGGGAGTGGCGTACCAGGTATGCAACGGGATCAGATCAAGAGCTGCATGCAACTCCGCCCCAAGCGGTGGCCGCTTATGCGCAATGTTATCGACGTAATCAAGCATGAAACTCTTAAGGTAACAATTAAGCTATCACGCGAAAAGAAGACCTATTGATTTTGACCGATGATATCACCGGATTGGGAGTGAGGCGATTTCCGCCCTGGTCGTTATTTGCAATCTTCTACCTGTGCCGAAAACTCAGCAAATGCTCGGTGGAACCTGATCGATGAGGTCAAAGCGAAATCTCTTCTGTCGGAGCGCGGCCGTCTCGGCCGCCCCCGTCGAACACACACCTCCTTACGACCTTAGTGGAGAAGTTCGGCACCATGGGGAATTCAATTAGCTCCCTTTGTTGTTTCATCAGGTCGCCCCCTCAACATCGAGATCGTCCGCTGCTGGACCAACGTCGGATTAGAGTGTGTGTGCGGACGGGGGCGGCCGAGACGGACGCGCTCCGACAGAAGAGGGTGCGGAATTGGATTGGAGTGTGTGTGTGCGGACGAGGGCGGCCGAGACGGACGCGCTCCGACAGAAGAGGTTGCGGAATTGGATTGGAGAGTGTGTATGCGGACGGGGGCGGCCGAGACGGACGCGCTCCGACAGAAGAGGGTGCGGAATTAGATTAGAGAATGTGTGTTTGGACGGGGCGGCCGAGACGGACGCGCTCCGACAGAAGAGGTTGCGGAATTAGATTGGAGTGTGTGTGTGTGGACGGGGCGGCCGGGACGGACGCGCTCCGACAGAAGAGGTTGCGGAATTAGATTGGAGTACGTGTATTCGGAGAAGCTGAGGATGGACGGATTCGTGGGTGATTTATTGAAATCCTCCGCTAGGGCGGCGGGATTGGATCTTTTCGCGTACTATTCTAAACACCACTACCGATCTCCAAAGCAAGATAAAGGCTTATCTGTTCGGTGGCGACCGGATTGTCTGGTCGGTAATCATAATTCGGTCTAATTTAAGGGACTTTGTTAGTAATACTAAAGGTTTATTTTAATGAATTCAGAAGTTAGTGAAGCCGTAGTAGAAAATCAAAAGTTTCCAGTCAATCGATCGCAGCGAAATTGGTCGATGGGAATTTTCCTCCTAAGTGCTCATCTGGGCGGAATCGCCGCTCTTTTCTTTTGGAGTTGGTCGGCAATACTTACCGCGATTGCTTTTTATTGGATCAGTGGAAGCCTGGGCATCGGCATGGGCTATCACCGGTTGCTGACGCATCGCGGTTACAAAGTGCCAAAGTTGATTGAATACTTCCTCGTGACTTGCGGCACCACGGGTCTACAAGGTGGGCCAATTGAATGGGTCACCACGCACCGAATACATCATGCTCACACTGATCGCGACGGCGATCCGCATACTCCACGCGAAGGCGGCTGGTGGGCGCACGTTGGTTGGATACTGCGGGGGACTGCGCAAAATCACTCCAAGGACGTCATCGCACGTTACGCTCCCGACTTGATGAACGATTGGTACTATCGTTGGCTTAGCCGGTTCTACTTCGTGCCTCTTCTGATAGTCGGAATAGTGCTCTTCGTAATTGGTGGATGGGGAGTAATGCTCTGGGTGGTTTTCCTGCGACTCACACTGGAACTGCACGCTACCTGGCTCGTAAATTCAGCCACACATATATGGGGCAAAACCAGATTCGAAACCGGTGACGACTCGCGCAATAGTTGGTGGGTGGCCCTACTGACTTTCGGTGAAGGATGGCACAACAATCATCACGCGCATCCCACTTCTGCGCGTCATGGCCTGCGCTGGTATGAGATTGATTTGAACTGGTTGGGTATCAGGGGCCTGCAATTTCTCGGGTTGGCTCGTAACATTAAACGCGTTCGTTTCAATCCAGTCTCTGCTGCGTGGCAACCGATCAGGGGCCGGATCAAGCCCGAACTTCCTTAATGAAATTCACAACATTGGTATCGACCGCTCGTTTAGCGAGACGAGCGGATCGATCAACCTATTGTGAAACCAGCCACATTAAGAAAGAGATCAGTTAACAACTATCCGGCACCGGCACCAGCGGCGAGACGCGCAGCATTCTCGCCAGTCCCAAATCGTCTCCCAGTGGATCGGGAGGAATGGGATCGGTGAAGAACTCGACGGCCAGGGTCGTTAGTGGCGTGTCGTCGGGTAGACCCAGGCGCTGTAGTTGATTCTTAACCTGCACAATCTCGAAAAGTCCCTGGCCAAACAGTGTGCGCCCGTCTGCTTCATTGTCGAAGACCTGCCCAGGTGACATCGGCGCCCGATCGAGCAGCAGATTCCGCCAGGATGCCGCGTCAGTTTGTTTGATGCGAGCGTAAAGGACGGCCCACATCGAAGTGCGCGGAAACCGAGGACGAACATTTCGACCGTCATGTACCGCAGTCGCATAAGGCGCGCGAACGCGGATTGCGAATTCGCCGCGGGCGGCCTGACAGACAAGCGGAGGCGCCGGATGTGGAACGCCCGCGACTCGCAGTGGTGGTCCAAACCGCGCCTGTGCTAAAGACCAGCGACGATCGTTATGGCCCACGCGGATTTCGTAGCTGTACATCCCGAACAACTCGAGTGACGATTCATTGAGGCCCTTTGGCAAGGGCACGAGAAAATGTATTCCGGCCTCTGCTTGTTTATCCAGAAGATCCATCGCGCGCAGGCCATTGTCATCACGCGGCTGGTCCTGTTCTATCAAACGCATCCACTCCGGATCGATTGACAGCGAAGGTTCGACAACCTCCGGAATCACTTCATCTATTGCTATCAGTAGAGGATCCGGAGCATTGGCCAGGATCCGCACAAAGTACGAGTCATCCGGATCGAGCGGGGCCGACTCAAACTCAAACCATAGACTTCGCTGGCGTTGCGCGGAAGCAGAATAGTCATCCGCCTTCACGTAAGGCGAAAGGGCAATGCCGGCCGAAATCAATTTCGGCACCTGCGTGGGTGGCGTGGCGACCGGCACATTGATGGATTTGGTTGCCGGCCCGGGCGCAGGCACATTGTCTTTGAACTCCGCCGAGATTTCATATTCAAAGGTGAACTCAGTGGGAAACTCTGGCGGCGCGGGCGGCGCAGGACCCGGTCTGGGTTTTGGATCGAAAGCGTCGAAAAAGAAAATCTCGGTCGACTGGCGGACGACATCTCGCACCTGGGAGGAAACTCCCGATCTCGCTGCAGACACGAGGGCATGAGGCAGACGAATTGTGCCCGCTAACTCAACGATGTCCGCCTTACCCCGGATCTTAACGCGTCGTTGAATCGCAATGCCTTCCTCAGTTAGACCATTCCAGGTCCAGTCGCGGGCCAACTTAAGACGAACGACGTTTACCCAACGCTGAATCACATCGGCGCCTGACGAGAACGTAATTGACGCACACTCGGGCGAAAGGGTGTGACGTAAAGCTGCCGAAGCAGCAAAGATCGTGCGGTGACCTGGCCGTCCGGTAAACGAGAGCGCGGAATGATCGAGCTCTAATTCAGTTGCCAGACGTTGGGCCGGAGTGGCAACGCTGCCGTCAGCCGGAGTTGGTTGAAAAAAGAAACTGCGCAAAGGAGATTCAACTGTCGCAAACAAAGGCGCCTCAGTCGTGGCCGGGGCGCGCAGATCAAGTGTGACTGGAGTGCCGCGACGGGTATCGTCGTTAACGAAGTATCCGGGATCTTCTTTACCGATGCCTACCAACCTGATGCGTATGTCACGCGCGGTGGGGATGGCCAGTGGTCCATCTTCTGGTTGGCCGACTGCCAGGAGGTCGAGTGTGGCCAGATCCTGGAGCTCGAGATCGAGCGTAATCGTATCAGCATTAAACTCACGCGTCGTCGTATAGAGCGGCAAATAGATATCTACATCGCCTTCGAGCGCGCGCACTTCCACCAGCACTTCAACCTTGATCACATCAGGATCCGGAACGCTCATCTCGCGCTCCCGACCGGCGAGAATGTCTGCGTCCAATTCATCCGTAAGGTCTTGAAAATTCTCGACGCCGGCAAACATAGCTTCGGGATAACCGAGTCGCGGCTTCTCAATGGTGATAAATTTTTCCGCGCGCGTGGGTCGATGAGTAACGCCAATTTGACCAGGACGAGAGTAACGTTGAAAGAGAATTGTAGTGATCGCGTGTGGCAATAACGGCGTGTCGTCAGTCGAAGGTGGACCACCAAACGTGAGGTCCGCGAGACGTACCCGGAACTCATACGTTTTGCCGTAGCGCAGCGGGACCAGCGTGTCGTCCACAGCCACGAAATTCGTTTCACGGTTAAGAAGCAGGGAAGCGGCCTCGGGCCTGGCGAGCAGTTCGGGATGCTGGTGCAGGAGCGTAAGATTATTATCTGTCAGTACGAGGGAACTGCCGCGCCAGGTAGTAAAGTAGGACGGCATCCAATACTCACCCATCCGCGCCGGAGCGATCTGCGCCGGCATAACTTCTACGACTGATTCACCGGAGTATGGTCCCAGGACCAGTGGGCCAATAGTTAAATCGCCCTTGCTCCTGACCTGAACGAGTGAATTCCAGGCGCCGTCTTTGATGCGCACGTCGATACGATAACCGGCAGTGCCCATGGGCGCTTCCGTTGTTGGCGCTGTCTGGCGATTAAGCCATTCCGCGATTTGCTCATCATCCCAGGCGAGGCGAATTGCGTCGCCACGATCGTGGACCTGTGCACAATGGACCATACGTGCGAAACCGAGATCGTAGCGTTCCGCTTCACGGAATATGTCATCCGCTACCCCGCCGCCATCAACGGGGAAAAGCACTGCGGCGTAAAGTGATCGTGTTTGATTGAGAGGTGGAATCTGCGCCGCATAGAGTGCCTTGAAGGGAGGCGGCTCAGGTACTGCCGCGTAGTCGCTCGTGGCGTGAAGGCTAATGTAGAGCCAGCCTCCTTTTTCAAAGACCGTGGGATCGTCGAGGTCGATAGTGGCTTCCCGGATCAGACCGAGTGCTATCGCCAATTTCGGTTGGCGGAGAGCATAAGCCATGAGTTGGCCCCATGAAACTTCGTCGGTCAGAACCTCCGGTTTCGCTGGTTGGCTCGACAGCGAATCGTGAAGGGCGCATTCAAAGTCTTTGTCATTCGCCAGAAAATCTGAGAGTTGCCGCGTACCGGTAAGCGCGAGGTAACTCTCGGTAACTGGTTTTAAGAATCTTTGCTTTACTGCAATCCCGCGCGCTTTCTTCTGGATATTGAACTGCTGTTTTAGTTGATCGAACAGGGCCTCTTTCTGAACAGGTGGATCGCTAACGATCACCAATTCGCCAAGTCCGATGGCGTCCTGTGCGCGGGGCAGACGGTCGAGGCCGGGGATAATGTTCGCTTCAAAAATTAGATTTGCTTCGGCAAAAGTCGGTTGATCAACGGCAAGCGGATCGAACGGACTGGCCTTAGGCATACAGAGAAAGCGAACGCGCAGGCGGTTTGGTTCCCAAGCTTGCGGGAAAGTGAGGATGCCTAATTTTGCTGGTCCGCCTAATGGCATAAAATGTGTCCTTTATAACAGCGCACCACCCGGGCCAAAGGCGATGACAGCGACGGCCGCCAACGGAAGCGTCTGTTCAAACTGGGTTTTGACATCGATATCCTCGTCGACGAGCCAGGCGACGGTCACTGAAGCGCAAACACGGATCTGGGCCCAAATCACGATCTCATTCGCTTCGAGCGAGATGCGTTTTATCTTAGCCATCGCTTCGACCGAGAACGAAAAACCAACCAGGCCGCCGAGTAGTTTTGCCCTCGCCTCGAGTCCCAGAAAAACGCCCGGCTCCAGAGACTGCGGAGCCAGCGTGTAGCCATACCTGACGGTAACTTCCACTTCAAGCAGGTTCTTGATCAGGTCGCCGCCGATTGAGGCGGTCGTTCCCAGGCCCAGTTCGATCGTGGGTTTCCCGCTTTCATCAATCTGTATCGCAAAACGGAAAAAACCGCCGGCATAGATCGCTGGTGGAATGATTCCTTGCTGTACGTCTCCCTGAAATTCTGCGGAGAGCAGGCCGCGCGTCTTGCCGCTCAACGCGGCCTCCAATTCGCCCCGGATTGTGAACTCGCCGTAGAACTTGCCGATTCCGATATCGATACGCTCGTTTGGGCCCTCACCGAGGCGGAACTTCAACCTGATGGTCACCATGAATGACGGGTTCGGAACGGTGCGAGCGCTAACGTCAACATCCAGGTGAAGATCTGTCAGTACGTTGAAGCAACTCAGCGAAGTGATGATGTCTTTGACGTCATTGAGGGCCGAACCAAACTCAAGCGCGGGCTTTTCGAGTGTTGCCAGAGCGCCGCCGAGCGCGCTGTAAGTTGACTTAATGGTAAACAACGTGCCGGGTATGCCGTCTATAGTGAGGTCCAGATCATTCGGAGGGGCCTGGATTTCCCACGGCTTGTTCTGAATTGCGGAATCGAGCAAAATTTGTAAGCCCTGGTTGGCGTCAAACCCTCTCGTCATGTCCCACTCACCGCCCTTAACCAAGTCCGGCGCCGGTGTTACGAAGGTGAAGTTCGGATTGGTCAGCTTCCACTGATCGTCTTTAGAAACACTAAAGAGCGGGAATTCTTTACAACGCAGCGCATAGGCTGACTTCGGGAATTGGCTGGTCGATTGGATCAGCGAATAGGGGTCAGCCACACTGGGAATGTCGGTGCGAAGCGTGCCCACCTCGGCTGGATTAATTGATGGCTTAGGAAAGAGGACGCGGCTGGTTTGCGTGGACATCAGGAAACCGAATTCATCCGGCCTGGAACGGTTCACGTCGCCGGGTTCACGAAAAATGTAAGTCGGTTGACCAGTGCGCCGAACTATTGGTATGCCGTGTCGAGGATCAACCGACGTAGCCTCAGAAGTTGAGCCGTTAATCCGGACGGCACTCCACTGGCCGGCCCGGGGTAGTTTCGGCAATCCATACGCTGCGAGAATAAGTGCCGGATTGTTTCCAGCATCATCCGGAGCCTCATCGACAAAGATACCGGCGATCTGCATTTCAAGTGTGCCGCCTGCTCGAATCCTGCAGTCGATACCTCCGCCCACTGGCTTACCGATATGCTTAAGGAGTTGCTGAATTCGCGTGCGTGTTACTTCGGAGCCAATTTGTGTAGGTTTGAGTTGAATGTAGCCGGGATGATCATAGATTGGCGCCAGACCACCCGGGGATCCGGCAAGTGTACTTTCGAGATCTGCATCGGCATCGAAGATCACCGGCTGCCAAACGGATAAATCGGGAAGGACCAGTGACTGATCCGAAAGGAGCCTGATCCGGCGGATGTTGCGGAACGCCTTGACCACACCTTTCTCGAAGCCGAAGTTCTTTTCGGGATTAGCAGGCTGACTAGCGAACGCAACTTTGAACTCACCATCGTTCACCGCTTTCCATCCGCTATCAAAGCGTAGGACCTTGCCGGAGTTTCGCCTTTCGAAAATGACAGTCCGCACCACGTAACACAACGGAAACGCAAGGATCGTCTTTGCCTGAATTACTTCATACGAAGTGCGACCGTTGAGTACGTCAAATCGCACCTGGGTGATCCCGGTTGGTACGTCTTGATGCCAATCGCTGAAGGAGCTCAATCCGTAACCGGAGAGATCGGCGCGATGAAGCGGTAGCTGGTTCAATGCGTCCAGCATCACATCCAAACCCGCACCGGCGGGAATTGGCAATCCATTTTTATCCACTCCATCCGAAAGCACGCCAGCAAGTTTGTTCTTGTTGTCTTCCAGGTTGTTAAGTTGGACCAACTTGCCCGTCATTGATCGTGCCGCAGGATCTTTATTGGGATCGGAGTTGAGAGCCCCGGTGGCGACGAGCCGGAGCTGGCGCGCAGACGTTAGATCGCCAAACTGAGGTTCGTGTAGTGTGGTGGCGATCGGTGGTTTGAGGAAAGGACTCACGGCTTCGTTGAAGGGGTCGAACCGGGCGAAAGCGCGCAGCCCGAATGGCAAAGAGAACAGCGCCGCGCAGGGAAGTCTTTGACCGGCAGCGGCGACGAAATTAAGACTGACTGCGCCCGGCAAAACCGGAACGAGTTTGACCGAAGTGGCGCCGACCAGCGTGCGTGCACCATTTGTTTTGAAGATCAAGGTGTCGGCGTTTGGCACACCGGCATCAGCGTTGGGCACGACTTCCAGAGGTTCCCATTGCACCTGAGGTTGCATCAGGAGTCGCACGCCACGTTGCTCAACCGCGAGACGGTTCTCCTGCAGCTTCACGTTCTGATCAGATAGTCTTTCAAGGGCGACGCCGAAGTGGTGATCATTGCTGGAGAGATCGAGTAGATTCAGCACCTCGAGATGGGTGTCGAGATGGCGATCGAAAAATGCACGGAGTTGACCTGGTTCTTCCGAAGGAATATCGCGTGGTTGGGGAAAGGCGACCGGGCGTTCCAGGTTTGCCGCGATAGCCGGTCTTTGCTGGTTGGCCCAGCGGAGAGTAATCGAAAGCGCCGCCTCAGCGGTGAAGATCTCGTCCGCTAGTCTCCAGTTGGCAGCGTAGGGATCCGGCAACGAGGGTTGGGCCATCTTTACGTCAAAGAAAAACACTGCGGTCCCGTCTGAGATCAGCGAAACGCCATCGTAGTCTCCGGTGAACGCGAGTTTGCGCGGTGATCGCACGAGGAGATAGATGTTCTCGAGGGCTACTCCGTGCGAAAGATTGTCGAGTGGTTGAGTCGCAGAGGCGGCGACCCGCAACTGGCCCCCTGGTTCGGCAATAAACGCAAAATAATCGATCGTACCTTCGTAAGAAAACGGCTTGCCGCTGGCAGTGAGCGGTAAGTCCCATTTATTTCTTACCTGGCCGCCGTTCACCAGGCTAATGTCGCGGCCGTCGCGGCGGCTGGAGAAAAGAAGGCGACCAATACTCTCCTGCGCAAATAGAACATTCGTGTGGGCCGGCGTCCAGAGATCGAGTTCAGTGCGTGCTGAGGATGTTGCCTGCAGCGCATCAAGTGAAAGACCTGCTGCGGCGGCCGTAAATATCGTGTCAAACCATTTGAAAACGCCGGCGGTGCCGAGCATTCTACTTTCGAGTTCCTCGCGAAGCCTTAGGCGCAGAGATCCGCCGTCCTGTGCTTCCCCAAATGCATTGGGCGACAGTTTGTTGAGCGGCAACGTCCAGGCTGCCGACATCACACGAGATTCGCCGGTGAATTGCGCAACTGTGGAGAGATTGCCGTTGATGGACCAGACTGCGTCACCCGCGTCGTAGGGAAACGCGATGGAGTCGGCATCTGCAACAGGTGCGCCGGCGGTCTCGGTGAATTCAAGATCGCTTCCAAATCCCCTGATCCGGATCCTGCCGTTAACTTGCGACTCACCAGAGGAACGTACGGTAAAGAGCTTAGGCAAACGCACCGCGAGTTCGTTTGCGTCGGAACCGTTGCCATCAGGCCCCGCTGGCTGTTCCGGCTCCACTTCTAAAGACCATTGTGACCCGATAGTTACGCCGATGCGATTGCCTGGTCGGGGCTGTGCGGCGCGATTGATCTTGAATGTCCCTTGTCTTACTCGCAGGCCCACATAGCCTTGAGTGTTTGCGACGACGAGTTGCGCACGCAGCCAAACAGTGCCGGCTGGAATTGTGAACGTAAGGTTGCCGTCATTGCTGACAGAGTCGGCCGGCAGGAACATTAACGTGTCAGTGACCAACGGAAACGGCGCAGGCACAGTTAGTAGGACAGTTCGGAAACGAGCATTCTCAAAAACACTGAACTGGACCAGAGTGCCGTCGGCATCAATGAATGGACCCAAAACATTAACAGGTCGATCGGGTGTGAGTGTGGGATTCACATAGCTGTCGCGCAGCACGCGAATGTTGGTGTTTGCATCTGCGAGCTTGGCGGCGAGGATTACACCATTTGCTGCCGCGCTGTTGATCGCTGCGTCTAGATTTTGATCGCGCTCGATTGGTAAAGCGCCGGGGTTCTGCTGGATCAAACTGGCGGTAAGAAATACCCGAAGCGATGTGAGCGCTTCTTCGGCGACACCTGTTGGGCGTTCCAGGTGGCCGGAAATGGCGAGCAATTGCTCAAGGACGACGTTCAAGGTCCACCTCTCTCTGAGTCAGGGTCGAGGTTTGGAAGATACTAGCGTCAATGTACGTTCTACCTGGTTTGGTGAAACGCTTCGCGAGGTCGGAGTGCTAGTGGACGGGCACGGTATCACAGTCGTGGATCGATTACGACATAAAACGGAGTTTATTGTCCTTTATGGAGAGGGTCGCTCTTGTCGGAGCGCGCCCGTCCCGGGCGCCCCCGCAACCCACGAGTCAGCTCGGCGCACAATGGAGACCTCTACGCGGAGGGGGCGGCCGGGACGGCCGCGCTCCGACAAGAGCGGTTTCTGAAATGCGAAGCTCCGATGTGCGGAATCTTTTCTGTCGGAGCGCGCCCGTCCCGGGCGCCCCGCAGCCACGAGTCAGTTCGGCCCACAATGGAGACCTCTACGCGAAGGGGGCGGCCGGGACGGCCGCGCTCCGACAAGAGCGTTCTTCTGAAATGCGAAGATCCGATGTGCGGAATCTTTTCTGTTGGAGCGCGCCCGTCCGGTCGTCGTTTCGATTAACCGCGTCGAAATCGATCTCTGCGCTGTTATAGTAATGAAGCAGGATTGGTAACAGAGCTTGTGATTAATTGGAGGGTCCGATGGAAACGGTAAGCAGTGGATTCGCGACAATCAGAATAGTATTGGCGAAGTTGACCGGAAGAAAGATCTCTTATCTTTTCTCGTTTCTTGTTGGCGCGGCGCTGATGCTGTGTTTGACGAGTCTGGGCAGATCAAACCCACCGGCCCATGTCTACGAACTGCGCATGTATCAAGTCAACGACGGCAAGATGGATGCCCTGATAGCGCGCTTCAAAGATCACACCGACGCGATTTTCAAGCATCACAACATGAAGAGCGTTGGCTTTTGGCGTCCCGAAGATGCGCCTTATTCGCAGAACCTGTTTGTCTACATTTTGGAGCACCCGAGTCGTGAGGAAGCGCGAAAGAATTGGGCAGAGTTACAAGCGGATCCGGAGTGGAAAAAGGTGAAAGCCGAGACTGAAGTTAATGGACCACTGGCGAAGCATATCGACAGTTACTTCATGGATCCCACGAGCTTTTCAACGCTGCAATAACTTAACCACTAAGGCACAAAGACCCGAAAGCACGAAAAAAAGAAAATCGAGCGACGGGTCTTGTGATTAGTTATTGGTGCTTGAGCGAGGAATTTTGCTACGACGTTTGAGCTATTATTGCCCCGGCATTGGTTGCCAAAGTTCGACCTTATTACCTTCAGGATCCATTACCCATCCAAACTTCCCGAAGTTTGGATCATCCGTCTTTTCCTCAAGCACTTCACATCCTTCATCACGCAGCGCCTGAAGCAATGCATCGAGGTCGTCGACGCGATAATTGATCATGAAGTTCGATTTGCTCGCAGCCAGGTTTTTGGCGCCCTCTGGAAAAACGGACCAGGCCGTTGTTCCCTTATGCGCATTGCCTTCTGCATCAGCCCATTCAAAAGCCGCGCCGCCCCACGATTGTACGTCAATGCCGAGGTGAGTCTTGTACCATTCACCGAGCGCTTTCGGATCCTTCGCCGTGAAGAATATACCGCCAATTCCAGTTACCCTCTTCATTTGTTCCTCCGATTAAAGTCGGACACGAGTGGTCCGACGCTTAACTGCGTATTAAATGCCACATAGTGTGTCGGGTCGCTATTCGGCGCGCATTATACCCACCCTTGATTCGGGGTCAAGTTAACGAAGCTTGCAGAAGTCACCACTTCTTCACTCCGGAAAGTCAGTACCACTCCGCGGTAGCGGTGTATGTAAATCTGCAATCTGAAATCGACAATCTTAAATATACAGACCCACCGCTACCGCGAGGTGGTACTGACTCTTTGACTACCAAGCGACTTCTTAGAGACGCGGCGGAGACGCGGTGAAGACGCTGGCGTAGTTCGACGGGATTATGCTGCCCGACATCGAGTTGAACGTTGGACGTAGTTAACCCTCGCAGCCGGGATTAGAACGCATCAGAGCCCAAACCATCGGTGATGGATTCTCGTTGTTATGCGGCCGAAACCAAGCGGCTTGACATCGAACACGCCTGAGGAGTCGGGCGAAGGCGCGTCGGCGGAATTTAACGTTCACTCATTTATCATCAAGGTCTGGTTCGAAGAGGAAGCCACCAAAGACGGAGACGCCACCTGGCACGGACGTATCACACACGTTCCTAGTGGTAGAAAGCGCTATCTCAAAGATCTTAGCGAGATCACAGCTTTCATAGAACCGTATTTGAAGGCAATGGGATTAAGTTTGGACTGAATGAGTAAATGTCTCCCTCGCAGAGAGGACACTTAAATGGTATCGCGCAAGAAGAAAACAGTCTCCAAGTTTCTCGCCGCCAGTACAGTGGACCGCACCCGACAGGATTCAACGCGTTCCGCCTGATGGCAATCGTAAGAACAAGCCAAGAATTACAGTTTCAAAGTAGCTAAATCACAAAATCATCATTCCCCCATTGATTCGATTTGTATCGCACGACCGTCGCGGCAAGTCATTGCGGCCCTGTTCCTAAATGAAGTGCCTGTAGCGAGAGTGATTCGCTCTTCAGATCACGAAGAGTCGGCTGAACCGTCACCTTTTTAAACTAGAAGTAAAAATTGCAACGCGTGAAAAGCGAGTGTTGTCAATGTTTGCGATCAAGTCCTTTGCTGCCCCCAGCGTCACAACGAACAAGCCTGTAACCCGACTGCGAAAACACCTCTTCGGGATCTCGTTTGAAGAAGTGACTTTTGCCCGCCGCGGCTTTAATGACAGCGGTTGCGCACAGCGGGAGCGATTGGAACACATCGGGCGAACCTTTCTGCTGGGCTACCACGCAGCGCTGTGTGACGAAGGTCCGGAAGTGCTGGCTGCCAACCTTGAAACAGTGGGTCGAGAGTCCTGCGGATTTGCGTATGAAGGCGCCGCGATGGGTCTGACATTATTGGACCATCTGTCGTTTCGAAAACGCGGCCGATTATTAACTTTTCTGAACGGCGCAGGGGCCAGGCATACATACATGGTCCATGTGGGAGTGGGTTGGGCCATTGCGCGCATCCCCTGGCTGCGGCGAAATTTTCAGCATTCCGTTGCCCATCTGGATCCACTGCTGCGTTGGTTGGCAGCAGACGGCAACGGATTCAGCGACTTCTATTTCAAGTTCCCCGATTTTTTGCGCCAGCCGGAACGACTGAACAAGATTCAGGGCTATGCCCGACACGCTTATGCGCAGGGCATTGGGCGAAGTCTTTGGTTTGTAACGGGCGCGAAGGCCCACCTGGTTTCTGAGTACATTTCCCGGCTACCTCAACCGCTTCATGGCGACTTATGGAGTGGAGTGGGCCTCGCCAGCGCGATGGCGGGAGGATCGGACCACGTTGAGATCGAACTCGTCAGGTCACTGGCCCAGGACTATCGACCCGCAGTAGCACAAGGCGCTGCTTTCGCCGCGAAGGCGCGTCAACGGGCCAACAACACGACCGATCACACCGAAATAGCATGTCAGATTCTCTGCGGAGTCAACGCCGATGCGGCCGCAAAGATCACTGACGCAATGCTTCAAGACTTACCCGACGACGGCAAAGTGCCGGCATACGAAGTTTGGCGACAGCGGATTCAATCTCAATTATCGAGGAGCTAATTGGACCATGAGGCTTGTGGCACATTTTCTTCGCAGGAACGTCGCGCGTATGGTCGCCATCGCGATCCTGGTTGGACTTTACGTGTTGGCCCAGCAACCCAGCCTTACCACCGCGGAACGAGTGTCACTCGCAAATAAGTTTCACTTTACCCGGTCATCCCTGTACGAGGTTCAGTCTTCGTCTTATCGATCCCGTCGAGTGGTCAATCCGAGTTTAGAACGCATCGCTTCCTGGGTGTCGGCAACAGGCGCGGCTGTGGCGCTGAATGATCTCGATGGCGACGGCCTATCAAACGATGTCTGCAGTGTCGATCCGCGAACTGATCGCGTCACTGTGGCGCCGGCGCCAGGCACGCCGATGCGATACCAACCTTTTGAGTTGGACGCCGGCGCATTGTTTGACGCGAACGTGATGGCCCCGATGGGCTGTATGCCAGGTGACCTTAACGAAGATGGATTGATGGACATCGTCGTTACCTATTGGGGACGCACGCCGATCGTTTGGCTTGCCAAAAAACAGGACGGAAAGACCACTCTAAAGCTTTCAAACGACAGCTACAAACCACGCGAGATTATTAGCGGCGGGGAACGATGGTTCACCGGCGCTTCCACGCTTGCTGATCTCGATGGCGATGGTCATTTGGATATCGTAATTGGCAACTACTACAAGGACGGCGCTCATATCCTTGACGCTAATGATCAAACGAAACAGGAAATGCAGCACTCCATGTCGCGCGCTTACAACGCCGGTCAGAGTCGATTGCTGCTCTGGCAAAACGCCACTGCCGGAAGTGAGCCTACGGTCCAGTTCAAAGAGGTAAAGGATTACGTTGATGGATCTCCGGAAGAGAAGGAGATGGGCACGCATGGTTGGACATTAGCTGTCGCCGCGGCGGACCTTGATGGAGATTTTCTTCCAGAACTCTATTTTGCCAATGACTTCGGACCTGATCGGCTGCTCCACAACCGGTCGCGTCCCGGGCAAGTCCACTTCGCCGTACTCGCCGGCACGAAGACACTAACTACGCCGAGTTCGAAGGTGCTGGGCCGCGATAGCTTCAAAGGAATGGGGGTGGATTTTGGCGATCTTAACGGTGATGGGATACCAGATATTGTCGTTTCCAACATAGCGGCTTCGTTCTCTCTGGAAGAAAGTCATTTTGCTTTTCTCAGCACAGGTGCAACGCAACAGATGAAAACCGGATCGGCGCCCTACGTGGATAGGAGCGAGGAGCTTGGTTTGTCGAGGAGTGGTTGGGGCTGGGAAATTAAAATAGCCGACCTCAACAACGATGGCGTTTCGGAAGTACTGCAAGCGACTGGATTCATGAAAGGTGAAAAGAACCGTTGGCCCGAGCTACAAGAGTTGGCAACCGGCAATGATCAATTGCTCAGCAACCCGAATAGCTGGCCGCGATTTCAACCCGGCGATGCGCTCAGCGATCAAGGTCATAATCCGTTCTTTGTTCGGGCAGCGGACGGCCGGTTCTACGATCTCGCTGCAGAACTCGGTATGGACCAGGCCCAGGTCAGCCGGGGTATCGCGGTCGCTGATGTCAACGGCGATGGCTTATTAGATTATGCCGTTGCCAATCAATGGGCCACCTCGTTTTTTTACCTCAATGATAGTCCTCGCCAGGGCGCCTTTCTGGGAATCCGTCTCCGCCTGCCAGTTGATAAAAATCCGGCAGCTCCGACGCGAGTTTGTGGCGATGGACAGGGTTTGGATTTTCCCAGCCGCAGTGCCGTCGGTGCAGTGGTGAAAGTCAGCTTGCCGGACGGCCGTCATTTGGTAACTGAGGTTGACGGCGGCAACGGTCATTCCGGGAAGCGAAGCTCCGACGTGCATTTCGGGCTCGGCTCTGTACCGCTTGATGGCCAACTGCCGGTCGAGATCAACTGGCGCAACGCGAATGGGGAAGTGAAACAGCAAAAAATTCAGCTCAAACCGGGTTGGCACACAGTGATACTCGGACAGCCTGAAAGGACCAGCAATGATTGTCAATCAATGGAATGACGCTATTCGTTTAGGTGGACTGCGGCGGTTTGCGATCGCCATTTCTGTTCTGAATATCCTGGGCCACACAGTGCTCGGCTTTGAACAGTCGTGGGCGCAACCGCTCGTAGCTTTAGCGACTGGATACAGTCTTGAACTGACGTTTGAGTTGCTGAACTGTTGGAGCACTGGTCAAAAGCCCGCCTTCGTTGGTGGTGGCTTGAGAAAGTTTATCGACTTCCTGTTGCCGGCCCACATTTCAGCGCTCGCCGTCGGCATGCTGACTTACGCGAACGATCGCTTATGGGTTGTGGCCTTTGCGGTAGCGGTCGCGATCACTTCGAAAATGCTTTTCCGGGCGCCCGTTGGGAACAAGTATCGCCACTTCTACAACCCTTCGAACTTTGGCATCACGGTGACGCTGCTCTTGTTCTCATGGGTCAGCATTTCACCCCCTTACCATTTCACCGAAAACCTGGATCGGATTGGCGACTGGCTACTCCCGGGAATAATCGTGATTACCGGGAGCTTGCTTAATGCCAAATTCACTCGCCGGGTGCCGTTGATTTTGGCGTGGCTGGGTGGGTTTATCGCTCAGGCCGCGATTCGCAGTGTGATTTTCGAGACGCCGCTGGTTGCCGGGTTGCTGCCGATGACGGGTTTGCCGTTTGTTCTTTACAGCTTCTACATGGTGACCGATCCAGCCACAACGCCTTTCAAAATTCGAGAGCAAATCGTTTTCGGCGCGGGCGTGGCGGCAGTCTATGGCGTCTTGCTGATGGGCCATGTTGTCTTCGGCCTCTTCTTTTCGCTGACTATCGTTTGCACCCTGCGAGCGGTACACCTATACGCCGTTGCCTGGACCACTTCCAGAAGTCGCCTTCAGCAAACAACGGTTCACTCGCCGACGGTTGTATCGGAGGTCTAGGGAATGGTGTCAGGGATAGCGATTGTCGGGATGGGTTGCCGGTACCCGGACGCGCGCTCGCCTCAGGAACTGTGGGAAAACAGTTTGGCACAGCGCCGGGCTTTCCGATCCATTCCGCCTGAACGATTGCGTCTCGCAGATTATTTGTCGACCCAACGAGAAACTCCTGACAGCACATACTCGTCGCAGGCTGCGGTGATTGAGGGATACCAATTTGATCGCGTGGCTTTTTCTGTCGCAGGCGATACCTTTCGCGCAACCGACATGACGCATTGGCTCGCACTCGACGTCGCGAGCCAGGCGTTGCAGGACGCCGGTTTTGAAAATGGAGTCGGGTTACCGCGTGAGACGACCGGAGTATTTCTTGGCAACACTCTGACAGGCGAATTCTCTCGCGCCAACATCATGCGTTTGCGTTGGCCGTATGTCCGGCGAGTGGTCGAGGCTTCGCTCGGCGACGAAGGTTGGTCGGATGAACAACGATCGAGTTTCCTGAAAAAGCTTGAGGTCCTCTACAAAGGTCCTTTTCCGCCGATCGGCGAAGAATCACTGGCAGGTGGTCTCTCAAACACGATCGCCGGGCGAATCTGCAACCACTTCGATTTAAACGGAGGTGGTTACACAATCGATGGTGCTTGTGCCTCATCGTTATTGGCTGTTGCCAACGCCTGTTCTTCACTGGCAGCCGGCGATATCGACGCAGCGCTGGCCGGCGGAGTTGATCTAAGTCTTGATCCTTTCGAATTAGTAGGCTTCGCCAAGGCTGGAGCGCTCGCTGCGGATGCAATGCGGGTCTACGACAAGCGATCGAATGGGTTCTGGCCCGGAGAAGGATGTGGCGTCATTCTACTAATGCGCGAAGAGGATGCTTTGTCGCAGGGGCGCAGCATCTACGCCACGATCAGAGGTTGGGGAATCTCCTCGGATGGCAAAGGCGGAATCACCCGTCCGGAAGTCGAAGGACAGGTTCTCGCTTTAAAACGCACTTATCGTCGGGCCGGCTTCGGTATCGAAACCGTTGGCTATTTTGAGGGACACGGAACCGGCACTAGCGTGGGTGATGGAGTGGAACTGCAAGCGCTTTCCCGGGCCCGCAGTGAAAGCAACGCTCGCGCAAGCTCGGCCGCTATTGGCTCAATCAAAGCCAACATCGGACACACGAAAGCTGCGGCAGGACTTGCCGGACTGATAAAAGCAACGTTGGCTGTTAGAAATGGCGTTATTCCGCCCACGACAGGCTGCGAAGATCCTCACGTAGAACTCTCGAAACAGTCCTCCACGATCAGGGTTTTGAAAACAGCAGAACTGTGGCCGGCTGACGTACCACTACGCGCCGGGGTCAGCTCGATGGGTTTTGGCGGCATCGATGCTCATGTTGTGGTTGAGGCCCGGGAGTCGCAGCGTCCGCATAGACTTACTGCTTCACAACGCACCCTTGCGTCCTCCGCACAAGACGCCGAACTGATTTTGTTGAATGCGCAGACCCGCGAAGAGATGGCGGCGAAGATAGATCGTCTGCTTGGTTTTGCCGCGAAAATTTCACAGTCCGAACTTTCAGATCTTGCTAATGAGACGCAGAGAGTTCTCGGTCATGGGTTAGTGCGCGCGGCGATCGTGGCTTCAAGCCCGACGAATCTGGCGGATCGTCTGCAGAAGTTAAAACAAAGAATTCAGGGCGGATCGACTAAAGAGATCGATGCCGGCGCCGGAATTTTCTTTAGTGCTCGCGCATCGCAACCACGCATCGGGTATCTCTTTCCCGGTCAGGGATCGCCTTCCCATGTTGATGGTGGTGCGCTTTATCGTCGCTTTGATTTCGTGCAGCGACTTTATGAACGAGCAAAATTAAGAGGCGGACCGAATGATACGGCGACTGAAGTTGCTCAACCGGCAATCGTAACTGCCTCGCTGGCCGCCTTGCGGATCCTGGATGAGCTCGGGGTCGCGGCGCACGTTGCGGTAGGACACAGCCTCGGAGAAATTACGGCACTGCACTGGGCCGGCGCTTTAGACGAAGAGTCGCTGTTGCAGTTGGCGAAAGTTCGTGGCGTCGCAATGATGCAGAGAAGCCAGGTTGCCGGTTCGATGGCCAGCATCGGCGCGCGAGCAGAAGAAGTCTCGCGACTGATTAACGGGGACCAGGTCTTCATTGCCGGATTAAATTCACCCAAGCAAACTATAATCTCCGGCGAAACTGAAGCAGTTAACATCATCGTTGAGCGAGCTCGAACTCATAATTTCAAGACCGCCAGGCTGTCTGTTTCGAACGCCTTTCATTCTCCACTTGTTGCGCCGGCTGTCGACACACTCTTCAGTCATCTGGAGACCGTAAACTCCGAGCCTCTTCAGCGTCTGATTATCTCCACCGTCACAGGCGAAGCTCTTGAGCCCGGCGAAAACTTACAGAAGCTGCTGTGCCAACAAATAACTTCGCCCGTTCTTTTCATGAAAGCCGCACTTGCGGCGGACGCGCAAAAAATTGATCTGTGGTTGGAAGTTGGACCAGGCAAAGTGCTGGGCGGCCTGATGTCTGACTTGACTGAGACGCCGGTGATATCGATTGACGCCGGTGGCCCTTCCATTCGCGGTTTGCTGAATGCAGCAGGCGCGGTTTTTGTGTTGGACCAGTCGTTCAACCACGAAGCTATTTTTCACGGAAGGTTTACGCGGCCGTTCAATCTCGACTGGCGGCCCAGCTTCTTCGCGAACCCCTGTGAGTCGGCGCCAATCGGCGAGATCAAGCTCGATGATCGAGTGTCCGAAAAGATCGAAATCAAGGTATCGACTCCCGCAACTATCTCCACTGCCGATCTGTTGGTCCAACTTATCGCGCAACGTACCGAACTTCCGCCCGAAACAGTTGGGAAAGACAGCCGGCTCTTGAGTGACCTGCATTTGAACTCGATCACGGTAAGCGAACTCGTGGTGGAAACTTCGAGTCAACTGGGCTTGCCGCCACCGCTGTCACCCACTGACTTTGCCGATTCCACGATCGCGGAAATTGCGCAAGCACTCGACGAGCAGCGCCTCAACCCTGAGCTTTCCGCCAGACTTGAAGATTCTCCGTATCCTGCAGGCATTGATTCCTGGATCCGATCTTTCAAGGTTCATCTGGTCCAACGACCGTTATCGCAACGTGTATTAACTGCCAGATCGGGCGCATGGGAAGTAGTTGCTCCACCGGACCATTCGTTTGCAGATGACTTGCGAATACGTCTCGAGAAACAAGCGGGCAGTGGCGTCGTTGTTTGTTTACCGAAAAATTGCGACGAGCAGATCGTTGGACTTTTATTGGCAGCCGCTCGAACTGTTTTGAACAGGACGGGGGAATCAAAATTCGTTCTGGTCCAACATGGCAATGGCGCGGCGGCTTTTGCCCGCACCCTTCATTTGGAAGCTCCGCAGGTCACGACTTGTGTAGTAAACCTTCCGGAATTTCATCCTCAAACGATCGAATGGGTCCTCGCAGAAATTTCGGCTGCGCAGGGGTTCGTCGAGGCCTACTACGATGCCGAAGGCGGACGGTTTGAAAAGGTGATGCGGTTGCTCCCAACGGTTGATGGTTCGGGAGCACTACCGATAACTCGTGACGACGTTTTGCTGGTCACCGGAGGCGGAAAGGGAGTTACTGCCGAGTGTGTCATAGCTCTTGCCAAAGAGAGCGGCGCGCGTCTGGTCCTGCTTGGCCGCGCAAGGCCGGAAAACGATCCGGAGCTGGCGACAAATCTCGAGCGGATGAGGGTTGCCGGACTCGCATTGGAATACATTCCTGCCGACATCACTGACGCGTCCGCCGTTTGTGAAGCCGTTAAGCAAGCTGAAATAAAGTTTGGTCCGATTACGGGTCTGCTACATGGCGCCGCCAGAAACGAACCGCAGTTAATTGGCAATCTCAGCGAAGAGTCGTTCCGCGAAACTATATCGGTAAAGGTACAGGGAGCGCGGAATCTGCTCGCGGCTATCGATGCTGAAAAGTTGCGACTGTTCGTCGCTTTTGGTTCCGTGATCGGTCGTTCGGGATTGCCGGGTGAGTCGGATTATGCGGTTGCAAATGAATGGCTGACGCGTCTGGTGGAAGACTGGCAGACGGCCCATCCATCATGTCGTTGCCTTTCGATTGAATGGTCCATCTGGTCCGAAATTGGAATGGGCGCCAGGCTGGCACGGAAGGACCGGCTGATAAGACAAGGAATAGAACCTATTGCACCCGAAAAGGGTGTAGCTACTCTGCTCAGTTTGTTGCGCCAGTCAATCGAGCCGACGTCGGTCGTTGTCATGGGCCGCTATAGCGATCTGCCAACGTTTGAGATCGAACGTCCGGAGTTGCCATTCCTTCGCTTCCTTGAAAAGTTCAAAGTCTATTATCCGCAGGTCGAGTTGGTTACTGACGTCGACCTGTCTCAAAGCACTGATCCTTACCTGAATGATCATAAGTATCAGGGTAGTCGACTTCTGCCGGCGGTATTTGGTCTCGAGGCGATGGCCCAGGCAGCGGCAGCCGTGTTGGGCTCGCTGGAACGTCCTGCCTTCAAAGAAATTGAATTCAATCATCCGGTTGTTGTTTCAGAAACTGCCACTCTTCCGATCAGAATTGCTGCACTGGTTCGCGGACCGGGCCTGGTTGAAGTGGTCCTACGAAGTGCGGAAACAGGATTCCAATTGGATCACTTCCGGGCGCTTTGCGAATTTGGACACTCGCAAAATAGTTTTAGCAACGACGCAAATGGTTTTCGGAACTACGGGAGTTCGATCCAGCGGATGACGCTCGATCCCGCTCGCGATCTCTACGGAAACCTGTTGTTCCAAAGTGGCCGCTTTCAACGCGTAGATAATTATCGCCATCTGAGCGCAGCCGAGTGTTTCGCCGAGATCGCACCAGACGGGCATACGGCCTGGTTTATTCATCACTTACCTGATGGCTTGCTGCTTGGTGATCCGGGCGCGAGAGATGCGGCGCTGCACGCGATTCAAGCCTGCGTTCCTCATCGAACAGTCCTGCCTGTTGCAGCCGCGTCTATTAGTTTTTCAGAAAAGCCCGCCACGAGCACTGAACCTCTTTTCATTTCCGCGCGGGAGCTATCGAGTACCGAAAATAGTTTTATCTACGACCTCGATATTTTGAGTGCTGACGGAGCGATTCGAGAAAGTTGGCGGGGCTTAAAACTACAAGCCGTTGGTGAACCGATCGCCAGTCCGCGTCACGAGGCATTGCTTGGACCATATTTAGAACGCCGGCTACGAGAGATCATTAAAGGTTCGGATCTCACCATCGCGCTGCAGCGTGATGAACGCACGGATCGCCAGGCGCGAAGTAATCGGGCAATCCAGTCTGCGTTGGGAATGGCCGCCACCATAACCAGGAGACACGATGGCAAACCGGAGGTAAGTACGGGGCAATCAGTGTCGGCGTCACATTGCGGTGATCTGACGATCGCAGTGACTGGTCCACGGTCAGTCGGTTGCGATGTCGAACAAGTCGAGGATCGCCCAGCCGATGTCTGGCGCGCCTTGCTCGGTGATGCTCGGTTTGAACTCGCGGAATTGATCGAGCGCCGGACGCTGGAGAGTACGCCCGTCGCGGCTACCAGGGTTTGGTCGGCGAGTGAGGCCTTGAAGAAGATCGGAGCGACGATCACTGGTCCATTGCTCTTTGTTTCTGCAACAGACGACGGTTGTGTCGTCCTGTCTTCAGGAACAGTCAGAGTCGTTACTTATGTTACTCAGCTTCGTGAGCACGAAGGGCAGATTGTGATTGCTGTGCTCGCTGAAACGGAAACTGTTTCGAGTCAAATCAGCCTCCGAGGAGAAGCGCTTCATGCGAGCATTTGAGTACCGGCATGTCGTGGGCTTCGAGGAGACAAACCTGGTCGGGAATGTCTATTACGCGAACCACGTTCGGTGGCAAGGTAGATGCCGCGAGATGTTCCTGCACGAGCACGCTCCCGATGTTCTCAAGAGTCTGAGCAACGGCTTTGCCCTCGTAACGACGAGAGTTTCCTGTGAGTACCTTGCCGAACTGGTAGCGTTTGACGAATTGATCCTGCGCATGCGTCTCGGCTCGCTGAAGCAGAATCGCATCGACATGTTGTTCGAGTACTGGAGGTGCTCGGATAACGGAGAAGAGCTTGTTGCTCGCGGCGAACAACAAGTGGCCTGCATGCATCGCGAAGGCGAAAGAATGATTCCGGTCCCTGTCCCTCAGGAACTTCGCGAGGCTTTAAAACCTTATTCACAGCTTAACGTTTAAAGAGAATTTATGAATCCGATCAGCGTCAATGACGCCCCCAAAATTTTCTCGGAAGTCATGGGCCAAATGCACGACGTGCGGCCCGCCACAATCGCGGCGCATCATGAAGCAGTCGAACGTGTCATTCGCATGATGCATGACCGTCTCGATGAGCCGCTCACGTTGCAGGAGATGTCGCGGAAAGCCTACATCAGTCCGTGTCACTTCAACCGCATTTTTCGCCAGATCACCGGCATTCCACCGAACCAGTATTTCTACGCCTTGAGGTTGGAAAGTGCCAAGAGGCTTTTGCTAACGACGAACACGAGCGTGACGGATGTCTGTTTCGATGTCGGCTACAACAGCCTCGGGACTTTCATTCGCCGTTTCACAGGTTTGGTCGGGCTCTCACCCAGTCGCTTCAGATCGCTGGCACGACGCGCAGGCGAAAGTCTGGCCGTTCCCACCGCCAGCCAGTTTGACATGACTGCAGCCGCGACCGCAGCGACCATTTCGGGAAAAGTTACAGCGCCGGAGTGGTTTGCAGGAACGATATTTTTAGGACTCTTTACGACGCCGATTCCGCAAGGCGCTCCGATCTCGGGCACTGTGATCGAGCAACCCGGAACGTTCCATTTGCCTTCCGTCCCGGACGGACTCTACTTCATCCTCGCCGCCGGTCTCGCGCGCTCGAAAGAACTTAGTGACTACTTCTTATATGAGACGTCGCTGCGTGGCGGAGGACAACCGATCCTGATCCGTAATGGCATAGTCGAAGGTTCAACAGATATTTCGCTAAGGCCACCCGAGGCTTTTGATCCGCCGATCCTGACGACGCTTCCGCTCCTGCTTGCCGGAGGTGCGCAGCGAGTCGCGCCTACTCGAGCTCTCGCAGCGGTATCAAGATGAGACTACCTTTGCGCAAGTCGGGAGAAGCAAAGTTTCAGAAAAACTGGCTAACCAAAGATTGGAGAACAGCATGACGACGACACATCCTCCGGACATGGTCCAGGAAGCAGTCAATGAGTTGCAGATTCGAGTGTGGGACCGTGCCGATGATCCGCGCTTTCGCCTCACGATTTACGAACCGCTACGTGAGGGCTGGAAGGTTGGCAGTGTTGGCGGCCTGGAGTTTCTCGACTACACCGGCGCTTACGCAGGACTTGGACCAGAGCACAGTGTGCTCGAGTTTGGTTCCGGGATGGGCGATGCCTGCGCGTATATCGCTTCGCATTTCGGTTCT
This sequence comes from Pyrinomonadaceae bacterium, assembly GCA_036518995.1. Taxonomy (GTDB): domain Bacteria; phylum Acidobacteriota; class Blastocatellia; order Pyrinomonadales; family Pyrinomonadaceae; genus PSRF01. The sequence continues at coordinate 7,323 of DATDMC010000053.1, read as the reverse complement.
CGAGTCACCGGAGTGGAGTTAGGCACTCAGCAGATCGAACGGGCCCGCGAACGTCATGGGGATTCTCTTTCTCGCAACTATGACTTCGTCCAGGCTGACTTTCTGCAATGGGATGCTCCGCAACGTTACGACTCGATTTATTTCCTCGAGATGCTTCCGATTATTCACGACTGCCCCACGTTGTTGGAGAAGATGCATGGTCTATTGAAGCCGGGTGGAACACTGACCATGTCGGACATTGTCGCTGGACCTGGGCTCACCGCTGAAAACCGGGAATTCCTCTGGGTGGAGGACGGGGTGGTCCATAACCTCCCGCTTTTGGCAGAACGAGTGGAGATGATTCGGGAGCTCGGCTTCGAGGATATTGAGGTAACTGACATCACCCCGAAAGCGTTGCTGCAGCAGGAGCGCATCCTTGAAGAGTCCGACCGGCACAAAGAAGAGATTGTCGATGGCGTCGGAATCGATAGCTGGCTGAACTGGGTAGAGTGCGCGAATGTTTATGGCAGCTTCTTTAAGGAGCGCAAACTGGAGTGCGTGATGATCGGGTCGCGTCGCGCCAGTGAATAGTAAATGGTGAATAGTTAATCGTGAATCGCAAATCTCAATTCACGATTAACTATTAGAGTTTGCAAAAGTCTCTATTTATGGTGGGAGAAATGTATGGGTCGTGATGCGGTTGCCGTTCACGAGAAGCAACGCGAAGTGTGGGATGTTTCCGACGACCCACGCTGGCGTTTGACGATCTATGAGCCGTTATACGGCGGCAAAATCCACGCCAACAACGGTGGTCCGGCGCTGCTTGATTACATGGGCGCTTACGTCGGCCTTGGACCGGAACACAGCGCTCTCGAACTCGGCTCCGGGATGGGCGATGCCTGTGAATATGTCGCGTCTCATTTTGGTTGTCGTGTTACCGGTGTGGAGTTGAGCCCGGAGCAAATTGAACGAGCCCGCGAGCGCCATCCCGATCATCATGCGCGGGGGTACGATTTCATCGAAGCCGACATGCTGCAGTGGGAGCCACCGGAACGTTACGACGTTGTCTACTTTGGTGACATGCTCGGAGTTGCGCAGGATCGCCGGGCGTTGCTGGAGAGAATTCATCGCTGGCTACGACCGGGCGGAGCATTCGTGATAACGGACATCGTAGCCGGACCAGGGATCACCGATGACGATCGCGCTTTCATTTGGGGGGCGGACGGCTTTCAGGTTCCGTTCGAGGCTGATTGCCTTGCGCAAATCAGGGACGCGGGTTTTGAGGAACTCGACGTGATGGATCAAACGCACGTCGTGGTAACGATGCAAGAGACGATTTTGCAGGCGTCGTACCAGCACAAGAACATCCTGGTTGATGCCGTCGGAATGGACGAGTGGTTGGAATGGGTCGAGACTGCGAAGCACTACGGTAGATTGTTTGCAGAACGGAAACTCATAAGTCTGCGCATCGGAACGCATCGAGATTAGATGTGATGTGTCGGGCGAAGCTGTGTATGAGCGCGTCGTGAAGATGTTTGACCTCAGTCTCTGTGTTGAAATCTAACGTTGGTCTACACGTACGCCGATTAAACACAGAGGGAAGTAGCAACGAGAAAGAGCAAGGTGGGAGAAGTGTCTTTGTCCCCGCCTGTGAAACTATCCAACCGCGAATCTTTTTGAAAGTTGAGGCGGCAGGCAGAAAGAGGCAGAGATGACGAAAGTTCGCGTAAGCCTTGTCGATCAGGGCGTGTGGAAAATGAGCACCGTCTCGATGCCCTTGTCTCTTGGCTACATCAAGGCCACTGCCTACGCAGATCCGGGGATTCGTTCCGCAACTGATATCAAGATTTGCTCTTTCCGCGGAAGCACTGAAGCTCCTGAGATCGCGCGGGCCTTACTCTCCGAGCAACCACCTGACATCCTGGCCTTCTCGGTCTTTGGCTGGAACCTGTATCGCTTTGCTTCGATCGCCGAAACCTACCGTCAGATCAAACCAGACGGCTGGATAGTCGTCGGTGGAACTCACGTTGCCAATCAGGCCGAGCGTTTGTGCCGTCTGTATCCGGCCATCGACGTCGTCGTGAACGGGGAAGGCGAGTTTATTTTTCGCGACATCCTTAAGGCTTATCTGGGCGGGGTTAAAAAAAGCGAACTCGATCATATTCATGGTATTTCCTTCCAGCGCGACGGGCGCGTTATCACTACTCCCGAGCGCCCCCGGATCGCCAGTCTTGAAGATATTCCGTCTCCTTTCCTGGAGGGTGTTCTTCCGTTTCGCGATAAGTACGGTAAAGCGATCTACGGCGTCGCACTGCTCGAGACCAACCGTGGCTGTCCTTACAAATGTGCGTTCTGTTACTGGGGCGGCGCGATCGGCCAAAAGGTGCGCGCCTTCTCGCGTGAACGACTGCGTGAGGAACTCAAACTCTTCGCCCGGGAAAGCGTCGAGAGTATTGCTCTCTGTGATGCGAACCTGGGGCTGCTTCCAGATGATGAAGTCTTTGTCGACGACGTAATTCGAATGAAGGAGCGCTACGGGTATCCACTGAACATCGAGGCTTCGTGGGCCAAGAACAAAGGTGAGCGCTTCTACAGAATTGTCAGGAAGATGAAGCAGGCGGGTCTGAAGAGTTCATTCACGCTGTCTCTCCAGAGTCTCGAGGAGAGAGCTTTGGAGAAGATGCACCGGGAGAACATGAAGTTGAACGAGTTCGACGACCTGGGTCGTTGGCTGCAGGCAGAAGGGCTCGACACTTATGCGGAGCTAATCTGGGGACTTCCCGGCGAGACTCCGGATAGCTTTATCGAAGGCTATGACCGGATTTCGGAGTTCACTTCGAGGATCGCCACCTATCCACATTTACTTCTGCCAAATACCGATTTCTATCAGAACCGCGAACGCTATGGCCTCGTCACGGTGCGGCATGAAGAGTTCGACTTCGAGTATGTCATCAGCCATCCGGATATGACGATCGAAGATAACGCCCGTATGCATCAGTTTCTCTTCTGGTCTCGCGTCGTCGGTGAGAATGCGATCTTCCGAAATATCTGGGGACCGCTTCGCAAGCTCGCCTCGATCAAACAGTCGCAGGTCTTGAAGTCTCTCGATGAGTGGTGCGGCCGTCAGACTGATGATGTGGTGCGCGGAATCTGGGAGTGTCGTGAGGAGATGGTGCAAACGATGGACAGCGCAAGGGTCCATGGAGGCATTCGCTACTTCTATTACAAGCATGCGTTCACGACAAGACTGGAAAGCTGGTGGGAAGAGGAGATCCTCCCGCTCGTTCCGGTCGATCTGAGACCATTTTTTACCGAGCTTTTCCGCTATGAATTGTTGACCCTTCCGGTTCCCGAAGACTCAGATCTCGCTGCCGAGTTGAAGACAGTCTTTCTGGATGAAAAAGAGTTTTTTGCACGTGAAGTCGATGGTTTTCACTTCGATATATCGACTATCCTGCGTTCCATCGAGGCAGGAGTGCCGTGCGATCTGGCAGAAGGACCACCGAGGTCTGAAACGTTTTACTACCGCGTGGGTTTCGCGGACTACATCGACAGCCACGAGTTGGTGATTCTCTACAGTGGCAGATCCGGGACCGAACTGCTGAATGAGAAAACGCTGGCCGAGTTTCCGACGGTGGGTGAAGGTCTGCCTTTCGAGGAAGCCTATGAACAGGTCGTCGGCGCAGTCGGTTGATCAGCGACCCGGCTGGCCATCCGCTGATGAGGTTCAGCGAAGCGGCTCTCATTCTCCTCGATCTTCAGAGTTGTGTGGAAATCGGCAGCGATCCAGCCAAAGAATCCTGGCAACATGCAGCAACGCTGAAAGCGTTTCGTCTCGAAGCCCAGGGTTGAGCTTTGGCAACCCTGGGAGTAAGGGACGCAGCTATTCAACTCCGAAGGAGTTGCGCCTGCTTGCGAGAAGGAATTGAAGGGCTATTGAAGAATTAGAGAAGCGGGAATGTTCGACCCGGACGCAACTCCTTCGGAGTTCAGCGATTGTTCGTACAGTTTACCCAGGGTTGCCAAAGCTCAACCCTGGGCTTCGAGATAAAACGCTTTCAGCGTTGACCGAGCGAAACGACCGAGTCCTTACTGCTTAGCTAATCCGCAAGTTCGGAGAAGATTAAGACCCTCGCCCGACCTACACTCCGCTTCTAAATTAGCTGACGGTTCAACCGCTAACTCAAACGCAGAATGGAGGCATTTTCATGGCAAGAAAGCTCATTAGCACACGGGGTGGAATCAGCATCGCCTTGGCACTTTTAGCTGCTGCGACGCTGCTTTGGATCGCCAGCAACAGGAATGTTGGCAGTGCGAAAAACGACACAGCGCAGTGGGACGCAAAAGCATCGCAGGAATTGATGATGGCGCTTCACAAGACGCACGAAGACGCGAACGCCGGTCATATGAACGCGCTAAAGCAGGCGTACATTGGCGACGACGCGTTGGTCACCTTTGAATTAGATCCGGACAATGCGACGCCAATCGCGTTGCGCACGAAAAAAGAGATCGACGCTCACTTTGATAAAGTCAGTGCCGGCATCAGCAACGAAGGCACTTTGAACCTTGACGGTCCAAAGATGAACTGCAAGGCGACCGCGACCTTCGGCGTTTGCACGGAAGAATGCACAGTCCGTCTCAAGAAGGCCGATGGCAGTGAACATGTTGATCACTTTTTCGGAAGCGGCACCGCAGTCAAGATGAATGGCGAGTGGAAATGGGTGCAATGGCACATGTCGGTCGGCGCTCCGCGCGACAACGTGGCAGCCAAGTAAAATAACGGTTGCGTAAATAAAGTCGGGCGCGGCTATCAGGGCCAGCTCAATTTGATAGCGAAGGAGCGTTGGTTAACTACCAGCGCTCTTTCGCACAACTAAGCGGCTCGGCTGACCTCAGCCGAGCGTGCGTTTTTCAGGGGCCGGCCGTTTTGGCATTCGGTCGGAACCATCCAGGCAAACGATGAAGACTGAAACTGACAAGCAGATTGACGAGTTGGACTATAAGCTCCAGGACATGAAACGTGAGTTGGCAGAACTTCGTCGCCAGCGTCCGCGTGAAGAAGTCAGCGATTATCAATTGCAGGATCTCGAAGGACGGCAAGCGCCGCTCTCGAGTCTCTTCGGCGACCACAAGAGTCTGATTCTGGTGCACAACATGGGACGCGATTGCAGTTATTGCACCATGTGGGCCGACGGTTTTACCGGCTTGCTGCCACACCTCGAGAGCCGTGCTGCTTTTGTTCTGACGTCGCCCGACAAGCCGGAAGAGCAGAAGGAATTTGTGCGATCGCGCGGCTGGAACTTTCCTGTTTACTCGGCGGCCGGAACGACCTTTATCGACGACATGGGCTTCAACGATGAAAAGGAAGGCTTGATGCCCGGCGTCTCGGTGTTCACCAAAGAATCCGATGGCAAGATCTATCGCGTCAGCCGTGCCGAATTTGGCCCAGGCGATGACTTTTGTGCTACCTGGCATTTCTTTGATCTGTTGCCGGAAGGTGTTAACGGCTGGGAGCCGCGGTTCTCTTACGAGTTGTTGCAACTGTCGCGCTCGACTTAATCCGTGCTAACACAATAGCGTTGTGTACTTAGTTCTATTGCGTTGACCCCGACGCTACCGCGTTACGGTACTGACTTCATCGACACTATGCTCCTGAACTCGAAACTCTGAACTCTGAACTCGAAACTCTAAGTGGAGTCGTTCACATGGAAACCGCGCTTGCCGTTATTGACGAACACCCGCAAATATTCGAGCTCGACTATTTGCAGCAGGAGATGGCGATTGGGTGGACCGCCGAGGACGCGCGCGAACTCGAAGAGAGTCTTGATCCGTATCTCAGGTGGATACACAAGTTTCTAAACTCCGGCGAAGACTTTCCCACCCACATCGAAAACTCCGGTTCGCTTGCCGTTCCTATCGGCAACACGACAACGCCGGATGATCTCTTCGCCACGCTCGGTGAGGGCGTGACCTTTAGCGTCCGCGAGTATGATGAATTCTGGATTACGGTCCATTATCCGAATCCCGAGCCGGTAGTCACACTCCTGCCGAAAACTTTGCCGGGCGCGCCCGATAAAGTGTTGGAACTCTGCGCGAGATGTAGCGATGCGCTTGGCGCGACGGTGGGTGGCTTTGACGGGATGTTCCTCGCCTGGTTGTTGCCGGGTTTCTCATGGGCCATGCATACCGATCACGACAACGCTTATGAAAAGATCGCCACGCGCGTGCATGTGCCGATCTTTACCAGTCCGCAAAGTCTCTATGTCTGGGGTCGTAAGCGCGCTGGACTTGAAGATGAATGGCTCGTAACTTCACATCTTCCGGCCGGGAAAATTTACCATGTGCGCGTTGACGTACCGCACACCGTCGTCAACGAGCATGACACGTTGCCACGTCTTCATCTCATCCTCGATGTGAAGCCGTCGTCCACTCGTTAAAACTCTTCAAGGGGAAACTCCTAATGTACACAGTTGTGGCGCAGAGACAAATTCCGGAGCCGGTTGAAAAAGTCTGGGAGTACCTGACCAAGCCCGAGTGTTTGGCTAAATGGTTTGCGGACACTTCATACTTTGGACCAGATGCGCCGGTTCGTATGGAAGTAGGAGACGGTGATTTTTTCGCCGGCCGCGTCATTGAGTGGGACCCCGGTATCATCGCTGGCGTCCGCTGGCAGTTTGACGGTTGTGGACCAGAATACGAGGTGCGCTTCTCGATGTTGCGGCGCAAGCAGGGCACGGAGTTGACGGTCCAGGATCGCGGCGCACTCTCCGTTGAAGAGGCGGAATGCCTGCGTGTCGGATGGAGCGAATTCCTGATGCGCTTCGAGAAGTCTCTCGTAAAGAACGTCAATACGCGTTTCAACTGGCGCAAAGAGATCATGTTTACGATCCGCGTCACCGAAGGAAAACTGGAAGATCTCGTTGCGGCACTCAGTGATCCACTTTGGTATAAATCAGCTCTCGACGGTGTTAGTGCGGAAATAGACGAAGCGCGTGAAGGCTTAATTCGGACAACGATTAAGAAAGAGAATTGGGGTGAGAGCCCGACGCACCTGCGCGTGAAGTTCAAGAGTGTACGAGGTGTTAATTACGCCTATTTTACGCACGAAGGATGGCCTGAGTTGCCCGGGTTACTAGGTGAAGCGGAGCGCCGGCGTTTTGTCAGCGTTTGGCTGGAGGCGCTTGCGGATTTCTCGAACGATCTGGCGAGCGCGCCGGTGCAAATGCGAATGCGCGCGTAAATGATGTCGGCAACGCTGAAAGCGTTTTGTCTCAAAGCCCAGGGTTGAGCTTTGGCAACCCTGGGGAAACCGACGACCAACTAACGCAACTCCGAAGGAGTTGA
>DATDMC010000052.1:0-58786 GCA_036518995.1 Pyrinomonadaceae bacterium | reverse complement strand
CATCACTCCCGAGTTCTTCAAAAAATGGAGTGTTGCGGATCTCTCGTTGCAGTCAGATGAATGGTTAGGTTCGCAGGGTCGCATTACTCATCCGATGTGGTTACGACCTGGCGCCACTCATTACGAACCGATTGAATGGGACGACGCCTTCAAACTCATCGCCGGCGAGCTCAACGCCCTGGACCATCCCGATCAGGCCATCTTCTACACTTCCGGTCGCACGAGTAACGAGGCCGCTTTCCTTTATCAACTTTTCGTTCGCCAGTTTGGCACGAACAACCTGCCCGACTGCTCAAACATGTGTCACGAATCGAGTGGCGCAGCTTTGAGTGAAACGATTGGAATCGGGAAGGGAACTGTCACGCTCGACGACTTTGATCATGCGCAGGCGATCTTTGTTATCGGACAAAATCCGGGCACTAATCACCCGCGCATGCTGACGTCGCTGCAACGGGCAAAGCGGCGCGGTTGCAAGCTGGTCCATATCAACCCATTGCCGGAAGCGGGCATGGTTCGTTTCAAACATCCGCAGGAAATAATCAACTTGTTGGGCGCCGGCACGCCGCTCGCCGATCTTTTTCTGCAGGTGAAAATCAACGGCGATGTCGCCTTGCTCAAAGGCATTATTAAGGCCGTGCTGGCTGAGGAAGAACTTCGTCCGGAGCAGGTACTCGATCATCAGTTTATTGAAAAGTACGCGTCTGGTTTCGCAGAGTTTTCCGCCGCGCTGAACCAAATTAAGTGGGGCGAAATTGTCGAGCAGAGCGGAGTTAGTAAAGAGCTGCTCGAACAAGCCGCGCAAATCTTCATCGAATCGGAGCGCACGATCTTTTGTTGGGCGATGGGTTTGACGCAACATCAAAACGCAGTCGCCAACATTCAGGAGATCGTGAATCTAATGTTGCTGCGCGGACAGGTTGGCATGGCAGGCGCCGGCTTCTGCCCGGTCCGGGGACACAGCAATGTGCAAGGCGATCGCACGGTGGGAATTTGGGAACAACCACCGGAAGCGTTTCTCAATAAACTTGGCGACGAGTTTAATTTCGAACCGCCGCGCGAGCATGGCTTTGATACCGTAAACGCGATTCGGGCCATGCACGATGGCAAGGCCGCCGTTTTCTTCGCGCTGGGCGGCAACTTCCTGTCAGCAACTCCCGATACAAATTTCACTGCCGATGCTTTGCGTCGTTGCCGTCTGACTGCGCATGTTTCTACTAAACTCAATCGCGCGCACCTGGTTACCGGTGAGACCGCACTGATACTCCCGTGTCTCGGTAGAACTGAAATCGACCAACAAGCAGGTGGTCCACAATTCGTCTCTACCGAGAATTCGATGGGCGTTGTACAGATGTCGCAAGGCACACTCGAACCGGCGTCAGAGCATCTGTTGAGTGAACCGGACATCGTGGGTTGTTTGGCGCGAGCGACTCTTGGCGACCGCACCACTGTGGACTGGCGCCAACTGACTGCTGATTACGATCTCATTCGCGAGAAGATTGAACATGTCGTGCCGGGTTTTGAAGACTACAACTCGCGTGTTCGTATGCCGGGTGGTTTTTATCTTCCGAACGGACCACGACGCAGGGTCTTCAATACCGACAACGGCAAAGCGAAGTTTACTGTTCACCAACTGCCTGACCATGAGATTGGACCAGGCCAGTTGCTCATGATGACAATTCGCAGTCATGATCAGTTCAATACCTCGGTCTACAGCGGCAACGATCGCTACCGGGGAATCAAACACGGGCGGCGCGTTGTTTTTCTTAACGAGCTCGACATCGAGTCGCGAGGACTTGAGGCAGGCCAGAAAGTTGATTTAATCAGCCATTTCAAGGGTGAAGAACGTGAGGCCCGACATTTCGTAGTGGTGGCGTATGATATTCCGCGCGGTTGTGCCGCCACCTACTTTCCTGAGGCCAACGTTTTAGTTCCGGTGGACCAGGTTGCGGATAAGAGCAATACGCCTGCTTCCAAGTCGGTCGTGATCAGCGTTAGACCATCAGTTGATTAGACCCGATGTCCGACAAGCGGCGTTTGCAAAAGTTGTAGATTGAGTGGGCGACCGGGACAGAAGCGGTCCGCGTGTTAATCGCATCTGTGATTATGGCGAATAGGATCTGGGAATTTCAGCGGATGCTCTTCGGTCGGAGCGCGTCCGTCCACGGCCGCACCCGTCGAATAGCGACTCCTTGATCGTCGATAGTTGTTCATTTCTCATTTGTATTTTGAAGCAGAGGAACCGGTTATGAGTGCTAAAGTTGCGAAGAAGAAAAAGGTCACAAAGAGCGTTGCTAAATCGGCCAAAAAGCCCGCCAAGAAGCAGCCACCTTCACCGAAGACGGAATTTTACGCGTTGTTGGCTGCGCAACTGCGCGAGTTGCTAAAAGGTGAATACGACTTCATTGCCAACGCCGCGAATTTCTCGGCGCTTGTTTACCACTCTTTGCCTGATGTGAATTGGGCCGGCTTCTACTTTCTTAAGGAAGAGGAACTTATACTAGGACCATTTCAGGGCCGACCGGCGTGTGTGCGAATTCCCTTCGGCAAAGGTGTTTGTGGTTTTGCAGCGAAGCAGGGCGAGACTGTCATCGTTCCGAACGTGCACGAGTTTGCCGGACACATTGCCTGCGACAGTGCGTCAAATGCAGAAATAGTTATTCCCTTGTTCGATGGTGAACGTGTGTTGGGAGTGTTTGATGTTGATAGTCCAACCTTGAAACGTTTCGACGATCGTGACGCGGAAGGACTGAATGAGATGGTTACGATTCTGGTGGCGCATGAAGAAAGACTGGACGAATGAGAAGGAATTTCAGATTTAAGATTTCAGATTTAAATAGCGAACCTCTCTGCGTCTCTGCGGATCTCCGCGCCTCTGTGTTAAATCCGAGGTTCAATTTAAACTGACGTTCGTTCAACACAGAGGCGCAGAGAAAGACACAGAGACGCAGAGAGAACTGAGATTTGGGCTTTGAGATCAATCAATGCTAACTATTCGACGATCCAGCGAGCGGGGCCACTTCAATCACGGCTGGCTCAATACGTACCACACCTTTTCCTTTGATCAGTACCACGATCCGCGGTACATGGGATTTCGTAGTCTGCGCGTGATCAATGAAGACTTCGTCGCTGCCGGTCGTGGCTTTCCGAAGCATGGTCACAGCGACATGGAGATCATCACCTACATTCTCAGTGGCGCACTCAAACACGAAGACAGCATGGGAAATGGATCGGTGATTCGTCCTGGCGATGTGCAGCGAATGACCGCCGGCACCGGTGTTCGTCACAGTGAACAGAACGACTCAAACGAAGAAATGGTCCATCTACTTCAGATCTGGATCATTCCCAACGCCGACAATCTTGAGCCTGGATACGAGCAGACGGCATTCTCGGTTGACGAGCGCAAGAACCAGTTACGATTAATTGCTTCGTCTGACGGGCGCGACGGCTCAGTGAAAGTAAATCAGGATGTGAACCTATTCGCTTCAATACTCGATCAGTACCAGAGTGTTGCGTATCAGATGAATCAAACGCGGTATGGTTGGTTACAAGTCGCGGGTGGATCAGTTGAGGTGAATGGCGAGCGAGCAGAGCAGGGAGACGGCGTAGTTATCGTTGCCGAGAACGAACTACAGATCCGTTCCCTTGAACCGGCTGAGTTGTTGCTGTTTGACCTGGCCTAACCGAGAGTGTTGGTATCTTCACTTATTCCCGTGTGCGATCTTCACCGCTTCTGGTAGTTGTCTCAGCCTCAACATCGCAAGCACACCAAATAATGGTCCAGGCGCGAGAATCATGAACGCATAACGCCAGCTCCACCAACTCACTGCTTTCGGCACCAGCTCGATCGAAATCGTCGTTATCAAAAAGCCAACACACATCTGGATGGTCAACGCCGTCCCGATGTACTGCGGATCACCAAGCTCGGTGATACATGACGAAAACTGCGCCGAGTCAGCCACGACACTTGCGCCCCAGATCGCCGCAATCGCTAAAAGCAGGTAAGGATTGCCGCCATAGAGAAAACCGACCACCAAACAACACGTGCCACTGATGGCCATGGCCCAGGAAGTAATTAACGTTCGGCCAATTTTGTCAGCAAGCAATCCCGCAACCACGCATCCGATCGCGCCGCAACCGATAATCAGAAATGAACCCACTTCGGCAAACTCGGAACTGCCACCCGCAAGCGCCACACTCGAACGCATCATCACCGGAATCCAGATCCACATGCCGTACAACTCCCACATGTGGCCGAAGTAGCCGAAGCTCGCGAGCCGGACGCCGCGATTACCAAACACCCGCGCCACTTGTTTCAGGTCAAACGGCGCCCGGGGTAGTGCGTATGGTCCATCTTCGACGAAAAGCAACACGATGATCGATCCAATCACCGCCATCAGCGAAACTACGAGCACGTTTGTGCGCCAGTTAATGCTGCCCAGCGCGTTGACGAGATATGGCGTTGCCTTTCCGAGTGTGAGTGCGCCGACCAGAACTCCGAGGGCCATCCCGCGTCGTTTACGAAACCACGTGGCCATCACCTTCATCCCGGGTGGATAAACGCCGGCGAGGCAAATGCCGGTGATAAAGCGCAGGACGATGGCTGAATTTGCCTGATGCGCAAACAAACCAAAGCCCGCGGTCGCCAGCGCGCCCGCGAAGCCGGCCACCGCGCAAAGATGACGCGCACTAATGATGTCAGACAGGTTGAGCGTCGCGCTTAAGAGCGTACCAACGACAAATCCGAATTGGACCGCGTTTGAGATCCAATTGACTTCCGAGTCGGTAAGTTTCCATTCTTTGGTGAGCGCCGGAACGACCGCAGAACCACTGAACCAAAGTGACATGCCGAGCAGGATTGAGATTGAAAGCAAGGTCAGGGCACGCCACCGCCGCGGCGCAGGAATATCGATGCTCTTGTCTAAGGTTGATTTGGCTGCAGACATTGAAGAGTTGAGAACTTAACGAACGCGTGCGGAAAAATCAAAGGAAAAGTCCGCGATAGGTATGTAGAAATATACCTCGAGCTCGTGTCGATTGCGCTAACCGCGTAAGCGAGATGACCAGATCTGTTCAGGTCTAGAAGCCGGGATGAAATTGGACCTCGCTAATAGAATTGAAGCTAGCGTTTTTGGAATGGCATAATCCAACTCTTTCTTATAAGCAGATGTCAGGAACTAATAACGTGAGTCAGTTGAAACAAAATCTTCGCGGCGTCAGTTTGCCTTTCACTTCGCCTTTCAATAATCAAAGTGAATTGGATCTGTCGGCGTTAAAGGCAAACCTGCAGAAGTGGTCCAAGTCTCCGATCAAAGGGTTAGTTGCGCTTGGTTCCACTGGTGAACGTGTTCACCTGGATCAGCAGGAATACCTCAAGGTGATTGAAACGGCACGCGAGCAAGTGCCCGCAAATCTTTCCTTCATCGTGGGAGCGGGCCAGCAAAGCACAATCGCAACGGTGAAGGAAATTCGGAGTGCGGCGAAAGCGGGTGCTGACGCTGTACTGGTGATCACGCCGTCGTTTTACCGCTCGGCTATTTCACAGAATGCGTTACTCGCTTATTACACTGCGGTCGCTGATGACGCGCCGGTTCCTGTGTTGCTCTACAGCATGCCGGCGTTAACCGGAATTACCATTGCGCCGGAAACGATCGCCAAACTGAGCGAACATCCGAACATCATTGGTGTCAAAGACAGTTCGAACAATATGGACGGGTTCAGTGAGACGGTCAGACTTTGTCCAACTGATTTTGCGGTGATGACGGGAAATGGAACGGTGTTCCTTGACGCATTGAAGCTCGGCGCGACTGGAGCGATTCTGGCAGTTGGCTGCGCAACGCCGGATGTTTGCGTCGCGATCTTCAACGCTTTCAATGCTGCCGATTTGCATCTCGCGGAAACTCTCCAGACGAAACTCACGCCGTTTGCTGCGGCAGTGACTGCGCGTTTTGGAATCGGCGGACTTAAAACGGCGATGGAACTAGCTGGTTATGAAGGCGGAACGGTGCGGGCGCCGTTGCAGATGCCCACGGAAGAACAGCGGGAGGAGATTGGCAGGTTGTACGGTGAATTGCGGAATTGCGAGAATGCGTAATTCCTCGTACTCCTAAATTTCGCGATTACGCAATTCCGCAATTAGGCAATTCTTCATCTCCGCAATTAGAATGTGCGGCAGGAGCTAATATCAACTTGAGCACAGCCGAAGCCGCTTGTTACAGCACCCCTGAAGAGTCAGGTTTGCGCGTCGAAACGATTCCTTTCGAACGCATTCCGCAGCAGTCACGATTATTTCTTGACTACCTCAAAGATCCGATTGCCCTGCGCAAGTATTATCCATCGGCGATTCGCTTTCATCACGAGTTACAGCAGAGAGTGCCCGAGGTGACTGCGGCAAAAACCGCCGATCGGACGGCCGTGTGCAATGCGCTCGAAGCGAGTAATAGACGTTGGGGCGCGACCGAGGAGACGCTCAAAAACATTCAATTGCTCAGGGACGCAGATTGCGTCGCCGTCGTCTCCGGCCAACAAGCGGGCTTGTTTACTGGTCCACTCTATACCATTTACAAAGCACTCTCAGCCGTCAAACTTGCCGGTTGTTTACAACAACGAGGCACGAAAGCCGTCCCGGTCTTTTGGATTGCCGCTGAAGATCACGACTTTGCTGAAGTTGCCAAAGTCGAGTTTATCGGACGCGATTGCCAGCTCAAGTCCATTGAAGTTTCCGCCGACTTACATCGGGAAGGCCAACCAGTCGGGCGCGTGGTTTCTGACGAAACGATCAACCTGGTAATCGATGAGCTTTTTGAGATGTTGCCTGAGTCCGAGTTTTCCGCAAGTGTGAAAACGCTCGTCGAAAACGCGTGGCAGCCGGGCCGAGGTTACGTCGAAAGTTTTGCCACGATGTTGACTTCGTTGCTCGGTAGTTATGGGTTGATTTTTCTCGATCCACTGGATCCGGAACTCAAGAAACTGGCCGCTCCTTTGTATTCAGCCGCGGCGAGTAAAGCCTACGAAATTGCCCAGGCGATTGAAGCGCGAAGTGCAGAACTGGAAGCCGCTGGCTATCACGCTCAAGTCCTGGCTACCAGCAGTTCATTCCCGTTGTTTCTACACGACGAAAACGGGGCCCGTCGCGCTGTCAGCAGAACAGAAAGTGGAAAATATAAAGCGAAAGACGGCAACCAGGAATACACTGCGGACGAGTTGGCCCAACTGGCGTTGGAAAGTCCGGAACGTTTTAGTCCCAACGTTACCTTGCGCGCGGTGGTCCAGGATTATCTGCTGCCGACGATTGCCTACTACGGCGGTTCAGCGGAAATTGCTTACTTTGCTCAGACTGCGGAAGCCTATCGAGTGTTGGAACGATCTGCGACTCCGATTTTGCCGCGTTCAAGTGTGACGATGATTGAGCGACACGCCGGTCGCGTGCTGGAACGATATAATCTCGGTTTGGAGAGTTTCTTCGAAGGTATCGATCCGGTAATTGAAGAAGTAGTTGAAAAATATCTCGGCGCTGATACCTCGAAGTTATTTGCGGAAACTGAGCAAAACGTAAATGACGAGTTGGACCGATTACGCAAGCAGTTGCAGTCGATCGATCCGACGTTGGCGAATGCGCTTGATACCGGTCGGAAGAAGATCAACTATCAACTCGACGGTCTGCGATCGCGTTTTGTAAAAGCGCAAATGACTCGTGATGAAGCCGCACATCGACAGTTGCAGCGAGTGTTTGAACAGTTATATCCACACAAAGACTTGCAGGAACGTCACATCAACATAACGTCATTGCTGGCTCGCCACGGCACTTACGTCATCGAGTGGATTTTTAATGCGATTAATTTAGGCTCGACTGAGCACCAGGTGGTAAAGCTTTAGTAACTTCTCTGCGTCTCTGCGAATACCTCCGCGTCTCTGCGTTGAAAAACTGTGATCGTTTAGCGAATCAGTCTTAAACGCAGAGACGCAGAGTGAGCGCAGAGACGCTGAGAATAAAATCATTTGATGTCCAAAATCCGTGTCCTCGCCGATCATGTAGCCAATCAAATCGCCGCCGGTGAAGTGGTGGAACGTCCGGCTTCTGTCGCGAAAGAGCTTGTCGAAAACAGCATCGACGCCGGATCAAAACGAATCGACATCGAAATCGAAGCGGGCGGGCGTCGTTTATTGAAGATCTCCGATGACGGCGAAGGCATGGTGCGCGATGATGCGGTGCTTGCTTTTGAACGACACGCCACTTCGAAGATCAGCGGCGCGGAAGACCTGTCGGCGATTGCGACACTTGGCTTTCGCGGCGAAGCGCTCGCGTCCATTGCTTCAGTCGCTAAAATTGAACTGACAACCCGAACTGAAGACGGTACTGCGGCGACGAAAGTAACAATCGAAGGCGGCCGGATGCGTGACGTCAAGGATGCGGCGCATCCACGCGGAACTACGATCGCTGTTCGCGACATCTTTTTTAATGTGCCTGCGCGGCGGAAGTTTCTGCGTTCAGAAGCTACCGAGACTTTTCATCTCACCAATCTCGTCACGCACTATGCGTTGGCCCATCCGGAAATCGCTTTCACGTTTACGAGTAATGGCCGGGAAGTAATTCGCGCATCGATTGCCAAAGATTTGCGCGAGCGTGCTTATCAACTTTTTGGCGAAGAGTTTCTCGAGAACCTGCTCGAAGTAAATGGTGGACATCCTCAGGTTGCGCGAGTGATTGGTTATGTTTCCGCGCCGCGCGATAGAAGAACTTCACGAGATTCCCAGTATCTATTCGTTAATCGACGGTTCGTGCGGGATCGAATGATTGGCCGCGCCTTGTCGGAAGGATATCGTTCGATATTGCCGTACGGCGTTTACCCGGCCGCGTTGTTGTTTATTGAAACGCCGTTAGAAGAAGTCGATGTGAATGTCCATCCGGCTAAGACTGAAGTGCGCTTTCGTCGTTCTGCTGCCGTGGCTGATGCTGTGCGTGAATCTGTGAAAGCTGCTTTGGCGACTGCGGGTTATGTGCGCGAGGAGCGGGAAGTTGTGGCGCCTGTCTACGAAAAAGAGAAGCCGGCGGCGACGGGCGCAGCCGTTGGCGGGTTAGGCGCCCAGGCTGCTGCTGTATTCACCGAAACCGCTCCGGCACGTGTTTTTGAAGTTGAACGTCCGCCGCGAATTTCTCCCGAAGTACAGCAGTCGCGGATAGAATTTGCTTCGTTGATGTCTTCGGTTGAAGAAGCGCTGGAAGAAGAAGAGTTGACTGTATCGCTTCAGCCGGAGATCAGTTCGGGCTTTGAAACCACAAATCTTGAGGCGCCGGCTGTTGAAGCTGGACCAGCAACTGTTTCCAGATCTGCGCCTTTACCACCCCTTAACTCAGCCGAGAAGATCGTCCATCAGGTTACACCCGAGTCAGTCAGTCCCAACATCAGACCGTTGGGCCAACTTGAAGAGAGTTTCATAATTGCGACTGATGACGAGGGACTTTTGCTCATCGATCAGCACGTGGCTCATGAGCGTATATTGTTCGACAAGTATCGAGCGCTCGAATCGGAGCGCCGGGTCGAATCGCAGCAACTTTTAGTGCCGGAAACGTTTGATTTAACCCCGGCACAGGCGGCAGTGTTTGATCAGTTGGCGCCGGAGCTTGAAGTTTATGGCTTTGAGTTAATGCGTTTGTCGGGCCGAACAGTCGCAATCAGAGCGACGCCCGCTGATTTGCCGGCGGGAGAAGCTCGCAACATGCTTGCGGAGTTGCTCGAAACAGTTGACCCGGAAAAGAAAAATTCAGCCCGAGAAACAATGCGTGATGAAATAGCAGCTTCGCTGGCGTGTCATGCTGCGATCAAAGTGAACATGCCGCTCGCACCCGAAAAGATGCGGTGGCTCATCGATCGGCTTTTGCAAACCTCATCGCCAACCACTTGTCCGCACGGCCGGCCCGTAATTCTTCGGTTAAAGATGCGGGACATTTTGAAATCATTCCACCGGATCTAATCTCGATTATAGGGATTCTCTCTGCGTCTCTGCGTACTCAGCGTCTCTGTGTTAAAAACTTGTGCACGACTACGCCAACATCGATTTAACACAGAGACGCTGAGTACGCAGAGACGCAGAGAGCATACTGTTTAGAGTTTATCGAGGGTATTGACGACTAATTCCGCGTCGGAGAGATCTTCAAGCCAGGCATCGGGTTTACACGCCAGCATTTCTTCCATCGAATAGAAGCGTCCTGTTCCCACTGCCACCGCGCGAGCGCCGAAGTGTCGTGCGCAATCGATGTCGTTTGGTGTGTCACCAATGACGACGAATTGTTCCGGCGCAAGTTGTTGCTGCAGATAGTTGTTGATTCGTGCCGCTGCTCGCTCCGGTAGATCGCGACGTTGATGCGATTCCTCACCGAAGGCGCCCGGCAGTTTGAAATACTGGTCGAGTCCGACCAGTTCCATCTTCAACCAGGCCATCGGTTCGATGTTGCCGGTTAACAAAGCAGACTGATAGCGCGGGTGTTCATCTAACACGTGCAAAGTGTTAGTGACGCCGGGAAGAAGTTCAAAGAACGGTTCCCCATTTCCGGTTACGCGTCGTGCCTCCGCTGTCAGTCGCTCACTCACCTGATGAATCTGTTTGCGAATATCTTCGTGCGTGAACCCTTCTTCTCTTAACGCCTCAGCGATGATTTGCAGATCGGTCATGCCCGAAACTCGCATGGTCGCGAGCTGGCCTGACGTGCCAAAGATCTCTTCGAGCACCGGAATCGTGTAAATCTTGTAACCACCCGTTTTCAGAGAGCGAATTAACGTACCGTCGATGTCCCAGAGGAGGATGCGGAGATCGGAAGAAGCGATGGAGTGAGTGGGTGATGGGGTGATGGGGAGAGTGGGAGATGGGGTGATTGGGTGATGGGGTGATGGGGTGAGTGGGAGACGGGGTGATGGGGAGAGCGGGAGACGGGGTGATGGGGGGAGTGGGTGATGGGGTGACAGGGCGCTCATCGGCTGCGTCACCGTCTCTCCCCATCACCCCCTCGCCCACTCTCCCACTCACCACTTCACCGTCTCGCCCCATCACCCCCTCGCCCACTCTCCCCCTCGCCCCATCACCGTCTCTCTCCTCGTCACTCATTCTCCTGTCTTTCATCCCTCGTCTCCTATCGTCGCCAACACTTCGCCCGCATTCACCGTATCTCCAGGCGTGACGTTGATCGACGCGACCACTCCCGCCCGCGGAGATTTCATTTCATTCTGCATTTTCATTGCCTCAACTACGATGATGCCTGAGCCTTTCTCTACTTTAGCGCCAACTTCCACTAACACGCGTACAACTTTACCAGGCATCTGCGCGGCCAGTTCGGTTGGACCATGATGATGACGATCGGAATTTTCGTCAGTGCGAAGTCGACGCGGATCAACTATGGCAACGGTGTGTCGCCGGTTGCGAAGTGAAACATTAAAACTCTCGCGAGTTTGCGGCGCATTTTCAACCCGACAATCGTAGACCGTCGAATCATGAATTAACAGATATGAATTGTTATTCGACTCATGTACCTTCACTTCATAACTGCGACCGTCGATTTCGGCCTGTATGGTCTCACCGGACCCGGTGATGGTCACCTCAGCTACCTGCGCATTAACCTCAGCTTTCAGTTTCACCGTTTCCTCCATTCCGAAGAAACCGGTTGATTAGTTGCAAGGGCGGCTTTTCGACCAGCCATCTTCCACCGACTCACAGTCGACGAAGCGCCTGGTTGCACCGTCTGTTTTTGCTGTTTCGCGTGATGAAGCGCGGCGGCGATTATCGCCATGTCGCTTTCCACGATATCGGGAGCTTGCGGCTCTGTCGCTGCTTCGCGGGCATTGAAACGACTGATGAAGCCGGTGTCGAGATTGCCGGCAATGAACTCTTCATCGAGTGCAACGCGACGAAAGAAAGGCAACGTGGTAGTGATGCCGCCGACTTCATATTCATCGAGCGCACGGCGCAGTCGTTCGATTGCAGCTTGACGTGTGCGACCCCACACCGCGAGTTTTGCGATCATGGGATCGTAGTAAATTGAGACTTCAGTATTCAGGCTGACACCACTGTCGATGCGAATACCCGGGCCAGACGGTTCGCGCAAATAAGTTATTGTTCCCGGTGAAGGGAAGAAGTTGTTGTCAGGATCTTCCGCATAGACGCGACACTCGATCGCATGGCCTTCCCACGAAACATCTTCCTGCGTAAACGATAATTTCTGACCGGCAGCTACCTGAAACTGTTCGCGCACCAAATCAAAATTCGTAACGAGTTCAGTGACCGGATGCTCAACCTGCAGTCGTGTGTTCATCTCCAGGAAATAGAATTCACGCGTCGCATCGGCCACGAGAAATTCAACTGTACCGGCGCCGACGTAGGCGACAGCTTTAGCGATCTTCACTGCCGCCGCGCCCATTTCTTTGCGCAGTTCGGGGTCGTTGATTGGCGACGGGCATTCTTCGATCACTTTCTGATGCCGGCGTTGAATTGAACATTCACGTTCGCCAAGATGGACCACGTTGCCGGACGTGTCCGCGAAGACCTGGATCTCAATGTGCCGCGGGCGTTCGACTGCTTTCTCAAGATACAAAGAGGAGTCGCCAAAAGCAGATGCGGCTTCGGCGCGCGATGTCTCAAACGCCGACAACAGATCATCTTCGGTATGGACGAGTCGCATCCCTTTGCCACCGCCTCCAGCCGCCGCTTTGAGCATCACTGGATAGCCATACTTTTGCGCAGTTGCTTGTGTCTCTTCGAAGGAAGTCAGCGGCTCGACTGTTCCCGGCACGATTGGAACGCCAGCTTCAACTGCCGCGCGCCGCGCACTCGTCTTCGAACCCATCACGTCCATTGCTTCGGCCGATGGTCCAATGAAGACAATCCCCGCTGCCGAGACTGCGCGCGCGAAATCGGCGTTCTCGGCCAGGAAACCATAACCGGGATGGACAGCTTCAGCGCCCGTCTTTTTGGCGGCGTCTATGATTGCATCGATTTTTAAGTAACTCTGATTGGAAGGAGCTGGACCAACACAAACTGCCTGGTCGGCCATTCGCACGTGCAGGCTTTCCGCGTCAGGTTCAGAGTAGACGGCGACGACCCCGATGCCGAGTTCACGACAGGTGCGAATAATGCGGATCGCAATTTCGCCGCGGTTTGCGATTAAGACTTTTCGGAACATAGGGACACGGAACCTGGTGCCTGGTTCTTAGAACTTAGTAGTTTGCCCCTCGTTTTGAACCAACAACAAGGCAAAGCGCAAAGTGTACGTCAATGAAGAAACAAAGACCATAAAGGACGCTGCGGCTTGGCCGCCTGTTGTGAGGATTGGCTCCGCCTTTCCGTTAAGCGTGCACGACAACTGGGCTACGCCCCTTTGTGTTTTCATCCGCTATCCAAGACCGCGCTGACAGCAGGGCATAGCCCAATACAAAAGTGGCTTCGCAACGGAAAGGCAAAGCCATCCCTCACAACAGGCGGCCCAGCCGCAGCCCATTGAGTTTTGCAGGAACCTCCAAGCCTCGGGCTCAGACCACGATCGAGTTTGCCGGCGCTTTCGGATCGTACCTGACGATGATGTTTCTGCCGGGGGCGTAAACGTTGGGACGTTTCTGTTGAGTGGAGTCGAGGGCCTGAGACGATTCGAATTGAACGCCGGCTAGTTCGTAGGTGTAGGTGACCTGGGTGATTGTTCCGTCGTCAGTTGAGACTGCATCAATGATCCGTCCGTCGACCATTCGGCCTGACTTAGACAGACGGGCAATGCGCCCAGCTTCATCTTCTTTCTTTTTGCGGAATCGATCTAGGAACGACATCCGTCGCTATTGATTAAGCACTCCGGCTGAGACGCTGCGTCCAACGCCGCCCTTAGCGACATCTGAGAGTTTCATAATCACACCGTCACGGGCAATCCAGTCGTCATCAGTGCCGAGAATCTTGTCTTCACCTGGGAGTCGCAATTCGTAGTTGGTAAACGCGATGCCATTTGGGGCCGCGTCGTCAGTAGCAGCACTAAATGAAGCCTTTCTAATTACCGCGCCGCGCAATGTTCTCGCTTCTTCAGTTGGCGCAACAGCCGCGACGTCAGCACTTGGATGATATCCAGCCGGGTCATAAGTGTTCAGTGCGGCTGCTAACCTGCCATTAGGATCCGGAATGCGAGAGGTCAACTCTCTGAGATCAGCCGGGTAAGTCTTGTACTTAATTTGATATGCGGTAAGCGCAGCATCGACCGTGTAATAGTCGCTCATGATCCCTGCTTTGATCGCCATATCTCGCTGGCGCATCCTGGCGGGAACCGTGATGCCGATAAGCGTCGCGATCAATAACGCGACTGTGGCTGATGCTAGCAACGAACGGCGGGCATAATTCACGCCGCAGAATCGCTGTGGCTGCGCTTTGATCGAACGATAAATTTTGAGTCCGGCCCAAAGCGTGACAAACATTACCGGGATTGAGATCCACTTCAACCGCCAGGCGGCAGTTTCACCGGCTGCGACCCACTGCCAGAACTGAAATAAACGACCGTGTGCGCCACTCGAGCGTTGGGCCATCGCGATGATTGTTTGAGTGACAAAAACGAGGACGATAACGGAACCGCTGACGACCAGCGCGAGTGAACGGCCATAGGACGGCAGTTCGTGGGCCGGTCTCGGTAGCGCCTGACCAACGGAGTAGGCGCCACATGCCGTACAACCGTCAGCTAAACTTCCATGGAATTTAAAGCCACAGCAGGGACAAATCGTCACGTGTTTTTCACCTCAAAAAGAAAACCTTAACAGTAGGTAAATCTAGTTCTAACCCGGCTTGTGTACTAACCTTTGTTCAGCGCGTCGCTCACCCGCAGTTGCACCAGCTTGGGAATACGAAGTTTGGGCCTCTGCGTTCTGTATATTTGTTTCGAGCTTAGTAAGTTCGCGCCATGTGTGATACATGCGGTGCGCGAAGGTCCAATAAGAACCTACGGCAAGCACCCAAAGTACTGCGGGCATCCGGTTCGCGAAGTAGTTATTGGAACCGGGATAGGTGCTGAGCGCTCCGATTATAAAGAGAACAACGCGTTCCGGGCGTCGCAGAAAGCCGACGTCGCATTTGGGAATCAGGCTTTCGGCCCTTGCGCTTGCGTAGCTTACCATAACGGACCCCATTAGTCCGGCGCCCGCAAGAAAAACGTTAAGAGTTGAGTGGGCCTGAATGTCGCGGGCGTAAAACACCATTAGCCCAACGAAAACGACCATGTCCGACAGGCGGTCCAGTGAAGAATCAAGGAACCCGCCAAAACGGGTGACGCGACCTGACAATCTCGCCACTTGTCCGTCGAGCATGTCGAAGAGATTGGCGACGATCAGCGTAATACCGGCAGAAAAAAAGCGGCCCATTCCAAACAACACACCACAACCGACATTAAGCGAAACTCCGATGACGGTCAGGATGTTGGGATTGATGTGGCCGTAAGCAAGCCAACGCACCATGGCGTCGATGATTCGCTGTGCTAAACGTCCGATGCTGGCGCCAAACACTAGTTGTGACTTTCTCCCCGGGGCATTATGCCTAAAGGCTAGACAGAATTACAGTTCTTTCCCAAAAACCAAGCGGCGAATGATAGGGACGGGCCGATTGGTTGTCAACGACTAAACAGGCTATGGAACCCTCATTTTTTGTGCGCTGAAGTCAGGTACCGTAACGCGATAACGTCGAGTTCTGCAATAGACTTGGGACCACAAATTAAGCTGACCCGGCGCTACCGCGTTACGGTACTGACTTCATCATCACCAGGGTTGCGACTTTTATAAGTGTCCTTTTCCGAACGCTTCATTTTTCTGCAGCTAATTCGTCGTGAAGGGTGCGAAGTTGTCTGATTTCAAAGTTGCGCGTGCTTGCCGGCGTACGAACCACAATTTCATCACCTTCCCGTTTACCCATCAAACTGCGACCAACAGGCGACGTCGTCGAAATCAAACCGTTAGCCGGATCGCTCTCTTCAGCCGTGACCAGCTTATAAGTGACTTCTTCGTCTTTCTCAGCATCGTACAGCACCAACGTTGAACCATACGAAGCTTTGTCGCGCGGAACTTTGTTTGGATCGATCGAGGCGATTTCGCTGATCCTTTGGCGCAACTCCATGATTCGTGCTTTGACGATGCTCTGGCGATCGAGGGCGGCTTTGTATTCGGAGTTCTCTCTTAAATCGCCAAACTCTAATGCGCGTTTGATCTCTTTCGGTAAGTGAATACGCAACTCAGCTTCAAGTTCTTCGAGATCGCCTTGAAGTTTTTCCTTTATTGATTGTGACAACTCTTTACCCTTCTTCTGATCAAAAAATCAGTACCACCTCGCGGTAGCGGGTGGGTTTATCGGAAATATTAGCGCGTTTAGCTTGATCGACCCACCCGCTACCGCGAGGTGGTACTGACTCTTTGACCACTAAAGCGACTTTTGCAAGAGGCCCTAACTTTAATTTCGCTTATGAAAGTTTGCCTCATCCGGCGCGCCAAATGAAATGCCGGTGTCACGTGCTGTTCTAACAAGCTGGCCGTTTGGCGGAACAGTCTTGAGTCCTTTGATAGCTTCTGTCACCGGAACAGTGACAATATCGCCAGCTTGTAAGGCCACCATTACACCGCTTTCCCCGTTCGCGATAGCTCTAACCGCACATGAACCAAAGTTTGTCGCGAGCATTCGATCGAACGCGTTAGGCCGTCCGCCGCGTTGCAGATGGCCCAGCACTACGCAACGTGTTTCGCGGGACGTTACTTCCTCCAGGTGTTCTCGCAGGTGAACACCGATTCCGCCCAAACGAGGTGCACGAACTGAATCACCCTTGTCTAAATAAATTAGCTCGTGCCCGATCTCCTGCGCGCCTTCCGCGACGACGATAATACTAAAATTTGACCCGGCAACTTCACGAGCGCGTACTTTATCGGCCACCGCTTCGACCGAAAAAGGAATTTCCGGAATCAGGATTACATCAGCGCCGCCCGCGATGCCGGAATGAAGCGCAATCCAGCCCGTATGCCGGCCCATGACTTCAAGAATCATCACCCGATCATGCGACTCAGCCGTGGTGTGTAACCGGTCCAGTGCTTCGGTGGCGATGTCGAGTGCAGTCACAAAGCCGAAGGTTAGTTCAGTGCAAGCAAGATCGTTATCGATAGTTTTGGGAACGCCACAGATTGGAATACCGCGTTTGTGAAATTCTGCAGCGATGGCGAGTGTGCCTTCGCCACCCAGGACCACCAGAGCGTCGATGCCGAGCACACGCATGTTTGAGATGGCTTCTTCATACACGCTTTCGACGCTCATCTTCACGCCATCGCGAATGCGTTCAACGAAGTTGCCGCGATTGCGGGTGCCGAGGATTGTGCCGCCGCGTGGTAACAAACCGCGCACATCGCTCGCCGAAAGGAGACGAGTTCGGGTGGCGCCAATCAGTCCTTCGAATCCGTCTTCGATTCCGATGACGCGCATGCTGTGTTCGCAGGTCGCAGTCTTCACCACGGCCCTAATCACCGCGTTAAGGCCCGGTGCGTCTCCACCGCCGGTCAGGATGCCAATGGTTCTGTACATGAAAATTTCCGATTGCCGATTTCCAATTGCCGATTGAGCTTATTGCAATGCTCCGTTTAATCGGCAACGGATCGATGTGTCCTGCTTTAAAGGTTTCGTACAGTTTATAACTATCTGCCGCGTATAGAGAAACTAAATTATGAAATTCGAGGTAGGCATCGGTATCAAGGTGAGGGACTCGCCAGGGTTATGACACCGCGGACTTTATGTCCGCGGAGTTTCAGTTCGAGCTAACGCGGAGTAGCTGAACCCAATCGAAGATACCGCGGACTTTACGTCCGCGGAGTGTCAGTTTCGAGCTAGTACGAATAGCTGAAATCCAATCGAAGATACCGCGGACTTTATGTCCGCGGAGTTTCAGTTTTGAGCTAACACGGAACAGCTGAATCCAATCGAAGATACCGCGGACTTTATGTCCGCGGAGTTTCAGTTTTGAGCTAGTACGGAACAGCTGAAAATCAATCGAAGATACCGCGGACTTTATGTCCGCGGAGTGTCAGTTTCGAGCTAGTACGGAACCGCTGAAATCCAATCGAAGATACCGCGGACTTTACGTCCGCGGAGTTTCACTTTCGGTGCAAGGCAGAGACTGAGACTCCACCGACATGAAGTCGGTGGTATCGAGATGAAAGAGTGCGACGGGGTTAGGGAGAAGCTGAGACTCCACCGACATAAAGTCGGTGGTATCGAGATGAAAAGAGTCGTCGAGGTTAGGGGGAAGCTGAGACTCCACCGACATAAAGTCGGTGGTATCGGAGATGAAAGAGTGCGTCGAGGTTAGGGGGAAGCTGAGACTCCACCGACATAAAGTCGGTGGTCTCGAGATGAAAGAGTGCGTCGGGGTTAGGGGCAAGCTGAGACTTCACCAACATAAAGTCGGTGGTCTCCTATTAGCGGCAAATCGGCAATCGCAAATCGTCAATCGGCAATGTTCTTGATTCTCCTTAGCCTGTCGCGTAGCATACAAAACACATTCGAGCGTTGAGCTCTCAGTCTTGATAGCAGAAGGCCGCGACTTTGGAAATTGACGACGACGCAAAAGAGATAGTCCGCGAGATTGGGACTGCAATTAACGAGTCCGTAGAAAACTCGACGAAAGTTGCTGATGCAATCGAGCGCCTTCGTGAAGCTGGTTATGAAATGGAACTGACGCTGCGCCTCGAAATCGGATTGCGTCCACATGCGGGCGACGATGAAAGTAGTGAAGACAGCACCAAGCTCGATCTCACCGAAGAAGATCTACAAGTCCTGCAGCGAATGAAAATTCGCATCGATCCCGATATTCAATAAGTACCTCAGCGCCTCTGCGTTGAACCCGATCGTTTATCTAACTGGGCCCAGGTTAAGACAGAGACGCTGATGGTAACGCCGACGCTTCAATAGCTATTCCGGCTTTTCTTCGCTCCCGGTTAGCGTCTGTTGCCTAAGTGCTGCAGCACCTAATAAGCCACCCATTCCCATCGACTCAACCGCACTGCTCGGCACGAGCATCAACGCGCCCTTTTCCTTCAAACCTTCATACAACATGTTCATCGCACGCAGGTGTAACGCGGTTGGGTTGTCCCGGTACGATCGCGCCGCGGTTTCGAATGAATGCGCAATCTCAACTTCTGCCTCGCCGAGAATAATGCGTGCTTGTTTTTCACGCGCTGCCTGAGCTTCACGCGACATCGCATCCTGCAATGCGGCAGGAATGATCACGTCACGCATCTCGACCGATTGCACCGTAACTCCCCACGGATTCGAACGTTCATCGATTAGTTGTTGCAGTTCGTCTTCGATACGTTCGCGGCCGCGGAGCAGATCCGTCAACGACGTTCGGCCAATGATGTCGCGCAATGCAGTTTGTGCGGCCCAACTCACGGCTTGCGGATAGTTTTGTACTTCGAGTGCCGCTTTCTCCGGATCATAGACCATCCAGAAGAGCACTGCGTCGACATTGACCGGCACAGTGTCTGAAGTCAGTGTTTCTTCCGCGGCAAAACTGGTAGTAATCACTCGTTGATCGACCCATGCAGAAACGGAATCAACAAACGGAATGATCCAGAACAAACCAGGACCACGCAGCCCCACATATTTTCCCAAACGCAGGACCACTGCACGGTCCCATTGACGGGCGATTTTGGGTGACTGGGCCAGGAGCAGACCCAGCACCGCGCCGATGATTGCTCCAGCGGGAACCCTTGTTGCGACCGTCGCGAGCACTCCCAGGGCCAGTGGTATTAAAAAAGAAATTGCTGCTACCACGTTTACGCGCGGTGTATTTATTGAAGGTAAATTGTTGTTCCTGGTTTGTACCAGACTATTGTTACCGGCCATTGTAATCAGTCTCCTTTAGGCGCCTGCTTTGAAGTTGATCCAAAAGGTCGTCAGGTGAAAATCCCATGGCCGCAGCTTCTTCAATGAAGCGGTCGACGAGTTCGCGCAAAACGGTTGCGTGATCCTGACTGCTGATGGCTTCGAAATGGCGAGCGCATACGAACGTTCCCACGCCTCTTCGCGTTTCGAGGACTCCCGCGCGTTCCAGTTCCGCATAGACTTTCGCGACGGTATTGGCATTGACGCGAAGTTCAACCGCGAGCTGTCTCACAGTGGGGAGTTGTTCTCCGATCTTTAGCCGCCCGGTTGCGATGGCAAACTGAATAGCCCGGGACAACTGCGCGTAAAGCGGCATCGGATGCGAAGGGCTCAATGAAAAGATTTGGCTCATTTCTGACTTGTACTACGAGGCTAGTACAACTTAGGTTTCAGGAAAAAGAGAGTGGGAGTCGGGGCGAGGGAGAGTCGGGGTGAGAGGGAGTCGGTGGGAGAGGGAGTCGGGGGAGAGGGAGAGAGTCGGGGAGAGGGAGAGTCAGGGCGAGTCAATGCCCAAAACTGCCGTTTGTGCCATTCAAGAGCGTCCAAATTACTTGACCGCTTCCAATCTGAGTCTTACACTCCCCTCGTAACCTCGCATTCCCCTCTAATTAAAAGGAGCCTCAGATGACAAGACTCACTCTCGTTTGCCTCGCGCTGATCTCGATTTTGCTTTCGAGCACTCTCGCGTCCAAAAAACACTCCATTGAGCAACTGGGAATTGAAATCACCACTAACTCGTGCTCAGAAGTCCTCTACCTCCCGGTCGGACTAACTCGCCAAAAAGGTTTGGTTGCTACCGTGCCTATTCGCGACGGTGGAAATGTCTCAGCGGTTCGGATAGTTCCAGTAATGGAAGCAGGCAAGATCAGGTTCGATGCGATCCTGTTGACCGGGAATTTCAGCGAAACTCCGCCGCGACATGGCTTGAACCAATTACACCCGTTGAAGATCGTTTCACGGCTCGCGGCAGCCGGAGAAACAAGGATCGTTAATGACGATACCAATAATTCATCGTGGTCCGTTACGATTCGCGCCGTACCGCTGCGAGAACCCGTGGCTGCGTTCAAAGAGAAAATGGGATTCGTGCGCGCGAGTGCACAGGATGACGATAAGAGTTGTGGCTGCGCGTATTGTCATGATTTGCGAGTGTGTCCCAACCGTGGTTCATGTATTGATACAACGTGCGGAAGTATTTGTTGTCCGAATGGAGAAGAAGAGATCGGGGCAACACCGCAAAGCCCCAGCCTCCTGGCACGCATGACCGAACACATTTTCAGAGCTTATACGTTTTAACCAGCGTTTGCGGCTGTTCGCGGGACCTTAAACACGATTCGTTACTTTTCGGCTTCTCAACTTCAGTTCGCGTTTGGTGAGACTTAAACGCCTATGTTATCTTAGGCGGCTTTTAAACCTGCCAGTTTGTTCGCCTTAACAGGTAGAAAGAGGAGTTCAACGACAGTATGTCTACGCCTAACGTGAGCGCTGACGGTCAACACGTCGGCAAAGTTGTGCAGATTATCGGCCCGGTCCTCGACGTCGAGTTCGAAGGAAAGTATCTGCCGCCAATCTACCAGGCACTGAGAATCGTTTCCGACGGTTTCGATGTTCAGGAACCAATCAATGTTATCGCCGAAGTGCAACAGCATCTCGGTGAAGGTCGCGTTCGTACCGTTTCAATGTTGCCGACTGACGGCATGGTGCGCGGTATGAAAGCCATCGATACCGGCGGCCCCATCTCGATGCCGGTTGGCGAAGGCACTCTCGGTCGCGTACTCAACGTCATCGGCGAACCTGTGGACACGCTTGGCGAGGTTGCGCACACGCAACGTTATCCAATTCACCGTCATGCGCCGACGTTCGAAGAACAATCGACTGAACTCCAGATGTTCGAAACCGGCATCAAGGTTATCGACCTGGTGCAGCCGTTTCTTCGTGGTGGCAAGATTGGTTTGTTTGGCGGCGCCGGCGTAGGCAAGACCGTTATCGTGATGGAGCTCATCAACAACATCGCGAAGGCGCGATCCGGTTTCTCGGTCTTCGCCGGTGTGGGCGAACGCACTCGCGAAGGAAACGATCTGCTTCGCGAAATGGTCGAGTCGGAAGTTATTCAGTTTGGCGATGAGTTTAATAAGCACTTCAAAGAGACTGGCAAATTCGATTTAACGAAAGTCGACATGAGCACCATCGGTAAGTCGAAAGTGGCTTTGATCTACGGCCAGATGACTGAACCGCCAGGAGCTCGACTGCGCGTCGCACTTTCCGGACTGACCGTTGCCGAATACTTCCGCGATCAAGGTCTCGATGTGTTGTTGTTTATCGACAACATCTTCCGTTTCACACAAGCTGGTTCGGAAGTGTCGGCACTACTAGGTCGTATGCCTTCAGCGGTGGGATATCAACCCAACCTCGCTACCGAGATGGGCGAAATGCAGGAACGCATTACGTCGACGAAGACAGGTTCAGTAACTTCAATTCAAGCTGTGTACGTGCCCGCGGACGACTACACCGATCCCGCACCGGCAACAACATTCGCGCACCTCGACGCAGTCACGGCGCTTTCCAGACAGATCGTCGAACTCGGAATTTATCCGGCGGTGGATCCACTCGCCTCCAATTCACGAATTCTCGATCCGCGTATTCTTGGTGACGAACACTACAACTGCGCTCAGGACGTGAAGCGCGTCTTGCAGCGCTACAAAGACCTGCAGGACATCATCGCGATTCTTGGTCTTGACGAACTTTCTGACGATGACAAACTGATCGTCTCTCGGGCGCGCAAGATTCAGCGGTTCTTCTCGCAGCCGTTCCACGTGGCCGAACAGTTCACCGGTTTGGAAGGCAAATACGTCAAACTCGAAGACACGATTCGTGGCTTCCGTGAAATCGTTGACGGCAAGCACGACGATCTACACGAACAGGCGTTTTACATGGTCGGCACGATCGAAGAGGCGGTGGAAAAAGGCAAGAGCACGGCTAGCTAATTGTTGGGGCGGCCCTCCGTGGCCGCCCGTTTTCCAGGAATGGTCGCCTTTCTATTTGGCCGCCTTCAGTGAATTCTCATGGCTGAAAAAATCGAACTCGAAGTTGTCACTCCGGAACGACGCGTCCTCGCGGAGTCTGTAGAAATGGTCACGGTTCCCGGTCTGAACGGTGAGATGGGAATTCTTGCCGGTCACACGCCTCTAATCTCTCAACTCAAAACGGGTATTCTTTCCTACGTGCAGGAAGGCAAGACTTCGCAACTACACGTCTCTGGCGGTTTTGTGGAAGTTCGCGATGACCATGTTTCAGTTTTGGCCGAAGTTGCCGAGCGTCCGGAAGAAATTGATGCGGCGAGCGCCAGAACAGCGCGTGAACGTTTGGAGAAACAACTGGGTAGTTGGACCGGTAGTGAGGACGATTTGGAATCAGCCCGGACCGAGTTGGCCCGCTCTGAAGTTAGAGCTCAGTTGGGAGCAAAAGGTTAATCGTTACTGCCCGCTTTAATTGCTGCGCGCATTTCCTCAACCGCATTCACCAATCCAACAAAAACTGCGCGCGCCACGATGTTGTGGCCGATGTTGAATTCTGTAATCTCAGAAATTCCTGCGACCGCGCCCACATTGCGATAAGTCAATCCGTGACCAGCCGCGATATGTAAGCCGTACTGTTTGGCGAGACCCGCACCCTCTCGTAATCTTCTCAATTCCTGAGCAGCGCGCGCGGCGCCTTCACCGTGAATTCCCCGAGCGCCAAGTGTCGCTTCAGCGTAAGCCGCGGTACAAAGTTCCACTTGCTGCGCACCGACTTCGTGTGCGACTTCGATTTGCGTCGGCTCCGGATCGATAAACAAACTCGCCAAAATGTTTGCCTGCCTCAAGCGCGCCACCGCAGCACGAACGATTGAGATGTTCGCTTTAACATCGAGACCGCCCTCTGTCGTGATCTCATCCGGCTTTTCTGCAACGAGCGTCACGGCTTCAGGTTTCGTGTCGATGGCGATCTTGATCATCTCTTCAGTCGCGGCCATCTCGATGTTGAGATAAGTCGTGACCGACTGTCGCAAGACTTGAATATCAAGATCCTGAATGTGACGACGATCGCCGCGGAGGTGAACAGTGATGCCATCGGCGCCGGCTTGTTCACAAGCCATGGCGGCTGCGATGACACTTGGTTCAGGAGCGCGACGCGCCTGCCGAACCGTGGCTACGTGATCGATGTTGACGTTAAGACGGGCTGGCATGGCTTAAGAGGATCTTGGTGCTTTGTCCTTAGTGCTTTGTACGTTCTATCGAAGTCTCAACTTAGTTCTTCAAGTAGCAATCTTAGTTTCAATAAACGGATATTTGCAAAACTTTCAGTTGCTCTCTCTGCGTCTCCGCGTCCTCTGCGTCTCTGTGTTGAAGTTAACGTTCGCTAGTCGGCGCACCGGTTTTAACACAGAGACGCAGAGGACGCGGAGACGCAGAGAGATCCAACCACGAATTGAATCTGGCCCCTAACCCCTGACCCCTGATCCCTCTCCCTTCAACTCCCCAACCCGCTTGATCGCGTTGTCGTAAACCCCTCGTCGTGCTTGTTGTCGAATAAGCCCAACTTCATTCAGCATCTTAAAACTATCACTAAACAAACTAATCTTGCTTCCTTCGTTATGGTCCCAACGAACGGGCACTTCTCTGAGACGGAGACCGGCACGATAAGCGAGATAGATCAACTCAACATCAAAACCAAACCGATCGATTGTCGCGGCTTCAACCAATGGTCGGCAAGCACTCATACGGAATGCTTTAAATCCGCACTGCGTGTCCCAAAACGGAAGGCCTGTTGCGAGTCGAACAGCGAGATTGAAGACCCGGCCACCTTGTTCGCGTCGCCATGATTGATGGACTCCGATCAATGACCGATCGAGGGCGCGTGAGCCGAACGTGAGATCACACTCGCCATTGATAATTGGATCGACGAGTTTAGGAGTCTCGGTAATTGGCGTTGAAAGATCGGCATCGGAAAAGACCACTACGTCGCTGCGGGCTGCCAGTAGTCCGAGTCGTACCGCTCGTCCTTTTCCAAGATTTGATTTGTAGCTGATAACTGAGGTGCGAATCCGTCCACTATTATCAAGACTTTGGCGGGCGAGCGCCGCGGTGTTGTCCGCCGAGCCATCATCCACGACGATCAATTCGCTGGCCGGCCAGGCGTCGTTTAAATAGTCGACGATCGTTCGAAGAGAGCCGCCGAGCCGCTTCGCTTCGTTATAGGCAGGAATGATTATAGAAAGAGATGCAGCCATCGGCGTTCTCGGCCGCACTATAACATGCGAATAGGACCGCTTCGGAGTCTGGTAGCTGGCTGTGCTATATTTTGCCTATGGAAGTTGCACGCCAATTAAACGAACCGGGCCAGCGTTATCCAAGAGTTCGCTTCGATAAAAGGTTTTTTGGCGTGGCTGCCGCAATTGTTTTATTGGCTGCAATCTTTGGCGGCACGATTGGCAGTTCGCGAAAATTCAGCAGTCTGACGACGTCGGGAAAACTGGATTCATATCGCGTCACCGACGAAATCGAAAAAGATTACAACGAAGCTGTTTCCACGATTACCACCAACTATTCCGGCGACATCGATTATGAGAAGGCCACTCAAGCCGCAATCCAGGGAATGCTTTCAACGCTGGATCCGCACTCGGCTTACTTTCCCTATAGCGAGTTTAAGAAACTAAAAGAAGACCAGGACTCCCGCTTCTATGGAATCGGAGTGACCATCGTTCAACACAGCGACGGCGTTTATATTCAATCGGCCGTTGAAGGAACACCGGCAGCCCGCGTGGGTTTGAGATATGGCGACCGCATTCTGGAAGTCGACGGTAAAGACGCACACGACTGGACAAGCGAACAAGTTTCCAAGAATGTCCGCGGCGGTTTGGGTGATCCGGTCACGTTGAAAGTGTCGCGCGCAGGTTCTGAGGCGCCACTCTATTTTAGTCTAGTGCGCGACTCGGTTCCGTTACCGACTATTCGTAACGCCTACATCATTCGACCTGGTACTGGTTACATCGGCTTAACCGGTGGCTTTCAACGTTCCAGTGACGACGAATTACGTGAAGCGATCAAGAAGTTGGACGAGCAGGGAATGCGTCAGCTAATTCTTGACTTGCGCGGTAACCCCGGCGGTCTTCTCGATCAGGCGATCGACGTTGCGAGTGAGTTTCTTCCGCGCGGTCAGGTAGTCGTTTCCGTAAAAGGAAGAACTGAATACAGCGAACCCGTTGTTTACAAGTCGAGTGGTTCCGAACCGGCGACTGTGCCTTTGGTGGTATTAGTTAATCGCAACACCGCTTCGGCTTCGGAGATTGTTGCTGGCGCAATTCAGGACCATGGGCGCGGATTAATTGTCGGCGAAACGAGTTTTGGCAAAGGCCTGGTCCAACGCATATTTCAGTTGCCATTCAACACAGGTCTGACGTTAACAACTGCTCGTTACTACACGCCTTACGGTCGCTCGTTGCAACGTGATTATTCGAGCGGATCGTTGTATGACTACTACACACGTCACGATCCGTCCGAATTGGAAGCGCAGCCAAGTGCTTCGCCAGGAAGTTTGAATTCACCACTCGCTTTAGCATCACCAACTCCGCATCCGCAAACTGGACCAGCGGTAAAGACTGCAGCCGGACGAATCTTTTATGGTGGCGGGGGAATCACTCCGGACATCGAAGTGAAAGAACCAATTAACACTCCGGCTCGCTTACGAATTGCCGAGGCTGCGTTTCATTTCACCAGAGAATTAGCGGCCGGAGTTGTTACCGGACTCGAGGCGTATAAGATTGACAAAGTTCAGTATGGTAAGACCGCAAAGGCCACTGACTTTCCGGTAACTGATCGAATGATTGAGTTGTTTAAAGCCTACGTGCAAAAACAGCCGGAGTTACAACTAACCCCCGCGCAAATTGATGAGGAACTTGACTTCACGAAGCTAAGATTGCGCGAAGAGATCATCACCGCCTCATTTTCAAATGATGCCGGCGCGCGCGTGCTGCTCGACAGCGACACCCAGGTCCTCAAAGCCATCGACGCCCTTCCTGACGCCAAACGTCTAGCTGAGAGTATCAGCAACGGAAGTAAGGCTATTTAAGATTTCAGATTGCAGATTTCAGATTGACTCATCTACAAGTGACTCACCTCTGCGTCTCTGCGTTCTCGGCGTCTCTGTGTTGAAATTAGATCCGACTGCGTATGGCTTGATTTCAACGCAGAGGCGCAGAGAGCGCAGAGACGCAGAGATCCGTTCTTCAGACTCTTAAGTAAAGAAATGTAAAGCTTGTTGCATTCACCCACCGAGTTTTCTATATTCCGGCTTTCAAGCTATTACTAAACACCGTTCTATTGCCTGACCAGGGCAATTCTTTTCAACTCCAGAAGTTTTATCGAACAGCGAAAGGAACTTTCTAATGAGAGAAAGGTCGCGCTCCATCTCGGATGTTCTGCTACTAGTATTAATCGTTGCGGGCATCTCGCTGACGTCAATGACCGTCCATTCACAGGGAAATGCGCGGCCAGCCGATCCGAATACAGCGCAGCCCCAACGACCCAACGTTGCCCCTAGTCCCACTCCAACTCCGATCAACTGGTCGACTGATCCATCGCTGCGTCGCTTTGTATTTCGCAGCATTGGACCAGCGAGTATGGGTGGCCGCGTAGACGACATTGCTTGTGTCGAATCCAATCCTTATGTGATTTACGTGGGCCTCGCGACTGGCGGAGTTTGGAAGTCGACGAACAATGGAACGACCTTTCAACCAATCTTCGATACTTATTCAACTGCTTCGATTGGTGACATCGCCATTGCCCCTTCAGATCCAAACGTAGTTTGGGTCGGGACCGGCGAAGCAAACAACCGGCAGAGTGCGAGTTTTGGTGACGGCATCTATAAATCGACTGACGCAGGCGCAACCTTCAAGAAGATGGGTCTTGAAGATTCACAAACGATCGCGCGCATCGTTATCGACCCAAAAGATCCAAACACTGTTTATGTGGCCGTGCTGGGTCATCTGTTTGGACCAAACAAAGAACGCGGTATCTATAAAACGACTGACGGGGGCAACACCTGGACCAACATCAAGTTCATTGACGAGGACACTGGCTTCACTGATATCGTGATCGACGCTTCAGATTCGAAGACACTCTACGCGGCTTCGTATCAACGCCGTCGAACGTCATGGGGCTTCAACGGCGGCGGTCCTGGTTCGGGAATATGGAAAACGGTCGATGCCGGTAAGACCTGGAAGAAACTCGAAGGCAGCGGTTTACCGGAAGGTTTGTTGGGCCGTATCGCAATCGACGTTTCACGGTCCAACCCCAACATTCTTTATGCCCAAATGGAAGTAGGCGCAAGCATCGGCACTGGCGGCGAAGAGCAAACACCTGGCGGTCCCGGCGCGCAGGCGAGTCCGAGTCCTTCTCCTTCTGCGTCAGCTTCGCCTGCGGCAACTGCAACTCCGTCTCCTTCACCAACACCGGTACCACTGGATCCGAAGAAACCGGGCATCTGGCGTTCCGACGACAAAGGCAGAACGTGGCGAATCGTTACCAACGAAAATAATCGACCGATGTATTACAGCCAGATTCGTGTCGATCCGAAGAACTCGGAAAATGTTTATGTAGGTGGACTGAATTTCAGTAAATCAACTGACGGCGGTCGCACCTTTAAATCGTTGCAGCAGGGAATTGCGCACAGTGATAACCACGCCATCTGGGTCGATCCAAACAACGGCAATCACATCTGGATTGGAAACGACGGCGGTATCGATGTCACTTACGATCAGGGCGACACGTGGGAGTTTGTGAATACGATTTCAGCCGCACAGTTTTACGCGGTCGGTGTCGATATGCGAAAACCTTATTACGTATATGGCGGGTTGCAGGACAACGGATCGTGGGGTGGACCAAGTCAGACCCGCAGTGCGCAAGCCGGCATTTCAAATTCGGATTGGTATCGCGTTGGTGGTGGTGATGGTTTTTACGCCCAGGTCGATCCCACTGACTACAACATCGTCTATTCGGAGTCGCAGGGTGGCGCGATGAACCGGCTCGACATGCGCACTGGCCGGAGTCAAAGCATTCGCCCGCGCGGCACTATTCAACGTCGCGGGGGCGGCGGTGGTGGTGGAAGACAAGGCGGTGGTGCTGCAACGCCAACGGCTTCACCGGCTGCTTCGCCGGCCGCATCTCCGGAGAACGACACTGCGGCGCAACTCGCAGCTTTTGCCACTGCACAAGGCTTTGGAGGATTTGGTGGCGCCGGTGGTATTTCCAACGTCGTACCAACTCCACCAGCAGGGGAGCAATATCGCTTCTACTGGAACACGCCAATCATTATCTCGCCACACAACCCGCGCGTGATCTACACCGGGGGCGATCGCTTCTTTAAATCGTTGGATCGTGGTGATACGTGGACCTCAACAGCCGATCTAACTAAGCATATCGATCGCAACACGTTGCCGATCATGGGCGTGCCCGGCAAAGATCCAATGGCTTCGAAGCATGACGGCTACACCGGTTATGGCTACATCGTGACTATTGGTGAGTCGGCGAAGATGCCGGGCGTGATCTGGGTCGGAACCGACGATGGCAATATTCAAGTGAGTCGCGATGGTGGTTCGACATGGACCAACGTGGCGAAGAATGTCCCGGGTATTGGCGACACTTATCACATCACGCGAGTTGAGCCGTCGCACTACGATGCCGGAACCTGTTACCTGTCAGTTGATGGTCATCGTTTCGACGATCTCAAGCCTTATCTTTTTGTCACGCATGATTACGGCGCGACCTGGACTTCGTTAGTGAACAATCTGCCGAAGTGGGGAACTGTGAACGTAGTTCGTGAAGATCCGAAGAACAAAGATCTGCTGTACGCGGGAACCGAGTTTGGATTGTTTGTTTCCTTGAATGGCGGCGCGGAATGGAAACCGTTTATGTCGGGAATGCCGACTGTGCGTATCGACGATATTCTGGTCCATCCACGCGATAACGATCTGATCATCGGCACTCACGGTCGTGGAATTTATATTCTCGATGACGTCACCGCGTTACAGCAGATGACGCAAAAGGTGATGGATTCGGAAGTGTCGTTGCTCGAAGTCAGGCCGGGGACGATCTGGTTCAACGACACGCGGCTTGGTCGTTATACCGGCGGCGCAAAGAATTTCCGCGGCTCAAACCCAGCCCCCGGCACAGCGATTAGCTATTACCTCAAATCGGCTCCGCAAGGTGATGTCCGGCTCACGATCTCTGATATCAACGGCAGGACAGTGCGCACATTGCCGGCGACGAAAGATGCCGGGCTGAATAGAATTCAGTGGAACCTTCGTGGCGATCCACCGCAACGTCCGATTGGTGGTGGCGGCGGCTTCGGCGGTGGTGGCGGAGGAGGAGGCGGCGGAGGTGGTGGCTTTGGTGGTTTCAATCAAGGCTTGCCACTTGAAGCTGGCACTTACTTGGTGAAGTTAACTGTTAATGGCAAGGACTACACGACGCGGGTTGTGATTGAAAACGATCCCGGAATGTAAATAAGCGACGGCTTTGCCGCCTGTTGTGAGGAATGGCTCCTCCTTTCCGTTAAGGTCGCTTTTTAAGGGCTTGGGCTACGCCCCTTTCTTTTTCGAAAATGAGGGCGTAGCCCAATTTCTAATACGGCTTAATGGCAAGGCAAAGCCATGCCTCACAACAGACGGCAAAACTGTTTTGCGGAAGATTTTGTTCCGCGGAATATCACCCGATCAATTTCGCAATCACACACTTCAGGTAATAGGTTTCGGGCATGCCGAGCAGCACTGGATGATCGCTGGCTTGCATTCTCTTTTCGAGGATTTGCAGACGCTTCCGGGCATCAACTGCCGCGGCATCGATCACTTCAAGAAACAGTTCTTCAGAGACGTGATACGAACAGGTGCAGGTGATCAACGCGCCGCCGGGATTCAGGAGCTTCATCGCTCGCAGGTTGATCTCTTTATAACCACGAAGCGCCGACTTCAAACTCGCCCGGTTCTTCGCAAACGCAGGCGGATCGAGAACGATCGTGTCGAAGCGTTCCCCCGCATTTTCTATTTCACGGAGCGCGTCAAAAACATTTGCCTCGCGAAACTCGACGTTCGTCAGGCCATTGATTTCAGCGTTACGTTGCGCCGCAGTCACAGCGTCAGCGGAGATATCGAGGCCGAGAACATTCTCAGAAACACTCGCGAGATGTAAGGCAAAAGCCCCGTTGAAAGTGAAACAGTCGAGTGCCTTTCCCCGCTTAGTTGTTGCTGCTACAGCTCGAGCGGCAAGCCTGTTTTCGCGTTGGTCCAGGAACGAGCCAGTCTTTTGTCCTCCGGAAGGAGCAACGATAAAACGCAGTCCGTGCTGAGTTATTTCAAATTCGTCCGGGGCATTGCCGTAGAGAACGCCAGCGATCAACGGCAGTCCTTCAAGTTGCCTGACCTTCGCATCGTTGCGTTCGATGATCGCTGTTGGACTAAATTCTTCTACTAACAACTCGACCAGAAGCGACTTCACCGCGTCAGTTCCCTGCGACAGAGTTTGGAGGACAAATACATCTGCATACCGATCGACGATCAGCGAGGACAATAAGTCGCCTTCAGAGTAGACGAGTCGATAGGCGTTAGTATCTGGTCCAATCTTTCGCCGTTCCGCACAGGCACGGAGCTGCCGTCGCCACCAATCGCGATCGATCTCTTCTTTGTTCAGGGTTAGAAACCTGAGCGCGATTTGAGACTGATCGCTATATAACGATTTGCCGATGAAATTGCCTGCTTCGTCAGTAACTGAAACTATGGCGCCGCCTTCAGCATCGACTCTGACCACATCACTGCGATAGATCCAAAGATGGCCCTGACGGATGCGGGTCGCGCCTTTTTTGTTAACTACGACTGTGTTCATTGAAGGTTAATGTACCAGAGTCGGTGTCAGGGAGCAGGTGACAGGTGACAGGTGACAGGTGTCAGGTGACAGGTGTTAGGTGACGGGGAGGGAAGAGAGAGGGGATGGGACGAACGCGCTTGGCTCTGCCACCTGTTGTGAGGAATGGCTCTGCCTTTCCGTAAGCAACCCTCCTGATTCTTGGGCTTCGCCCTAATCAATCCATCCAGGGCACAGCCCAAGAACTTTTATGGAGCCATCGCGGAAAGGCATAGCCATTCCTCACAACAGGCGGCAGAGGCAAGCGCTTCTCCCCGTGACCCGCCCTTCCCTTCACCCACTCGCCCGCTCACTCCTCTTCCTGCCTGCTGCCACTGCCTCCTGCCTTCTGTTAAACTTCTCCGGCTTCTCAATATGTCCACAAAATCTAAAGGCGAACGACGCGAACGCTTCGAAACATCATCCGGAATCGAGTTTCCCGTCGATTTCAATCCCGCGAACACAACCGAAATCAACTACGAACACGATCTGGGTTCACCCGGCGAGTTTCCCTATACGCGTGGCATCTATCCAAACATGTATCGTGGTCGGTTTTGGACGATGCGCCAATATGCGGGCTACGCAACCGCCGAAGAGTCTAACGCGCGTTATAAATATTTGTTGGCCCAGGGAACGACCGGACTTTCTGTCGCCTTTGATCTGCCGACCCAGATCGGACTCGACTCTGATGACCCGTTAAGCGCCGGCGAAGTTGGCAAGGTCGGAGTCGCAATCGATTCGCTCGACGACATGGAACGGCTTTTTGCCGATATCCCACTCGATCAAGTCTCAACGTCGATGACGATTAATGCCACTGCATCGATTTTGTTGTGTCTTTATCTAGCGGTGGCCCGCAGACAAGGCGTGTCTTTCGATAAAGTAAAAGGAACGATTCAGAACGACATTCTCAAGGAATATATTGCGCGTGGCACTTATATTTATCCGCCAGCGCCATCGCTTCGCCTCGTTACTAACATTTTTGAGTTTTGCGCGCGTGAAGTTCCCAACTGGAACACTATCTCCATTAGCGGTTATCACATTCGCGAAGCCGGCTCGACAGCAGTTCAGGAAGTCGCTTTCACGCTCGCTGATGGCATCACCTATGTCGAAGCAGCATTAACGACCGGATTGCAGATCGACGACTTCGCGCCGCGTCTTTCCTTCTTCTTCAATTCACATAACAACCTGCTTGAAGAGATAGCAAAGTTTCGCGCCGCGCGACGCATCTGGGCCCGCATCATGCGCGATCGCTTCAAAGCACGAGACCCGCGTTCGCTGATGTTGCGCTTTCACACGCAAACGGCGGGTTCATCGTTGACTGCGCAACAACCCGAAGTGAACGTTGTTAGAACTACAATTCAGGCGCTCGCTGCGGTGTTAGGCGGGACCCAGTCGCTCCATACGAATTCGATGGACGAAGCACTGGCGTTACCAACGGAAGCTGCCGCGCGGGTCGCTTTGAGAACTCAGCAAGTGATTGCTTATGAGTCGGGCGTTACTGATACAGCCGATCCGTTAGCGGGCTCTTATACGATTGAACAACTTACCGGCGAGATCGAAGCGCGTGCTAACGACTATTTAAAAAAGATCGACGCAATGGGTGGAATGCTACGCGCTATAGAAACGGGCTACGTACAACGCGAGATTCAGGAAGCTGCTTATAAATATCAACGGGCGATCGAAACGCAGGAAGAGATTGTAGTCGGCGTTAATAAATTTCAGGTTGCGGAAGAGCAATCGCCGCCTACCTTGAGAATCGATCCTGCGTTGGAACCGGCCCAGGTAGCGCGGGTGCAGGCAGTTCGCGCGAAACGAAATGCAGAGGCGACTGAAAACTGTTTGACCCGTTTAGAGCAAACTGCGAACAGCGACGACAACCTGGTTCCGAGGATACTTGAGTGTGTCGAAGCTCATGCGACAGTTGGAGAAATCAGTAATCGATTAAGGCGGGTCTGGGGCGAGTATCGAGAAACATCAACAGTCTGAGGCCGCGATCCAAAGTGCTGTACATACCGCGAGGTGGTACTGACTCTCTTTTCTGAAAGGTGAACACTTGAATGAAACGTATCGCGTTGTTTGTCTTCGCGTTTATATTATTTGTTGTACCAGTGAGCCGGGCTTTGGCGGTTGAAAACAGTCCGGAAGATATCGTTAGGCAGTTCTATACCTGGTACATCGGTCGTCTGGTCAAAGACGATTTCAAGCCACTCAAAAATCGGACTGTCAGTTTGAAGTATCTGACGCCACAATTTATCGCGAAAGTTCCCGGACTAATAAAGAAGACAGATGCCGATCCGATTATCTGTGCGCAGGACTTCGATGCTTCATGGGTTAAAAACATGAAGATCGACCCGGCAACGATCCAGGGCGCCAAAGCCACCACCAACGTCCAGCTTGATACTACTGACGCAAATTCGCCCAAGCTCAAAATAACTCTCAAACAAACCACTGCGGGTTGGAGAATCGACTCGGTCGATTGTGGTTATTAGGAGGATTCAGTTTGTTACGTTGTGCACTTCTGACTTTGTTTGCGCTGTTTTGTGTTGCCGTTGCTCAGGGACAAACCGATTCGACTAAGGTCTATCGTGGAACTCTTGGTGACAAACACATCGAGATGCGTCTCAATGTAACTGGCGCGAAAGTGTCAGGCACCTATTTTTACGACCAGTTTAGACAAGACATCACTCTTGAAGGCGCGTACGATCCTAAGGGCGCGCTCCAACTTGTTGAGGGAACCGGCAAGAAGAAGACTGGAAAGTTTGTTTGCAAGGCTGAGCCCGAATCCATTGAAGCAGACCTTGAATGCGACTGGTCGCGACCGGATGGTAAGGGACAGGCTTTCGTGTATTTGACAGAGCAGGGAATTCGTTTTAAGAGCGATATTAAAATTGTCCCGAAGATTGTCAGCGATCGAAAAACTAAAGCCTATGGTTCACTGCCGCAAGTGGCGACGCCGGTGCTCACGCCGGGAATGATTAGTCTTAATAAGTTGATCGAGTCGAAGGTGATGGCGGCCATGAAAGATTTCGATCCTGAAGAAGTGGCCAATTCAAGCTACGATACTAACTACAATGTCATGTGGGCCACTGACGACATCATTAGTCTTGAGTTTGACGAATACTCTGATGTTGGCGCTGCTCATCCTAATACGCGCCTTTGGACCATCAACTACAATCTAAAGACAAACAAGCAGTTGACACTCGCCGACGTATTCACGCCGAATAGCAACTACGTCACAGAAGTCGCGAAGTTCGTTACTAAGGACATCAATCGTCGCGCGGACAAGCTGGATGAAGACGAGGCCCGTCGTAATAACACACCACTGCAAAAACGCCACGATCCGGTGATGACCGAGGATGGCCTGCCGGATATGGACACCTGGGCCTTAACTCCAAAAGGTTTCGCCGCCTATTTTGATTTTCCGCACGTGATGGCGGTGTTTGACAAGACAATCGTCCCGTATGGAATGTTGGCCCGTTATCTGCGCGCCGACGGTGTTGTGCCAATGGTTAGATAGTTTTAAGCAAAAGATTTGAACCACGAAGGCACAAAGATATAAAGATATAAAGATACAAAGATTTAGGTTTGTGACTTTGAGTCTTTGTGGTTGAGAATTTTTGATTAAAAATGCCTCATCTGCTCGAAGTAAATAATCTGCGAACACAATTTCCGACTCGCGCTGGTTTGGTGCGGGCGGTTGATGGTGTGAGTCTTTATCTCGACCGCGGTGAGTTGCTTGGGCTGGTTGGTGAATCGGGTTGTGGGAAGTCGATGACTGCGTTGTCAGTGATGCGACTGATTGCCAAACCCGGCAAGATCGTTGGCGGAGAAATTTTGTTTGACGGCAAGGACCTTTTGAAGTTGTCTGAAGCGGAGATGCGCCAGATGCGCGGCGACGACATCGCAATGATCTTTCAGGATCCGATGACGTCGTTGAATCCGGTCTACACAGTCGGCGAGCAGATTGCCGAGGCGCTGCGGCTCCATCGAAAACTTTCGCACAAGCAGGCAAGGCAAGCGGCGATTGAAGCGATGCGTGAAGTCTCCATTCCCGATCCGGCACGACGCGCTGACGACTATCCGCATCAACTCTCGGGCGGTATGCGGCAGCGTGTGATGATTGCGATGGCGTTAGCTTGTAATCCGAAACTCTTAATTGCGGATGAACCAACGACGGCGCTCGATGTGACAATACAGGCCCAGATTCTCGAGCTGCTTGATGACTTACGAAAACAACGCGAACTGGCTGTGTTATTAATCACGCATGATCTTGGTGTGGTTGCGGAAGTGGCCGATCGAGTAGCGGTGATGTATACCGGAAGGATTGTTGAGGAATCACCGGTTGATGAGTTGTTTGCGCGGCCGAAGCATCCGTACACGGAAGGACTGCTTCGTTCTGTGCCGAAGTTGACGGCAGAACACATCGTCAAAGCGGAACGTCTCGAAACAATCGAAGGCACGGTACCGTCTCCGACTGATCTGCCGCCGGGTTGTCACTTTGCGCCGCGCTGTTCGCATCGCATGCCGCGTTGCACTGAAGGCGAGATTCCGTTGTATGAACTTGAACACTCGGTGCAGGTGCGTTGTGTGCTTTACGATCTGGCGGCGGCGGTCAGCGCAGATAACCAGAGAATATCCGATATGCTTTAGTCTTGATCTGCATCTCAGCGTACTCGGCGTTTCTGTGTTGAACCAGTCGCCAACTATGCGCACATCGATTTCAACACAGAGATGCCGAGTACGCTGAGACGCAGAGAGATTAACCTGGAGGAAGTTAGGTATCAGTCAGGCAGTGGCTACATCGACAGCAAGTGAGACGCTGGTAACGGTCCACGATCTCGTCAAACACTTTCCGGTTGAAGGTACTGACGACGTGGTGCGGGCTGTTGATGGCATCTCATTCACCATTTATGCCGGCGAGACGTTAGGTCTGGTAGGCGAATCAGGCTGTGGCAAATCGACAGTTGGTCGTTGTCTACTTCGTTTGATTGAACCGACCTCCGGCTCCGTAAATTTTCTGGGCCAGGATGTACTAAAACTCGATCGCAAAGAGCTTCGTCAACTCCGGCGTGAGATGCAGATAATTTTTCAGGATCCATACGCCTCACTCAATCCACGCATGAAGGTTGGCGACATCGTTGGTGAGCCGTTGGTCATTCACAAGCAGGGAAATAAAAATGAACGACGAGAGCGAGTAGCTGAACTGCTGCGACGCGTCGGACTTGATCCTGACTACATGAATCGCTACGCGCACGAATTTTCGGGCGGACAGCGTCAACGTATCGGTGTAGCGCGTACGCTTGCCTTGAATCCAAAGTTGATTGTGGCGGATGAACCGGTTTCGGCGTTGGACGTGTCAGTGCAAGCGCAAGTGGTCAACCTGCTTCAGGAGCTTCAGCAGGAATTTAAGTTAACTTATCTCTTCATCTCGCATGGCCTCGCGGTTGTCGAACATATCTCAACGCGAGTGGCGGTTATGTATCTCGGGCGGATTGTCG
Organism: Pyrinomonadaceae bacterium; assembly: GCA_036518995.1. Classification (GTDB taxonomy): domain Bacteria; phylum Acidobacteriota; class Blastocatellia; order Pyrinomonadales; family Pyrinomonadaceae; genus PSRF01. The sequence goes on along the minus strand of DATDMC010000052.1, from coordinate 21,453 downwards.
AGATTGCGAAAGCGGAAGAGCTGTATGCGCGGCCGTTACATCCCTACACCCAGGCCTTGTTGTCGGCGATTCCGATTCCCGATCCAAAGCAGAAGCGTAAGCGTATAATTTTGCAGGGCGATGTGCCGACTCCAATTAACCCGCCGTCGGGATGTCGGTTTCGCACCCGGTGTCCTATCGCGATCGAACAGTGTGCGCATATTGATCCGGAGTTGAGGGAAATCTCTCCGGGTCATGAAGTGGCATGTATTCGCGTTCCCGGATGGGAAGAAGCGGAAGCGGAACCAGTAAGCGGTAGGCAGGGGCAGTAGGCAGGAGCGCGGAATTCCGCAATCCCGCAATTTCGTATTTCCCCACCGCTGAAACTTTGAAATCTATGATTCCGTATCATTCTCCCGGATAACAATTAATTCGACGGATGTTTGTCTCCCCGTCTTCTCCTTAGGAGGACATAAGCTCAATGAGTGAAGCTCTGGATAACTTTCAACCACCACCGCCGCCATCACTTCCCGTAGCCGAAGTAAAAGCGCCGCGCCCGACTAAATTGCGAGTCCCGGCGATCGTTCTGTTCGTAGTAGGACTGATTGTTGCCGGTGGTGGCTTCGCTAAATTTATTCCTGGCGGTATCGGAACCGGTGCTGCTCTGGCATTTTTCGGAATCGTCCTAGTGGCGCTCAGCTTTATTCCGCTGCCGGTCATTGACAGCGCTGAGGAGCCGATGTCGCCAGTGTCAAAGCTGCTCGGCATCTTCTTCGAGCCGTCACGTGTTTTTAAGAACTTGCGCGTTCATCCGCGTTGGCTGGCGGCCTTTGTGACGGTAGTTGTGCTTAGCTCAATCTACTCCTTCGCCTTCACTAAGCGAGTCACTCCAGAACGCATTGTTAATCATACGATCGACAAGCTCGCCGAAATGGGACCTCCATTCGCACCTCCGCAGGAGCGTCTGGATGCGATGAGAACTCAGCAGATTGAGGACGCGAAAAACCCGGTGCAGCGAGTAGGAAATGTGGTGAAGGCGTTTTGCGGCGTGTTTATTTTTACTGCGGTCATCGCCGCACTCTACATGCTTGCTTGCCTGGCTTTCGGCGGTCGGATGAATTTTTGGCAATCACTTGCGGTCATGTTTTACGCAGCGGTGCCAATTATTACTGTGCAGAAATTGCTTGGACTGGTGTTGTTGTATCTAAAAGCACCTGAAGACATCCATCCGATACTCGGCGCCGAAACGATGGTCCAGGACAATCTCGGTGTGCTCGTATCGCCGGCAAGCCATCCCGTGCTCTTCGTGCTCGCCTCAACGATTGGTCTGTTGTCGTTTTACAGTCTGTGGTTGAAATCGACCGGATTGAAGAATGGAGCTACGAAGGTAAGCAGCGGCACGGCGTGGGGCGTGGCGATAACAATGTGGATACTCGGTACGCTCGCGATTGTCGGTATCACCGCCTTGTTCCCGACGTTCATCTCGTAAGGAAAACTGGATTATCCGCTGATTACGCCGATTACGCAGAGAGTAGAAAGGTGGTCCTTCTTTTCTACTCTCTGTGGAATCGGCGTAATCTATGATTATTCCTCCGACAAGCTAAGCATATCGGACATTTGCTATTCGTAGCGGAGTGATTCGATTGGATCTAAACCCGCGGCTTTCCAGGCGGGCCACAGTCCAAAAACCAAACCAATGCCAACGCTGGCGACTAACCCACCAATCGGGGCCCAAAGCGGAACGTAAGACGGTAAGAAGAGTCGCAAAAGTAGAGTAATACCCCACCCAATCGAAAGGCCCACGATTCCTCCCAGACCAGTTAACGTTGCGGCTTCGATCAGAAACTGCCACATGATGTCGCTACGCTTGGCGCCGATTGCTTTGCGCACTCCGATCTCTCGCGTTCGTTCAGTGACGGAGACGAGCATGATGTTCATCACACCGATACCGCCAACCATCAAACCAACTGACGAGATCACCACCATCGCGATGGCCAGACCGCCGGTGATCGAACGGAAGTTATCAAGAATGCTTTCCGAAGTTTGCATTCCGAAACTATCGGGATCGGCAAACGGTACCTGACGACGCACGCGCAACAAGTCGCGCACCTGGTCCTTCGCTTCATCCATCATGCCCGCTTTAGCGACCGCCAGAATGTAGATGTCGTCGGCGTTTGGCTTCAGTTTTTGGGCCACGTTGAAAGGTACGTAGATAACGTTGTTCTGATCGTCGCTGCCGCCACCAATTAAAAATTGCTCACGCTTATCCAATGTACCGACCACGCGAAACTCGTCCGCGCCAATCTTGATGGTCTGTCCGATGGGGGAACCCACTTTGAAGAAATCATCGGCCACTTTTGAACCGACTACGCAAACGTTGGCGTTGGTATCGTTTTCGGTTTGCGTGAAGAAACGTCCTTCGGAAATGATCTGAGTGCCGGCCCTTTCGAAATCAGGCAGCGTGCCCTGGAGTGCGACCTGGGCCGACGTCTTTCCGCCGCCGGAGACGAGTAGTTTACCGCCGAAGAATCCGTTGGTGATATCAAGGAAGGGAACTGAAAGCTCGATGGTCGGGAGCGACTGGAGCGCCACGGCATCGTCGTAAGTCAGTTCCTTGCGCATGCGCTCTTCACGCGAGAGTCGTCCGATATGAATGCCCGGATCGAATTTACTGATATAGATCGAACGCGTTCCAAACGACTCGACTTCTCTTTTAACTGAAACGTCGATACCGCTAATGATCGAGGCGATCAACATCACGGTAATGATGCCGATGACGACACCAAAAACGGTCAGGAAGGAACGCATCTTGTTGCCTCGAAGAGTGGAAAACGCCATCTTGAGGTTTTCGTAAATGTCGCTACGGAGAATTTTCATATCTTCAGCTCCGGTCAGGTCAGTACCACGTGGTTGATGAGTCAGTACCCACTCGCTACCGCGGAGTGGTACTGACAGGAGACCCACGCTACCGCGAGGTGGTACTGACTCTTACGCTCAGTCTGCTCGCAACGCTTCAATCGGATCTAATCTCGCTGCCTTCCAGGCGGGGAAGATTCCCGACACTACTCCGGCGCCACCTGACGCGCCCAGCGCACCCATGATTGCAAACAGCGATAAATACGTCGGGAAGAAAACTGCGGTCACGATGGTCCCAATCACCCACGCGAGAAAGATGCCGATGCCGCCGCCAATCACCGCCAGCGTCACGGCCTCGACCAGAAACTGCTTCAGGATGTCCATCTGGCGGGCGCCGAGCGATTTGCGGATCCCAATCTCTTTTGTTCGCTCTGTCACTGACACGAGCATGATGTTCATGATCACGATCGCGCCGACAATTAACGCGATTCCGGGCACGAGAATGGCGACGATAAAAATTGTTCCAAAGATACGATCGCGAAGACCGGTAATCGCGTCGGGCGTCACAATACCGAAGTTGTCCTTTTCATTCGGTTGCAACTTATGTCGCGCCCGCATCAGAAATCGAGATTCTTCCACGGCATCATTAAAAGTGTCGTCAGTCTTCGACGTAGCAATGAAATAGAGCGAACGCTGTCTGGTTAAACCGCCATAGTTCACCGCGTAAGTTTTTAAAGGGATGACGATAAAGTTGTCTTGCGGGATTCCAAAGACGGTCCCTTTCGCGACTTCCACTCCAATCACGCGATAGGGCAATCCTTGAATCGAGATCTCGTTGCCGATCACGTTTCCAGCGGGGAATAACTTGTCCGCCACGTCCTTGCCGATGTATGCGACGCGCGCTGCACTTTCGTTTTCAGGGTCAGCGATGAAGCGCCCCTCTTCGATGTCGCGGTTCTCAATATCCACGCAGTTGGCAGTTGCGCCAGAAACCTGGATGTCTTCGAGCACGTTTGTATCGCGCTTTACGACTACCGGTGTACCTCGTGCTCGCGCGCCAATTTTCCCAATCAACTGGGCCCGCTGCTTTAAATAGTCGTAATCATCAAGAGTCAGCTCTTTGTTTCTTCTTTGCGCCGCTGCGATCGTGTCGGTGTCTTTAAAATCTTCAAGCGGATTAAAGCGTTGAATGGTGAACGATTTGGCGCCAATTCCGGCGATTTTTTCGTCCACGTAGTGATTGAATCCCTCGATTAGGGAAACGACCACCACAAAGGCGGTAACGCCGACGATCATGCCCAGCAATGTTAAGGCAGAGCGCAGTTTATGCTGCCAAATCGCTGCCAGGGCAAGTTTTAGTGTCTCGATAAACTTCATCCGCGTTATTACGGCTCAAACTGAAATTTGGTTGCAAAACTCAACGGTGTCAGTACCGTAACGCAGTAGCGTCGGGTCGTGCAACAGAGTGAGGCCCACAATATCAAGCTTATCCGACGCTACCGCGTTACGGTACTGACCTCATTGTCACTAGAGTTGTCGGACAAAGGGTGGTTTATTCCCAGCGAAGGGCTTCGATCGGATTGAGACGGGCTGCTTTCCAGGCTGGCCATAGGCCGAACACGATCCCAACTGCAGCGGAGACGCCGATGCCCACACCGATGGCCCACAGCGGCACGTAGGCGGGTAAAGGCGAGTACTTGTTCATCAAGAGACTTGCCACTTCACCGACGGCAAGGCCGGCAAAACCGCCGATCGCGGTCAAGACCACAGCCTCAATCAAGAACTGCGAAAGGATGTTTAGCCGTGTCGCTCCGACCGCTTTGCGCACGCCGATTTCTTTGGTCCGCTCAGTGACGGACACGAGCATGATGTTCATAACGCCAATGCCGCCGATCATCAACGCAACGAACGAGATCGAAGTAAGCACAAGCGCAGTCGCGCCGGTGAGTTGGTTGTAGACGTCGAGCAGTGAATCCTGTGACGAAACACCGAAATCGTTCTTGGCGCCAAGTGGAACACGCCTGCGGCGTCGCAGAATATCGGTAATCTCGTCCTGCGCCGACTTCACATAAGCGCGATTGACTGGGCGCACGACCATAAAGAAAACGACTTCCGGAAATGGTCCTTCGGCGTAGTACTTATCAAAGGTCGTGATTGGAACAAAGATCGAGTTATCACGCGATTGTCCGAAGAAATTGCCAAGTGGTTCCATCACCCCGATAACACGATACGGGTTGCCATTAATTCTGACTTCCTTATCGACCGGCTCTTCGTAAGGAAACAAGGCGGTCTTCACATCAACGCCGATGATGACAACGTTCGAACGATCCTGCATGTCGATGTCATTGATGAAACGTCCGCTCGCGACGTATTGAGTGTGAACAAATTCGTAGTAGGGAGTTACCCCGAGCATGATTGGCGTGTCAGTTTGTTTGTCCTGATAGCGAACTGTTGACGAGATTTTGCGATGAATTGGGGAAACGCCGGCGATTGACGGAGCTTCACGCCGGAGTGCATCGGCGTCTTCCATGCCAAGGTCTTTGCGGTGAATTTCGTCCGGGCCAGGAGGTTTACCAAAGCTCGGATCGAATTTGGAAATAAAGATTGTGTTGCTGCCCAGTGATTCGATCTGATCCGCAAACGCTTTGTTAAGTCCCTGGATGATCGACACCATGAAGATCACGGTCACGACGCCAACGCTGACACCGAGGATCGTTAACGACGAGCGCAGCTTATTAGCGCGCAGCGTGTCGAACGCCATGAAGGCGGATTCTTTGATGTCGTCAAAAGTCATATTGTTATTTGCAGATTTAAGATTTCAGATTTCAGATTGGCTGCTCGAGGAAGTGATCTGACCACGGGACAGTAATGACTAGTCATCACGCAGCACTCTACCAAGCGACCAATCTGAAATCTGCAATCTGCAATCTGAAATCACCTCATTCCGCCCTTAGCGCTTCAATCGGATCGAGTTTGGAGGCGCGCCATGCGGGCCACAAGCCACTCACGATTCCCACTATCGATGAAACTCCAACACCAAGCACAGCCGAGGTCACACTAATCAGCAACGGAAACCCGATCAGCGCCGAGATGACATACGCGAGGCCAAATCCTGTACCCACTCCAACCGCTCCGCCAATCGCCGTCACTGTCACCGCCTCAATCAAAAACTGCGTCAGAATGTCTTTTTTTCGCGCTCCAATTGCTTTGCGAATGCCAATCTCTTTCGTTCGTTCAGTAACAGAGACGAGCATGATGTTCATGACGACGATGCCGCCCACAACCAACGAAACTGCGGCGACGCCAATCGTCACGATATAAATGTTCGACGTTGCCGAGCCGTAAAGATTCAAAAATACGTCCTGCGTCTCGAGCGAGAATCCTTCATCATCAGGATCATCCTGAGTGTGACCACGGCGGTTGTGCATTATGGTCCGCACCTGATCTTCGGCAGGTTCCAGTTGATCAGCGTCCGGAACTTGAATGAACACGACTAACGAGCGGCGCGCGCCGTAGGCCTTTTGATAAGTCGAGTAAGGGATATATACGACGTTGTCGCGTGAAAAACCAAAAATTGAACCGAGCGGCTCGAGCACACCGATAATGGTGTAGGGTCGACCGCCAACGCGTATCTCTTCACCTAAGGCCCGATCGGCGGACGCATCGTTGAACAAGTTCTTCAGGATGTCTGGTCCAACCACGCAAATGTCACGTCCCGAATCTCCCTCGCCTTCGGTCCAGATGCGTCCAGCGTCGATCGAGACACCATCGATATCAAACATGGTGATCGGATCCACGCCGCGAATGCGCACACTTTCGGCCTTCTGATCGGCGTGCTTCACTTCCTCTACCGCGTTCGCCGCAATGCCAACTCGCCAGCACTCGGTGCAAAGGCGACGAATCGTCCCCGCATCTTCATGCGTAACATCTTTACGACGATTAAACTTGATGAAGTCTTCGCGCGACTTGATGATCTGAGGATTTTTAGAAATCGTGAAGACAGTCGACCCCTGCGAGGAAAACGTTTGGGCCACCGTTTTGTCGAGTCCTTTAATGATCGTGACGACGGCAATGACCGCCGTAACGCCCACGACGATTCCCGTCAAGGTGAGCAACGTGCGCAGTTTATTACTGCGTAAACTGGCAGTCGCAACTCGAAAAGCCTCCCAGATTGCCGTCAACTTAAACAGCGGCAAAGAACGAACCCGCGCCAGTAAACCAGCGCGGGTGGAAGTGTTGCTCAGTGGCCCATCGGTGGGTACGCCACTTCGCTCCATCAATTTTTATCTCCTATCTGATTCGATCGTCTTTTTCGATTTGACCGTCACGAATCGATATCACGCGATGAGCGCGAGCGGCAATGTCAGGTTCATGAGTGACGATAATGATGGTATTCCCCTGTTCATGAAGACGCTCGAACAAGTCCATGATTTCCATACTTGTATGAGTGTCGAGTGCTCCCGTCGGTTCGTCCGCCAGCAGAATTGACGGATGATTCACGAGTGCACGAGCAATTGCGACGCGCTGACGTTGTCCACCGGAAAGCTCGTTTGGTTTGTGCAACATGCGTTCCGTCAGATCCACTGCCGCCAGTGCCTTCTTGGCCATGTCATGACGTTGCGATGAACCAACGCCACCGTAAATCAACGGCAGTTCGACATTATGAAGCGCAGTTGCACGAGCGAGCAGGTTGAAGGTTTGAAATACAAAACCGACTTCCTGATTGCGAATGCGCGCGAGTTCATCGTCGTCCATCTCTGAAACGTTCTTACTGTTCAGCCAATATTCACCCTCGCTCGGTGTGTCGAGACAGCCGATTAAATTCATCAGCGTCGACTTTCCGGAACCAGATGGTCCGATGATCGCGATGTACTCGCCGCGGGGAATATCAAATGAGACACCGTGCAGCGCGTGGACTTTTTCAGTTCCCATCTGGTAGGTCTTCCAGATGTTGCGCATCGAGATCAGCGACTTCGGATCGTTGCCGGTGACCTCTGTCTTCGCCTGAATCATATTTTCTACTGGCGATGCGACTGTGACGTTGCTACTCATTAGCTGCCCTCATTTCCGGCGCCTGGCTTCTTGGTTTGCCGTTTCACCGTCATGCCGTCTTTTAAGGTCTTCAGTACTCGACTTGGACCTCTGACGATTTCCATTCCGGGTTTGACACCACTCGTTACTTCAATGTCCGCCTCACCCGTAATACCGGTGCTGACTTCGATGAAACGTACTTTGTTTCCTTCGACGATATAGACACCTTTTTCTGTCTTAGGTTTGTTGTCACCAACTGGCGTCGGTGTGTTGCCGGCTGCGCTCGGCGACGGCGACGCACTTGGGTTCGCGGATTTTTCGACGATTGATTCAAGTGGCACGGCAAGGACGTTGTTCTTGGTCTTCGTAGTGATGGTTGCAGTTGAACTCATTCCCGGTCGCAGGGAATCCTGAACATCCTGAGGCAGTTCCAACAGTTGCAACGTGACTTTGAATTCCTTGGCTTCCTGAACGTTAACGCGGTTCGACAAGCCGCCGGTTTGGTCTGACTTGGCGATAGCCAGTGGGTTCTTTTGCACCACTGTCGCTTTAATTTCCCGGTCACCGAGTGCGTCTACTTTTACTTTCGCCGCCTGGCCAACTTCCACGTTGTTGATTTCCGTTTCGTCGACGTTTACTTCGACGTTAATCTGCGACATGTCGGCGATAGTCATTAACGGCGTGGTCGATAGACCAGCGACGGCAAACTCTCCGACTCGCGTCGGAATATCAGCTACGACACCATTGAGTGGTGACAGTTGGGTCGCCTTCGAACGTTGACTCGTTTGTCCTCTCAACATTGCCTGCTGTTGATTGGCCCTCATTTCAGATGACTTGATGCTGGTTTGCGCATCTCTTACTGCAAGACGTTGTTGGTTGGCTCGTTCAGTTGCTTCTTTGACGGCAATCTTCTGTGATTCAAGATTGGCTTTCGCCGTTTCGAGCGCGATCTTGGCAGTGTCGTATCTATCGTGGGCCGCATCGTATTCTGATCTTGATGAAACACCGGCTTCGATTAGATCGGTAAAACGCTTCAGTTCGCGTTGAGCCGTGTTCACATCAACCTGGGCGCGATCGACAGCCGTCTGTGCCGAGACAACCTGTTGCCGGGCTGCCGCGACGGCCGATTCAGCGACTACTAAACCCTGTTGCGCCTGGTTTACGGCGTTGCGAGCGTTTTGTACATCGTTCACTGACGCCTGAGTCGCCGCCCATTGAGCTTCCTGATTCGACTGTAGTTGCGTTGGGTCGATACGGACGAGTGGTTTACCTTTGGTAACCATATCACCGGCATTGACGTAGATTTCTTCGATGCGGCCGGGGACTTCGCTCGTTAGTTTGATATAGCGAATCGGCCTGACTTCACCGGACGCGGTCACCGTCTGTTTGAGTTCCGGTCTGTTTTCCAGTTTGACGACCACCACCTCGGGCTCATCTTTACGGCTGGCGAAGACACTGATAATGACCACAATGGCCAACAGTGCGACGACGGATACCGCGATAATGATTTTCTTTTTGCGAGACAATGCCATGTTTTCTTCCTTCGATCCTGGGGCTTAAATTCTTGATTGAAACGAGGTAATTGGTTCTTATCGGGAAACCCGTACGCTCGAAGTAGCTTCTACGTAAGAAGTTACCAAACTGTTTCAATTAACCGCAAACAGTTCCAATGTTTTGAAGCTAAAAGCTGACCTTTGGTTTATTACAGATTGCCAGCCGCGGCAGGGAAGGTCAATGTTCCGGCAACACAAACAACGAAGTCGTTGGCGCACTAATTCGTTTCGCGCTAAAATGACTTGCTTTCGAACGCTCGACATTTCATCCCGACCACAGTTATGAAACGCCGGCGACAACTTAGAATTAACTAATGATTACCTGTGACAGGTGTAAAACTGAGAATCTCGACGGCTCGCAGTATTGTGACGAGTGCGGCGCGCCCCTAAGACCGAACAACGGATATCAGGGGCTCGGCCAAAAAGTGCCTAAAAACGGCGACGGTCAAAATGGTTCTCATGCCCCGGCTCCGGGTCAACGTGCCGAGCTTGCCGGTGGCCACGTTTCCGCGGGCTTTAATCTGAATCCAGTTAAATCGCCTGCCAAACCGCACGCGCGCTTAGTAATCGAAAAAGGCCGTTCGAGCGGCAAGCAGTTTATGTTGAGTGATGTCGAAGCTCACATCGGCCGGTGGGATGCCGATGGTGGAATTTTTCCGGATGTAGATCTTGATACAGACGATCCCGAGGCCAAAGTCTCGCGCCGACATGCGCGCATCACCCTCACCAATGGCCAGTATTTTCTCGAGGATCTGGGATCGACAAATGGAACGTTTATTAATCGTGGTAAACGACTGATGCCGGGTCAGCGTCAGGCTTTATGTGACGGCGATGAGATTATCGTAGGCAAGACTTTCCTACGCTTTCACATCGTGAAATAGCCCGATAAAAATTTCAGATTTAAGATTGCAGATTTCGGGAAGACAGGGTTTGGGCGACCAGTCGCGCCTGCGAATTGCGATCAATCTGAAATCTGCAGTCTGAAATCTTCAATAACCAGATGGCCGAGTGTATAGAATGCGGCGCCACGGTCGCACCAGATGAGAACTTCTGCGGAAATTGCGGTACGCAGAACCCTCCGGTGTCTTCTGAGTTGAAGACAGTGGCGGCGTCGGCCGAACAGATTGAGATGGTTAAGAAGATCGAAATGAGCAAAATGGGCGGCGAAGACAAACCGAGTGAATCGAATCGACTCGCAGAGATCGATACCCCCACGGAAGAAACGCCGATCGAGGAACTGCCCATAAAAGAGGTTGCCAAAGAAGATACGGACCAGCCTTCTTTGGAAATCGGCTCGCCGACCGATGACGTACCGGTGAAGAGTACGAGTGTACAACCAAAAAAAGGGACCACCGGCGGTCGTCATGCTTCAGTCAAACAACTCGAAGCCGGAACTGTGCTAAACGGACGTTACGAGATTGTGCGCCGCATCGGTGGCGGCGGAATGGGCGCCGTCTATCTCGCGAAGGACCGCAATCTTGGTGATGCTCCGCGCGCAGTTAAAGAGATGGTCGAGTCGCATCTCGATCCTTCGCAGCACGAAAAAGCCATCGGTGATTTCAAACGTGAGTCGCTCTTGTTAACTTCGCTTGAGCACCCGTCGATTCCCACTATCTACGATTATTTCTACGATGAATCATCCGGCCGTTTTTATCTCGTCATGAAGTACATCTCCGGTGGAGATTTAGCTTCGCGGATGCGTTCGGCAATCAACGGCAAGATTGATGAGAAGACGGTCACTGACTGGGGAATGCAAGTGGCCGATGTGCTCGAGTATCTGCACACTCGACCGAAGCCGATCATTTACCGTGATTTAAAGCCTGCAAACCTGATGATTGACGGCAACACCGGACGCGTGATGTTGATTGACTTTGGTATCGCGCGTTGGGTGTCGCAACAGGAAAAGGGCGTCACTGCAGTCGGCACGATGGGCTACGCTCCGCCGGAACTGTTCAGTGGGAGAGTGCAGCCGGCTTCTGATGTTTATAGCCTGGGCGCTACGATGTTTCACTTGTTGACGGGCGCCGATCCGCAAGACAACCCGTTATTAATTTTCGACTTTGCGAAGAACCCGCGACCGCGACAGATTGCTCCTTCATTGTCGAGTGAGATTGAAACGATCTTGATGCGGGCGGTTGAATACAAGCCCGAGGATCGTTTCCGCAGTGCCGGTGAGTTGCGCTATGAACTCGTGATGCATCTCGACAAGTTAACCCAGGGTCGCGTCAGCTATGGACTGCCTGGTCCACAAGGCGTCGGCCAGGAAACAGTCCAGGTCCAAACTGTCTATTGTGGTTTTTGTGGTGGCAGAATCGCCGCCGACGATGTGTTCTGTGCGCACTGTGGCGCCCGGCAACCACTCGCTGGCGTTGGCTCGAGTGCGATGTTACACATGCCCCGTCCCACCGCGAAGTTGGTGGTGGCTGGAACCACTGAGCTTGATGCGTCGTTCATTCTGCAGAAAGATAGTAATCTTCTCGGTCGAACTGATCCGCATTCAAACATCTTTCCCGAGATCGATCTTTCGAGGTTTGATCCTGAAACAAAAGTCTCCAGACGCCATGCGCGTATTTGGTTGGAAGGCGAGACTTTCCTGGTTGAAGACTTGGGATCGGTTAATGGAACAGTTATAAACGATTCCGTCCGGCTCGCGCCGCGCCAGCCTCGTGTGCTCGACAGCGGCGACAAGTTACGCGTCGGCGAAACGATTTTGCACTTTTTAGTTGGATAAGGCGGAAGCCTGATTTCTCTGCGTCTCAGCGTTCTCTGCGTCTCTGTGTTGAGACTTGGCTGGCGCTTAGTTGGACTCAGTTTTTAACACAGAGACGCAGAGAACGCTGAGACGCAGCGGTAATCACAGCTTCGTAAGATCGATCGAGATCATAGACGACAAAGCACCAGGACCAATACCCACTTAATGACCGCTGCCCAAGGTTTGACACGCCCACAAACAAGAAGTCGTGCTGCTCGTGAAGGGGGTAAACGACTACCCGCTCCCTTTTCATTGCGCTGCGGAGCTCTCTTAATTGACTATATCGCGCTCATTGCGATTGTCGTGTTCGGTACGCTGATCGCCAGAATGCTTGGCGGCGGCGCGCGCTCGGCCGGAAATTCCGCCGAAACAATCGGTTTCGTCATTGCTATCGTCTTCGCAATTTTGAATCTTGGCGTCCTACCCGGCTTTACTGGTCGAACTCTCGGCAAGTGGGCCACTGGCTTGCGCATCGAACAGAACGACGGCGACGATATCGGCATCGGTCGTGCAATACTCCGCCACTTTGTCGGCTATCCGTTATCTTTCCTCCTCTTCGGTCTGGGCTTTCTACTAGCGGTAGTCAGTTCACGCGGACGTGGTTTGCACGATATTATTGCCGGCACGATTGTCGTCCGTGAAGGTTCGTTATAGTTCTTCAGCATTCGTTTGCAATGACAGAGTTGATCGTTAAATACCCCGACCGCGCACCTGATCATTTTCCGCTTGGTCGTCTGCGAATCACGATTGGTCGTTCCGCCCGAAACGATCTCTGTATTCCCGATCCATTTGCCTCCCGCGTACACGCCGAGGTCAGGCGTGAAGGCGACGAGTATGTGCTTCAGGATCTCGGTTCAGCGAACGGCACACTTTATAACGGCGCGGCGGTCGAGAGTGTGATCCACCTGACGGCTGGCGGTCGTATTCAGATCGGCGAAACTGAGATCATGTTTGACGATGGCACCTATAACTCGAGTATGGGCGCCACGATGATCACCGACAATTCCGGCGCCTCGCTTCCTGAAGCCACCATCGCGCTCGCTTCAGGCGATCGGACCACTTCCGGTTTGCTCGAAGCGATTGAAGGCGCGCGCACAATACCGGAAGAGATCTCGGCCATCACGGGCGCCGCAACTGCGATGGCTCCCGCTGCGAAAAAGCATGGCGACTTACTGGCGTTGATCAGCAAAGTCGGAATTACTCTGCTCTCCTCGGCCACTCTCACCGAGACTCTTGAACAAATTGTGTCGCTGGTCTTTGAATCAGTGCCCGCCGATCGTTGTTTGATCATGATGCGCGATGAAGGTGCTGAAGATTTGCGTGTTGCCGTGGCGCGTTTGCGTGATCGCGTTGGTGAAGTAGGCGAAATCCGCGTCAGTCGAAACGTGCTCGATGAAGTTGTCATTCGCGGTAAGTCGGTTTTGACTTCGGATGCGCAACACGATCCCCGGTTTGCGACCGGTACAGTAGTTCTTCAAGGCGTGCGTTCGGTGCTCGCCGTGCCACTCGGCGTGGCCGATAAAGTGTTTGGAATCATCTACGCTGATTCACCGATTGCGGAAGGTCGATTTACCGAAGACCATTTAAAAGTTCTGACCACGCTGGCATCAGTTGCAGCCATAAGAGTTGAAAATGCGCGCCTGGTTGAGGAGCGATTAGAACGCGAACGACTTGAACGTGAACTCGCGCTCGCCAGTGAGATTCAGCAACGTTTCCAACCAACTGCGCCGCCGATTGTTCCAGGTTATGAGTTACAGGGAATCAGTTTTCCCTGTTATGAAATTGGCGGCGATTACTACGACTTTATCGCGCGTGACGATGGCCGGATGGTAATTGCGTTGGGTGACGTTTCGGGTAAGGGAACCGCCGCTGCGCTTTTGATGTCGTCGCTGCACGCTGCAGTGCATGCGCAGGCAGGTTCGCACGATACATTGGTCGCAACCATTTCAGCGGTTAACAAGTACCTTGCCGATAACATTCCTGCGAACCGCTTCGTTACTTTGTTTTATGCGGAACTCGAGCCGGAATCCGGCTCACTCGCATTCCTGAATGCGGGTCACAACCCGCCGTTGATCGTTCACTCTGCCGGTACAGTTGAACAACTTTCTTCCGGCGGCTTGCCGTTGGGAATCAAACGCGACGCAGACTATCGTGAAGGTCGAACACAACTGCAACCCGGCGATGTGTTGGTGATCTATTCAGATGGTGTGACTGAGGCTGTTAGTCCGAGTGGAGAAGAGTTTGGTCCAACGCGATTATATGAAGTTGTGGCACGCAACATTGAAGCGTCAGCAGCAGGCATTCGCGATCGCATCGAGTCGTCGTTGACTAAATTTTCCCAGGGTACGAGTGCCGCAGACGACATCACGCTCGTAATCGTTAAGCGCCAGGCTAAGTAGAAATGCGGAATTGCGAAAATGCGGGATCCGTATTTTTGCTTGCTCTTCTCTGCGTCTCTGTGTTGAAACTGACGTGCACCTACATCGTCCCTCGTTTTAAACACAGATGCTCAGAGAGCAAGAACGAGCTAGTCTTTTAGGAACCGCGTCAGACTAAACAAGGCGTGAATTTGTTGACCGGTCAGTGCAAACTTCTTCTTTCCCACTCTCACCGTGACTTCTTCGCTCGCCGCAATTTGCTTGAAGTCCGCATAAGGAATCTTGAGATAAAGAAACTCACTCGTTAGACCATCGGCTGCCTCCGACGTCGAGAACTCTCCTTCGAAATCGAAACTCTTTTTGTCGGCGAAGAACGTGATTTTGGTCACCCCGGGAAACTGTCGTTTATCTGAAAACGCCGCGAAGTCGATACTCATTGATTCAGGTGGCGCCGGCGTCGTCTTCTCTGTAATTCCGGCGACCATGATCCGTGGAATCATGAGCACTCCCTTCTCCGGAGTTCCCTCTAACTGAACGCCTCCCAGATAAATTTCCGTTTCGTTGCGCGTTGGCGTATAGCTGACCTTCGGCTCGAGCGGATCTTCGTTATCTCGATGGTCGTCAAAAGGCACCTCTCTTCCGCCATTATCCGTTGAAGTGATCGGCTTTGCGTTCCGATCAAACCAGTAAATGTCGACTACTTTGGTGGAGTGGAAAATTCCCAGGATTGAGTTGGCACGGATGAAGTTAACGCTTATATAGAAGATGGCTTTGATGTCAGGATAGTACATCTTGACGATTTCGACTGTTTGCTGCGCACGTTCACGACGTTTTTCTTCGCCACTCTCGTTGAGCGGGGAGTTCATGAAAGTCACCGAAACGGTCCTTCCACCTTCACCGCTGTTGAGCCTGACATCCACATTGTCTTCGCCAAAACGTTTTATGAGTTCGCTGCGGACTACGGCGAGGTCACCCAGCGTTTTGCCGAATTGTTTCGCGCCGGTACAACTGCCGATTAACAGGCAGACGATTATGAGGAATAGCGCTGAGGATTTTTGAGGAGTGTTCATGAGGATAGTCTTTTTAGTCGTCGCCTGGTTTACCTTGCAACAACGCTTCAGCCTTTAAAGTTTGTGGTCCATTGTCATTGCAAATAGCGAATGATGAACCTTCGTACATTGTCACACCGGCAAATTCACCTTTGGCATTGAGAATGTAGAAGTTGATTCCAAAGTTAGGTAGACCACGTTCGTTTAGTAGCCGCTTTTCAACGGTATTGTTCTTAATTCGGTTTAAGACTTCCATCCCCGCATCTTTCGGATGAGCGCCGCGTCGCATCTCCTCGATGATTACAAAAGAGCAGAGATTGTAGAGGTTCGCTTCGCCACGTCCGGTTGAACCCGCTGCACCCACAGCGCCATCGACGTAAAGACCGGCGCCCAGAATCGGAGAATCTCCGAGACGACCGGGAATCTTCCAGGCCAGGCCACTCGTAGTTGTAACTCCGCAGATTTCACCTTTGGAATTGATGCCGTCGCAGTTGATCGTGCCATGAAGATTCTCTTCGCGGAGCAGACCTTGCGCGTACATTTCCAGCGCAGCTTTATGACCTGCTTCGGCGCGTGTCTTTGGATCAAGGTAATGCTCCGGATCAGTGCGGCGTTTCCATTCGAGCCACTTGTTGCGCGAATTTTCAGTATTAAGATCGTCTTCAATCTTGAAACCCATGCCGCGCGCGAACTCCTGTGCGCCTTTTCCGACGATCAGATGGTGATCGGTGTTTTCCATCACGGCCTTTGCGACCAACGACGGTGTGCGCACGCCTTCGAGCGCGCCGACAGCACCTGCGCGTTTCTTCGGTCCGTGCATGACTGACGAATCGAGTTGGACCACGCCTTCAGCATTTGGCAAGCCGCCATAACCGACACTGTCGTCGAGTGGATCGAGTTCGACAATATTCACACCCGCGATAACGGCATCGAGTACATCGGCGCCTCCAGTCATCATAGTGAAGGCTTTTTGAACGCCAGTGACATTGCCGCCGTTCTTGAAGCGATTGCCGTTGGCAGACGAGATCACGAGTGGCTTAATAGCGCCTTGCTTCAGGATCGTGGGAAAACCGGTGATGTCGGATTTAGTGGCGGCGATGGCAATACCGGCCACGGCGCTGTTACGCATGAAGTCACGGCGCTTCATCTTTTTGCTCATGAGACTCCTCTTAGGTTGTTGGAAGAATTGAAGAAGAAAAGCGTGTTTTATTCAATCACGGGAACGGGTGTTACGCAATAACGATCTGAATCAATTAGTCTTACTCAGCGTCTCTGCGAACTCGGCGTCTCTGTGTTGAAATCGATGTGCGTGTAATGAAGCCCTGGTTTTAACACAGAGACGCCGAGTCCGCAGAGACGCTGAGTAAAACTAATCTGCGTAATCTGTGGATATATCTTATGCCAACCCAAGTGCTTCTTTGATTCGTTCGACTGTCTTTGGGCCAATACCATCAACGTTGTCGATCTCGCCACCTTCAATAAAACGTTTCAGATCATCCAGTGACGACACTTTAAACTTTTGATGAAACATCGCCGCCGTCTTTGGTCCAATGCCGGGAATCTCGACGAGGTCCAACACTGTTTCCGGAGTCTCTTTTATCAGGCGGTCCCACGCATCAAACGAACCTCGTTCGAGTAGCTCCACCACTTTGCCCGCGATCGCTTTACCGACGCCCGGAATAGTTTGTAAACCTGCTATGCCTTCTTTGTCGGCGATCTCTTTTAGCGACGTCGGCCAAACTTCGATTGCTTCCGCCGCGTTGCGATAAGATCGAAGGCGAAATGGATCGTCGCCGCGAATCTCCATCAGGGCCGCAAGGCGATGAAATTTACGAGCAATCTCTTCGTTGTTCATGAGTGTTTCAGGTCAGTACCCGTCGGGCACAGGAAACGCGGAAAGCGTTTCATCTCAAAGCCCAGGGTTGGGCTTTGGCAACCCCGGGTAAACTGTACGACAAGTCCGTCAATTCCGAAGGAGTTGCGTCCCGATCGAACATTCTCTTCTTGTATACTTCAATTACTGTTCGATCTTCTTCCGGCTCAGCCTGCGTCACTTACTACCCAGGGTTGCCAAAGATCAACCCTGAGCTTTGAGACGAAACGCCTTCAGCGTTCGGCTATCGCAGGTGGCACTGACTAACTTTTACAAGAAGCTCTTTAGTCTAACTTCGCTTTGCGGGTAATATCAACGATGAGGTTAGTTTTAACCGTAGTTAGTGAAGGAGAACCGTAGTGGATCCATCACGCAGACAGTTGATCACCGGCATTTCATTAGTTGGCGCCGGCGCTTTGCTTGTTGGTTGCCGGAATAATCCTGCTTCAAGCAGCGCGACCAACAATGGAACCAAACCTGACGAACAGGCGTCAGATGAAGCGGCCACCGAAATCTCCGCAACCGAGGATCTGATGCGCGAGCATGGAATATTGCGTCGCGCTTTACTTGTTTACCAGGAGTCGGCGGCCAGGTTGAAACAAGATCCCGCCTCGGTGCCGGTCGATGCGTTGGAAAAAACGGCGCAACTGTTTCGCGCTTTCGGTGAGGACTATCACGAAAAAGCGTTGGAAGAGACTTACATCTTCCCGGCGCTAAAGCGAACACAGAATGCCGCGTCAGTTTATGCCGACGTGTTGTTGGCCCAACACGCTCGTGGTCGTGAAATTACAGACTACATACTTTCGACGACCCGGGGAGACAAGTTGCCTGACGGCACTGTTGGACCATTCATCACGGCCCTCGAAACGTTTGTCCGCATGTATGATCACCACGCCACGATTGAAGACACGATCGTCTTTCCGGCGTGGAAAGAACTGGTGGGCGCACGAGAACTAGATGAGATTGGTGTAAAGTTTGAGGAGATTGAAGAAAAGATTTTTGGCGACGACGGTTTTGAGGCCGCTCAGAAACGGATGGCTGAAATTGAAGAGAGTCTGGGTTTGGCAAACCTGGGAATGTTCACCGCGCCTGCGCCACCTGCTCATTAATATAAGGACCATGAAAAAATATTCAATTATCGCGTGTTTAGCCCTGCTGTTGTTTGCTGTTCCTGTACTGGCGCAAACGAAGAAACGTGAACGAACCATTTCTGTGGCGACCGTTCAGGGACGAACAATTGGTTTCCAGATGGGCGACTATCAGCACGTTGATGTGCGCCGCACCAACGGGCGCCGGAAATCTTTTTTCGTCTTCAAAGGCGGGCTCGATTACTTTCTCGCGCTGCATAAGAACGAGCTCGTCACTTACACCTATGAAGTGGCCGACGTAAATCTGCCGGAGAATGGTGGCTTGACGAGAGTAGAAAGACTTGTCTCGGCCCAGGTTGGCAAAGAAAAGTTTGAGACCTGGTGGAAGAGAGTTAGCGCCAGGAATTCAGTTGACGAATTGGACAAGAAATATGGGCCAATGGTTAGTAAGTATGAACTGAAGAATTAACCGCAGATTACACAGATTGAATCAGGTAAGTCTCCTTGAGGGGCTCTTCCTGGCTACACTTCGACCATGTTTTAGATCCTCGGTGAAATCTGCGTAATCTGCGGTTATTTTTTTCTTTACAACCGAAAATCTGTGTCGCACACTGCGGTTCTCATCTCACCGTGAGGCCAATGCACGGAGGTCCCTCACGGTCCAACTGAGGCGCCTCAAACCTTAAACCTCTCGACTTCTTAAGGAGCCAGAAATGTCCGCTACATATTTTGCCGAAGACGCAGATCAGACACGCCGCATCGCCAAACTACGTGAAGAAATCAAAAGATTGGGTGGGAATGTCACGCCAATCAAAGACATGCCGGCCGAGTTTGAAGAAGAGTTTTTGCGCCACGTTTTGGAGTACGAAACAGCGGAGCCTAAAACTCTCTTCAGTATGCTTGAGAACACCGGGTTGGAAATGCCTATTCCCGATGAACTCACCGACGAATACCTGGGCCCAAAGCTTAAAGAAACTATCGAAACGATGGGCTCATTGGGCGCCTATATCTTACACACTGATCATCTCAGCGATCGCGAGCTCTATATCTATCTCTATGCGGAGGGATTACGTGAAGAGGCGGTGTTGTTTCCAGACAACCCGCGTTATGCCTTCATAATTGACCTGACCGGCAGTGGCAGCGAGGAAGACAACCAGGCTTATCTCAAGTATTACGCGGACGAAGAACATCGTAAGCAGTGGGCTGACGACTGGCCCGACGATGTGATGCCCGCTCGTGCTGCGCCACCTTTCAACCGCGATCGATATTTACCAAAATCACCGATCGGGTGAGGGGCTAATCATCGATTGGATGAGACTCGGCGTACCGACGAAATATTCTTCGCTCCGTAGCGAGTGAAATATTATAGCCTTGCGCGGTTAATGGTCTTGCGCTCCGTAGGAGTGCCACATGTCCATAAAGAGGCAATCCGACTCCGAAATCTGAAATCTTCAATCTTCAATGGGTTCACGCTACCAACATCGTTCCTGTCCCCTTGTCGGTGAAGATTTCGGAAAGGAGTGCATTACGATTGGCGCCGCTGATGACGTGTGCGCTGTGAACACCACGCCGTAACAATGCGGTGATGCTTTGTAGCTTGGGAATCATTCCGCCGGTGGCGGCGCCGGAACTTATCAACTCGTCTGCTTCGGCGGCGGACAGGCAACTTAGTTTTGTCTTTGGGTCGGCTGGGTTCAGGTAAATTCCGTCGACGTCGCTTAATAAGATTAACTTCTCAGCCTTTAGTTGTATGGCAATTTCTGAAGCAATCGTGTCGGCGTTGATGTTAAAGACCATGCCTTCATCGTCGGCGCCGAGTGAAGAAATTACGGGCAGATAACCATGATCGAGGAGCACCGTAAGTAGACGAGAGTTTATTTGCACGACGTCGCCAACGTGACCGAAATCGACGTGGGCGCGTTCGCCGGTCTCTTTATTAAGAATCTCTTTGGGCGGACGCCGTTCGGCATGAACGATGCTGCCGTCAACGCCGGAAAGTCCTACGGCTTCGATACCTCGTTGTCGTAAGGCAGCGAGGATGTCGGTGTTGATTTTTCCGGCAAAGATCATCTTCGCCATTTCGAGGGTCGCGTCGTCGGTCACACGCCGCCCTTCGATTATTGTTTGCTCAACGCCGAGTTTGATGGCCAGGTCATTTAGTTGTTTGCCACCACCATGGACCACGCAAATATGAATGCCGACTTGATGGAGCAGCGCCAACTCTTCAGCCAGCGAGGCGAGATTGTCAGCATTCTCGGTAACCTTGCCTGACAGTTTCACCACAAAAGTCTGCCCCTGGAAGCGTTGAATATAAGGAAGAGCCTCACGCAAAAGATCCAGGCGAAGTTGGTCGTTGATTTCGAGCATAGGAGTGTTGGTTAGTAGTCAGTAGTTAGGGGCCAGGGGTCAGGGGTTAGTAGTTAGTGGTTGATATCAATGGTCATTGGTCACCGATCATTGGTCACCGATCATTCGTCATCGATCATTTGTCATTAGTCAATAATCACATCGCCGACGGGGTTTCACCGCAACGCGGTGACGTCCCAAAGCCCAGGGTTGTTTCAACCCTGGGATCGACGTCGAAATAATCATCAACCGCAACGCGGTTGCGTCCGCGGTTCGTCGTGTCAAATCACGGTCCAATTTATTCCGCATGGACGCAACCCGTTCCGGGTTGATCACATTCGCGCGCTCTACCCAGGGTTGAGGCAACCCTGGGCTTTGGGCCGTCACCGCGTTGCGGTGAAAATCCGTTTGCGATCCGATCTCGGATCATCAATCACCGGCGATTGATTAAACTAACCCCTAACCCCTAACCCCTAACCCCTAACCCCGAACCCCTAACCCCTAACCCCTAACCCCTAACCCCCGGCCCCTGCTCCCCGATCATCTTC
>DATDMC010000051.1:0-61999 GCA_036518995.1 Pyrinomonadaceae bacterium | reverse complement strand
CCCATCACCCCATCACCCCATCACCCTCTCACCCTCTCACCCTCTCTCCCCATCACCCCATCTCCCCGTCACCCCATCTCCCCATCACCCTGTCTCCCCATCTCCCCCCAGTCTCCCCATCACCCGCTCACCCACCTTCTTCCCAACCTCAGCTCCCGATGCTATTCTCCAATCCTTCTCAGCTTTATACACAGCACACATCTACGAGTTGCGGGAGATAACATCAAAGTATGAATGCCAAACTTCTACGCTATCTGACTGTCAGCCTTTGCCTCTTCTCGATCGTCGTTGCCCCGATCACGCTGGCCCAACAAACTCCCCCGAAGAAGTTTGAGCTAACAGTCGACAGCATCATGCGCGGCTCACGATTGGTTGGTTATCCGCCGGCCACGCCTTACTGGTCTCAGGACAGCCAGAAACTTTACTTCCGTTGGAAACAGGCAGATGAACCGCGACTCAAGGACATGAGTCTTTATGTTGTTAATCGCGATGGTAGTGGTCTGCGTCGTTTGACTGATGAAGAAGCGCGGCTGGCGCCACCTGCTAACGGAGAGTTGTCGAAGGACCGGACCAAAACAGTCTTCGCTGAAGAGGGCAACATCTACATTTACGATCACGTTAAGAACGAACGAAGAACATTAATCAAAACCAGTGATCCCGAATCCAACCCGCATTTCACCTTCGATCAGAAAAGCATTTATTTCACTCGACAAAACAATCTCTACGTCATGTCTCTCGACGGTGGTTCACTCGAGCAGTTGACTGATATTCGTCTCCCGACGGCTGGTCCAACTCCGGCGCCCACGGGCGGTGGTTCTGGACAAAATGGCCGCCAGACTGCCGCGGCCCAGCAATCTGGAAATAATCAGGGCAACGCCGGTCAGGAGTTCATGAAGAAGGAAGAACGAAGTCTGCTCGATGCTGTACGTGAGCGCGCCGAACAACGTGAAGAGCAGGAAGCTAAACGCAAAGAACGCGACACGCATAAACCGTTCAATCTACCTGCCGGTCAAAACGTCGCGAGCCTCAACCTGGCGCCGAGCGGTAAGTTCGTGATCGCTTCGATCAATGAACCTGTGCCCGGTAATCGCGGCACCATAGTTCCAAACTTTGTGACCGAATCCGGCTACACCGAAGATATTCCTGGTCGAAACAAAGCAGGCGATCCCCAAAATCGTAATCGACTCGTGATCATTGATGTCGAAACAGGCGAAACAAAGAACGTCGATCACGGACAACGACTTCCGGCCACACAGGCAACAACCGAACAACCGCAACGCGCCGAGACAAATACTGAACAAAATCGCACTCAAGCCGAACGCAACCGGCCCCGCGATCGCGACGTGCAACTGTTTCAATTGCAGTGGTCCGAAGATGGCAAGAACGCCGTGTTGATGGCGCGTTCTGCTGATAACAAAGATCGCTGGATCCTCCTGCTTGATGCCTTGACTGGTAAAACGAAAGTACTGTCACAACTTCACGATGATGCGTGGATTGGTGGTCCGGGAATCTTCACGCTTGGTTGGTTGCCGGACAACAACCACGTCTACTTCGAATCGGAACGTGACGGCTTCGCACATCTCTACACAGTTTCAATCGACGGCGGCGAACCAACCCAGCTTACGAGCGGCCAGTTTGAAGTTTCCGACGTCCGCCTCTCGCGCGATAAGACAAAGTTCTACTTTACTTCAAGCGAAGGCAGTCCATTCGAACGGCATTTTTATTCCATGGCGACAACAGGTGGACCACGAACAAAAATCACTACGCTTCCCGGCAATAACGACGTGGATATTAGTCCGGACGAAACAACGCTCGCCGACATTCGTTCCTACAGCAACAAACCGCCCGAACTTTATTTACTGCCTAACCAACCAGCGCAAGGATCGAGTGAGTCGAAATCGGTGACGACCTCACCGATACCTGAATTCTTTACCTACGATTGGATTGATCCACGCATCGTGAGTTTTAAGGCGCGTGATGGCGCAACCGTTTACGGTCGGATCTACACGCCGGCAAACTGGAAGAAAGGTGGCCCGGCTGTTTTCTTCGTACACGGCGCGGGCTATCTGCAGAATGTTCATCGGTGGTGGAGTTCTTATTTTCGCGAGTACATGTTTCATCACTTGCTGATGGAGCGCGGCTTTCTGGTGCTGGACATAGACTATCGCGGTAGTGCCGGATATGGTCGCGATTGGCGCACGGGGATCTATCGTCACATGGGCGGAAAAGATCTGAGCGACCACATCGATGCAGTCAACTATCTGGTCAAGGAACATGGAGTGGATCCAAAACGCATTGGTCTCTACGGCGGCAGTTATGGGGGATTCATTACGTTGATGGCGATGTTTACCGAGCCTGACACGTTTGCGGCGGGCGCGGCGTTGCGTCCCGTCACCGACTGGGCCCACTACGATAATGGTTACACGGCAAACATCTTGAACCTGCCGCAGGGCGATGCTGAGGCGTATCGTCAAAGTTCACCGATCTATTTTGCAAACGGACTCAAAGGCGCGTTGTTGATCTGTCATGGCATGGTCGATACCAACGTGAACTTTCAGGACAGCGTGAGACTAGTTGAAAAATTGATCGAGTTGCGAAAGGAAAACTGGTCCGTCGCGCCCTATCCGGTTGAGAATCATGGCTTCGAACGCGAAGAGAGTTGGGCTGACGAATACAAGCGGATATTGAAGTTGTTTACCGACAATTTGAAACCGGGAACGTACGTGACTACGAAACCGGTTCCGAAAAATTCATCGAGAGCTACTAAGGCGACACCGAGTGCGACTGGCCAGTAAGCTGTTCCAGCGGCTAGGCCACCTGTTGTGAGGAATGGCTATGCCTTCCGGCTGCAGAAGCTTTTTCTTTTTGATTGGTAGGAGGGCATAGCCATTCCTCACCACGGGCGGCGAAGCCGTGGCGGCGATCATTTACTTCCTGGACAACTAATAAGTCTGAGTGATTTAAGCCTGGACAAATAACAAACGTCTTCAACTAACTAACCGGAGAGCACCGTAACCTAATGCCAAACGCTTCGTCTTCCCCTGTGCCAATCCACAGCTATCGCATCTGGCAAGTCATCGCAGCCTCGGCAGTCGGCACCATGATCGAGTGGTACGACTTCTATATTTTCGGCAGCCTCGCGAAACAGTTGTCACCTTTGTTCTACCCGTCGGGCAACGACACACTCGCGCTCATCGCTTACCTTTCAACTTTTGCGGTTGGCTTCATAGTTAGACCACTTGGTGCACTCTTCTTTGGACGGATTGGCGATCTTGTCGGACGTAAATATGCGTTCCTCGTCACGCTCTTGATCATGGGAGGCGCAACAGCTTCGATTGGCTTTCTACCAACCTACGCAACGGCCGGTATCGCGGCGCCGATTTTGTTACTCGTGATTCGCGTGTTACAGGGACTGGCCCTGGGTGGCGAGTATGGCGGCGCAGCAGTTTATGTAGCTGAACATGTGCCCGACCGGAGACGTGGCTTTTATACGAGCTTCATTCAGATCACAGCTACGCTCGGTCTGTTTGTGTCTCTGGTCGTTGTGCTCGTCGTGCAAAACTCGATGACTCCCGCTTCGTTCAGCGCGTGGGGCTGGCGCATACCCTTCATCTTCTCGCTGTTTCTGGTCGGCATCTCGCTTTACATTCGGATGAAGATGAAAGAGTCGCCAATCTTCCAACACGTGAAAGCTGCGGGCATGACGTCGGCCAAACCGCTAATTGAAGCATTCACAAAATGGGAAAACTTGAAACGCGTTTTGATTTCACTTTTCGGGGCAACTGCTGGTCAGGGTGTCGTCTGGTACACAGGTCAGTTTTACGCCCTGTTCTACTTGCAAAATATTCTCAGCGTTAATGCGACTGCAGCAATCTATATCGTCGCGATTGCGTTGTTGTTTGCAATGCCCTTTTTTGTTTTGAGTGGAGCGTTGTCTGATCGCATCGGTCGGAAGTGGATCATGATGGCGGGATGTTTGTTGGCGGCCTTGTCGTATATACCAATCTATCACGCGATGCAGCGCGCGGCTGGCTCCGAGATTGTGACGGTCAAGTCTCTACCGAATAAAACTGGCGCCACTTCATTAACGCCGCAAACGCTCGTCGATGGACAACTGCAAGCTGCGAAACCAGTCCTGGCTTACACAAATCTGAGTTCGTTTCTTTCAAATCCGGTGGCGTGGAAACTGGTGGGTTTAGTTTTTATCCAGGTATTGTTTGTGACGATGGTCTATGGACCAATCGCTGCGTACCTGGTTGAAGCATTTCCGGCCAAGATTCGCTACACAGCTCTCTCGCTTCCTTATCACATAGGTAACGGAATATTTGGAGGACTGCTGCCGGTGATCGGACTTGCAGTCGTCGCCGAAACCGGAAACATCTACGCCGGTCTTTACTATCCCATCGCAGTGGCAGCGCTTACGTTTGTTGTCGGGTCGGTGTTTCTGAAGGAAACGAAACACACACTAATCTGGGACGAGGTGAAGTGACAAAAATTTTCGCACACTAATTGGGTGAAAATCGTCGCTGCCACACTGATTGATGCCTGGCAACGTGAAGTATCGCGGCAACAACCACCTGACGTTCGCCATCAATTACTTCATAGATCACGCGATACGGAAAACGCTTTGTGAATCGCCAACGAATGTTCCTGGTGGCGTGTCTTCTGGGATGTAACAACGGATTGATGGTTAGCGCATCGAAGACGTCAAAAACAGCCTGAATGAATTCCTCGCCAGGGCCAGGAGACTTAGAGTCGTACCAGTCTGCGGCTTCACACAGCTCAACTTGCGCTTGAGGACGCGCAACAACTTTCCATTTCATTGTATTCCTATCTAGAAAGTACGCGCCTCTTGAGTTCTTCGATGTCTATTGAGGAATTCGGATCCAGATGATGTTCTGCGAGACGCCGCTCTACTAACTCTTCTTCTACAGCGGATAATGGAGGATCATCCAGTTCAAGGGCTTCAGAGATTAAAAGCTGCCGATCTTCGAATGAAAGGTGAGGCAATTGATTAATAATTTCAGTAACGCTCATGGAGCAAGATTAAACCCGGCAGTAATGAATTTCAAGATCTAATATCGGACAATAAGCTTACGCTCTGCGGAAGTGAAAGAAGCCTCTGCGTCTCTGCGCTTCTCTGCGTCTCTGTGTTGAACCCGATGATCCAATTACACGCACGCCAATTCAACACAGAGACGCGGAGAAACGCAGAGACGCAGAGTAAAGCAGCAGCAATCTTTACTGCCGATAGATAACGCCGTTCTTCATTACGAACGTCACATTCTGCATCACGTGAATGTCTTTTGATGGATCGCCTTGAACGGCAACGATGTCGGCCCACTTCCCTGCTTGCAGTGATCCAAGGTGCTTGTCCCACCCGAGTAGCTTCGCCGCATTCAACGTCCCGGCAACGATCGAATCCATGTTACTCATGCCGCCCCACTCAACCATCAACACAAACTCATGCGCGTTTGAACCGTGCGGAACAACTCCAGCATCAGTTCCCAACGCAATTTGGACTTTGTTGGCAATCGCAATTTTGATTGCGTGACGCATCGCAGTTGCAGCGGCCAACGCTTTCTCTGCACGAAGTCCTTTCAGCACACCATTCTTTGCGGCAATCTCAACCGCTTCGCCCGCGGAGAGGGTGGGGACCAGAAAGGTGCCACGTTCTCTCATCATGCGCGCGCCTTCTTCGTCGAGAAAAGAGCCGTGCTCAATCGAAGCGACGCCGGCCCTGACAGCCAACTTGATACCTTCCGTTCCATGCGCATGGGCTGCAACTTTTCGGTCGAGCTTGTTGGCTTCCTCAACGAGCGCTTTCAATTCCTCAAAACTGTATTGCGTCGCGCCAACCGCATCGCCTTCCGATAAGACGCCGCCGGTCGCGCAAGTCTTGATCACGTCAGCACCGTACTTAATCTGATAACGAACAGCAGCCCGAATTTGATCTGGACCATCCGCGACACCATCTTCAATGCCTGGATCGAGTAGACCAGGTCGATAGCCGTTTTCGTCACAGTGTCCACCACGAATTCCCAACGCGTGACCGGCTGATTCCATTCTTGGTCCAATGACCCAGCCTTCGTTGATCGCCTTGCGCAACGCCATGTCGTCGAAGCGTCCTTCCGCTCCGACGTTACGCACACTCGTGAATCCATTCAGCAAAGTAGCGCGCGCATTACGAACTCCGAGTATCGCGCCAAACGATGCGAAGTCACGGACCGCTGCCGTATCGCCTTCGGGATCGCCGAGGGTGCGTCCAATCAAATGAGTGTGGGCATCGATAAAACCCGGAAGTAGCGTAACGTTGCCGAGATCGATGACCCTGGCGTTAGCAGGAATGTTGACGCTGCCACTCGTACCGACCGCGATGATGTTGTTATCGGTGACAACAACCACCGCGTTGTTGATGACACCACTGCCGGTACCATCGATGAGTCGTGCGGCTTTCAGGACCACGGTCCCGGTTCCGACCGGAGGATCAGGGCGAATTTGTGGCACAGGCGCCAGCGTTTGAGCGTGAGAGAAAGAGGTGAGAGAAACGATCAGAACGAAAGCAAGTTTATGAATTTTCATGGAAATGCCTCGGCAGACAGGTTTGAAAGCCGAGGCATTCTAGCAGGAGATAGGGGTTGGGGGTCAGGGGCCAGAGGTTAGTCGGTTTCACCGCGAAGCGGTGACGCCCCAAAGCCTGGGGTTGTTTCAACCCTAGGGAATTGTAGGACGCATGTTCCAACCCGGAACGGGTTGCGTCCACTGTGTGGACCACACATGTTTCAATTGGACCGATTCGTATATTACGTTACGGGTTGTTGATTGGGGCGGGCGCAACCGCGTTGCGGTTGTTACCCATTTCGCACGGCTTTCCCAGGGTTGAAGCAACCCTGGGCTTTGGGACGTCACCGCTTCGCGGTGAAACAATATTAACGACCGCTGATGCGACTAACCACTAACTACTAACATCCGCATTAACAAATCCCACGCGTCTGCGCGCCACCATCGCAGAACGCCGGCTTGACGATGGCCCACGTAATGATCGCTCCCGCGGCGACGCCACCGATAATTATCCACGTCTTCGTTGAAATGCCGCCACCAGCCTTTTTCACATCCTGAACTTCAGCATATGAGAACTTCTGTGATTGCGAAGTCTTCACATCAGAAACAGTGAACGAATCGGGATCGACTGACGTGATAAATCCCTTGTACTTCGTATTGTCCTTCAATTTCACTTCGATCTTTTTGTCTCGATTGACCGAGAGGGATTGGACTTTAGAACGCATCTTTTCAACTGCCTGGGGCGTTTGCGCAGTTATGTTTTGGGGGAAAGTCAGGCTCAAGGTCACAACGAGGACCGCAAGCGAAAAGGCAAAGTATTTCTTAATCAAAACAGACTCCTTAAAGGATGAGTTAAATGCCGAGCACACGATTAGGCGCTGGGTCGGCAGCGTTATCGCAACGAGCGTTCCATTTTGGTTAGCGGAGCGGATCGAGGCTTTTGAACTAGTGTTTGTCGGGGGAAGACGCTCAGATGCGTGACTTGAGGATTGAGATGGTCAGTGCAGGAAATTTTTGTCAGTCGTTGATTAGTGTCAGAGGTTTCCGACAAACAATTGGGTTCCGCTCCATACGTGCGGAGATACCACCGACTTTATGTCGGGTGGAGTCTCAGCTTTTCGCTAACTCAGACCACTCAATACGTGCGCGGAGATACCACCGACTTTATGTCGGTGGAGCTTCAGCTTTTCGCTAACTCGAACCGCTCCATACGTGCGCGGATACCACCGACTTTATGTCGGGTGGAGCTTCAGCTTTTCGCTAACTCGAACCGCTCCATACGTGCGGAGATACCACCGACTTTATGTCGGTGGAGCCTCAGCTTCTAGCTAACTCAGACCACCATACGTGCTTGGAGATACCACCGACTTTACGTCGGTGGAGCCTCAGCTTTTCGCTAACTCGGACCGCCATACCTGCGGAGATACCACCGACTTTATGTCGGGTGGAGTCTCAATTTTGAGCTAATAGACTAACTTGCGATAGCGCAAGGAAAGCATAGCCCGAAACTGAGGCTCCACCGACATAAAGTCGGTGGTATCTCCGCACGTATTTGAGTGGTCCGAGTTAGCCCGAAACTGAAGCTCCACCGACATAAAGTCGGTGGTATCCCGCACGTATCGAGCGAGCGAGTTAGCGAGAAGCTGAGACTCCACCGACGTAAAGTCGGTGGTAGCTGCTCCACTCAACCTATGTAATCTGCGAAGAACCTCGACAGTTAATACTACTCGTTGCCGCCGCAATCAGCCGGATCATTATTGGTAACGGTCCAGTTATCGCTACCGGATCCCGATGAAACATGACTCAGAAAACAGCCATCACGATCCTCGGCGTTGAGCTTTATCTGAGTGCCGTCCCAGGAAACCCCCGAAAGCGTCTGCGTCTGGCCCGGACCAATCGTGGCTTCACCCAACTGGTTTCCGCCCCAATCATCCTGATCCACGTGCGACAGATAAATGTGGACCAGCTCGCGATTCGAGTTGTTCACAATCGTGATGTTCACGCTCGAACTGTGCCGTGCTGAAGTAATAAACGGCAACGCCAACGCGCCAGTTACAGCGAGAACAAGTATCAGTAGACGTATCTTCTTCATTGCTGAAAACTCCTCTCTATTCGTACCCTGCAGAACCGTTGGCCGCGGATCCGTGATGACGAATCCGCGGCCTTAGTTCTCCGCAACGCTACGGACAAGTGCCGTTGACGGTGTAGTGCACTCCACTGTTGACTGGAGTTTCACCAGGATTGTGGGGCACTACCACCTTCGCGGTAGCGCGTCCTACATTCCCTGCGGAGTCGGTGACCTTGAAGGTAATTGTATAAACCCTTCCATCGCCTCCTCCCTCTCGTTCGGCGCGCAACTGAACGGATTTACAGTTGGCGGCAATGATGATGTCATCATCGGTGTTGCCGTCACCGTTTCCGTTCTCAATTTCGTCGCTGGTTACCTTCTCGATAACCACGCCGCTAACACCAAGTGACACATTGCAGCTATCGCTGGCCCCCGTTACAAAGTCAGTGACTTGATATGACTTGTACTTGTGATTAGCGGGCCACATCGACGGCGCAAATGTATTCAAATTGATTATTGGCGGAGTTGTATCGACGACCCTTACCGTGCGGGTAACTGGTGTTGCAACGTTACCTGACGGATCGGTGGCGCGATAGGTCAGCGTGTAAGTTCCCGGTGTATTGACGTTGACCGTGCCCGAGGCGGTGGCAGCAAACGAACCTGCGCAACCATCGTTAGCAATTGCTCCCGGATCGGTGAAACTGGTATGGCATTCAACCGTCATCGGGTTGGCGCCATTCAGTGTGATCGTTGGAGCGGTCGTATCAACAACTGTCACTGTACGGCTCACGGGCGAACCAGCATTACCTGCTGCGTCACTCGCGTTGTACGTCACAGTGTAGGTCCCGGGAACATTTACGTTCACTGTTCCGGACGCCGTCGCCGCGAATGAACCACGACAGTTGTCCTGCGCAGTTGCGCCAGGATCGCTGAAGCTGGTGTGACATTCGACGGTTACTGCGGCTGGACCATTGAGCGTGATTGTGGGCGGTGTGTTATCGACCACACCGAATGTGGTTGTGGCAGTCGCCTGATTGCCCGCACCGTCAGTCGCGGTCAGGGTAATCGTGTGAACACCAACACCCAACAGCGTTCCCGCTGTAGGTTGCTGCGTCACAGCGATCGGCTCACCACCCGAACAACTGTCGGACGTGATCGCGCTTCCCGTGAAATCAGGGACTTCAGCCTGACAGTTTTCATTGGCGAAAACAGTCTGTCCTGGCGGAGCCGTGATTGAAGGCGGCGTGACATCGTTGACGTGGACCACTTGCTGGCACGTCGAAGAATTGCCTGCGCCATCAGTCGCGGTCCAGATGATCGTCGTTGTGCCGATTGGGTAAGGATCGGTTAACTGCAGACCATCATTTCGTACCCCGCCGATCTGAATTTCGTTAGCTGCGGTGACGTTGTCAGTAGCTGTTGCCGGTGTGATCGTGGCAGAAGCTGTGCAAGCATTCGCAGCGGCCGAAACCGTAACGTCAGCCGGACAGGTTATTACCGGTGCTGTTGTGTCTCCGGTCACTATCACGTTGAACGTACACGACTGACCATTTTCCGCAGTCACCGTCACGATTGTAGTACCGAGCGGGAACGATGTCCCTGATGCCTGACTGTAGGAAACAGTCCCGCATGTTCCGGTGGTTGTAGCATCCGGATAATTAACAATCGCTGACGTTTCTCCGGCAGCAACTGTTTGGACCACATCGGCCGGACATGCAAGCGTGCAGTTTGAAGGATTGACCGTCACGTTGAAGGTACAACTTGCCGTGTGACCTGCAGCGTCGGTAGCAGTTTCAGTAACAGTGGTCGTACCAACCGGGAACAATGATCCGGATGGATGGTCCGACGTGATTGTTACTGAGCCACTGTTATCAACGGCGACAGGATCGTCATAGGTAACGTGCGCTCCGCCCGAGCCGCCCGGATTTTCAAATCTCGTTACGTCAGCCGGACAAGTGATCGTTGGAGCTTCCGTGTCCTGGATCGTAACGTTGAAGTGAACGGGTGCGTTTACCCCATCACTACATACGGCGGTAGTTGTTCCAATCGGGAAGAAAGATCCCGAAGCAGGACTACACGTAACGATGCCGCAGCTACTCGGCGTTACACTTGAACTGGTAGTTGGATCAGCATAGGTGATTGTTGCGCCACCCAGTGCATGACCAGACGCATCCAGATCATTTTGTTGAACGATGTCTGCCGGTGGCGTAATCGTGCAGGTAGGCGTCGTAACAACTGCGGTACCGGTTGAAGAGTTGTCAGTCGCATTCTTTTCAGTGGTTGCGCTTGAAACATCTACCGTATCGTTGATCTGCGTACCGTCTGCAGTTCCACTGGCAACATGGTAAGTAAACGAGAAGCTCGCGGTGGCTCCACTTGCCAGACTATTAATCGTGCAAATCGAAGTCCCCTGACCGGCGGACGAGGGGTTTTCACAATTAAATATTGGCCCGGCAGTTTGTGCGGCTGAAACGAAATCTGTTCCCGCGGGCACAACATTAGTCAATGAAACGTTAGCAGCCGCGTCAGGTCCGTCGTTCTTGACTTCAACTATAAAGACGACGTCACTGTCGGCTGCCGGAGAGCTGGAATCGAACCGCGGCACGTCGGTCACGCTAAGATCCGCAGCCGCACTCGCCGGATTTCTGACTGAAAACACTGCCGTGGCGCGCAGCGATCCATCTGAAACATCCATCGAACTGATGGTCCAATCGCCACGATTGTCGACAGTAATTCCGTTTACGTCAGAAGTATTTGTGGTTGGTAAAGTGAATGAGTCCGTTTGTGTGCTCGTCGAAATATCAGTCTGACGAAGCACAAACGGTTCTGTGTTGGCCCATTGGAAACGACGCGCGGCAAAAAGTCCGCCACCTGGCGCGCCAGTGACTTTCGCGCACACCGTATCGCCCAGATTGAATGACGTCTTTGGCGTAGTGCAGTTTGCAGCGAACGTCTCGATCGTTTCAGTAAATGGCACAGGAACAAATGCCGCTCGATTCGTTCGACTTGAAGTTAACGAGCGAGCAGTAGATTTAGTTGTAAGTTTCGTCGCGCTAATCAGCCGGCGCAATGACGATGCAGACGAAACAGGGATGAGAATAGCGACAATGAGAGCCGCCATTATCAGAGGCGCCGACAGTCGTGCCCAGATTAATCGCCGCTTGCGTGGCGACTTTCCTTTGGGCCAACTCGCAGACCGAGGCGGGGTATGATTTGGCTCCATATATGAGTTCCCACTTTCTTTCTATGCTTCTCTGGAAGCTGTTGGTGGAATCTTAACGAGATGCTTCATTAGCGATCGTTCACGTCATCTTCACGCTGTGAAGAGTCAGTGTTCGGTTGCGGCGTTAATTCTGCGAAGCAGTACCCGTAGTGGAGCCGTTTGATCCGTTACCCTGAACCTTGTTGTTGCTGTAGGTCAGAATTGCGCCGGTACCGTTGGCGTTGAGACCGATCAGTGCATTGTTAACGATAGTGGCGTTTGAGAGGCGGAAAGTACCGCGGTCAAACACGACTACGCCCCATTGTTTGTTGTTTGCTGAGACACAGCTTTCCAGATTCACTTCGGAATTCTGCGCGCCAGGGAAACAGTCGAAACCGTTCAAAGCATTGTTTGAAGCGACTGAATTGAACATCGTCGCACGCACGTTGTTTTCAATTCGATAGCCTTCCGTGTTGCTGTCGGAGGTAGTGTTTACGACCGTTACATAAACCGTGTGACCGGCGCCCTGCGTTGCGTCACTGGTAGTTACACGAAAGCCGGCGCCATTTGCGCCACCCGCCGAGCCGTTGATTCTAAAAGTACAGTTGCGGACATTTACATTTGCGCCCGAGCTCAGGTTAACGAATGCGCCTTCGTTGACCATGCCTTGTACGGTGACATCTTCGATGTTGAGGTTGGCCACATTAGTAGCGCTGACGCCGCGATTGGCGCTCGCTCCGACTCCCTGAATTGACAATCGAC
Organism: Pyrinomonadaceae bacterium; assembly: GCA_036518995.1. Classification (GTDB taxonomy): domain Bacteria; phylum Acidobacteriota; class Blastocatellia; order Pyrinomonadales; family Pyrinomonadaceae; genus PSRF01. The sequence goes on along the minus strand of DATDMC010000051.1, from coordinate 49,406 downwards.
GGAGGGTCACTGATCCACCAGCAGCGTTGACGTTGATGCCATTGCCGGCGCTAACGAGGATTGATGCGAAACCCTGACCACCGCCGCCATCAAGTGTGATCGCTTTCGTGATCGTGACCTGTCCAAAACCACCTGGATCGAGCGCATCAATTTCGCCGCCGCTTGCGGTCTTGGAAATTGCGCCTGCAAACGTTTTGCAAGGGGCAGTTCTGCTGCAGGGGTTTGCATCGTCACCGACACCTGATACCCAGGTACGGGTAGCTTGCGCCTGGACCAGCGAAGCAGTTGCGAGTGTGAAAATAAGCAAAGCAAACAAATTGAGGACAAGACGGTACTTGGTCATGACGGGAATCTCCTTAGAAAAGTTTTCTCGGCACACAGATGCCTGGGCAGTCCACTTCTTCGTCGGGGGTCGAAGCGGAGACAAAAATTGTGGGTTAGAACTTAGGCGAAAGCTCGGCGAAGTTCTCGGTTACAGAGCAGATCAGCGCGGCGTCATAAGACTAACGGTAGCGGGCTCGTTAGCGGTGAACGTTGTACTGAAGCGCGGGAACTTTAGTCGCCGGATTTTTGTTTGTCAATAGGTAACTCACTAACGGTCTGAGTACTGGTGCTGGTGGCTTCAGCCGTCATCATTGTGAAGGACTTAGTAACGTTCTCATTGAGTTAACTTGGTGGTGGTGGTCAGGCCCGGCACTAAATTCCCTTCTATTGTTCAAGCCAAACCTGACGTCTGCTGTGTGGGGCCAGTCACTGAACCTTGCCGCGCTGGTCCACCTACCCAAGCGACATGATCAGCACATCCCCAGTAATCAAAACCGTCGTGAAAGTCGCTGCGATTGTTGCAGAGCCAGTGAAAAGACAAGCAGCCCAAACCGCGCTAACAGCGATCAATAGAATACTCAAGTATTTTGGGGTTTTTCTGTGTTAAATACCAACGGAAACACTCACTCGCTGAAACGTTTTTCGCATTATTCCCATTCCATTTTGAGTCTCATCTAAAATATAAACGCCTGTAATACGGAAGCGATCACCTGAGGTCACTGTCATGAATAAAACTATCGTTGAATTGATGCAAGTTCCTGAAGAGAGGCGCGATTTGAATTGGTTGAAAAACAGCCTCCAATCCGCGATTGAGGTGGAACTTTCAACCCTGCCTCCATATCTCTGTGCTCTTTGGTCAATAAAGAATCAAAGCGAGCCCGCATACCAATTGATTGACGGCATCGGACTCGAGGAAATGCTGCACATGGGCCTGGCCTGTAACATGCTCACGACTATTGGCGGCATACCGCAAATCAATACTTCTCTGCCTGCTTATCCGGGGCCATTGCCGGGCGGAGTCCGGCCGGCACTAACTGTGTATCTCGCCGGATTATCAAAAGACTATCTAAAAGATGTTTTCATGGAGATTGAATACCCCGAAAGTGGTCCAATAGTTATGGCCCTGGGTGAAACATATACAACTATCGGCGCTTTCTATAACGCGATCCTGACAGCTTTCAAAGATCTATCTCCACCAATCACCGGGAAGAATCAGCTCACAGGGATGGTTGGCGATAACGACCTCTACGCTATCACTTCAATTGCCGAAGTTGAAAAGGCGATCAATGAGATCAAGCAACAGGGCGAAGGAACATCACAGTTGCCAACGGCGCCGGACTTCGGAGGCGAGCTTGCTCATTACTACAAGTATGCAGAGATATGGCATGGCAATGAGCTGGAGTATAAAGATGGCAAGTGGCAGTACACAGGGAAATGTATTCCGTTTCCCGACGTTTACCCAATGTTGCCTATTCCAGCGGGCGGCTACCCATCGCCGTCTCAGGAAGCCAAGAACGCTTTGCAGGCTTTCGACGCGCAGTTTATGAAGGTGCTCAATTTCCTTCAGAGTGCATGGGCAAGCGGCAATAAAAGTGAATTAGGTAAAGCCATCGGTGCGATGCGTGGACTTGAGACCCTTGCGGTGGCCCTCATGCATATCCCACTACCGGAGGGAAATGGTGTTTACGGACCGCAATTCAAGTTAGCCACTTAGTTACCCGCGAAATCAGCCGACCAACCTCGGCACATCCGACAGAACGCTAGAACTTGAACACTAACGAGCCGCGCATTCCGATATTAAGGAGAAGCTATGACAACAATCACTATCAACGGAAACTCACTCGATCCTCTCACCCAAACAGCGGCACTTCACGAGTTCGGCCTGGACAGTGAAGACGTTTCGGATTCCAACTACATTCTCGTGCAGGTAAAAGAGCCGCTGACGAAAGACCAAAAGCGGCAACTCAAGGATCTGGATGTCACGATCTTGGAGTATGTGCCCGATGAAACTTACATTGCCAGCTATCGACCGCATAATCTCGCACCGATTCGACAACTTCCTTACGTCGCCTGGGCCGGTATCTACCCGAAGCAAGTTAAGGTTGAGCCGGTTCTAAAAGCGCATGGGCCTGACGCTAGGACGCCCCGGGTTGTCAATGCACTCTCGACAGCGACTTCGGAGACTGATCCCTTGTCGCACGATCTCAAAACAGTGGAAGTAGTGCTGCACCGTAACGTTAATGCCGCCGACGTTCGTGAACAAATTGCTGAGGTAACCGGCCTGGATGGATCGTCAATAGACATTGAAGGACAAAAGGCGCGGTTAACCATCTCGCCAGGGCGTATCGAACGGCTCGCGGAATTAGATTCAGTCCGGCACATTGAGGAATTCTCGGGCCTGAAGCTAAACAACGATGTAGCGTTAGATCTGATTCAGGCGGATTCCGTCCAGACAAACCCTCACGGTTTAGCCGGAGAAGATGAAGTAATCGCGATATGCGACACTGGCCTTGATAGTGGTGACCCACAGAATATCCATCCGGCGTTTTCCGGGAGAGTATTGAAGCTATACCCCCTCGCAAGAACAACCGCAAGCGACCCGCACGGTCACGGAACCCACGTCTCTGGATCCGCGCTGGGTGACGGAGTCCTTACAGGCGGTACGCCTATCAGAGGCACGGCCCCGAGAGCAAAGCTTGTCCTCCAGTCGGTGCTAAATGGTAACGGCGGTTTGAAACTTCCGATCGATTTGAACAATCTCTTCGATCAACCTTACACAAATGACGGGGCTCGCGTGCATTCGAACTCGTGGGGCGATGTCGTTGGAGACGGGAGCTACTCACAACAGTCCCGGGGGGTTGATGAGTTCGTCTGGAACCATCGGGACTGTGTCATCTGCTTCTCGGCGGGTAACGATGGCGCTGATCGCGCAGCCACAGGCAAAATCGCTCCGGGCTCAGTAGGGGCGCCCAGCACAGCGAAAAATTGTATCTCCGTCGGAGCGTCTGAAAGTAGACGACCCCTCGCTCTCACATACCACGGTTTGAGCGCATCGCGCTTTCCCGTAAATCCGATTGCTTCCGACCCCATTTCCAACAATCCAGCGGGAGTGGCGGCGTTCAGTAGTCGTGGTCCTACTCGTGATCATCGCATCAAACCCGACGTAGTCGCCCCCGGCTCAACCATCCTGTCGCTAAGTCAAGGCTTGCTAAGGCTAACCCGATTTGGGGTTTATCGCCTGACAGCGATTACATGTTTGACGCCGGCACCAGTATGGCAACACCGCTCGTCGCCGGTTGCGCTGCAGTAGTGCGTGAGTCATTCCGCGTGAGACGCGGAGTGCTCCCAAGCGCTGCCCTGGTAAAAGCGATGTTGATTAACGGAGCCATTCCTTTAACCGGACAGTATGTTCCTCCGGAACTGCCACCAGTCCCTAATGAGTCGGAAGGCTTCGGACTGGTGAACTTGGCCCAATCTCTCTGTCCTCCTGCCGCCGATACGTTGACGGCCTTCTGGGACGAAGATGATGAACTTGATGTGGGAGATGAAGCCGAACACATCTTTTCTGTTCCACCAGGCGCTCGGGGATTGAAAGTGACTTTGGTGTGGACTGACCCTCCGGGTGAAGCGCTTCAGAATGACCTGGATCTAATTGCCCGGGACCTTAATGGCGTGGAACGTCACGGCAACATGCCGGAAGGTTCGAGCGATTTCGATCGCACGAACAACGTCGAGCAAATTGTTTTCGAGAATGTTGCCCCGGGCAAAGTGGAGATCATCGTGCGGGCAGTCCGCATACCTGTATCACTTCAATCGTTTGCCCTTGTAGCTCGGGCATACACCTGAGCTCTCGCATACAAGAAATTAATCAACTGCCGGAGGATTCGTACCATGGCGATTCAAGGAAGAATTAAACATGTTGTTGTCCTGATGCTCGAACCATTCCTTCGATCAAATCTTCGGATTCCGGAAGGGCGTTGAAGGTCTTTCCGGCAGCGAGTTCAACCTGCTGACCCCTGCAGCCGCCAGCTCCGCTGCGAATCCCAGGATCACTGTAGGACAGGGAGCGCCTTTTCAAATAAATCTCGGTGGCGGACCCGATCATAATCTCGCGGCCGTCAACCTCCAGCTTTTCGGTCACGAATCCAACCCGGCAGTTGGTGAGAAGCCCAGGAACAACGGGTTTGCGGCAAGTTATCAGAAAGAACTGCTAGGGTTCAGTAGTCAACCGACCAAGACCGATGTCGGCGTCGTAATGCAGTCTTTCAGTCCCGGCTCACTACCGGCCATCGAGGCCCTCGCGGATAATTTTTGTCTGTTCGATCACTGGTTCTGCGAAGTGCCCAGCTCGACCGATCCGAACCGCCTCTACATGCATGCGGCAACTTCCATCGGCAACGCCCGCAACGTATTCAAGCAACAGTTCCCAAACACTCAGACCATTTACAACCACATCGAGCAGGCAGGATTAACCTGGGCGACTTATGACTTCGACCTAAATGAAGTGCGTACTCAGTTTCCCGGTACTCATACGAATCCTCAGAACTTCAGGCGTTTTGAACCCCGGTTTGCCAACGATGTCGCTAACAATCAACTTCCCAATTACTCGTTCATCTTCCCGCGCTTTTTCAATAACAACGGCGCGCAGAGCGACCAACATGCTCCGCGGGATCTGCGACCTGGGGACCGATTAATCGCGCAGGTTTATAACACGCTACGAAGTAACATCAATCTCTGGAACCAGACGGCACTCATCGTCACTTATGACGAGCATGGCGGCTTCTTCGACCACGTACCTCCGCCTTCAGACGGAGTGAATAATCCGGATGGAATTAATGCCAAACCAGTTCAGTCTACTCATCTGTTTACACCGGCATTCGATTTCAAACGCCTGGGCCCGCGTGTCCCGGCGCTCCTCGCCTCGCCTTTGGTTAAGAAAGGAATCGTGGTATCTGAGCGTTTTCAGCACACTTCGATACTCGCTACCGTAAAGAAACTCTTCGGTCTTTCAGACTTTTTGACCGCACGTGACAGGCAAGCTAATACGTTCGAACATCTTTTCAATGATTTGACCGCGCCTCGCACCGACACACCACAACAGCTTCCTGAAGTCGCAATAGGTCCGGTCATGCACGCTCTGGACGCAGTCACTCCAAGTGATCCAGGCGACCTTCCGCTGGACGACATTCAACAGGAGATGCTTATGGGAGTTCTCGAAATCACTCAGCCTTCCAATCCCACTCCAGACGCGATACCCGCTACGCAGGCCGGCGCTTCTCGGTTTGTTCAGCAACGCCTGGATTCACATTTTGGGCCTAGAGCGAGTTGATACTCACGCTGGTAGCCGTCCACTCTGACTTGTCACGTTCACCACTCGCGGCGAGTCTTAGTCCGTCGTGGGGATCAAAGGAACAACCCTGTTGCGGTTGTTGATCGGCGCGCGAACTTCTACGCGTAAAGTCCGCCGCTCTGTTGATCGAAATTGGCCTAAGCTCGAAACGTCAGCGTCCGGTTGGCTATGTCTACGTCGAACATCTCATCGGTTCCGCTCCAGCCGCCCTGTCCGATGGTCCTCTTTCGCGTCATCGAAAGGTCCCCAAACCTGGCCTTAGCAAAAACCGCGTAGTGAAGATTCTCGAGGTTCCAGCCAAATCCGATCTCGGCGTCATCGGGCGCGGTCGGATTGATGCAGACTGAGACCTTAGCCGACTCGCCGGGTGTCAACATCAATCGCTCAAACGATAACTGGATATGCTCAGATCCCTGTGGCTCGTTTACTGTTGGAGAAATTCCGTCAGGAAACGTCTTGTGCAACGGCTCCCAGGCAAGCCGTGTGATGGTGAAAGGAACTTTCGAGCTATTCACCAGGAGCCAATCAAAGAACTTCCAACCGACCGGACAGGGCGGCCACTTTTCATTGGCTTGATTGGTGGGCACAAACTCAAGTGCCGAATAAACCGGTTCGATTAAATAATCCTTTTTGTCCAGTTTCAAAATTAACGTTGGGTCCGAAGAGGCGACGCCGCCACTCGTTCCCATGCGCCAACCAACAAACGATCGCTGTCCATAACGTGCTGGCGCCTTAAGTGTCACCGGGTTATGGACCAGGCTATCGAAAGTGCGCACGAAGCTGCCGTAACCATCGCCACATTCGTTGACGTCGTTCGGCGTACAACGAATCAGCGGTTGTATCTCGTCAGATCCGCGCACGACAACTGTCCGCAGACGATCATGCAGAAGGTGACCTACAAAATTGATCTTCAGCGTGAGGTCGCTAATCTTTCCGTCATATTCGCCTGACCGCGTTATCAGTAATCGCGTCCATGCGGAAGGACGAAAACTGACCAAAGGATTTTTCTCATCCTGGTTCCCCGAGATCAACTGCCACACGAGCGACTGCTCTTCTTTGTCGACCTGGGTTTCCGTAATGCTCAAGCGTTTCGATTCTTTCTCCTCGGTCGCGTTGTACTTGATGTCGGAAGCCCAGTGGATCTTATCGTTTCGGTATTGATCGGCCGATGCTTCTCCGTCTCCCGTGACTCGGTATTGACCACTGCGAAAGAGATAAAGCAACCCGCCGCTGCGAATTTTCGAAACGCCGTCATGACGATAAGTCAAACTAAATCCGACTGTCTTTGCAGGTAGCGGAGAAGAGAGTTTGACCGAGTCGGTCTCGACGCTAGTAATCCGGATGTCTTCTCGCTGGCGATCCAGGCGTGGCAGCAAGTCCAGTTCGTAGTGCCCTTGCGCGTTAAGAATTTCAACCTGCTCGTTGGTAAGCGACACCGGCAAAGTTCCCGTACGTCGCGGAGGATGCTTCTGGTACCAATCGATAATTTTGGCAGCGATGTCGCGCAGTTGGTTCTTGAAAACAGTACTGACGGCCTCAAATTGCTTGTCGTTGAGCATGCCGTCAGTACTCTCCGCGAGTGGATTTAGAGTGACATCCCGTCCCGAATTTTTGGTCAGCACTGAGACGAACGAGTCGAACAGTTTTTGGCACCGATAATCTATCAGCGGCAAATCTTCCAGCATCAGGTACTGATAAGACTTGACCAGATAATATTGATAAAGCAACAGACGATCGCGCGCGCGTTGGCCCATGCCGCGGACGGCTTGCAACGCTTCGACATTAAGTCCCGCCAGAGCAACATCGAGTTGACTACGCAGCTTGATCAGAGCGAGTTGGTTCTTGACCAACGTCGTCGTGGCGTCCTCAATTGTTTGCAGCGCAGCGAGCAGCTCTTCAGTGAAGAGGGCCTTCTTCTTGTTGAGTCTCTTTATCTCCTCGATGTCTTTCTTGTAAGCGGGACAATCCGCGAGGATTTTCTCCAGCCGCTCTTCAATCTCCTCTTCGGGAACAGCGAAGTCTGATAGCGCCTTGATGATTTGGTCCTGCGCCTCTTTCTCTTCTTCGAGGAACTGCTCGACTTTCTTTTCGAGTCTCTCTTCCGCTACCGCTTTGTTGAATTCCTTCTGTTCCTCGGTCTCTTCCTTCTCTTTGGCCGACTTCAGTTCGCTAAAAACCTTCTTTGCTTTGTCGGCAAATTTTTGTCCGGCAACCTTCGCCAACGGACCAAGCACCTTGCCCGCGCTGTCCTTTGGGTGCTCGAGATCTATATCAGCCAGCGCGGTGAATGACTTTCCAAACGCGCCGGCGACCGGTTGGCCCACCGGGATAAGTTGCAGGATTCCGCCGAGAATCTTTCCTGAAGATCGCAGTATGTGCTCAATCTTCGCGTCGTTTTGGATCTGCTGTTTAGTTCGTGATTCGGTGGCTTCCAGTGCTTGTTGGGCCAGGTGAAGTTCGTTAGTGATCTGGTTGACACGACTCTGAAGATCGTCGACCTGAAGCTGAGCGGCGGCGTAATCCTCCAACGCTTCATCACACTCAGTTCGCAAAGTTGTTATCGCTTTGTCGAGAGCGGCCGCAGCTTTTTGTTGGCGCAGTTGAGTGTGCTCGATCCAGTGGGCCAGGAACATTGCTTTGATCGAGTCGCCCAGTTCATTCTCGAAGAGAGTTTTATTTGCCTGGAACGAAAGCATCGGTACCCAGCCGGCCGGATTACCGAAATAGTCGTAAGGACCTTCAACGCGCCGGATGAGCGCGCTGAGTTCGTCCTCCAAAGTCGAAGTGAGAAACTTATCCTGTTGGTTTGCGGGATTGTCTTTGTAAACAAAGCCTCCGCGATGCACGACCTCAGCAGCCGTATCGCGGTACAACTTGAGCAGATCCACTAAATCTTTGGTGTGACCGGCCAACATTAGATCGTGAGCGTAAGGAATAAACGCGCGCGCCATTGCGGGATGCAACCAACCCCACGTGTAGGATTCGACACCGGTCATCAAACCATCTTTGGCGTTGGGCGTGTCCGGATTTACTCCCGGAGCGACAGCGCCTGGGCCATCGTATGTCTCGCCACTTAACATGACGAAAGTCGCGAAGATGTCCGGGTCAACTGTGTTTGCATGGTACTGGCACTTCATCACGCACCATTTTCTTGGCTCGCCGGCCTTTGTACCTTCTATGTTATCGGCCATTTTTCCCGGCTTGCCCGCTTTCCATTCGATCCGTAAACCGGCCGGCACGTTGGTAAACATTCTGCCGCCGTCGCCGCCATGCCCGGGACGGCCCGGATAAGGATCGGGTCCCGTGCCGTTCGTGGGCACTTCCTTCGTTGCGTCGAGATCGTTTTTGACGGCAGATCCGACTATGGTCTGCTCCTTGTATTCTTTTGAAAGACCTGCCTGCCTCCAAATCTCCGCGCTTACTGCTTTGTGACCTCTTCCCTTCTCCCGAATCGTGCCCGAAACATCAAACCATTTCCCAAGGGCCTCTACACCAGCCTTTGCGTAGTACCTTCCGTCCCACTCCGCTTTAGATACGCCGTCTTTGCCTTTGCGACCGAGGCGCGCAGGCTGGCCGTCGCCCCCGTTCATGATTACGCATGGTCCATCACTCTGCACTTCGGTCTTATGGGCCAACAGGTAAACGTTGCCGGCGTTTTGTCCTCTTAGACCTACGTCTCGTTTTTGTGCGGTGGTCTTTACTGACAAAGGCGTAGTGTTGATGCGACCACCGCGTTCGAATTTTAACGACCGTGCGTAGATCGCGACATCAGTGCCCGGCACGTTTAGTTCAGTGCGAAAGATTACTTCGTCAGCGCAGATAGTTAGTTCTCGGAGGTCTGTCCGACCATTGATTCTTTTGTACAGTGAGCCCGCATCATTGCTTTGCTCAAAAACAAGCCGCACGCCTGAGACGGTGACGTGTTTGGTCTCAATCTGGGCGTCAGCTTCTTTGTCGAAGTCGGTCGTGTTGTTGAAGATGAGTTTTCCGGCCGCGACCTCGGCGAAGTTCGTGTAGATCCGGCTGGCTGGATCAGGTGGCTGCGAGACGTGTTCGATCGTGGTGAAGTCCGACGCGAGGCGTGGCTGCGGTGTGATGGTAAATGTCTGCTTATCCAACCGGCCGTCGCCCGCTTGCAGCGAGATCGTTAACTCGTCTCGATCTTCCGCTGCCGGCGTATAACTAAAATCACCCTTTAATTTATCGATCGCAATCCTGCCCTTTGGCGCGGGCTTAACGTCCATGACGAAATCGGCCGCGCCGCTATTGCGCCTCACCGAAAACTTCACAGTCTGGCCTTCCCACACTGATATCGGCGGGATGCTTCCAAGTTCGTACGTGTCAGGCATGGGGGATCTCCTAATGAGAGCTTATAAAGCAGTCGGACAGGCAGGACGGAATATTATGGAAAACGCACTCAGGCTGCAAGATGTTTATAGAACTAACTTTTGATCCTGCTATCGATTCAGAAACGGCACACTTCATAATGCGTGTAAACGCATCAGTCCTCCAAGTTCACCTTCGCGAAGAAATTCTCGATACTCCAAGTCAGACATTTCGTACATCGTCGGAATATCCACGCATTCAATTTCATTCATTGGGAATTTAATCTTGGTGACCATCGTGCCTTCCTCCTAGCGGCCGACGAAGCCGCACAACGGCGAGTTGCTATGCTTCATCTCCGTAGCGCCACTCGTCCAACAGATGCTTTGAGGTTTCCGCAATATACTCCTCGGTAGTTCCATGCTTCTTTGCAAACGCTTCTACGAGTTCGCCGATCTCTCGTAGTAACGCGAGCGATTGTTCGGCGATTCCATCTATACGATCTAGGAGCCTAGTTACAGCCGCGTCATTATACGGCGCACTTCGGCTCGCCTCGCGAGACCCGTGAACTAACCAGTTGCGTTCAGCCAAAAGATCGTTGAGGCGGCGTTCGAGCTGCGATGTTAACAATCCAGCTTCAGCAAGCCGACGCACAGTAGCGCCGAAAGTTTTCTTCTTGGCCTTCTCGATGAGAAGATTCCCAGCCTCCAAGCCCATGCCTTTTTGGGCCTGAATCAACAGGACGAAGTAATTTGCAGCGACAGATTCCAATTCTTGGATCTGCCACAAGGCAAAGCCGATGCGATTCAGGATCAGGTTCAGATGATCCGCTGCCTCTAAGCGATACGAGAAAGGATCCATCGCGACCTAACGGAAGGGGTTGAACGGAGGCCCGACTTCATTCAACCCGTCGCCTAACAATTAAGCTAAACGTCTCAGCCGAAGTCCTGTTCGTTCACTCGTCTATGTCTTCAAAACAACAGCCTACGCTGCGGACGTATTTAAGAGCTGCTTGCGCAAGGAAGAAAATGCAGGTGGAAAGCGACTAGGACGTTTCAAAGGAAGCGGACGAGGCGATTTTCTTCTTGGAGGAAAATAGAGCAAATTTCGTATACCCGGTCAACTTTTAACGCTTGAAAGGCAACACTTTAAGTCAACCGGGGATACGAACTAGGCACTTACTTACACTTACTAAAACCACAGTCACGGCAGAAATCACAACCACTTGCATGCTCCAACTGTCCGTGGCATTCGGGGCAGACGCCGATCATGTTGGACATGATGGCGCCGGTGATTGGGGGATCTGGGGTTTTAGCGATTTGCTTACCAACTGCGCGTGCCGAATCAGGAAGATCCTGAACGCGACGGTTCGTGATCAGGATACACTCCGCAACTGCCTGTTCTGGTGACGTGAGTAGTCGCTCATTGAACCACACCGCGTGTGTGCCGGTGACTTTGTTTAAGCTGTAGGCTACTTCAGCAGCGTCGAATCCACCGCGCAACATCTTCGAAGCAAGCAGACCCACACCGCCACTGATTGGACCAGTAGCAAAAACTTCCTGGATCATCTTGCCATCATGATTGACAGTGACGTAGAGATTCTGACCGTCGAATGGAATCTGCCAGGTTGCGCCTTTGAGTTCGCGTGGACGCTCGATGCGAATCGCAGTTACTGCCGGGGCGCTCATGCCTTCCGAATGTTCTCGCGCAATCGCGTCCTGGCGCGCCGAAGTCTCATCCGCTGCAGTTATCTCTTCCAGATTCACTGTCTCTGATACCGGTTCAACAACCGCTTCCGGATTACAGGCAACTTCGCCTTTCGGTTCTTCCGCTTTCATCGACGTCAACACCTGACCTTCACGCGAACCATCGCGATAGTAACTGACAGCTTTGCAACCAAGCTGGCGACCAAGTCGATACAACGCATCAACCGATTCCACCGTATCGTTCACCGCACCGTTGCAGGTCTTCGACACACTGTTATCGACGTTGCGCTGAGCAGCCGCGAGCACATGAACGTGCTGCTCAGCGCTGATATTCATCGCCGAGATAAAATGCGGCGGCAACTCATGTTCGTGTTCAACGACATAAGCTGCCGCAGCATCTATCGACTCCTGATCACACTGGTCCACATCAACTCCCAACGCGTTGGCGGCAAGCGTATGAACGTAGGTACGTGTGCCGAGCGTGTCTTTGCGCACATAGGCCCACGAGAAATTCGGTTCAATGCCTGAGGAAGTTTCAGCAACCAGCGAGATCGTTCCAGTTGGTGCAATAGTAGTGACTTCGTAGTTACGTGGTGTTAACGGAATGTCTTTAGGAATTCCGATCTGGTTGTAAAGAAAATCTGTATACGCTTCACGATTCGGCTCGAACTCCGGGAACGTTCCCTTCTCTGCTCCGAGTCGAATACTTTCCATCCACGACTCGCGCCGAACAAACCCCATCACTTCATCCATGAGATCAATCGACGCGGGGGAACCATAAGTAACGTTGAGGTTCAAACAGAGATCGGCAAAACCCATGATGCCGAGGCCAACGGGACGAGTACGACTGACCACATCATTGATTTCCGGCAACGGCCACGCACAAGTGTCGATAACGTTGTCGAGAAAACGAGTGCAGAGATGAGTGACGTTGCGAAGACGATCCCAATCGACCCGTTTTTCTGCATCGTAAAACTTGGCCAGATCGATTGAGCCTAAGTTGCAGGAGTTTGAAAAGTGGAGGAACTGTTCACCGCAGGGGTTGCAAGAGTAAATCGGCCCCATCGACTCCATCATGTGATTGTGACGATTCACTTCATCGATGAAGGCAATGCCAGGCTCGGCATATTTATGGGCACTCGCGACGATGCGATTCCAAATGTCAGGGGCGAAGATCATTCCCGGTCGCGGGGCTTCTTCGATAGTGCAGTCGGAAAGATCGGCAGTCACGAAAGCCTGACGATCACAGAAAGTAACTGTCGAACCATCGGGACGGCGGTAAATGACATAATCGCTGTCGCTGACCGGATCGTAAATCGAATCGGTCCATGATTCGCCGTTGAAATCGAGTTGGAACCATTCGTTGTTATCGACGGCTTTCAAAAACTTATCGGTGACGTTTACGGAGATATTGAAATTAGTAAGCGAGTGCTGATCGTTCTTCGCATGAATGAAGCGCAACACGTCAGGGTGCGTCACACGCATCATCCCCATGTTGGCGCCGCGTCGCACACCGCCTTGTTTCACAACGTCAGTCACCTGATTGACGATATTCATGAACGAGACCGGGCCCGAGGCAACACCCGTCGCCGAACTAACCATGGCGCCTGACGGACGCAGAAATTCGTAAGTCATTCCGGTTCCGCCGCCGGTTTGATGAATGGTGGCGGCGGCTTTTGCGTGGTCCATGATGCCCTGGAGCGAGTCCGGCACTTCAAGAACAAAACAGGCAGCGAGTTGTCCGTTTGCTTTACCAGCGTTTACCAGGCACGGGGTATTCGGAACAAACTCGCGGTTGAGCATTACTTCGCTCATCGCCGCGAAAAATTTGTCACGCTTTTCACCACTTTCGGCTGCTGAGACGTGTCCGACAACCCGGCGCACGATGTCTGTCCACTCTTCAATCGGACGTCCCTTTGAGTCCTTGAGCGAGTAACGCTTGCTAATAACCTTTTTGGCGTTTAATCCCAGCTCTTGCGACTTTCGACGCGGAGTAACTGCAGGTGAACTGACGGTATTAGTAACTTTTTTGCCGAAAGCTGCGCTCATCTTATCTGCCTTTCTCACGGAGGGAGCCCGCGAGCAAATCGAATTTCAAAAACGGGAGTGCCTTGGCGTATTGCTACGCAGCGGCGTTAAGTTTGACTGTTTTGCTGATACTCCGGTTGGCTCTATTCCAAAAGCGACAAATGCCATGTCTGGAAGAGCAGCTTAGGGGGTCCGCCGCTGCACCAGTTACCCACTTCGTCTCAAGCGGAGCGGAATATACTCCTTTGACCGGCCAGTGTCAATATCTTGTGGCCATGTTTTTTTTCAATGCTATAGAGTGTATTCCTTCAGCCGTAACATTAAGTAGTAAATTGCTGATGAATAGATGTTTTTAGTGATGCAGCGGTGGGTTGGAGCTGTGCTTTGGACTTTGTGCTTTGTGCTTTGAACTTCCGACTCGGCTTCGCCGCCTGTTGTGAGGAATGGCTTCGCCTTTCCGTTTAGAACGCCGACTAAAACTGGGGCTATGCCCTTCGCCACGGATATTATTTCACGCGCTATTTTAATCACGGCTAAAAAGAGGGCGCAGCACAGAACAAAAACGAACCTGAAACGGCAAGGCAAAGCCATGCCTCACAACAGGCGGCAAAGCCGAAGGGGTACAAAGTACTAAGCACGAAGCACCACGTCCAAAACGGCCTCTACGCCTACTTACCAGTTCCAGTATTTGAGACTAACAGTTCGTAATTGCCGATCTCGCGATTGTGATGGTCGAGGGCGGCGAAGGTGTCGGAAGTCTCTTCGAGCATTTGCTTGGTCATTGCGATCGAGTCGCTGAGTTGCTCGAAGTCGAGTGATGAAACTCGTTCCGGAGTAGGCAGTGTCACAACCTGATCATTGACCAGGCCAAAGAAGTTTTCGATCGACTGGAGCTGACCTTCAACTAGTTTTACCGAACGCTCAATATCATTGAAAGCCGCAACACGTCTTTTCAATATCTCTACGTTGGCCTGCTGAATACGTCGTTCGCGATCGTCTTTCGCGGCAGCGACAGATCGTTCAGCCTGCACCAGTTGGTTCTGGACAGCCTGGCGATTAATCGAACGCAGGTGATGTTTGCGACGACGATAAACGTCCAACAGATCGACAAAATCTTCCCAACGCTGATCCAGGCTTTCAATATTGTGCGGGATCTGCTTGGTGCCGGTGAATTTCTTGTAGTTTGAATAGATCTGGTTTTTCATCCAGCGCAGATACTCGACCGCCTCGCGCTCACGTGGGTCAAACAACTTGATCAAAGCTTCGCGCTGCTGTTCGCGCAACTTCAGCAAGCGCTGTTTTTCGCGGCGATCGACAAGACGTCGATATATGGAACTGGCTGGCACGGTTGCTAAATAAAGGGTTTCTGCGGCCAAAGCGGCAACAAGCGGTGTGATGTCCTGGACGTAAGCGGTTGCGACAGCAAAGCCGGCCATTCCCCAAAAGTTTATGGGCTCTTTAAATGCTTCTTTCAGATACTTGAGATCAATCTTGGGAAATTCGGCCATAAACTTTTCGCGACTCACAACGCAGATTTTTCAGTACATGAAGAACTCGTTTCAGCCCGCGCCATTGTTGCCGCTTCTGGAAGTCTCGCCTTCTGCCGGCAAAGCTTGTGGCGTTGGCGCATTCGAACCAGCACCCAGCAAACCCATGTCCTTCTTGTACGCAAGCAACTTGTCCTGCAACTGCATGTCGAGAGCTTCCCGCTCAATCTCCTGCATTTGCGTATCCACAGAAGCAGCACCTAACTGCATCTTCGCTTCCGCTGCAGCCGCGCGGCGATCGATCTTGTCGCGCATTTCATTAAACGTCGAAGCATCGTCTCCCAGTTGGAACGACTCCATCGTCTGCGCCAACTGTTCCTGAAGCTTTGCCTGCTTCGACTGGTTTATCAACTGCATCGCTTCGGCGGTGCGACGCTGCATCTGAAGCACGTAGTTATCGCGTGCTTTTAATGCCTGCTTCGATGCGAGATTTGCGTGTTCCAGTTGCTGAGAGGTCTTTTGGAGATCAACCTGGGCCTGCTGCAACTGGCCAATATAAGCGGTGGCGATGTCGTCGCGACCCATCTTCACTGAGGCGCGAATTTTTGCGTCGAGATCGACTACCTGACTTTCCAGTCGCTCCTTATTCTTAGAGAGGAGTTTTTCGGTAGCCATCACCTGCGCCACGGAATTGTTCAACTCCGGTACCCGGTCGCGCATGTCGCGGATGGTTTGCTGAAGTATGAGTTCCGGGTCTTCCGTCTTTTCTACAATTCCTCCAAAGAGGGCACGCATTGAGCGCTTCATCCTCGTCCAAAGTCCCATTTCAGCTCTTCCTCCGCAGGGTGAGATAACAAATCTCTGACTTCAATTAAAACACCCGACCTGATGTACGACGTTTATGCTCAGGCGGTTTCAAGTCTCAACAAAAACCAAAGCTCGGAAAGTATAACAGGAGAATCGCACGGCATACAGTCAAACACCTGGAGCCTTTGCAAAAGTCGCGCTACACCCTATAGGACCGCAGGCGTCTCGCCTGCACAACCTCGGAACACGTACCCTATTCGTTGCTAGTCAAGCAGGCGGGGACGCCTGCGCTCCTATTTACGCGCCGGAACGGCGGCCAATGTCTCGTCTGAACTGCATTCCCGGCCAATGAATCCGGTCAAGCGCGGCATAACAGTTCGCCAACGCGCCCGGCAACTCCGGTGCTGACGAAGTTACACCTAAAACCCGGCCTCCTGTAGCAATAACCTTTCCGGCCGCGGACAACGACGTACCGGCATGAAATACCTGAACACCACTTTCGAGATCTTCAAGTCCCTCGATAACTGCGCCCGTCTCGTATTTACCGGGATATCCCTTGCTCGCCGCAACAACACAAGCTGACGAACCCGCGGACCATTCAACTTTTACCTGCGCCAATGTTCCGCGCTGAACGCCGTCAAGAATGGCAACTAAGTCAGACTTTAATCTGATCAGGATTGCCTGTGTTTCCGGATCGCCGAAACGCACGTTGTACTCAAGGAGTTTGGGACCATCGGCGGTCATCATCAGACCCAGGAACAACACTCCTTTGAAAGGAAACCCTTCGCGTTCAGCTCCTACTAAAGTAGGCTCGACAATCTCTTTTACAACCCGATCAATTTCAGGGTCGCTGAGAATTGAGGGATCGGTAATCGTTCCCATGCCTCCGGTATTGGGACCAGTGTCGTTCTCGCCGATTCGCTTGTGATCCCGAGCTGCCGGCATCAACACATAGTCTTTGCCGTCGGCGAAAAGCAAAAGAGAAGCTTCAGTTCCTACTAACGCCTCTTCCAGGACAATTCGAGCTGCGGCATCGGCTCCAGCCGAATGATTCACCATCAAGTCTTCAATTGCGGTCCTGGCTTCCTGATGTGAAGTTGCCACCACCACACCTTTGCCCGCTGCCAGGCCATCAGCTTTGATAACCACTGCACTGTCCGGTCCGCCAAATTGTCCGCTGCTAAGATGCCCCAGTGCTTCGTCCGGGGAAGCTGCGACTTTGAAGGCCGCGGTTGGCACGTGGTGTCTCGCCATAAAATCTTTTGCAAACGCTTTGCTTCCTTCCAACCGAGCCGCCGCTGCACCTGGACCAACCACGGGCAAACCAGCAGCGATGAAATGATCGACCAACCCGGCGGCGAGTGGCGCTTCTGGACCAACAAAGCTCAGATCAATTTTTTCTGACGCGACAAACTGCGCGAGGCCGGTAAAATCCATTGCTGAAACCGGAACTAAATTAGCGACATTACTTATGCCGGCATTTCCCGGAGCACAGTACAATTCGACTCGTTCAGTTGATGTTTGCTGAATAGCCCACGCGATTGCATGCTCGCGTCCGCCGGAACCAAGGATGAGTATCTTCATATTTTTTGAGTGCGGATGCTGCCACCCGTAAGAAAGACTGTCAAGATGGTCCAACTTTGCATTAAACTAAACAGACAGGTTTTTGCCTTGACACAGTTTCGGCATAGCTATAGTTTTGGACAACGACGGTCCCGTAGCAAGACCTTCTTAACTAGACTTCCTCGCCGGGAAAAACAACGAGCTTCCTGCCTGAAGTTCATTATTTACCCGCCGCCATTATGATGATTAGGGAACGACCCCGGGAGTAACGCATGTCACAGTCCGAAGCCCCTGCACCAAATCCAGAGGGTAATTATCAAGATCGTCCAATTAAATGTGTAGACTGCAGTGAGGATTTTATCTGGACAGCCGGTGAGCAGGTTTTTTTTCACGACAAAGGTTTAAGAAACGAGCCCAAACGCTGTAAGCCCTGTAAGCAAGCAAAAAATGAAAGACTTGCGGCCATCGCGGCAGCTCAATCATCGGGTGTTCGACAGCGAATCGAAGTCTCAGTTTTATGCGCTCAATGCGGACAACAAACTACTGTTCCCTTCTACCCCTCGCAGGGACGACCAGTTTATTGTCGCTCATGTTTTCTCGCCGGAAAAATTCCGGAGGGCGACGGTTCGCAGGACTAAATTGTGTGACTCACTTCTCAAGGTGATAGGGAACACTGGTCACTATCACACCCTTCCTGAAAAGCAGCGCACCCTTTAACAATAAAGAACTCTGGTTATGCAGAAGTTGATGCCACCACTTGGCCGGCACAAACTCCGGCAATAAAACTGTCACCATTTGATTTTCATCTTGTCGCGAGACGCGCTCGATGTAGCGGAGCAAAGGCTTGGTGAGTGAACGATAAGGTGACTGCAGGACCACCAGTTCAACTCCTTTTCCCCACGTCGCAGACAAATTTTCAACGTGCAGATACTATTCTTGAGCCTTTTGCAAAACTCAAGAACGACTGTCACCAAGTGCAGTTGGGAAGGGCGGTTTACCCCCGCTTGTCAGAGTTAGCATTACCCACAGTCATATTAAGCTTGGGCAGGCGGGGGTAAACCGCCCTTCCTAACTGCGCTACTCAAAGGTTATTGTTTGAATTGTGCACAAGGATCTTGAGACTATCACTGGTCTAGCCTCCCACATGAACTATCGGACGACGAGCAGGATCTTTTTCTGCTTGTCGCAATACTTCGTGCGTGACTGGCGCCGTATCACCTTCGCCAAAGGCAATGTATCGCAACAAGTACGACAGCGGATTGCCTTCACTCCAACCAAAATAGACGTGCGGCAGTTTTCCGGTTTCATCGCGCAAATACAAAAGAAAAGCGGCGATTGCATTTGGAACTGCCGGAGACTCGGTGCGAAGGATTTTAAAACCATCCACCGCTTCGCCGCGGATATGTAATGTCCCGGAGAATTCCGAAGCGTCGCCCGGAGTTACTTCAAAGAAGATAATCGGTTCGCCGGGCGGAATATGATTGTCTGCGCGCTTTTCGGTTTCCTTAGTTTGATATTCGAGAGTGTCACCCTGATCTTTTCGGTTGGCAATTATTCGAATAGTCCCGCGCCCGGCAACCCGAATGAAATCGCGTGCAATATCATCAAGTTCAAGCCGGTCGACACGCAATTCAGTTGTACGCATCACGCGAGACACTAACGATGAGATCACGATCGCCAAAATAAAGAATGAAGCGATCTTAATTCCTTCAGGTCGTTCATGAATGTTCTGGACCGTGGTGTAAGCAAAAACTATCGAGATGATCAGAAAGACTTTCCAACCTTTGCCTTTGCGATACATCGCCAACGTCACGGCAATTGCCGCCGACGTCATCAGAACCAACACGCCGGTCGCGTAAGCGCCGCCTTGTGCGTCGACGTCCGCGCGAAAGATCAACGTTACGGTAAAAGCGATCGCCATGTAGACCAGCACGAGAGGTCGAGTGGCCCTGGCCCATTCAGGCGCCATGCCGTAACGCGGCAAGTATCTCGGCACTATGTTCAATAAGCCTGCCATCGCCGAAGCGCCGGCAAACCACAGAATAGTGATAGTGCTCAGGTCGTAAGCCGTCCCAAAGATGTCGCCAAAAAAGTGATGGGCCAGATAGCTGATTGCGCGTCCATTTGCCTGGCCGCCTTCTGCAAATTCGGCCGCGGGAATAAGCATCGTCGTAACGAGACTACTGGCGATTAGCAGCACGCTCATGATCAACGCCGCCGTGCGCAGCATCTTGCGAGTGTTTTGAATTCGGCCCTGGAGGAGTTGTTGCGCTCTGGGTGTTGGCTCGTCAGAAGTTCGCGTTGAATGCAAACTATCCAACTCATCAATCCCCACGCTAGCTTCCCCCTGGACCAACGGCATTACGGCCACACCGGTCTCAAAACCTGACAACCCGAGTGCCAACTTGGGAAATAGAATTAAGGAAAACCCAATTATCAACCACGGACTACCATGTACTCGTGGATCAGCAAACAGCGCCTGCTTCCAAATCGGAAAGTGATGAGGATGAATTCCGAGTTCATATAAACCGCGCCCCAGGACCACCACGTTCATCACCAGGTAGACGAAAACCAGAAGCACTGCGATCCCAATCGCTTCTTTAAAACCTTTAAGGAAGACGGCGCCGAGTAAGGCAATCAGCGCGAGCGTCACTCCAATCTCGTGTTTCAGAGCCTGGGGAGTAAAAGGGTTTTCGATGATGTGGGCGGTGGCATCGGCAGCGGAAAGAGTGATCGTGATAATGAAGTCAGTGGCGACGAAACCAAGCAGAACGAGAACGAATAGTTTTCCTTTCCAACGCGACAGCAAACGTTCGAGCATTGAGATTGAGCCCTCACCGTGAGGACTTTCAGCCGCAACGTGACTGTAAATTGGAAGTGCGCCGAAGAAGGTTAATAGGACCAGGACGAGCGTCGCGAGAGGCGACAACATTCCGGCGGCAAGAAACGCAATGCCTGGCTGGTAACCGAGCGTAGAGAAGTAATCAACGCCCGTGAGACACATAACTTGCCACCACGAGTGTTGTCGATGATGTGCTGATTGCTCAGGTGACGAACCACTTTCTCGTCCGCCCTTAAAAAGCCAGAGCTTGAACCTTCGTCGTGCTCTTTGAATTGGACCCATCTGGTCTGTTAGTGAACCAACACTGGAACTATCCGTGTTATCAGTAACGGTGTAATCACGAAAGAGTGGATTTTACCCACTTCAAACATAACGTCAACTTGTTTGCCGATTGAGACGAAATTGAAGTTGAGAGTGTCCCTAAAAAATAAGCGGGCGGGGACCTCCCACAGTCCCCACCCTAAGGCCACGTGTCCTCACCCCACGCGACCACTTCGTCCACCGGGGAGGTGAACGCAGCGGGATTATGCAATAGTCCGTCTAAACTTTCAACCTACTCATCTGTTTGTGTCGCAACAAAATGCAGATCAGTGATGCTCACTTTCATACAAACTTATCACATGTATAAGGGGCTTCGATTGAAGGAGTTGTGGGAGCCGAATAGCGAACGCGCGAAGGGCGTAGAACCGTCTCGACTTTATCTCAGGTGCAAAACTTTATGCATCGTTTGATTGGCCCAACTGATCGCCGCTGCGTTCAGCGTGAGAAAGATCAGAAAAAGCGACCACAAACAGCAAAACAGTAACGCTGACCGTTGCGAGAATATAGAGGACCGCGGTCATTTCTTTGTAGATCAAAAAAATTACCAGGATTGAAACGCCCAAGGCCCAAAGTAAGGTGATTGTTTTTCGGCGACGTCGATCATTCGCCAGCGATTTTCCACTCATAGTTACTGACTCTTCTTCCGCAAAATTAAACTAATAGATTATTCGACTTGGTAAATAGGTGCCGGTAGCAGAAATGGCGCCGCTTGCTCCGCCCATCAGTGCGCTAAGTAATGTGGGGCCGATTCGTTGTGACGAAAACATGCCGGCTTCGGGGACTTCAATCACATCGTAGGGCATCAACAGGACGTCTGGCTTCTGGTTCTTTTTAATCGCAGCGTAGTCAAACGTCAGTACTTCCTGCTCTACCGAACCAACTTTTTGCCGGTAGATCTTAACTTCGCTGTTCTTGGCTTCCTTACGAGTGCCACCAACCATTGCCAGCGCTCGGCTCAAAGTCAGTTGTTCCCGTAGATAGATTCCGCTGGGTGAAACGACGCTACCGGTAATGTAGACAGGTTCAGCTTCAGTGACAAGAATATAGTCTCCCGGACGGATTACTGGATTGGCTTCAACTTTTCCCGCTCGCAAGTCAGAGACTCTCACGATTTGTAACGGAATTTTTGTGCCATCGATGGGCGCCGATTCGGCTTCTTCACCTGGTTCAGGACACATCAATGGTTCCGTATGGAGAATCTGAATGGTGCCGGCAGCTCGTTCAGTAAAACCGCCCGACACCGCCATCAGTTCGTTCAAACGAACTTTCCGCTTCATTTCGACGCGCGTCGGCTGCCGAACGGCGCCAAACACTGTCGCTGGCTGGCGACTATTTCTTTCCGAGATGCGAACACTGACTTGTGGATTGTTAATGAACTTTGCGTAGGCTGCCGCAATATCTTTCTGAATGTCCTTTTCGCTGCGACACTTCGCCATGATTGGAGATTCGAGAAAGGGTAACGAATTAAGATTTCCGTCGCCGTCGACCTGGGCGGTAGACGAGAGGTCCGGTTGACCAAAAACTCTGATATCCACCACATCGCCGGGGCCAAGCAAATACGTCTTAATGCCCTGAATATCCAGGCTTGAACTCTGACCTTGCGACGTACCGGACGACGACGAACTTTGTTGCTGTGGCTCCTGGGCATGAACCAGAACGGCTCCTACACAAAGCGCAACTAAAGCTACGACGGATACAAGCTTAATTCTCATCTTACGACCTCTTTTACTATCCAGAGCAGTTTGCCATAAAGGGAATTCAACCCTCCCGGGCAAACGACGATCTTGTGGGACTAAATTAACGAGCGTTGACTGACTAAGAGGACGCGACATTCTCCGTCTCTTCGTCCTGCTTTTGATGCCGGTGTTTCTTCTTGTGATGCTTATTAAGCGTTCCCGGCAGCACAAAACCTGTAAAAAGCAAGTTGCAATGATCGCACAAAAGGTGGTGGATGCCAAACAGACGCATCGGCAAAGGAGTATGTTTATAACCCCGGCGAATGCGGCTCGAACCGCACTTAGGACACTTTTGAAAGGTCATTCGTCCTCATCACCAATCTGTTCGCTGACATTTACCTGATCGGCTACGTCCTGCGAGCGCAAAGCAACCTGTAGTTTATCGATTTCTCCTTCAATTCGTTCGGAACCGGCTCTCCGAACATCCGCTTTTACCGCATCCTGATTTAGGTAAAACAAGGCATCTTTATACCGATCGATCGCGCGCCGGTAGTGTCCTTTGAAAGCGGACCTTTCTGCAAGCTCGACCCAATGGGCCACTTTTACCGAAGCAATAAACTCCTCAATCGCAAGCTTTGAAGCATGCAGTTCCGCTTCATCCGGATAAACGCGCAAAGCTGAATCTATACACTCGAGTGCTTTGTTAGCAGTTTCAATTTTATCGAAGGTGCGCGCGCGTTGTTGGGCCTCTCTCGTAAGAGCACGCGAATGACCACGGGCCCAGGCCAAAAGATGATGCCTATGTAAAGTTCGAACTCGCTCCTGGCCCGCCCGGATGGCAATTCCCTTTTCGCTGCCCAGACTTCCCGATCGCATCGCCTCTTCAGTGCTCTTCAAATAATCATGACAAAGCCGGGCGACTTCGAAATGCGCTTCCGGTGTTGAGCCAGGCGCGTCTGCGTTGGTCGACTCTTTTTGAATCGTCCTCAATGCAGCGGAATGCAGTGATGCCGAGAAACCTTTTTTCTGGTTACGAACGCTTTGGCCACCGCGGCGCGACTTTGGTCTATCCTGTATTCCGTTTTCAAGTAGATAACGCGTCCAGGCGCGGCGCATCACTACTTCACGAGCAGACAACGCTACTAACAAAACAACACTCACGGCGAGTCCCGCTGGTAACCAGGGGGCTTCGTCACCGCCACTTGCAAGCATCCACCAAAGAAACAAACCAAACACGATGGCCACAACGATCGCCACCATCATGTATCCTGCACTCGACGGCGTTCGAGTTCGCGTTCTGAGACGTAAGTCATCTGTAGAACGCGAATCAGATCGCGTGTTCCTGGAGAACAGTTCGTCTGCAGAGTTGTTACCCAATAATCGCCTCCAGGTTGGTAGTGCCAACCGGACCAGATGATTTGGCGAATCTCACTTTGCTTGCTTGATCTCGCGGGGATAGCGTCGTAAACAGTTCAACGTAATAATACTCAACTTTTTCAGATTCTGCTGTCAATATGAGACCAATTTCAATTGTGAGGACCAAAGTAGATGGATGAGAATCAATTTGCCGGGAAAGTGGCCTTTGTTACCGGCGCAACTTCTGGAATCGGACGAGCCTGCGCTCTGGCTTTTGCTAAACAAGGCGCTAAAGTCGCCGGCGTTGGCAGAAAAGAAGCAGCGCTCAACGAGCTTAGTGAAGAATTTACTAAATTCGGCGCCGAAATTTTGACGTTGCGCGCCGATCTGTCAAGCGAGGCCGAGGCTGAAAACGCACTCACAACTGCAATCGAGAAGTTTGGCGGTATCGATATTCTGGTTAATGCGGCCGGCCACATTGCCAATGGGACCATTGAAAACACGTCGTTGAAAGCCTGGGACGACATGCTCAACGTCAATGTTCGTACCAGCTTTATCCTGATGCAGAAAGCGCTACCAAGCTTGATCGAACGACGGGGAAACATCGTGAACGTTTCCAGTGTTACTGGTCTACGCGCGTTTCCCGGTGTGCTTGCTTACTGTGTTTCAAAAGCGGCGTTGGACCAACTGACGAGATGTTCTGCCCTGGAACTCGCGGCAAAAGGCGTGCGTGTAAACGCAGTCAATCCCGGTGTGGTCGTCACTGACATTCACAAACGCGGCGGTATGAATGACGACGCTTACGCGGCATTTCTGGAACATTCAAAAACAACTCACCCGTTGGGCCGGGTTGGTCGTCCTGAAGAAATTGCCGACCTCATCACCTTCTTAGCGTCAGATAAAGCGGGTTGGATCACCGGAGCAACTTATTCAATTGACGGTGGGCGGGCGCAAACTTGTGCGCGTTAGCCAGGGATCTGGATATACTCCTCCACATTTGAACACGAGACTTAATTTAGTCACATGGTCTATCCAAATCAAAATTACCCTAACCAGGCAATCGTTAGCCGTGCCGCAACGATTACGTTTCAACGTAAGAAACAGACGAACGTGTTCGCGATCGCTTTCCTGATCGTTGGCGCACTCGTTGCCCTGTTATTGGGACTGCTAACCCTGCTCGTCATTGGCATCGACACTGGTCCAATTGCGTTCATGATCGGCTTGGTAGCAGCGACGATTCCAGTGCCGATGTATGTAATTCTCGTGGTTTGGATCGATCGATATGAATCAGAACCTTTCTGGATGCTCGCTACCGCGTTTTTCTGGGGTGCGCTGGTCGCCACCTTTTTTGCTTTTCTGCTTAACACTACCGGGGCATTGATTGTTAACGAGCTCGCCGGAAAGAACGCCGGCGAACTTTTCGCTCTCGTCATCTCAGCGCCAATCGTCGAAGAGTCAGGCAAGGCAGCGATCCTCTTCCTCTTCTTCTTCTTTAAGAAAGATGAATTTGATGGCGTAATCGACGGCATTGTGTATGCCTCGCTCGTGGCGCTGGGTTTTGCGATGACGGAGAACATTCACTATTACGGCACCGCTGCACTAAAAGGCAGTAGTCAACTAACCCTCGTATTTTTTATCCGAGGCGCGTTGGCCCCGTTTTCTCATCCACTTTTTACCAGCATGACTGGAATTGGACTGGGCCTGGCTCGACAAACAAATAATCTGGCCGTGAAGTTAATCACTCCCGTTGTCGGTTTTCTGATGGCGATGTGTATGCACAGTATTTGGAACGGCTCGGGAGCGTTGTTTGGGGGCGGCGGTTTTCTGCTTACCTACGTGCTGATCATGGTCCCTGCTTTCCTGATCCTGTTGATCGTTATTGCTGTATCTTTAAGACGCGAGGGCCAGGTGGTCCGAGAGTTCCTGCTCTGCGATCTGCAAAACGGCATGCTGGATCGCAAGGAATACGATCAACTCGGCTCGATCTTTGGACGGATGGGATCGTCGTTCAATGCGTTGACGAGCACCGGCTTGCGCGGGTGGCGAGCGCGAATGCAATTCAACCAGATGGCGAGCGAACTTGCGTTCCACCGCTGTCGGACCGCGCGAGGTTTACATTCCGCAAAAGTGGATGTTCGTGAAGTAGAGGATGCTTATCTACATATACTTCGGGACCTGCTGCGCAATGTCCGGACGCGTTAGCACTCCGAACCTCATTAATTAAGACTCGCGGGCTTTCTTATTTCTAGCTTATACTTGGCCGCGGCTTCGCAGGTCTTTTCACCAGAGCTGAGCAGAGTGAAAATTCAACTTCTACCAAGCACGTTCGACGCTCAAGGTCGCGCAAACTTTGAACAGCGCCTGACTTGTTTCCTGATCGATGACTGTGTCGCGGTCGACGCAGGAAGCATCGCCATCGCCCTCACCGAAGAACAGCGAAGTTCGGTCCGCGACATCATCATTACACATCCTCACATGGACCACATTGCCAGCCTGCCAATCTTTATTGACGATCTTTATTCCACGCTGAAAGAGCCGATGTGCGTTTATGCGACTCGCGAAGTTATCGATCTGCTCGAGCGTGATGTGTTCAATTGGAATGTCTATCCACGTTTTTCGGAACTCAAAAACGAGTATGGACCAGTGATGAAGTACATTCCGATTCCGGAGAGCGGCAAATTTTCGGTCGCGCATCTGGAAGTGCAGGCGGTCCCCGTCAACCACATTGTTCCTACTGTTGGTCTAATCGTATCGGATGGGAAAAAGTGCGTGGCGTTTAGTTCGGACACAGCCGAGACCGAAGCCTTTTGGAAAGTCGTAAACGAAACAGAGCAGTTGGATGCGCTCTTGATTGAGACGTCATTCCCTGACGAGATGGCCCAACTCGCCGAAGTTTCACGTCACTTCACCCCGGCCTCACTCAACGAAGAACTAAAGAAATTGAAGCACAGCGGAATGGACATTCTGACCGTACACCTCAAGCCCACCTATCGCGAAACGATCGTCAGGCAATTGGCCGACCTTAAAATTCCTGGCTTGTCAGTTATGAATCCCGGTGAGATTTATAGTTGGTAAGAAAAATAAACCGCAGATTACGCAGATTCCACAGATTTAAAAACAATGATTGGCTCTTAAAATCATCTGCGAAATCTGTGTAATCTGCGGATAATTCTTCTAGCCGAAGTCTATCGCTTCAAACTCGGTTTCTGTATGTTCACCGCTCGCATCGTGAAGTGATACGCGTCCGCTCGGCAGTAATTCTTTCACTCGAAACGTTCTGGCTTCGCGATCGCGTCCCGGCATTAGTTCGGCCCGGAACGTAACCATCATTCCAGGTCGCGCCCAAACGTCGCGGGGATTCTTCTCGCGTTTAGTGACCGCAGTCATATTTCTCCTCTTTACAAACGCACCTGCGGTTCCCACGGCCCCGACCACGACGGCGAGGCCACCCAAAAACCACTTAGTTCGAGATTTCATACAATCAAAACTACTCGCAGAGTGAATCCAACCTGGACGTAATGGTCGGCAAGCCACTCAACGCACGGTCGGCATTGATTTGCGTGAACTTAGCCCACTCCGGTGGAACATTGGCTTCCGCAAACACTGCCTCAACCGGACATTCGGGAACGCAGGCATCACAATCAATACAAGTCTCAGGATTGATTACCAGCATGTCGTCATCAAGGTGGAAAGCTTCTACCGGACAAACAAGAGCGCAATCGGTGTAGCGACAGTTGACGCAGGGTTCAACAACTACGTAAGTCATTCTGTTCTGCCTCCTTGGGCAAGGAAGATTTTATTCAGATGAGCTGGAGAATACGTGCGTGTCTATACTAAACAAAAACCCGGGTGATGTGAAAGATAAAGCTTCCCTACTCTTTCCACTTCCCAATTAGGACGCTATCGACGAAGTCGTAAAGCACCGGTACCGTTCAAGAGCTCAGCATCTTCGAATTTAAATTACAGGTTGGTTGCGGGTCAGCGTTTCGTCAGCAGGATGATCTGTCCGGTATGCATCGAAAAGTGTTCAGTGACATGAAAGACGGCTTCAAGCACAAGCACATCTCTTCCCTGAATCTTGCGGGATTGCAACAGCGAC
The DNA here is from genome assembly GCA_036518995.1 of Pyrinomonadaceae bacterium. GTDB lineage: Bacteria > Acidobacteriota > Blastocatellia > Pyrinomonadales > Pyrinomonadaceae > PSRF01. The sequence goes on along the minus strand of DATDMC010000051.1, from coordinate 21,524 downwards.
TCGGTTGGCAGATTTTCCAGCACGGTCCTCACGTCGGTGAGCGTGTCATCTAATAACTTAACCAACTCTTCGCGCGGTATGATTTCAGTCTGGGAAAACTCCAGATCTCTTACCCGATGGTCGCGTTCGTCACCTAGACCGGAAACAATCCACTGCCGCGCGTTGCCGCAAACGTGCAAAATTAAATTCCCGATACTATTGCTCGACGAATTTGGACGCCACCAGATCTGCTCGTCGCTTAGTTGCGCAACGCAGCTTTCTATTTTGGGTTGATAATGATTGACAAGGTATTCGATTGACTGGTTTAAAAAGGCTGAGGCTACGGCGTCGCTATTTTTCACTGAAATTGACCTATTGAGGTAGATTGACCGGTTAAAGTGCAGCGATGCTAACGCTGCACTCTGGCTCTGTCAATCAGACGCACTTGCCCCTCGACCTTCGACATTCTATTAACTTACCGTCGAAGGTGCTCGCCAATCTTCAATTTAGAGACGAATTAGGCTTCGCTGCCGCGCGGTGTCTTCGAGAGGATGCGCAGTGCGTTTGCCGTTTCAGCGCGGCGTCGTTGCTGGAACTCATTAACCCAATTGGTAACTGTTCCAACCATATCGCGCGCTGTTTCTCGAGCTGAATTGACCTTTGGTTTGGCTACGGGACGGATGTTCTCGCCCTTTTTGACTATTCGAATTGTTTTCTTCTCTGACATTGCTTGTTTTTTCGGGTCTTCCGTTAATTCTTACTTGTTCAACGAAATCACCGCCATTCAGTTCCCAAATTCTTAAACCTAGAACGTGGACGCCGGATTTTCTTGCAAAGAAGAGGCCACATTAGCTAACGCGTAAGCGAAGCTCAAATAGGGCCACTTTTTTTGCTTTGACTGAAAAATATTTGTGAGGTCCGGAGTTTCTTGCTCGCAAACCGTACACACACCGTCAACAAAGTGGCACTTAGCCAGACAGCCTCACGGCTCTTTCTTCAGGTTTGCGGCTTTTTCTTTCATATCCAACTTCCAGATGCTTCGGTGAGTCTGGAACACGATCACGGCCAAAACGATTGCACCGCCCATGTTAACGTACTTGAGGCCGTTAATCATCCTTCTGGTTCCAAATTCCACCAAGAGTGCGTTGATTATGATGATGGCCAGACGGAATTCGGTTGGCCCAAGTTTCAGAAAGCTGACTTTGAAATCGTCCGTGGCGGCAAAACTCAAAAATGTGTTCACTTCAAACGCCACGCAGATAGCCAGCAGGATCAAAATCTGGTATCTCGACTTCTCAGGCAAAATAAAGGCATAGCCGATGATGATCGAACAAAGGAACACGTAATCAAGCAGGTGATCCATGTAGTAGCCCCAACGAACGAGGCCCGTGTTTCGATACTTCCCTAACTTGCCGTCGTAGTGGTCAGTGACGTAGTGAAGAAAGATCATTGCTGACACTCCCCACAGCCACTTCAAATTTCTCGCCGCCAGGTACGAAAAAAACAGAATCATCCCTGACCACACCAACGTCAGCATGGTCAGGTGATAGGTTTCTATCCAACTCGGAATCCTGGGTAGTACGCGTACTGCGAGGCGCCGCTCTAACGGCGTCAAAAATGAATTGTTAGTTTTATTGGCGCCGGCAAATTGTTGAGTTTCAATCATCATATCTCTTATTAAGAAGTTTTCGGATTTGGGTGAGTCGCATCTATCTGACGGCTGTCAGTTTTATCCGCCTTCTGTCTTACGGAATAATCGCAGCACCTACTATCTCGAGCGCAAACCACATGGTTTCCAAAAGAAGCCAGCAGATCAGCCTTACCACGTTGGAACGGTCGCCAATCGATGAGTTCTTTAGCTTTTCGGTTGTTACGCTGTGATCAATCTCGCCACGACAATGCTGACAAAGCGATTTTTGTCGATACTGCATTCATCACCCGGTGCTGAGTGATTGCAAACGCCGTGCATGGTGGTTTCTGACTCTGTGTGTGTCCGCGCTTTCGGCATCTCCGTGTTAAAACTGGTCTCGACCTATTCAATTCAACACAGAGACGCGGAGATGCGCAGAACGCAGAGGAAAATTCAGGAGGGCCAGTGAGGATCAAATAAATACAACTGACTGGGACGTCGGTATTTCAAAACGACGACGACACCGAACATTTCGGCAAGCCAACATGTCGTCGATACGGACCATGTAATCGCGCGATTTTTGAAATCGGGCGCGATCCATCTCATTTGCGCCGCGTGGCGGCTGTGGTTTCTTAGTCCTCTTCAACCAGCGAACATCATACTCGCCACGCTCCCGACAATGCGGACAACTAAAAGTGGCCTTCTTTACTTCTTCTCTCTCGTTAAAAAAATCTCGTTCATTCATAACATTCTAGGCTCGTTCACAAAGTTCACGTAGATATCGAAAGGAGTAAATACCCGTCTCGTGGCCGTCACTCCAGCGAAAATTTATAGCGTACCGTCCCACCAGGCTTAGATCTCTAATATCAAGCTTATCCGAAATCGTTTCGGGCTTGAGCATGCGTTCGCCAGTCCATTCATTAACACACTGCGCGCAAGGACAGGCCCGACGGAGTTCAGCGGCTTTGTACCGACACTCGCGATCATCTGCCCAGGTAATCCGCACTGTAGAATCATCCTCGTGTTTGATCTCCCGAGGTTCGATTTGTGCGCCGCTAAGTTCTGACATCCTTACCTATTGGCCTCGACGGCGTCTGCAACCGCGCCGGCTTTCACGGCATAGTGCGATGCATTCCAAACAGCTTTTCCGTCTTTAAGAATAATAACCTGAGGTGACTCGTGTTCAACCCCGGTGACAGCCGCAACCTCGCGCGATAATTCACGAGCGGTCTGAATCTCAAGCAAATTGATGTTATCGAGTTGTGCCATTTCTCGATATGCAGCCGCACTAATCCCGCAGGAGTTGCTGTGTTTGAACACAACGACCGGATGATCTTTCGAATCCTCCATGAGGCGATTAAGTGTTTCCTGATCAGCGAGTTTCAAAAACTTGTTTGCCATATTAATAACTTCCCTGAATGAACTGATTTGAATATTAGCTCAGAGAGCTTCAAGCAAACAAACCGGAGTGATTTTCCTGTTGACGCCAAACCTGAATCGGCATATTGTGCGGCCTACGTTAAGAGAAGGCTTGGGCTGTCCTCATAAGCTCGGCAAACTTACTCAATAGCCTCACGAATCTCCAAAAAAGATTCCGCTTTCTCAATTACAGCAAAACTATGTCTAAAACCTCTTCAAAGGAGAAAGTGTATGTGTGTTCAACCTCACGGCCGGACGCTCCGGCTATTTTCCTCAATCTTTGCGGTCGCAGTTCTCTTTCTGTTTGTCGCAGCTAACAACATTCGAGCCGATGAAATCGCAATCTGGAATTTCAACGATTCAGACCTGACCGTCGATCACGGTAAAGGAACGCTCACCAGCAATTTCGTGGTCGCCAATCTTCAGTTTGCGGCCGGAACAACAAACAATGCGCGACTCGGCGATAGCGCGGGGCAATCTCTATCTTTACAAGGAGGCGCCGGCAACATCAACAATGGTCGCAACATCACGATCAACCTCAGCACGGTTGGCTTCGGCAACATCGTCTTTAGTTTTGCGACCCAGGGAACTGGTACAGGATTCGGCTCGAACCAGTTTCAATACAGCCTCGACGGAATCAACTTCATTAACTTTGACTCACCGTATGTCCCTGCGACGGCATTCGGTTCCGTTCCAATTGTTTTCACGCTCTCGAGTATCGCCGGCTTGAATGACAATCCAAATGCGGCGTTCCGGATCGTTTTTAACGGCGCAACCAGCTCAACCGGAAACAATCGAATCGATAACATAGTCGTTGAAGGAACTAGTTTGACTGTTCCAGAACCAACGACAGTGTTGCTGCTTTTTACGGGATTGACCGGACTGGCAGGGCTAAAACGAAAACGACGGAGTAACTGAGTTTTTTGGAGCGCAGGTTGGACCAACCGGCTTTGCCGCCTGTTGTGAGGAATGGCTTCGCCTTTCCGTAAAAAGCGCCCTCTAATTTTAGGCTGCGCCTTCTTTCAGAACCTGAATCCAGGGCGCAGCCCAAACCAGCAGCGGCAGTTGTCGACGGAAAGGCAGAGCCATTCCTCACAACAGGCGGCAAAGCCGAACGTTCTATTCCTCACAATAGGTAGCAAAGCCGAGAAGTTCTATCGTCACAACAGGCGCGTTCTAGTTCTCACAATAGGTGGCAAAGCCGAAACGTTCTATTCCTCACAATAGGTAGCAAAGCCGAGAAGTTCTATTCCGCACAACAGGCGCGTTCTAGTTCTCACAACAGGCGGCAAAGCCGAGGCGTCAGCCTGCGTCTTCCAACAAATTTAAGGATTCAATTCCAGTCGCCAACGAGCACGAACGGCGCCCAGTAAAACGGAGCACTGTATTTCTTGCCGGCGATCATTGAAAGTTGCGCGTCGCGTAACGCACTGGACGAAGTTGGACCATTTGCTGATAACAAGCGCCGGTAGAAATCTGTCATCAAGTCGGCCGTCGATTTATCGGCAACGGACCAGAGGCTAACTCCGACGGTCGGAGCGCCGGCATACATAAACGCGCGAGTTAAACCCATGACACCTTCACCGCGTTTCTCTTTTCCGAGACCGGTTTCACAGGCGGAAAGCATGACCAGAGGACCACCCAAACGCAGGTTAAAGACTTCGTCGGTGCGCAGGAAACCGTCAGCGTTTTTGTTGCCAACAAGCGACAGGACCACGCCGGTAAACTGCGGCCGTTCGGCGTTGAGTAGTCCGTGCGTGGCCACGTGAATAATTCGATACTTGGTGATGTCGCGGGTGGCGAGATTGTCTTCGTTCGCGTCGAGATCCAACCAAAGATCTGCTTGTGCGCCTGAAGTCTTCGCCAGTTTGGAAATTTGATCGGCTTCGACACGTGTGCCGGCCAGACGCGCGAGGGGTAACCCATCCATCTTGGCGGTGGGAGTTGGCATTTCACCAGTAACGTCTGAAAGAGCGCTTTGAATACCGAGGCCGCGAACTTCCGAATCAGTCGTACTCGGAGCGACTTTGCGCGCGCGAGTATCATTCGAATTGAAGACTGGATCAGCGACGATCAGCATCATCCTGCTGGCGTTCTTGGTTCGTTGCTGTTTGATTGCTCCGACTACCGAAGCTGAAGGTGAATAGACCACTTCGTTCGTCTTCACCAGATATGAAAGTGACGAAAAGTCGCCGGAATCAGCCGACTTGAGCAACACTTCAAAAGGAATGTAGTTAAGCGCGCCATCGGCAACAACGAGTAAACGCTTATCAGTTAACGAAGCCGCTGCTGGTTCGATGATCGCCTTATACAAGCCATTTGAAGCGGTGACAAAAGACGCCGCATCTTCGGGGGCCGAACCGGCGATACCCAGGCCGCGCGATGGATCAATCACGTCGATACCAACGATGCGACGCTGAAGTTTTGAAGGTATTAACTGGCCTCGCAAATCAGTAGCGAGTTGGTCCAACTGCGAGCGCGCCGGCAGTTTGTAGAGACTCGTCGCCGAGTTGCTAATAGCCCATAAATAGGAGCTGTCATTTTGCAACGAATACTCGAGTAAGACCGTTTTGTCGTCGAGTACCTTTTGCTGCACTTCAGACAACGACAACGGCTGGTTCGAAGTCAGCGAAGCATATCGCGGACTCGCCGTGCGAATCTGATTTTCGATCGCTTCGTAGTCTGTTTGGAGTTTTTCTAACTCAGCATCGAGTTCCGATGGCTTCTTTTTAAGTTCCTCGTTTGAAATGCTGACGCCGGTAAGCGTGTCAGCAATTTCCTGCTGCCGATCGAGATTTTCCTGTTTCTGTTTGAGAAGTTCCGCAGGCACGCCTTCAGTGATTGATGCGTTCGTTTCGCTCAACAGGTCCAGGAGAGACCGCGCGCGCGATTCCTCGCTGATACGAAATCCTTCCGCGGCGTATTCCAAAGCTTTACCGCTCAGTGGCGCACCCGCTGTAGCCGTGGCGAGCGCCATCTCGGCATTTGCCGTCGCGGCTTCATCAAAAACGTCTTTGATAGTCGACAGGAACGTGGTTCGCGCTTCATCAGCACGCAAACTTCCGGCACGTAAACTCTCGATCGTCGTCAGTGATTCGCGGTAGTTAGCTAAGGCAGACTCGCGAATCGAGGTTGCTTTTTTAACGTCTTTTTCCTGAGCTGCCTGCAACCACAAGCTGCGTCCTAAACCTCTTTGCGCGGGCCACATCAAGTCAAGTCGCTTATCGTCCTGCGCACCTTTTTTCGCGTCGGTGTAGAACTTACTTGCGTCCTTGAATTTCCCTTGTTTGAGCAGAATGTCACCAAGACTGGTCCTGGCTGCTGCGCGAAAGCGACGCACCTGACCGAGCTTGGCTACGCCAGCCAGACTACTTCCCGTCGCACTCAGCGCATTATCAAAATGCTTCCTGGCCGTTTCGAGATCATTGCTTGCGTAGGCGATACGACCCATTCCCAACTCGTAACTCGCAAACACGATCGAAGTTCGATATTCATCGAGCTCTTTTTTTGCTTCGAGCGCCATCGTGATCGCGCTGGTCGGCGCCGCAACGGAAACGTTACCCGTCTGAATGCTTCCGATTACTCCACCCAGCCCACCAAATCTACGCGTCACTTTTGACGCCGCACTCTCGGGCTTCTTAGCATCCATTCGACTGTAAGCCGCCAGCGCCTCGGAAATTTTTCCGATGCGGAAATTCACGTCACCCATCTTCGCCAGCATCAGGTTCGCATTAAATTTATCGTCAGCTACGGATGCCGCAGCATCAACTCCTGCGCCTGCATCTGAGCCCGCAATCCTCGAAACACCGGACGACGCTGCCGACACATCCGGGGCCTTGATGTTTACGAAACCGTCAAACGCCTTCTGATAGTGATCGAGTGCAACCGAATACTGACCTTGTCGTAAATAAAGGTCTCCCAGTTCGTTGTGTGTTGCTGCCAGGCCACTCGCGTTGTTGGTTGAGGTAAAGATCTGCAGCGCCTTTTGCAGTTGGACCAACGCCTGATCCGCATGACCACGTTTCAGCAATTGTCGACCTTGCGAAAGCGCCTGATGACCTTGATCTGACTGAGGTTCGACGGCCCTCACATAAATCGGACAACCTAACAGGGCGATACAAAGTAGGAGCGAAGTTAACTTCAACGCAGTCGTATTCATTCCCTCTCCCTTTCTAAACCGGGTGAGACACTAATCAAAGCTGGGATTTCAAGAGACTACTTATGAATCAAATCGAGCGTCGTCACCAGTGTCGACGTCTTCGAAGAAGCCATCATGATCATTGAAGGTTGCGGATCGTCTTTCGCCAGTCCCAAACCGCGAGTTGTTGCCTGCTGTTCCGTGGTGGTTTGAGTTTGACCCGCTTGTGTGTCGGTATTTGTTTGCAGCGGTTGCTTCGACTGGGCCTGGACTTTGGCCCAGATATCGGCTGAAGGCTTCACCGGACAGGATGATTTTGAGGCGCGACATAAAGCCATCAATTCATCTTCTATCGGCAACCCACTCAACGGCTCTTTCGTGAACACAAAAAACAATCGTTCGTTGCCGGCCGCCTCGTCAAAAGCAAACCAGCGAAGACGTTCTTCCGGTGACAAACTGGTAGGAATTTCAAACGGCACGTGCGATTGCAAATAGTTTCCAGCTTCATCAAGGTCGGCATCGGGATAAATCATTACCGGTGGACCATCGTTGGTCGTGTTGAAGATATAGAGAAAGCCGTCCGTGTTCGTTTCTAATAGGACACGAACGCGATCACCTTTTTGAAATACATGATCCGGATCCGTTCGCACTGCCAGGCCGTTCGCGTCACGCATAAATAAGGTGAGACCCAGGCCCAGTCTTTCAGCGTTGACCGGTCTACCTGTCTTGACGGTGGTGGTCGTCTTCGTGTCAGTCTTAGTTGTTTTGGGGTCTGAGCTGGTTTTCCTGGTGTCGTTGCCGGCGACGACCGGCTTTGGACGGCGATGGGTCGGTCTCGCAGCAGTTGAAGAAGCAGTTTTTTCTTTGGGCCGTGAAGTTAAGAAAGCCCCTCGAACATCCTCGTCCTGAGGCATTGGCACGGCATTGATTACCAACGCACAAGCACAGAGCAATCCAAACAAAACGACAGTCAATCTCATATCAACTCTCCTTCGAGTCGTGAATAGTAAATGGTTAATGGTAAATGATTGTTTCTTCTCTGCGTCTCAGCGTCTCTGTGTTGAAATTGATGTGCGAGTAAATTGATCACTATTTTGAACACAGAGACGCTGAGAACGCTGAGACGCAGAGAAGAACAAATCACTATTAACCATTAACTATTTACCATTTACTATTTCACCATTCACTAATTATGCTGAATACGAACTTCAAACACGATCGGATTACCCTGCTGATCGGCGCTCACTTTGACTCGCATAAACTGCGCTTGGTTGTTTGAATCATCTAAATCAATTACCGGCGCGTTTCCCTTGTATTTGTTCACAAAGTCGTTGAACTCCGCCAATTGTGCTGCCGGCATCGGTTTGCCGGTCACCGGCGCACTCAAAAACGACGGTGTTTCCAAAAGTGTCTTAGAGAAAATAATCGTAAAGCGATCGGTGCCGGGTTTCTTATCGAGACGCAGTAGTCCGTCGCCCTTCGGGAAACTAAACTCGCCGCCCGCGATCGTGGCGTTGCTGGTTAGACCGGTCTCGGGCATCGGCCTGGTCGTCAGAAAAGCAGTCGGTTCGTTGTTGTCGCCGCCTGGGCCAATGATGTAAACGTAACCATCCTGGGCAAATACCAGGCGCATCTGAAACGCCTGGCCTGAAGCAAGTGGGACCAAACTGGCAACACGAGTAGGTGGGTCGCCAGTTTTCTTCGGTTCGAGCATTAACCAGTAACGGCCGACTTCTACTGGTCCAGTGGGCGTAACGGTATTCGTATTCGTGGTGGCAACGCGTGGCGTTGGATACAAAACCTTATAGATCACTACCCCGCCAACCACCATTACCAGAAACACTACCACCAAAACAGTTAGACCAATCATTACTCCGGCCTTGCTCTTCGCGGGCGGCGGAGGCGAAGACACAGGCAAAGACGATACATCGGCTACTTTTGGTTGTTGTCGTGTTTGTGGTTGTTGAGGAATCGTGGCGCTTGCAGCCAGCGATGCCGCCGACTCTACCAATGTTTCTGATTTGTCTGGCGGAACAAGCCTGGGTATAGGTGGCGGAGTTGTCGTCCCCACTGCACCTGGACCAGCAGTCGCCGATGCATCCAGACCAATAACGGTTGGCGCATTGACGTCAGTATTTGTTTCGAGTCCACTCTTAACTGCGATAGTCTCTGCCAGATCGTTAGCAACGGCGGCCGGATAACCGCCGAGAGGTGACGTCGCCAAGCCGGCTTTCAATTCACTTGCCAGGGCCGCCGCGGTTGGTTGCCGGTCGCCACGATCTTTAGCGGTGGCTTTTTGAATCGCGTCACTAAATCCACGCGGAACACTGGGAACAACTTCACTAAGTGGCCGGGCCACCGTCGACACATGTTCACGTCGCAATTCATGCAGTGTGTTCGCTGAGAAACAACGACGTCCCGCGATCAATTCATAAAAGACCAGACCCAGACTGTAGATGTCGGCGCGTCCATCAATTTCGAAGTTCTCGTCCCGCGGAATCTCGCCCCACTGTTCAGGTGACATGTAATAAGGCGTGCCCAACACCTGGCCCGCCATCGTCAATGCAGTGTTGCCGCCAGTTTCGACACCCGCTATTTCGCGCATCTTGGCGATGCCGAGGTCCAACAACTTGACGGTTGCTTCACCGTTTCCAGTTGGACTCCCAATCATGATGTTTTCGGGTTTGAGATCACGATGCACAACACCCATTGAATGAGCGGTGTCCAGCACACTCATGATCGGGGTCAGAGCTTCAAAAGCCTCTGCTGCGGTAAATCTGCCACGCTTTTTGAGTTCAGCGTCGAGCGTATGTCCTTCGACGTACTCCATCACCATGTAGATGGTGCCGTCGGCGGCAGTTCGAAGATCGTAAACTGTTACGGCGTTAGGATGTCGGAACCGCCGCGCTGCCTGCCCCTCGCGGCGAAAACGACGAAGCCATTCAGCGTTTGTTCGGACCTCGGGCGGTAGAACCTTAATTGCCACGCGGTCGCCCAACAGAATGTGACGAGCACGATACACGGCGCCCATTCCGCCCTTACCGAGCAAGGCCTCCATCTGATACTGACCGTCAAGCACAGTATTAACGATGGCTGCCGGATCGCCTTCCAAAACCTCGCCATCAAGCGGACAGAACGTGACGCTGTCTTCGTATTTTTCTTTGCAGACGGTGCAGTATTTCATGCGGGGCTAATCAGGGTTAAGAGATCAGAAGGAATACTGGCAAGATGATCTGGCATATGTATCCTACGCTAGGGGAGCATAGTCTACCACGGGCGGGAAGCTGATAAGAATGCAGATCGAAGATTTCAGGAACGCAGGCGTCCTCGCCTGCCGTGCTTAATAACAACAAACTATTTATTCAACCCGGCAGGCGAGGACGCCTGCGCTCCAGCAATCTTCAATCTGAAATCGGCAATCGGCAATCACGTGTATATCTGGCGGGCGTAGTCTTCGACCATTCGATCGCTGTTGTATTCAGGGGCCAGCGTCTGAATTGCTCGCTTCATCATCGCGATCCATTTGCGGGGGACGCCGTTGGGGTCTCGATCGTAATACAACGGCACAACCTCCTGTTCCAGTGTGCTGTAGAGCGATTCAGCATCACTGGCATCGACTTTCGCGACGTCATCTGATTCCGATTCTGTGCCAATCGCAAATCCGTTGGTGCCGTCGTAACCTTCAAGCCACCAACCGTCGAGTATCGAAAGATTCAGGCCACCGTTCATCGCAACCTTTTCGCCACTGGTTCCCGAAGCTTCAAGTGGGCGACGGGGGACGTTCATCCAAACATCGACTGATTGCACCAACTGGCGCGCAATTTCCTGATCGTAGTCTTCAAGAAACACTGCTCGCTGGCGAACACGCGGGTCATATTCCCATTGGGCCAACTGCTGCAGGACTCGCTTCGAGCCTTCGTCCTGTGGATGTGCTTTACCGGCGAAGATAAACTGCACCGGACGATCTGCATCGTTGATCAGTCTTAACAGTCTCTCCGGATCACTCAACAACAGGTTCCAACGTTTATAACCAGCAACCCGGCGCGCAAAGCCAATCGTGAGCGCGCTTGGATCAAACATCGTCTTTGCGTCTTCAATGTATTCAGTCTTCTCACCCGCAGCGCGACGTGCTTGAAAAGATCGAGTACGCAGAAACGCAACCAGTCTTTCCTTCAACAGTGAATGGGCGATCCATAATTCCTCGTCAGAAATGGCGGCCACACCTCGTGCCCAACGCTCACGATCCAATAGTTGAGTGGCCCAATCGGCGCCTATGTACTTTTCGTACAAGTAACGCATCAATGGTGAAGCCCAGGTTGGCGCATGAACTCCATTCGTGATGTGCGTGATTGGTATTTCATTGAGAGACTTGTCCGGCCATAGTTCATGCCAGAGTGAACGCGAAACTTCTCCGTGTTTTTTGCTGACGCCATTTGTCGAACGACACATGCGAATCGCGAGAGGAGTTAGACCATAGCGTTCCCCCGCATTCGACGGATTAATTCTCCCCAACCCAAGAAACTCTTCCTGAGTCAATCCGAGATCAGTGAAGTAAGCTGGACCAAAAGAACGAACTACTAACGAAGGATCAAATTCGTCGTTACCTGCCGCGACTGGCGTGTGAGTAGTGAAGACACATTGCGATCTCACAATCGCTGTTGCTTCACTCATCGAACACTGCCGTGATTGGATCTCTTCGCGCGCAAGTTCCAAAGTCAAAAATGCCGAGTGACCTTCGTTGAGATGGAAAACGCGTGGCTTGATATTCAGCTTGCGTAACAACCTGACGCCGCCGATGCCTAACAACATTTCCTGCACAATTCGGGTTTCACGATCGCCACCATAAAGATGACCCGTGACCCAGCGATCCGTATCAACATTTTCCGGAATGTTTGTATCGAGCAGATAAAGCTGGACATGCCCGACTTCCGCTTTCCACACCTGGGCCAACACATTGCGATCGCGGATCAATACTTCAATCTGTAATGGCCGATCATCTGCATCACGCACCAGTTGAATTGGTAGTTCGGCAGGAATTGTTTCGCCGTAGTGCTCTTCCTGCCAGCCATCAGTTCGCAATCGTTGAACGAAATAGCCGTACCGGTAGAGCAAGCCAATAGCGACGAGCGGCAACCGAAGATCGCTCGCAGATTTCAAGTGATCGCCGGCGAGTATTCCCAGTCCGCCCGAATAAAGTGGCAAGGAGTTGTGCACACCAAATTCAGCACAGAAATAGGCGACCGGATTCACCGGCGTGATAGCGGGATTTCCGCCATGAGGCCAGGATGGCGTTTGTGCCATGTAGTCCTGAAACAGTTGATCGATCTTACGCACGCGCTCTAGATAAACCGGATCGGTGGCTGCCTGAGCAAGTCGGTATTCTGGTGTTTTAGCCAGCAGTTGGCGCGGATTGTGTTCAACTTCTTCCCAAATGTCGGCGTCGAGATCACGAAACACACTCGCGCCGTCAGCCGACCAACTCCACCAGTAATTCCAGGCGATACGTTCAAGCGCACGCAAAGGAGCAGGCAATTCGCGGGAAGTTTTTACAATCTTTTCGATTTCGGTTGTATCAATCATTCAGTTAGTAAGTGCCTCGAACAATAAAAGTACGAAGAACATTGAAATTCTAAAAAACCGGCAAACTTCTGTTGGCGGTGGCAACAAAGTCGGAGAGTCTACTAGAAGTTCTGGTATTGCAAAAACTCGCGGAGGTCTTTGGGCTGAAAGAAAACGAGGCGAACTTGTTCGATCGCGTCAGTTTTGTTGAGAGTTTCTTTAATAGCGACGGAAGAAATTGCCGCAGCCTTGTCCCGCGGATAGCCAAATGCTCCGGTTGAAATCGAGGGAAAAGCGACGGTGACAAGTCCATTATCAATCGCGAGTTGCAGCGAGTTTCGATAACAGTTCGACAATAGTTGCGCTTCTTTTTTGGGCTCTCTGCCGTAGATTGGGCCGACGGTATGAATTACGAATCTGGCTGGTAAATTTCCCGCAGTGGTGATGACGGCTTCACCGGTTGGTAAACCTTGCGGATATTTTGTTTCCCGAATTACTCGACACTCCGCCAAAATTTTCGGCCCACCCGCATCGTGTATCGCGCCATCAACTCCGCCGCCCCCAAGCAACGTAGAGTTGGCCGCATTTACAATTGCGTCTACTTTCTGGCGGGTGATATCTCCCACCAGCATCACGACGCGTCCTCCCAGAAACGAAACCTCTGAATCAAACTCCATGTTTACTCTTCACGCGGTTCGGTGTGGATTTCCTCGAACATGTCCTGACGTCGCAAAGCTTCGGCAACTCCTTTAGCTTTGTGTTCAGTCAACGGCCGATCGGGATCGACACTCGCAATCTCAAAAAGACGATCGTCAAGCATTATTACACCGAGCAAACCAAGCGTGACGCCCGGAGCGACAAGGATTTCGTCCATGTTGTGAATCTTGAAGCTGCCCGTTTGCTCAACCCAGTCTTCAATGAACGGATCGCGCAAAGCATGTTCAGCTTCGGATTCCGAAAGATACGCGCCTTCGACGATGAGACAATATTCGCGCACTGTCTATTTGTTTAGTGAGCCGTTTTTTGGACCAAAAGCCGCCGGCAGGTTGTCCGACAGGTGAAACTTTAACACCAGCATAAAGCTGACGCCAAGTATTTGTTGGCAACTCTGCGTCTCCGCGTTCTCCGCGTCTCTGTGTTGAAATTTGACGATCGCCTAAACAGAGCAGGTTTTCAACACAGAGACGCAGAGAGCACGGAGACGCAGAGAGGAAGTACGTATCTATTAACGAACGCCGCCGAGATTTAATCCCGACGGCGTTCGAGGGTATTACGGGTAAAAATTAATTAGTATGCTTTCGCATACTGACGATTCAATGTTTCACGCAGGCGAGCAAAATATGAATCAAAGGTAACGAAACCAGTTGCTCCCTGAAAGAAAGCTTCACCACCAGTTTCATCCGAGACGCGATTCAATGAACTTTGCCCATAGTTTGCAGCTATGCGATTTTGACTCGTTAGACCAACGCCTGGAGCGTAAAAACTGAAGACCGAGATATCGCGCTTCTTCGCTTCTTTGATTGCGCGATCGATATCAACTGTGTGACCCGCCGCAGTTGAATCAAAGCCTCTCGAAGTGTCCAGACCATCAGAGATTAACAAGACGGCATTCGCGTTGGACCAGCCACTCTCAAACTTCTTCATACCTTCAATCACCTCGACATACGGATTGTATGGAGAAGCAGTGGTACTTGAAATTGGAATTCTCAACGAGTTAGCAGCCTTGTCGAGATCAGTGGTAAACGGTTGACGAACTTGCAGCGATCCCGAAGTGATATACCCAACCATCACTCGCGATCCGTTTGGCAATGATTTGATGAAATCACGCGTCACGCCCAATTCGTTTCCAACCTGCGAAACGAGATCGTCCTGAATCAAAACTGCCAGATTCAGAGGATCCATCGACTGAAGACGATTTTGATTAACTCTGTCGCGCGTTCGCGTCTGTCCTGACGCTAAACCAACGATTCCGACACACAACGCCAATGCTAAAGTTATACTTACCAACTTACGGTAATACATGACCCTTCCTACTTTCTAAGCAACCAAATTTCCTGCTCGCTGTGATGCTCAGACCCTCGGAAAAGATGGCCGAAGCACGTCCACTCACGTCCGACGACCGTCTGAAGTTCAACTTGCCTTTGCCCCAAAACGTCAGATACATTAACTACAAAATCACGGAACACATCCCGCCGAAAGATCACATGCTTTGACAAGCGGATGGGTATCCTTCTCCAAAATTCGCATGCCTGAAAGGAACCAAAAGTATGAAAGTCTATTCGACTGAAGCGATCCGCAATCTGGCTGTCATTGGACATGGCGACGCAGGGAAGACGCAACTAATCAGTTCCCTTCTCTACGTCGCCGGAGCCACACCGCGTTGGGGAAAAGTTGATGAAGGAACAACTGTTACTGACTATGAAGAAGATTCAATCGCCCGCAAGATCACACTTAATACTGCCATTGCTCATCTCGATCATCGCGACAATAAACTGAATTTTATCGATACCCCCGGATACGCTGCTTTCATAGCCCATACCAGGCCAGCTTTAAGAGTTGCCGACTGCGCGATCGCAGTTGTCGATGCAGTCAAAGGCGTCGAGGTCCAAACCGAGAAGAGTTGGACCTACGCGAACGAGTTTATGGTCCCTCGTATTATGGTCATCACAAAACTCGATAAAGAGCATGCTGATTTTGGTACCGCCCTGGAAAGTGCGCAGAAGACTTTTAGTCGGGCCATCATTCCTTTCACGCTTCCGATCGGAAAAGAAAAAGATTTTCGCGGCGTGGTTGACGTCGTGCATATGAAGGCATACGAACTTGGCCCGGACGGCCAGGCGAAAGAAGTCGACATACCAAGTGAAGGTCGCGACATTGTTGATAAAACTCGCGAACGTTTAGTTGAACTAGTTGCAGAATCGAACGATCAGTTGATGGAGAAATATTTCGAACAGGGAACACTCGATGAAGAGGACCTGTTGCCAAACATCAACAACGCGATCGCGCAGAGCAAACTCTGTCCCGTCTTTGCAGTTTCGAGTTCGACTCAAGTTGGACTACGAGCATTATTGAACGGCTTAGTTGACTACTGTCCCGATCCCGCGCATCACGAAGCTGAATGGGGGAAACCGGTCGACGCCGGCGCCGATGCAGAACGCATTGGTAGAAAATACAGCGACAGCGAACCATTCTCCGCGTATTGCTTCCGCACGATTGCTGATCCATTTGCTGGTCGCATCAACGTGTTCAAGATCATCAGCGGTCATCTGCAGACTGATGCGAACGTCTTCAACTCGACCCGCGGAAGCGCTGAGCGATTAGGCGCGTTGCACTCAATGCAAGGCAAACAACTCGACAAAGTAAATGAGGCCCACGCCGGAGACATCGTCGCGTGCGTTAAGTTGAAAGAAACGCAAACGGGCGACACGCTCTGCGATAAGAACGCGCTGATAGTTTACGATCCGGTTGAATACCCGGAAGCAGCAATCGCTTTTGCAATCGAACCAAAATCGCGCCAGGACGAAGAGAAGATCAGTGTCGCGTTACACAAGATCCTGGAAGAAGATCCGGCCCTGCATTTCACGCGCGATGCGCAGACGAAAGAGTTTTTACTTTCCGGCTCCGGTCAGTTACACGTCGAGACCGTCGTTGAGAAATTGAAGAAACGCTATAGCGTCGAAGTTACGCTTCATCCACCGAAGGTTCCTTATAAAGAAACGATTACGCAGCGTGCGGAAGTACAAGGTCGACATAAAAAACAGACCGGTGGACGCGGTCAGTTTGGTGATTGCAAGTGCGTCTTCGAACCATTACCTCGTGGTAGTGGCTTTGTTTTTGAAGACAAGATCTTTGGTGGGTCAGTTCCGGCCAACTTCCGCCCCGCGATTGAAAAAGGCATCGTTGAAGCGGCGAAGAGTGGCGCTATTGCCGGCTATCCATTAGTCGACTTCAAAGTGCAACTCATTGACGGCTCATATCACCCGGTTGACTCCGATGAACATTCGTTCCGAGCCGCAGGTCGTAAAGCATTTCGCGCAGCGATGGAGAAAGTGAAGCCCTCAATACTGGAACCGGTGATGGATGTTGAGATCGCCGCGCCACAGGAATACAGCGGCGACATCATGGGCGACTTGAACTCGCGCCGCGGTCGTGTTCAAGGCATGGAGATGAGTGGTAAGCAACAAGTCATCAAAGCGCAGGTGCCGATGTCGGAAATGCTCAACTACCAGTCGATCCTGAATTCGATCACCGCCGCCCGCGGATCGTTCCACATGCAGTTTTCACACTACGATCCAGTGCCGGGGCAGTTGGCCCAGAAGATCGTGGAGCAGTCGCGCGCTGAGGGAAGAATTAAAGGCGGCGAAGACGAGGATTAGAACTACAACGCAGATTGTTAAAGAGAAAGGCAGCGAACGCGTCGCTGCCTTTCGTTTTACTGCTGACCATAATCTATTCGAGCAATCGCTCAACTTCAGGATTACTGATCAGGCGCCGGAATGAATTCCATCTCAAAACTAGCGGGCTCAAAGCCCGTAGGGAACCGGGTATCGGCGTCGTATCGAGCATTTTTAAAATTTGCTCCGGTTAGATTAGCAGTCGAGAGATCTGCGTCCGCAAGCTCAGCTTGTCCGCTCATATTATCTGGCGATAAATCAGCCCTCTCAAGATTTGCCTCTCGCAAATCAGCGCACGTCAGGTTTGCGCCTCTCAGGTCCACGCCTTCCATATTAGCGCCTCTGAAATTGCCAAATGAGGCAAAAACAGAATACAGGTCAGCGTTTCTCAAGTTGGCTTGAGACATATTGACACTGCCCAGATTACTCATTGCCAACTGAGCATTCTCAAGATCGGCGTTGCTGAGATCAGCCGAATCCAAAGCCGCGTACTCCAGATTTGCGTTTTTTAACTGAGCTTCCGGAAGTTGTGCATCATCCAACATCAAGCCCTTCCTGGGGATAGGCCCAAGCGTACGGCCCTCTTGGGGAGGGGGGAGCTCCAACACCAGGAGTAAGTCGCCTTTTTTATTTCGTATCTCCATAGTCTTCCCTTCGTTAGTGGGCGAAGGCCGCGGCCCCTCCGGCGGCGACCGGTATACAAATCTCCAGGAAAGCAACGCAGATGATGGCTCCAACGGCCACCCCGATAGGTAATATGGCCCTTTCATAGCCGTTCGGGTAATTCGTTGACACCGATCGGTATGACTTTACCGGATTCTTTGACGGAACAGATGGTGGATTTCCACCTCCGCAACCGTCCTTATACTGCTGTATTCGTTCCTCCAGGTTAGTCGCTTCCTCAAGCAACCTGTCCTTATGCCCCTCAACACTGTCCCTGATCTTACCACTAGGAGAAGTGTCTGGTAAGGATCCCGGGTTATGTATAAGCGCGCTGGCATGCGTGATTATACTCGTTTGCAGATTCGCGATCTTCTGTGCCAGCGATCTGCAGTATTCGCTATTAGGATCGCGTTGCTTGCGTGGTGGAGTAGGTGGGGAGGGAGGCCCTTGGGGCTCTCCTCCTCCTCCTGGCGGATCTGGTTGCGCTGAAGGAGCTACCTGCACAATGCCGGTGTCGCCGCCTAGAGGGAGGTCAGTAATATCCGGACCTTCAGGTCCAATAGTACAAGTACCTGTCGAATTGTATTCTGCCGCACAATCCGGATCGAGACCCGACGGATCGACCAGGACCGTTGGAAGATTTAGCGCATAAGTATATCTGTTAAACGACTGGGGTTGCGTGAGATGTCCCTCTTGTAGATCGGGACTAGTCCACCTGCCGGCGAAACTGTCGTACTTGCGAAATGCCGTGCTGTCCAGACCACTCACCTCATCACGTTCAGTCATCGCAAACCTCTGGCGCACCTTATTTGTAACGCCATACTTCTGGGTCGTAGTGCGGGATCCAATGCCAGCCCAGATTTCTTCGCCGTAAGGCAAATAATCATGACGCGAGAGGATCGCACTACTCGTCGAGTTGTTTTCCATTAACAAACGTACAGAACCCTGAACATCGGTCAGCACATACTTAATGTTCGCACTCGTCGACGTACTGCTGCTCGTGCCGGGACATATAAGATTGAGGTTTTCGACGAACTCCGTGGACACGGCAAAGGCTTGTCGCACTCCGGGGCGCGTGTTTCCGGTCGACAGACTATTGGCCCAGAAATTCAACCCTCCTGTATCCGGAGTCCGCTGCAGGTAGCTCTCATAGAGGTCCGTCACATACTGAACATCGCTGGCGCCGAGACTCGTATACGCGCTCGAGGTAAAGACGGCGATGCCCATGCATTGCGCCGCTCCTACGAGCGCATCTGTTCCCTGCAACTGCGCGTGCGCGAGGGTGTCGGTCCAGGTGGCAATGTCGGTGGCGTAAGTCGTGGTGGCGCCACTGCCAAACGCGCCTACATAGAAGTCGATGACAAAGTTTCCAAGCGTCTTGTAACAGGTTGAGCTCGGTTCATAAACAGCCAGCAACTGTCCACCACGATAGATGTTTTCCCGTTCCAACGAACCATTAGCATAGTCCGCCACTAACTGCCCGAACGCGTCGTAGACCATCTGGTGCGTGACGCTGCTGGCACTCATCTGCACACGCTGACCAGCAGCATCGTAGATAGAAGTCTGCCCGCTCGTGCTGTCTGTGCGTTCGGCAGTGATCTGGCGACCATTGAGATCGTAACCATAGTTCATGCCGCGGCCCTGCGGGTCGAGACGAAACTTCATGTCCTGCGTGATGTTGCCGGCGGCGTCGTAAGTGATCGGCGTCGAACCAGTTTCGATGAAGCGATTGGTACTGGCGGAAATATCCGTCGATAATACCGGCGTAAAGCCCACTCCTGTGTTGCCGCTACCTGATTGGAAACGGTTGCCGTAACGATCATAAGTGAACTGCTGTTGCCAGGCTGTAGCGCTAAAGCCTGAACCATAAGTTTCTTTCGCGGTTGATAGTCTTCCCAGTTCATCGTAAGAGAAGCGCTGCTCAGACTGCTTGGTTCCATTGATCACAGCGTCAACACGACCTAATTGACCATTGTTCTTCGAGAGGTCGACGCTGCCGTTACTCTGGTTTACTTCGCCATAGAAGTAATCAAAGCGTTGTAGCTCCGAGCCTGAACTACTCTGCTTGAGTTTGATTTCCTTTATTTGCTGCGCGTTGTTGTATGCAACTGTGTGATAAGCACTATTGCCCCATGTTTCACCTAACAGACCACCATTGGCGGCGTAACTAAGACTGCTGGTGAATGTGTTCGAAGAGTTGTCGGTAATCTGTGACAACCCTCCCGCATCGTCATACGAATTCGTCAGCACGCGACCGTTCGGATAGGTCTCAGTGGCCAGCAAACCAGCCACGTTATAGCTGTAGCCAAGTGTGTAAGTGTTGGATCCTGTCACCTGCTTCTGCACATTGACGCGGCCCATCACGTCATAGCCAAAGTAAGAGCCTGTCGTGCCACTGCCATAGGTCATGCCTACTAACCGGCCGACTGCGGCGCCATCCGTGTAAGTGGGATGGCCGCTGGGCAAGTTGCTCGCATCGTCGTAGTAGTAGTGAGCATCCGGCGTGGTGCTGCCCGGATAATCGATCTGCGTCAACCGATTGAGATCGTCGTAGTAGTAATCGGTTTGGAGGTTCAAGGGGTCGTAAGAATGAAGCACGAGCCCATGCGAGTTGTATTCATACTTCCGGCTCCAGGAACTGTTGCCGGTCAGTGAATCGCTGGCCGTATAAGGCGTTGCTTTGTGTTCCGGTTGTCGCTCGTAGAGCAAGCGAGACAACGAATCGTATTTGAAGTAACGCGTTTGGGATCCCTGGCTAATCTTCACCAGATTGTTAAGTAGATCATAATCGTAGGAAGTCGATTGGTTGGGAGAACTCACAGTCCCCAGACCGGACGATGTCGCCTCGTCGAGTCTGACTACGCGGCCAAGTGAATCGGTCAATTGACGTTTTTGGTTACCTGACTGATCAGTTGTCGTAATTACATCACCCTCGTACAGAGTGTGAATGGAAGTCGTATAGGTGGGATTGGAGTCGTCGCCACGCGGCATATCGACTTGGGTGAGTCGTCCCAGATTGTCGAATGTTTTGGTGGTCCAGATGCCGGGCGAGTTGATTCCCACCGTGCCGTAGTTGCTGGTGCTGTAATAAGGATTACTTACCCGGGAGACGCGCTCCATGTTGTCGTATTCGATATTCCTGATTACCCACCCATCGCCTGAGGTATGACTATCAAAGGTGGCCGCTACCGCGCCGCGGCCATCAAGATAGCTTTTGCTATCCATATAGCGACTCGAATCCAACTTGGTTGACACTGTCACTAACGAGTGCAGTTTGCCGGAGCTGTCGGCAGCCAGCGCGTCGGAATAGTCATAGGTCGTGATACCTCCATCGGGAAACTCAGCCTGACTAGTGCGCAAAGTATCGGCATTGTAAGAGAACTCAACTGACTGCCCGTTTTCGTCAGTTGCGACATCAAGCAAACCCGTATTGAGATCGTAGGTATGGGAAGTGGTCAAATGCAGACCGCCCGGATCACCGCTAACCACTGACTCGGGATAAGCATAGTTGTAAGTGTTGGTGTAGGTGAAGGTCTTCAAGTGACAGCAATCCACCTGCGCACTGGTTTCATTTCCAGCAATGTCGTATGTAGAAGCATGCGTGATGGAGCCGGATGCACCCGGCGCATCCGTGTAAGTCGTCACCGCAGTGACATTGCCACGATAGTCAGTGTTTGGATCGTACAAATTGTACGTGTCGATCAACTGCCACTCCCAAAGTGTGCAGACCTCTTCATCGCCT
>DATDMC010000050.1:0-25052 GCA_036518995.1 Pyrinomonadaceae bacterium | reverse complement strand
GGGGGTTGGGGGGGGGGGCGGGGGGTCAGAAGATCATTCAATTCGTCCGACACCCGTCACTATTCATCTGGCCTCTGGCTCTCCGGGCCCCGGACCCCCGGCCCCCGGCCCCTATCCAACTACACGTTCTGGATCAAATCCTGCAGCGTCTGGCTAATCGTCGTGATTACGCGGGAGTTTGCCTGGAAGCTGCGTTGCGCAACGATCAGGTCGGTAAACTCGGACGCGATATCGACGTTGCTCTGCTCGAGCACGCCACCAATGATGTCGCCACGACCACCACTGCCCGGAACACCGATCGAAGGCTGACCGGACGATGGTGTTTCGGCGAACGCGTTGCCACCGAGATGACTCAACGCATCCTGCGAATTGAAGGTCGCCACGGCCAACTGCGCGATCGGACGAATCTGACCGTTATTGAACACGGCAAATACGACACCATCGTGATCAGGCGACATCGACAAACCCGTCAACGCGCCTGCCGCAAAACCGTCCTGATTGATCGCGGCCACGGCTGAAGGAGACGAGTAGTTGGTGATGTTTGCCGGACCTTGTGTACCGTCGGCATTTTGCTGGAACAAGTTCACATTGATGCTCGGCAACGACGCGCCATCGAGTTGCGTTTGATCGGGAGTGATCGTCAACGTCGCTGGCGAGGTCAGCGCCCCGTGCGAATCAAAAACCAACGCCTGCGCTGATGATCCAGTATTGATCGTCGCGCTATGACCATCGAGGTTACCGGAGATCGCAAAACTGCCGTCGGCTTGTTTCGTGAAGGTCATATCGAGCGTGTGTGAAACACCCTTCGAATCGTAAACCTGAACTGGCGCGTGGAAGACCGCACCTGGATCGTCAGTGCTGTCCAGATTCATCTTCACACTAACCTGCGTGGTCGTTACCGGTTGCGTGATTTCACCAATCGGAATTTTGATCGGGCTGATGGCGGCGCCGGCCGGAATCGAAGCGCCAACTGCAGCGTAACCCTGGACCTGACTGCCGTTCGGCGTGACCAGAAACCCTTCTTTGTTGATCGCGAAATCGCCAGCGCGCGTATAAACCTGGGCGCCTGCCGCATTTTTTACGACAAAGAATCCCGAACCCTGGATCGCGGCCGAGGTTGGTGAACCACTGTCAGCCAAACTTCCTTGTCCGAAGTTGGTGGGAATGGCTGCAGTAGCCACACCGCTTCCGATCTGCATTGAACCACCGCTGCCGTTCAGACGGGCGCCGAGTGAATTCGTGAAGATATCTTCAAACGTGATTGAGCTGCTTTTGAACGCGGTCGTGTTTGAGTTCGCGATGTTGTTACCGGTAACTCCGAGGGCGCTCGAGCTGGCTCGCAAACCGGAAAGAGCGGTTGAGAATGAAAAAGGCATTTGTGTTCTCCTTAAAGAATGGGGATGAGAGATTTGCGATTTACGATTGCCAATTTTCAATTCTGCCTAAGCCAGGAATTAAATTTGGCAATCGGCAATCGAAAATCGGCAATCAATTTAGTTTCCGTCGGTGGTTGTTGTAGTGGTGGTCTTACCGATCACTTCGCCCAGTCGATCGTTAATGCTGATCAACTGCTCAAGTGAGTTGAACTGGGCCAGTTGAGCAACAAATTGCGATCCGTCCTGCGGTGCAAGTGGATCCTGATGTTTCAACTGTTCAACCAACAACTTGAGAAACGCGTTCTCACCCGTGTCCGCCTTTTTGACGGTCGAGTTTGAGTTCGATTGCGTGTCTAACAGGCTGCTTATATCAGCTACTTTCATGGGTAATTCTCCTTAATAAGGTGTGCAGGCGAGGACGCCTGTGTTCGTAATCTGCGCTAGGCGCTCAGACTTAAGAGTTTGTGATCTCTGACGCGTTCCTGCGATTGCGTCTCGGAAGTGTTAGTTGAGGTATCAGTCAGGTAAGACGAACGATTTGACTGGTGCGTCGTTTGTTGATTGTCGCGAGCGTTGCCCGCAAACGAACTGCTATCTGAAGAAACATTGAGACGATCGACTTGCAGTCCGGCGCGTTCCAATGTTTCACGCAACTGCGGCAACGACTGCGACAACGCAGCCCGGGCAGAGTCGCGCTCAACTACAACCTGGGCGCTTACCTTCCCCGCCGCGTCGCGACTGAGTTGAATATCAACCTGGCCCAGTTCTTCAGGGCGCAAACGCAAACGAACTGAACGTTGTTGGCGTGGCTGAGTGTTGGCCGCGAGTTCGGCAATCTGATTAGCGACTTGCGGCGCAATAGTCTCGTTCACGGTGTCAATCGATTGTTTCTTGAGGGTCGAGGCAAAAGCTGAAGAACTAACGTTGACCGGGACCACCGTGTCGGCCTGCTTCGCTTCAGCGGCCAGGTCTTTTGCAGAGTCGTTAGACCGCGAGTCTGGTCCACCACCTGAAACCTGCGCTTTGATTGCTTCGAAAGTCGATTCGCGATTATCACGCGAAGCCTGGGCCAGGTAGCTGGCCGCGAGATTTGCCTCGCGTTTGATCGCCTCGGCAGTAACTTGATCGGGAGCGGCTGGCACCGGCTGCGTTTCGCTCTTGGCAACTGGATCCACGGTGACCGTAACTTCAGTGCGTGTTGACTGGGCGGTCGTGGTGTCGTCGTTAGCACTCGCCACAGCTTGCGGATCGACAAATGTCGGCGTTCGTCGCACCGGGGCCACAACTTTTGGTTCGCCTGGAGCAGGAACAGTTCCATCAAGCGGCTGACGCGCAAAACCGTTCACCGACGCGACCGGTGACTCTGTCGCGGGCTGTTCAGACTTCGCTTCAGTAGTCGCCACCGGCTGCGCGTTCGAAACCATCGGCGTCTGGCTGATGACGATTGGTTCCGCATCGGTAGGCTCTGTTTCAACTTTTCCTTTTTGCTTCGGCAAAGAGATGTCCGGCAAGGCAATCTTCTTCGTACCGTCTTCAGGAGTGATCTCCGGAGTAACCGGTTTGTCGTCGTACGTCAGCACCGGTTGGGGAACGAGAATGTCGCCGTTGGGCAAAGGCGTTAAGTTTGTAGTCTCAGGCTGACCAGCCGGACATTCAATTCCAACTGAAGTAGTCGAGTCTGTCTCAACCGGAGTATCAGTTACCGCTTGAGGTTGTTGGGCCAGTGGCGCACTCCACATCGCCGCCAACATGCTCGCGAAATCATCTTTCGACGAGTCAGCCGGCTCGGGCGCGTTGGGTGTGGCGTTTGAATCAAAGTCGATCGAAATCATAGGCAGTAGGGTTGAAATGTTGTTCATTGTCCACTCACTCGACGGCGCGCAACTGCCAGCACCGCCATTTCATCAAGCATTGCTTGTTCGTTTCGATTCATGTCCAGCAGGTAATTCTGACGCTGGTGATCTCTTAACTTTGCCGTCGTTTCCGTTTCTCGCATCGTTTCGGTTACGGCCTGCCGTTTCTGCGCGAGCCGTTGTTCGACTTCGCGAATGTGGGTCTTGGCTTCACGCTCGCGTTGAAACAACGAACCAATAAAATCGGTGTGCGCGGCCACCATCGAGACTTCGATCTCTCCCGCCTGGTACATCAGCAGATAGCGTTCGAGGGCGGTCTGCTTCGAACGCACAACTTCTTCCAGTTGCGCATTCGCGCGATACAACTCGCTGTTGGCAGTTGCTAAATCACGTTCCGCCGCTTCCTGGCGCGACTCACGCAAATCGTGAACAGTTTGTAGTGAAAATTTAAAACGCTTCATCGATGGGCCTCCGTAACCGCAGACATTAATTCTTCAACTGCATGACTTTGATCGACTTTTACGGTCCGATCCTGACGCAGGTAAGTGTCGAACTGATCGTGTCGTTGAATTGCTTCATCGATGAGCGGACTGCTGCCGTGTTGATAGGCGCCAATCTTGATCAAGTCTTCGGCGTTGTTGTAGGTGGAAAGTAGTTCGCGGAACCGCGCCGCTGCCGCGCGATGCTCACCACTTGTAAGCTGTGAAAACAGACGGGACGCACTATGCAAAACATCAATACACGGGTAGTGATTGCGCGCCGCGAGTTGTCTGGAAAGAATGATATGGCCGTCGAGAATCGAACGGACAGAGTCGGCGATCGGTTCGTTCATGTCGTCGCCCTCGACGAGTACGGTGTAGAAACCGGTTATCGATCCGCCAGAACTGAAATTACCGGCGCGTTCGAGTAAGCGCGGCAACAGCGCAAACACCGAAGGTGTATAACCTTTTGATGAAGGCGGTTCCCCAGCGGCAATTCCGATCTCGCGTTGGGCCATCGCGAAACGCGTGACCGAATCCATAATCAACAGGACATCGGCGCCACAGTCTTTGAAATATTCCGCGATCGCAGTCGCCGTCATGGCCGCCCTAATTCTCAATAAAGCCGAATCATCGGAAGTAGAGACAACTACAACCGAATGGGCCATCACTTCCGGTCCCAGTTCATTTTCAACAAACTCACGGACCTCGCGACCGCGCTCACCGATTAAGCCAATCACGTTTACTTGCGCACTCGTGTGTTTCGCCATCATGCCCAGCAACGTTGATTTACCAACGCCCGAGCCGCCAAAAATTCCGATTCGCTGGCCGGCGCCAACCGTCAACAAACCATCGATCGTGCGCACACCGGTGGTAATTGGCTGCGTGATGTTTGCGCGTGCGAGAGGATTCGTTGATTCGCGAAATAAGGGATAGGTGCAGTCGTGATTAATCGGACCAAGATCGTCGAGTGGTCGACCAAGTGCGTCGATGACTCGACCGAGCAAGTGGTTACCAACTGCAACTTCGGCGCGCGTGCCGGTAGCCACCACAGCATCGCCCGCGCGAACACCAGGCATCTGCCCAAGCGGCATCAAAAGCACAGTATTTTCGCGAAATCCAATCACTTCGAGCGGGGTCTTTTCGCCATCTCGGCCAATCAAATTGCAAACGTCACCAACTGATGCCGACGGTCCCTGCGACTCGATCACCAGACCGACAGAACGCGTCACTCGCCCGGTCAACTTGATCGGATCGACAAGTTGTAGCCTCGCGAAGTGCGGCGCCAGCAGGCTTTCCATGTTGTTCAGTTCCAGGGTTTCCATTGATTCAAGTTCGTTTGCTTCAGCCGGCGGGCGAGGACTCTTGCGTTCCTTAGTTTGCTGACAAGGCGGCTTCGATCTCGCCGAATTGTTGTTCGATACTGGCGTCGATTTCGCCCATTTCTGTCTGGACCACGCAACCACCACGCTCAATCGCCCTGTCTTCAACGAAGGCCAGGGAATGACCGCTTGGCAGTTGATGTTGGTTCGTTTGCACGTAGGCGAAATCTTCGGGATTGAGGTGAATCGTGGCAGGAGCACGATACGGTACTCGTGATAGCGCAGCTCGCGTTAACTCAACCGCGACTTCTGCATTGCTTCGGACTTCAAGATGAATAACTTTGCGAGCAATCTCGAGGGCCAACCGGACGAGTTCACTTTCGGTTTGTTGGACCACCGTCGACTTAAGCGCAGTCACCTCTTCAAGTGACTTCATCAATTCTTCACGCCAGGGATTGATTACCCGAGCGATCTCGGCGTCAACCTCGGCCCGCACTGCAACTTGTATTTGCTCGCGGGCCTCGGCTTCGATTTGTGCCGCTTTCGCATACGCATCTTCGATGATTCGAGCGGCATGTGATTCCGGATCGGCGTTTGAGATGCCCGACAAAACCTGGCCATCAGCAAACTCCATGTCATCTTCCGGCAACGCGAACGCCGGAAAGGGCTGGATATCGAGCGGACTATCGCACTTGAGCAATCTAGCTGACATAAGCGTCGTCGCCACCTCCACCGGAGAGACTGATGATGCCCTTGTCGTCCAGGTCGCGCAGGATGTCGACAATCTGTCGTTGCGCGGTTGAAACTTCCTTCACCTTCACCTGGCCCATGTAGTCCATCTCTTCCTTCATCAGCTCAACAGCCTTCGCCGACATGTTGGCAAAGAAGCGGTTCTGAAGTTCGGGGATGGTGCCCTTGAGGGCGAGCGTGATGCTCTTCTTGTCGGCGCGCTGGAGAATTTCGCGAATGCCGGCGTCGTCAATCAGGAGCAGGTCGTCGAACGTGACCATCAGGTTACGAATTTCCAACGCGAGTTGCTGATCACTCGACTCAATTCCTTCCAGCATCTTGCGGGAAACTTCGCGATCGAGCCGGTTACAAATTTCCGCAACTGCGCGCACGCCACCGACAGCCTGACGTGTGTAGTTACCGACGCTCTTCAACTTCTGATCGACAACCATCGACACGCGGCGAATCACGTCCTGCGAAATCGCCTGCAGGTTCGACATGCGTAACGCGATGTCACTGCGTTGTTCCTCGGGAACATATTCAAGCGTTGCAGCGGCAGTTGAAGCATCGAGGTGGGCCAATACTAAAGCGATAGTCTGTGGATGCTCGTTCTGAAAAAGTTTGGAAAGTTGTTGCGGATCGACTTTTTGCAGCGCTTCAAAACCCGCGGTTGTTTCGAGTGAACGAGTGATGCGGTCGAGCAGTCGTTTCGCAGTTTCCGGACCATAGGTCTTAACCAAAAGACGTTTTGCATAGTCGACGCCACCTGCGGCAACGAATGACTGCGCCTGCATCAGTTGATGAAACTCTTCGATGACTTCTTCCGCTGTGCCGGAAGAAACACGCGGCAGGTTGGTCAACTCCCGCGAAATCAACTGCACTTCTTCCTCATCGAGATAGCGGAAGACTTCGCTCGCCACATCTTCACCCAGGGCGACACAAAACACGGCAGCCTTGATTGGACCAGACAAAGAGTCAGCCGCGCGTCTCGGCGCCAGTCGCCCAACGGCCTGTTCATTTTGTTCGAGTGCTAGTGGATCCATTTCCATTTCCGTTAATTGCGGTGCTTAGCGTTGGTTTTCCTGCAGCCAGCCACGAATCGTCATGGCCACTGCTTCCGGGTTCTTGCGGCTGCGTTCAACTAACTGTTTCTTGAGCGCTCCGGCGCGGGCGACATCCGGGGCAAACTGGTTCATTTCGCGAGCAACTTGCGCTTCCATGTCAGCTTCGATTTCAGCCACCGTGCGTGGGGAATCGAGTTCACCATGTCGCACCATTTCATTACCCGGCGGTAACGCGAGTGGAGCGGGACCGGCGGGAAGTGACTGAGTTTTACCCGCCAGCTTCAGGGCTTTTTTGGCTGGTCTGATGACGAACAGCAACAACAACAAAGCCGCGACGACTAAAGCGCCGTACTTGATTGCCGTGCGTACGAGGTCGTTGTTCTTTTCCAGAAACGTCGGATTGCGAACTTCGACGGTGGGCTGATCGAAGGGAATCGTTTGCACGACAATTTGATCGCCACGATTCGTGTCGATGCCAACTGCGGCCGAAACCAGATTTTGAATCTTTGTGAGTTCGTCGTTGCTGCGCGCAGTAGTAACACCTGAAACGTTTTTATAATCAACCACGACTGATACGGACATGCGGTTAATACGTCCGCCGCCGCCGGTCGTATGTTTCACTGTCTTGTCGATTTCGTAACTGGTAGTAGTCGCGACGCGCTGATCGCCGCTCGTAGCAGGTTTGGCTGTCGCGACTGGCGGATTGGCGATTGTCGGATCGTTGGCCCGAGCGCCCGTAATGTTGCCCTGATTAGGAGCGTTCGTATTCCGTGATTCCTGGGTCGACTGTTGTGAACGGACTACTTGCGACTTCGGATCGTATTTCTCTTCTGTCTGTTCAACCTGGCTGAAGTCGAGGTCTGCGGCAACGTCAGCGCGAACATGTCCGATCCCGCTGATTGGTTCGATTAGTGAAACGATGCGAGCGGCAGTCTCCGCCTCCAACTTGCGTCGCGCATCCAGATGCGAACTAAAAGCACCAGCATCGCCGCCGGCGCCTGATGCGTTTGAAAGCAGACGACCTTGCGTGTCCATTACCGCGACATCGGCCGGATCAAGTCCATCAACTGCACTTGCGACGAGACTAACAACTGCGTCCGTACGCTCGCGTGAAAGCGCGCGGTCCTGACGCATACGCACCATCACCGAAGCTTTAGCGCGTTGAGTTTTTTCTGAGTAGAGCGAATCGTGTGGCTGCGTGATATGGACGCGCGCGGATTCAACTTCGTTCATGCCTTCGATGGTGCGGGCAAGTTCACCTTCGATAGCACGTTGGTAGTTAACCTGTTGGGTGAAGTCCGTGGCGCCAAAACTTGTGCGGTCAAAAATGTCGAAACCAACATGGCCGCCTGAAAGCGCGCCGGACGAAGCCATCTGTAAACGGAGTTCAGAAATTCGATCGTTGGGAACGCTGACTACAGTTCCGTTATTAGTGAGTTTGTATTGAACGTTGGCAGTCTTGAGCTTCTCAACAATAGCTTGCGCGTCGGCGGGTTTCAGATCGGAGAAAAGAACTCCGTACTCTGGTTGCGAACCGTAATAAACAAGCGCGCCGATAAGCGCAACGGTCCCGACCGCGCCCAGCATGACGGCCATGCGCTGGCCAGGTTTCATCTTCGACCAGATGTCAGCAAGTTGTGAGAAGAAAGACATAGGAGATTTAAGATTTCAGATTGCAGATTTCAGATTGTGTGTGGTTGAAGGTTGTTGTTTTACCAAGCGTTGTTGTTAGCTTCCCGGACCTTGAACTTTGGACTTTAAACTTTGGACTTTGGACTTTGGACTCGCCTCTCAGCTTGCGATCAATCTGCAATCTGAAATCTGCAATCTTCAATATCTACACTTGCATCCTCATAATCTCTTCGTAAGCGCCGACGACTTTATTTCTGACCTGCAGTCCAAACTGAAAATGAAGATCTGCTGTTTGTAGGGCGATGATGGTGCGGTGGAGATCGGTTGACTCACCGGTGACTGCTTTCGCAACTTCCTGGTTGGCGCCGAGCTGCGACTTCTCCATCGAGTCGACCGCATTGCGTACGATCGAACCGAATCCATCAGAAGCGCCGGCGCCCGAAACCGATGTAGCGCCGGAAGAAACCTGGGGGAATAAACCTGAAGGACTAAAGCCGCTGATATTCATCTTCGATTACCTATTCACTATTCACTATTGACGATGCACGATTCTAGACATCACCTAATTTCAGACTTGCACGCGCCATTTCTTTAGCGGTGTTAAAGGCTGTGCTGTTGGCTTCAAACGAGCGGGCCGCCGACATCATGTTGACGGTCTCTTCAAGAGGATCCACATCCGGCATCGTCACGTAGCCATTTGCATCCGCATCGGGATGACTTGGATCGTAACGACGAACACCATTGTCGGATTGGGCGACGAGGGTAGTTGATTTAACGCCCTGGGCTGGTTGACCGACTTCGACGCTGAGGTCATCGAAGAGCGAACCAAAGCGAGGGAGTTGTTGGGGTGAGCTTAAGTCTGAAGACTCAAAAACAACGTCGCGGCGGCGATATGGACCACCTTCCGCGGTACGCGTCGTATTCGAGTTGGCCAGGTTAGCAGACGCGGCTTCGAGTCGTTCGCGCTGCGCTGTCATTCCCTGGGCGGTGATTTGGAAGATGTTGAAGAGAGACATGGGAAATTGAAGATTGAAGATTTCAGATTGAAGATTGAGGTGTGTGTGTTGGGTGATGGTGTCGGGTGTTAGGTAATGGTGTTGGGTGATGGGTATCAGTGTTCGGTGTCGTTGGGTGACTGGTGTTCGTCTTCTATTTGCTCAGGGTTCATTGAGACTTGCGTCTGGCGGAGCCTCAATCTGCAATCTGAAATCTTAAATCTGCAATCACTTCCCTTCCCTGATCGCGAGTCGCAGCGTTCGCATGCGCATTTGCAGTAGTTGTGAGCCCATCATGAACTGGCCGCCGGCTGAGGCGAGAGTTGCCATTTCATGTCCGGAGTCCACGGTGTTGCCGTCAATACCAATCGTCGAAGCTTCTTGATCGATTACACGAGGTTGAAAGAGTTCTTTCTTCTCATTCTGATTCGGCGCGAGACTTTGTTCTGCAGCCTGTTGAAGAAAATCATTGAAGTCCAACTCGCGGGCGACGTAGCCAGGCGTGTCGGCATTAGCGAGATTGCCGGCGACTACTTCTGCGCGGCGGCTTTGTACGTCAAGAAATGTTCCTAATAACGATGTGATGTTGTCGCTGACCGGAAACGTCATTACGGCACCTCCGCGAGGCATTTAGCAACGAGTGTGCCTTTCGAATTTCTTAGGATTTAGTGAGGTTTTGCTATGTGGAGACGAAGAACCGACATAGTCGCGACGCGGTATTGTCGGGTTTTTGACAGCCGGGGCAGTGGCGATTGGTGATTGCCAATTGGCGATTGGCGATTGCCGATTGCCGATTGCCGATTGCCGATTGATCGCTTCGTTAAGTCTTACTCTGCGTCTCTGCGTTCTTTGCGTCTCTGCGTTGAAACTGATCTCCAGTAAGCGAATCTCCTTTCTTACAGGCTCTGAGATTTGAAACCCTCTGGAACGCCTTTTGATAGTCCTTGTCAGCGGCGTTCGCATTCGGATTTTGCTTTCGCCCATAAACGACACGTTAATTACTAAATTCGCTAACCATCCTTCACTGACTACGCACTACGGTTGGCTGAAATCTAAAAACACGTGGCATAAAGCTGAGGAAATTTGGTCGCGTTAGGGACAACTAGAAAAGGCCGCATGCGTCCTCGCCTGCCTGCCTAATAGGTACGAACAATGGAAAAACTAAGAGAATGTGGCATCTACGAAGCGCCTAACGGCAAGAAGCTCGTGGCAAGTAGATTTCGTCGAACGACCTCGGACGGACATCGAATCCTTTCGGCGCTTGGTAGCAACATCAGCTACTTTCTCTTCAGCCAGTATCACTGGGCATTTCATGGTGAACCGGATTTCGAGGTTGGACCAGCGGGTGAGTTGATGGCCGAGATCTCCGCTGATTGGAGCATTGAAGAGTTGATCGACACAGGCTTCACCGCCGGCGCGCACTAAGATCAAAGACTGACAGGATTACAGGATTAACAAGAGAATTCAGAAACGGCAGTCGCTAATCCCATCCGACGGCCGTCAGTGGCATCTCAAGCCTGCGTAGCCAACCTCAACTTACCAACACCCACAGCCAGCGCCTGCGCCAAATCGTCAATCAAATCTTCCACATCCTCAATCCCAACTGACAACCTGATCAAATCCGGTGGTGGGCCAAGTCGCTTCCGCAACGCCACCGGAATACTCGCATGCGACATCCGGCACGGCAGACTTATTGTCGATCCTACCGATCCAAAACTCACCGCAATCCGAAACAAGCGAGTCGCCTCAACCAGCCTCACGGAAAACTCCGGATCGCCAGTCGTAAAGCTCAGCACCGCGCCATCACCTTTCGACTGACCGCGATGCACCGCATAACCATCGTGTGTCGTCAGCCCCGGATAGAAAACTTTTGTCACCGCCGGCTGCGACTCAAGATACCGCGCAACTTGCTGCGCCGAACTGTTCTGCCTTTCAACTCGCAATGCCAGCGTCTTCAACCCGCGCAGCAATAACCACGACTCAAACGGACTCAGCGCTGATCCTTCTGCATTTTGTTGAAACGCAATCGCCTTATGAATCGACTCATCGTTGGTAATCAGCGCTCCCGCGGTGACATCGCTGTGACCACACAAAAACTTGGTCGCCGAATGAACAACGACATCGGCCCCGAGACTCAACGGTCGCTGAAACACCGGGGACAACATCGAGTTATCAACGGCCAGGATTGCGCCACAGCCTTTCGCAATCGTCGCCAGCTCTCTAATATCTGAAATTCGAAACAACGGATTACTCGGAGTTTCGATCAGCAACAAACGCGTCTTCGAGCTAACGGCGTTACGGACCAATTCGAGATCAGTAGTGTCAACATAACGCACTAAGATGTTTTGCTGGTCCGCGATTCGTTCCAGCAGACGAACTGTTCCACCATACAAATCGTCGCCGGCAATGATCTCTTCACCACTACGAACAAGTCGTGTTAGCGACGTGAGCGCGGCCATTCCACTCGCAAACGCGCTCGCATAGTTTGCCTTTTCCAGACTCGCTAACTGCTCCTCGAGAATGGCGCGCGTCGGATTTCCACTGCGCGTGTAATCAAACTCGCCAAACTCGGTCGCAGTCGACTGTGCGAATGTCGCCGTCTGATAGATGGGAGGAACAACGGCGCCATACTGATCATTGCTTGCTCCGAGTTGCACACACTGAGTAGAGATCTTCATGCGACACACTCCTTCTCAAATTCAACGGCAAGCCGATCGAGACATGGGCCAATCGCGGTAGCACAGTTCGAACCAATCGACGAGACGAAGAAAGTCTGCCGGTGCTTTTCAGCAAATTCGACTGCCTTGAGTTGGACCACGGAACCGCCAACTCGACGCGCGGTCGCATAACTGACTTCACTAAATCGCGTTGCCGTATTTCCAGTCCGCGCATTTGGATCGCTCGTGTAAAGGCCATCCACGTCCTTGACCAAACGGCAAATACCTCCGAGTCGTTCCGCAAGAAACAACGCCGTCAAGTCCGAACCACCGCGACCAAGTAAAGTCATTTGCCCACTCGATCCGCGACCGACAAAGCCCGGCAATACGACAACTCCTTCTTTCAGCGCCGCACAAATTCTTTCGGAATTTACAGAGACGAGATTCGCATCGAGAGTTGGTCCAATTGTTTGGAATCCTGCTCCTTCAGCGTTTAAAACCGTTGCAGGTATCCCCGCCTTCTTTAGCGCCAGGCCCAACAATGCTGATGACGCAGCTTCGCCAGTTGCCAACAGGTCGGCCACTAAAGCGTCGTCAGGTTTATCGCACGCCTCATACGCTCGTTTTGTGAGTTCGTCAGTCGTGTCGCCAAATGCCGAGACGACCGCGATGACTTGATCACCGTTGCGCCACCAGCGATTGATTTCATGAACAG
Organism: Pyrinomonadaceae bacterium; assembly: GCA_036518995.1. GTDB lineage: Bacteria > Acidobacteriota > Blastocatellia > Pyrinomonadales > Pyrinomonadaceae > PSRF01. Next base: position 12,230 of record DATDMC010000050.1, on the reverse strand, counting down.
CGGCCGGGAGATCGGCGTCACCACGCAAAACAGAACTGCCAAATTTCAAAACTGTGGTTCCCATCTCAAGCCACCTTCCTTTCCTCGAGCGCCTGCGAAAGATCGCGAATCACGTCGATTGGATCTTCGAGACCGACGGAAAGTCGGACCAGGCCGTCGGTGATGCCCGCGGCTTGTCGTTGTTCAACGGGTACATCAGCGTGCGTCATCGACGCGGGATGAGTGATCAGCGTCTCGGCCGAACCGAGGTTTTCCGCGAGGGCGCAAAGTCGCACACTATTCATCAAACTGATGCCCGCCGCGACTCCGCCTTCAACTTCAAACGCGATGAGCGCGCCGCCGGACGTCTGTTGTTTTCGGGCGAGTTCAAACTGCGGAAACGATTCCAAACCGGGATAGAGAATTTTGGTTACGCGTGGATGTTTCTCCAAAAAACGCGCAATCGTTAATGCGTTGGCTGAATGTTGGGCCATGCGCAAACCAACTGTCTTGACACCCTGTAAAGTTAACCAGGCCGGAAATGGTGACTGAATCGCACCGATTGCGTTGCGGGTAAAAGCAAACTGATTGTGCAACGATTGATCGCGGGTGATCAGCGCACCACCGATCGTCGCATTGTGACCTTCAATAAACTTGGTGGTTGAGTGAAGGACCACGTCGGCATTGAATTCGAATGGACGCTGCAGTGCCGGCGTAAGCAGGGTGTTGTCGACGACAAGCAACGCGCCGGCTTCGTGGGCCAGGCCAGTGGTTAAAGCAATGTCAGTCAGTTTTAAGGTCGGGTTGGCCGGAGTTTCGATAAAAACAAAACGCGGCTTTTTGGTGAGGGCGCGGCGCAACGCGAGTTCATCTGCCGTGTCGACAAACTCGGAAGTTACGCCGAACGGTTCGAGTATTTGTTTTAAGAGTCGGACCGTGCCGCCGTAAACAGCCTGCGACGCAACGACGTGATCGCCGGCGCGCAACAAGGCGAGGCAGAGGACAGTTGTTGCCGCGAGACCAGTTCCATAACACGTACAATAGTCGGCGCCTTCAAGTGCAGCTAAGCGGCGTTCAAGTGCGGAGACAGTTGGATTCGCGGAGCGACTGTAAGTGAAACCTTTGTCGACACCGACAGCTTCCTGACGATAAGTGGTTGTTTGGTAGATCGGGGTCAATATCGCCCCGGTAGTTGGATCCGCAACAGCACCGGCGTGCAGTGCGAGCGTGTCGAATGCCTGTGCGTCGACGCTTAGATTGGAGAGTGCATCCTGAAAATCGATTAGTTGTCCAGCAGTTCCCATCACAAAAACCTCCTGAAGTTTTTCGTGGGATTAAGGCTGGTTAACTGATCGAGTTGATGCGCAGGAAATAAAAAACCCCGCGCCTCAGAGTGCGCGGGGTTTCCAATAATGGCTGGATTACCTCACAGCTCTTTAGCAGTTTTTTACGTGGAGCAAGTTGCCTTAAATCGCCACGAACAATGTGTCAAAGAAAACGTGAGTGAGCTTATCGCATAAAAAAGTAGGGAGCGTCAACTGAGATTAGGAGATTTTATTGAGCGACGTGGTGGGGTTAATAAGGTTCCCGGGGGTTAGGGGTCAGGGGCTGGGTGTCGGGGACCGGGGGCCAGGGGTCGGGGGTCGGGGGTCAGAGGTCGGGAGTCGGGTCAGGTGTTAGATGTTAGGAATTAGGTGTTAGTGTTACGGGTCGGGGCTCGGAGGGTCAGGAGCTTTGAATCTTTTGGCTTTGCCACCTGTTGTGAGGAATGGCTGTGCCTTTCCGCACGCGGCCCTCCCTGATTCCTGGGCTCCGCCCTTAGCCCCGATCGAAAAAAGGGCGTAGCCCAGGAGCATTCAGTGATTGGCTTGCGGAAAGGCGTAGCCATTCCTCACAACAGGTGGCAAAGCCTAATCGACGATCAGTATCAATCAACGATCATTAATCAATCGACGAGCAATCAATCGACGAGTAATCAATCGACGATCATTAATCAATCGACGATCATTAATCATCAACGATCAATAAATCGACGATCAGCAATCAATCGACGAGCAATCAATCGACAGCCGGTAATGAATCACCAAGTGAAAATCGGACCCACAATCTGCAATCTGAAATCTGCAATCTTAAATCTCAATGTATCGCTTGTGAGATCGCTTCGGCTTCGAGCGTCCGTACCGGCTGCGTGTATCCGTCTTGTTCTTTGAACTCCACAAACGACAACGCCTCCACGACTCTGCCATCGAACCACTTCCCTGCTTGTGAACGAAGATCTTTAATTGCCTCTTCGTGGCTCAACGCCAGCGCGGCTTCGCGTGGATGAGTTAGACCATCGTACTCACCAGCCACTCGAAGTATGCGCGAGGCAATCGGAATCTGCTCACCTTGCAACCGGCCTGGTCTTCCTGTGCCGTCAAAATTCTCATACTGAAAACGCACAATGTCAGACGCGTCTAACAACTCCGGAAAGCACGACAACGAGTGGGCAGAACGGAGATTCAAGTCGGTCGTTTCGGTCGCAGTGAAGATCGAAATCTCATGAAGCATCGCGGCAGCGGTTAAGTCTTCACGCAGCTCCTCATTCAACATAAACTCTCCAGCCAGAAAATCAGCAAACTGGCTAATGCGCAAACCACGCGCATGAACGAATCCGTCACGCACTCTCAAGATCGCCCCTAACGAACGAACTAAGGAGAGCTTTGACTGGCGCATGCGTAACTGGAGTCGCGCATTAGTCGCACTCAACGCTTGCAGCCGTTTGTGCTCATCAAACTTCGACACCGCGCGATGCACCATCAAGCGCAGCTCTTCGTTTGCCACCGGAGTGTGAAGATGAAAATGGACCAGTCCCGAATTGAGGGAAGAGATTAGTTCATCAATGTCGGGGCGTTGACTCAACTGCAATTGAACAACCGACGGTCTAAGGTCAAGACTCGCACGTAAGAACTCACTGGTACTTAGTCGTTGTTCAGAAACTATTACGGCGACATCGTGTAGCTCGAGCAGTGAGAGCGCTTCAATAATGCTGGTGGCGCGGAGACAGATATAGTCCTGCTCAAATAATCGCGTGAACTTCTGAATACTGCCGATCTGTTCGTGGAGAAAAAGCAACGTGTGCATAGTAGTTTGGGGGACTGGGCGTTTTGGACGAGCAACGCAAAAGTCCGTGGCGATTTGCCTCAACTTTGCCAAATTGAGCGCTATTTCGAGCCCTGATCATTTATGAGCATGGACCATGCCAGAACAGAAGGCAGAAGGCAGAAGGCGGAAGGCGGGTACTGGAGCGTCGGCTTTGCCGTCTGTTGTGAGGAATGGCTTTGCCTTTCCGTTAAGTTGCCGCTTTAGTTTTTGGGCTACGCCCTTGTTCCTGAGAGAAAGGCGTAGCCTAAGAATTTAGGGACGCCTGCTTATGGAAAGGCGGAGCCATTCCTCACAACAGGCGGCAAAGCCGAAACGCCCGTCCACCTGCGCCCCTGCCTCTGCCTTCCGCCTTCCGCCTACGGCTTTCTGGTTACGATCGGTGTGTCGTCATCCACTGGCTCTTCGTCTTCGTCAACGATCTCAACCTTCGGCGAGGGGCGAACATGAATGGCGAGTTCTTTATACGCCGCTTTCACTTGCGCAACATCGCAGGCAGTCGGGCCGTCCATCTCATTTGGCTTGTTAACTGACTTGAACTGAATCATCACTGTGCTGCGCGACTTGCAACTGTAGCAATCAACCAAACCAAAGTTATGGCCGAGTTCGTGGGCCATCGCATTCGTTAATGCCTGCGGATTGGTCAGCACTGGATCGATTACGATTTGCGCCCAGGTCATTATCTGATCTGCATGAGCACTGTAGGTACGTAACTCGGTCGCGTGTCGCCTGGTTTTGTCGAACACCTTGCCACGCATGATCGTGAGACAGTTTTCACAGTAGAGCGGCGCCGAAGTTGGACCAACGTATTCAAACTTCACACCCGAGCCAGTCGCTTCAACTACTGCATTCCAGGTGTCAAATGGCTTGAGTAAATAAGGCAACTCAAGTTCGCTGAAGTCATTGCCCAATACATAAACTTTGACTTTACTGTTCGCTCGCCAGGTCCAAAAACCAAAAGCCGCCGCGTCTTTTCCGACTTTGCATACGGTGAGCGGTGGCGTCTGAGCAACGACGCCTAGCAGGCAGTTGATCAGGATGATGAAGACAACCAGGGTTTTCATGACAGGATTGAAGTCGATTACGCGACCCGACGCTACCGCATTACGGTACTGACTTCATCGCCACTCGGGCATAACTAACACGTCTCGTGAACCAACAACAGACCGGGCGATTCAAGTCTGCCGCAGGCCACGAGACGGTCTCTGTGTCAGAAAAAATTCCGACACAAAGCTGAAGAAGGCGCAGCCAAAGCCAAAGGGCCACTTAACGGAAAGGCACAGCCAGTCCTCACATCAGGTGGCAAAGCCGACGGGAGGTCACTGCTGCTCGCGATGACTGGCGCCTTCCGCGACAACGTTGTTCGACACGCGACGTTGCAGTTGGTAAACCTCTTTCACTACTTCCAGATCACAATCGGACGGAGCGATCAAACCGTTGTCGCGATTGATGCCCGGAAATCCGTTCATGATGGTTTTCTTCTTCTTACAAGTGGTGCAGTCCCATAAACCAAGACCATGACCAAGCTCGTGGGCCATAAATCCCTGCAGCGCCTGAGGACTCGTAGTCGCAAAATCAAAATCGATCCAGGCCGAGATCAACAAGCCGTCGCTGTCCTGTTTCAGCGGATTAAAAAACGCATAGTGCTTGTGATCGTTCTTGTAAACTTCGCGACGCGTGACCGTTAGACAACCCGTACAACTAACCAGCCCGTCCGCTTCACCTTCATACAAAAACTTCACGCCAGCGCCTGACTCCAACGCCGCGTTGGTCCAATTTTGCATTGCTGCCAACAACGTGGCGCGCTGTTCACCGGTAAACATCGCCCGCGCAAAATAGACCTTCACGTTTGTATCAGGAGGCCAGTAGTAAGAATTTGCCGGCGGTGCGTTGTGGTTCTTCACGCAAGCTTCAACATTGTCCTGAGCATTGGCGCCGCAAGCTGAGACGAATAAGAGGATGATTAAAAGAGTGATTTTCATTTCGCGGACCTCGAGGCGGTTAGTTCCCGGGCTCGTCTATTTCGGTGATCTTGAGTTTGCTGGCGAATTGTTTGTAGTCGTAATAGCGGACGCGAATTCGATAGTTGACGTCATACTTCGGAAAATGCAGCACGTCGTCAGCTTCGGTGCGCGTGGGCAGATAGAACTTCGCGGTTTGCGGCTCGCGCCATGTTTCGAAAGTCGGGAAGCGTTGCTTGCCGTGCGGTTCAACAACGCCTCTGACTCTGAGAATTTGAAAGTTGTTTGAGTCGATCCACACAGTGCCCACAAAGAAGCGGTTGTTCATGTGATGTGGATCCGGAGTTACTGCAGGTTCAACGAGCAAAACATAAACTCGTTTTTCATCGAGCCGATCTTCACCGGCATAGGTGAGCTTGTACTTACTCGTTTCGGAGATATCGATACCGAGGAGTTGAGCACCGGCAAGGTCCTGGATGTCTTCCTTAGTGATCCGCATCTCGCGAATCGTTGAAGGCGGGTGATAAGTAACCTGCTCGATTCGATTACCGCGATCGTCGAACAGAAACTGTGAGTTCCGAATGTATTCGCCTGTAACCTGGCCGTTTGCGTCAATCGTTTGCAGGACTACATCACGTTTGAAAGTATGCTGGTTCAACGCATCGCGAACCTGGCTTTCACTTTTCACGAAAGCGGCAACGATGCTTTCGGCGGTTCGTGCAACCGGAGGTGGCGGCGCCTGCACATTCAGGATGTCGTTGGTTGAGTTGTAGGTCATCGACTGTTGCTGCGAGTTCGCGGTCGGAGCAAACAGTGCGACGAGAGACACAACTACAACTAACCTTGCGATGTAGATGCAAAGCGACATGCCAAGCCTTCCTGAAAGTTTGGTTCTTACGGCGTAGCTCTAGTGAGCCACATGATCGTTATCGGCAGATCATCGTGCGTGCTTGAGTGCCCCTCTCCGCGTCTCAGCGTACTCTGCGTCTCTGTGTTGAAAATTGGCCTTGAGGTAGCCTAAACCACGATTTCAACGCAGAGACGCAGAGTACGCAGAGACGCAGAGAGGTCAGGTTAAACATCTAAAATAAAAAGACAGAAGGAGCCCGGAATCGTCCGATTACCGTAAAAGAAGGTTCTGAGCTCTTTCTGTCGTTTTTAAAAGTCTCTGGCGTTTTCAGAGACGTGAGGGTCACCTGATTGATCCAGTTATCAATACTTGTGCCAGCGTATTTAACTGACCTTTTGTGAAATTGAATCTCACCCGCGACCTCAATCGCCACAAACCTGGTCCAAAACTCCGCGGAGCCGATTTCAGCCAGAAAATACTTAACCACAAAGACACTAATGCACAAATTCAGATCAGAAACGACCTGTTAATTTGTGCCTTAGTGTCTTTGTGGTTAAAACTTTATTCGCGCAGAGCACCAGTCAATCTGGCAGCAACCCTTCAATCTGCAATCGCTAGAACTGATACTTCTGCTGTGCTGCAGGTGCAACAACACGCTGAATCGGAAACTTCCCGAGGCGGCTAAAATCGATCTGATGTCGTTTGATCATTCGATCGAGTGTCTTGCGATCGACTGACAGCACACGCGCAGCGGCCTGCTTGTTTCCACCAGTGTGTTCCAACACACGCGTGACATAGCGCGCTTCGATCTCCGCCAGTGGAACCAAATCGTGCGACTCGTGATGAACGCTGATCGCATTCGCCGCTCTTGTCGATCCGGCCTCCTCGGTCACATACGTGCGAACGCGCTCCGGCAAATCCTGAACTCGAATCGTCCCATCACACATCGAAGCTGCACGCACCACTGCATTCTCCAGCTCGCGAATGTTGCCCGGCCACGGATACGCCTCTAACACACGCACCACTTCCGCAGAAAATGTAATGTTCGGATTCAACGTGTAAACCTGTTCGGCGAAGCGCTTGGCCAATGGCATGATGTCGTCGTGCCGCTCTCGTAGTGGCGGCAAATTGATCGATACGGCATTCAAACGATAGAACAAATCCTGCCGAAATCTTCCGGCCAACACTTCTGCCTCAACGTTGCGATTGCTGGCGGCCAACACTCTTACATCGACTTGCTGCGTGTGGTTCGATCCAACGCGACGGACTTCGCCTTCCTGAATTGCCCGCAACAGTTTTACCTGGAACGCCGGCGTCGTCTCCGTGATTTCATCGAGAAAGACTGTGCCGCCATCGGCCTCTTCCCACAATCCAAGTCGATCGCGATCGGCGCCGGTGAACGATCCTTTGACGTGACCAAACAATTCCGACTCGATTAACTCAGCGGGAATTGCGCCGCAGTTCAGGGCGACAAACGGTTGACCCGCGCGGGTGCTCCGGGCGTGGAGCGCCGACGCGACAACTTCTTTTCCAGTTCCCGATTCACCCGTCAACAGCACCGGCAAATTGGTCGCGGCCACTCGACCCACCTGCTTCATCACTTCGATGAACACGCTGCTTCTACCGATCAATTCCATTTCGGATTGATGCGTCTTCCCTTTTATCGATTTCAAACGATGCAACGGATCGCCCAGCAACCGCTCCGCGACAGTTCGCGAAAGTGTTTGCAGCGCATCAATGCCAAACGGTTTTACTAAATAGTCGTAGGCGCCAAGTGCCGTGGCATCAAGCGCACCGGCGGCGGTACCGTGACCAGTCATCAACACAACTTTGGCGTGCGGCAGTTCTTCCTTAAAACGTTTCAAAACTTCGAACCCGTTTTTACCGCCAAGCATGACATCACAAAAGACGATGGCCCAATCCTGTTCGCTCACCATTTCGAACGCACGTTCGGCCGATTCGGCTTCACAAACTTCCCAACCCTCCTCGCGCAAAATGGTACTGACAAAACGGCGTACCGGAGCTTCGTCGTCGATAACTAAGGCACTGAAATACATAAGATCCTTTCAATAATGGGAGGTTTTAAGCAAATACCACCTGTGGTTTTTCGAGTAGCTCGCGAACTTTGCGAGCCAGTGCGTCGGGCGTAAACGGCTTTTGTAAAAACGGCATGCCGTCATCGAGCACACCATGACGAACGATTGCATCGTCGGTGTAACCTGACATGTAAAGCACGGCCATCTCAGGTCGTTGTTTGGCAACTACTTCACTCAACTGCCGGCCGCTCATTTGCGGCATCACCACGTCTGTAACCATCAAATCAATTTGTTCATCGATACTCTCGCAAAGCCTGGCCGCCTGCTGACCATCGCACGCAGTCAACACGCGATAGCCATTCATTTCCAGAATTTCGCGACTGAGATTTCTAACCATCTCTTCGTCTTCAACGAGCAGTATCGTTTCCTGACCTCGCAGCGATTCCGCGCTGCCAGCTTTTGGTTCAGCTTCTACACCTTCGTTGACAACCGGTAGATAAACTTTGAACGTCGATCCTTTACCGAGTTCGCTGTAGACCCAGATATTGCCGCCACTCTGTTTCACGATTCCGTAAACAGTCGACAGGCCAAGTCCAGTTCCCTTACCGACTTCCTTCGTCGTAAAGAACGGCTCGAAGACGTGTTCCTGCGTTTCGGAATCCATTCCGGTGCCGGTGTCACTAACCGCCAGCATGATGTAATGCCCCGACTTAACGGCAACGTGGGCGCGCGCGTAGTTTTGATCGAGATAGACACGTCCCGTTTCGATTGTGAGCTTGCCACCACGCGGCATTGCATCGCGTGCGTTTACCGCGAGATTCAAGATCACCTGTTCGATCTGGCCCGGATCGGCTTTGACCCGGCACGAGGAAGGCTCAAGGAACGTGAGCAGATCGATGTCTTCACCGATTAGGCGGCGCAGCATGCGGTCCATCTCACTCACGACCGCGTTGAGGTCCAGAACTTTCGCCTGCAACATCTGCTTACGACTAAACGCCAACAGTTGCCGCGTCAACGAAGTTGCCCGGTTGCTTGCCTTCTTGATCTCTTCGAGGTTGCGGCGCAGCGGATCGCGCTCAGGCAAGCGACGCAGACCAAGATCGCTGTAACCACTGATCGCTGTCAGCAGGTTGTTGAAATCGTGAGCAACACCACCGGCCAACTGACCAACGGCTTCCATTTTTTGCGACTGCCGCAGTTGATCGGCCTGTTCAGCCTCGCGCTCCATCAGCGTCACATTTTCGACTGCGTTCGCGGCCAAACTCGCCGCCAGACTCATCGCGGTGCTGTGCTCGTAGGTATACGCGTCGATCTCGTAACTCTGAATTTCAATACAACCAATCGTGCGGCCCATGTGGACCAGCGGCGCAGATAAAGCCGACTGCGGAATACGTCCGTCACTAATGTCACCCACAACCGCGTTGACGCGGTACTTCAACAGTTCCGCGTAGCGGTTATCGATTACGATTTCCCCGGTCTTGATCGCCCGACCCGTAATGCCGTCCCCAACGGTGAACGACATGTCACCGGCTTGCATCTCCTGATCATCGACCCAGCAATACACCGGACGACGAAGACTCTTCTCGGGATCGAACAAGCTGATGACCATCCCATCGCAAGGAACTGAAGCGGTAGTGAAATCCCTTAACGCCCGCAACACACTGTTCAGGTCACGGGCCGTAGCAACGCTCTGGCCGAGGACGGTGATGCGTTTTACCAATCGATCGTATTCATGAAGGGCGCGGCGGTTGGCTTCGTTCAAAGCTTGCGCTATCTGTTTGCGTTCGGTGATGTCGCGCACCACAGTTTGCACTGCCGGCTTGTCAGGAATGATGAACGGAACCGACGTCACTTCAAGTTCCATCACACCATGCGGTCGTTTGCTCGTTATTTCGAGTGAAGGAAGGACCTCGCCAGTCTGCAGGCGGGTAACGCGCTCGATGAACTCCGGCCGTTGTTCTCTATCGATGAAACTGAAGATAGATTTTCCGAGCACGCTATCAGCGCTTTCGGCGCCGATCATGCGCACGCCAGAACTGTTCGTGAAGATTATTCGACCATCGGTGTGAACAAAGATTCCGTCCGGCGAAAGCTCGACGAGTTGTTGATAGCGCTCTTCGCTTTCTCGCAGCGCTTGTTCGGCTTTCTTTCGCTCGGAAATGTCATGAACAAATCCGTCGTAGTGCAGTCGTTTGCCGTCTTCATCGACGATGGCGATGGCGTTGAGTTGAATCCAGATCGGAGTGCCATCTTTCTTCTTCCACAACACTTCCAGATCTTCAGATGAACCAATCTCGAGGTGTCGTTGAATCAACCGCTCGCGTTCGTTTGGATCGCAGTAAACATCGTCAATTAGGTTGCAGTTCAACAACTCGGTCATCGAGTCGTAACCCAGGATGCGAGCAAGCGCGCGGTTGGCAGTAATCAGATTGCCTTCCGGCGTGGAGCGATAAATACCCATGCTGGCGTTGTCGAAGATGCCGCGATATTCCTCTTCGGATCTCTTCAACGCTGCTTCCCCACGTTTGCGCTCGATGGCCAGCGCGATCTGGCCGCCAACAGAATTTAGGAATTCGAGATCGCGTTCGTTGTAAGCCGCGTCGCTTTCATAATCCTGAACGACTAAGACACCAATCGTTTCGGATGGCGTCTTTAACGGTACGCCCAACCAGGACGGAGCAAACTGACCAACATGCTCTACTTCGCCGGCCTGGACCAGACTTTCAAATAACTGGGAATTCAAAAGCAGTGGCTCACCGCTGCGAAAAACATAAGCAGCCATGCCACGACCTAACTTGTCCGGGGGAAAAGCAACAGTAGTTGTCTGATCCACGAAGATGGGACAACTGAAAAGTCGTGACTCTTTGTCGTAGAGGGCAACGAAACAGTTCTCGGCGCGTAACATTCTGCCCAGGGCCTGATGAACAGAATGAAGTAGATCGTCGAGATTGGAAGTGTTGGTAACGCTTTCGATGATTTCGAGAATCACGCGTCGCTCGAGTTCGGAGCGTTTGCGCTCGGTGATGTCGCGAGCAATTCCCTGGACCGCGACCGGTCTACCAGCGTTGTAGAGGAGATGGGTGTTTACTTCAATCGGCAGGCGGCGACCACTTTTGGTAATGACTTCAAGTTCATACGAAGTTTCCTGCTGCTCGTCGAGTTTACGATCCACCATCGACATGGCCATATCGACATACTCGGGAGCAAGCACGTCCCTCGCATTCAAGCTAAGGATCTCGTCCCGGTTGTAACCAGTTACGAGTTGAGCGGCGGCGTTGCTTGATTTGTAATTACCGGCCAGGTCGTGAGTGTAGATAATGTCTTTAGCGTTTTCGATGAGGCCGAGGTATCGAATTTCACTCTCGAGTCGCGAAGCATTTGTTTGGGCCGCTTGAATGACGCGGCAAATTGACTGCTCCAGCATCGACGGCGTGAGCGACTCTCTGATGAGGCAATCGCTGGCGCCGGCCCGAAAAGTTTCGATGACTTCGTCACCGTAAGACGAAGTCAGCACCACGATGGGAATGGTGCAACCGACACGACGTGCTTGTTCGAGGAACTCAACTGACGCGCCGTGGGCCGAGTCGAGCAAACAGATGTCATAAGAATTTCCATAGAACTTGTGGGTGGCTACGGCTAGTGAAGTTACGCAGTCGAGGCTGAATCCCAATAGGTCAGATTCACTTAGTAACTCGTGAATGCGGCTGAGGCTACCGCTGTCATGATCAATGAACAGCACCTTTATGCCGGTGGCGGAAGAAATGATGTCGAGTGTATTAGCAGTCATGAGTTAGGCGGCACTCCCATAGCCGCTTGGAGTTCAGATTTGAATTGCCTCTGGCGAAAAGGGGAGGCAAAAGTACTCAACCAGAGTCAATTTTCACCACTTGTGTCAAACAAACGCGGCAAAGAACCACGTTTGTACAAATCAGTGACAAAACCTATGCCACGAAGGGGAAGGGGTGGGTGACGGGGAGAAACGGAGAGAGGGTGAACCGGAGAGTGGGCGACGGGGAGAGTGGGATGGGTGACGGGGGACTGGGAGAGTTGGCGAACGGGTGAAGGGGGAGGGGGAGAAACGGAGAGAGGGTGAACCGAAGAATGGGTGACGGGGTAACGGAGGGTTGGGTGCTTGGGTCTTTATCTTGGCTTTGCCACCTGTTGTGAGGAATGGCTATGCCTTTCCGCTAGCGGCCATCCTGATTCTTGGGCTGCGCCCTTAGACCCGATCAAAACAAGGGCGTAGCCCCAGGAACTTTAAGT
>DATDMC010000049.1:0-103246 GCA_036518995.1 Pyrinomonadaceae bacterium | reverse complement strand
CGTCTCGGCCGCCCCCGTCGCATGCATTTTTTTTCAGGTAGTAGTAGTCGACAGGGGCGGCCGAGACGACCGCGCTCCGACAGAAGAGGATCTTTTTTTAATCTTAGGTCTTCAAATTAATTTTGCCGTCATCGTCTCTCTGCAATCATCTCAAACTGATCCCGATCTAATCATCAAAGGAGCCGAACGATGACTTATCTAAGTCGCGCACTTTTAGCTATGTCTTTGCTATCCGCACTGTTTCAGAGTGCGGGAGACTATAAGGTTGTTAATCGATATTCGATTGGTGGCGTGGGTGGCTTTGACTACATCAGCATCGATAGTGCAGCCAGACGACTTTACGTTTCACACGGCACTCAAGTCGAAGTACTCGACGCCGACACGGGAAAAATTATCGGGACCATCGCTGATACACCCGGTGTTCATGGTGTAGCTATCGCATCCGAATTCAAACATGGCTTCACCAGTAACGGACGCGAAAACAAAGTCTCGATGTTCGACCTCTCTTCCCTGCAACTGCTTAAGAAGATCGACGTCGGTAATGGACCAGACGGTATCTATTACGATCCCGCCACCAAACGCGTGTTCACAAATAACCACGGAACACACGACATCAGCGCTATCAACGCTGAGACCGGTGAAGTTGTCGGCACAGTTAAAATGGAAGGCGATGGTGAATCGGCAATCATCGGCCGCGATGGTCTGATTTACGTCAACAGTGAAGAAGCAGGTGAAGTGGTAGTGTTTGATCCGAAATCTCTGGCAGTGAAGAAACGTTATCCGATTGGAGTTGCCAGGACTCCTACCGGACTCGCTTACGATGAAAAGACCAATCGCCTCTATATTGGTTGTCGGAACGAACCGAAGATGGTGGTAATGGATGCGGGCACCGGCAAAGTGATTACGAGTTTTTCGATTGGCGCTGGTGTCGATTATGGTGGTTTTGATCCTACCGCTAAGCTGATTTTCTTTAGTTGTTCAGACGGGACGTTGAATATCTTTCACGAGAAGTCAGCAGACGTTTATGAAAATGTCAGCGCCGTCAAAACTCAACCGAGCGCACGAACGATGGCCTTCGATCCGAAGACCAGGAATATCTACCTGCCGGCGGCTGAATATACCGAAACTCCGGCAACCGAGCCTGGTAAACGTCCGACTCGCACAATGAAGCCCGGAAGCTTTGTGGTCCTGGTCGTGAGTCCCCGCGCAAATTAAGTGAGCAAGTCCCTTCCATAAATGTCCGACATCTGTCGAGGCTTTGCAGAAGTGCTCTTTGTGGCGATGAGGTCAGTACCGTAACGCTGTGGCATCGGGTTCTCTTGATTCCTGAGGCGTCAATCTATAGCGCGACCCGACGCTACTGCGTTACGGTACTGACCTCATCGCCACCAGTGAAGCTGTTCGTTGGGCTTGCTTGACACCTACTTAATCGCTTTGCTACTTTTCGACGTCGTTTTTGATAACTTACTCCGCATTCCGAAAACGATTTAGGCGCGTAGCTCAGGGGTAGAGCACTACCTTGACACGGTAGGGGTCTGGGGTTCAAATCCCCACGCGCCTACCATTATTTTCAGTAACTTCCTCTCGTCCGAAGTTTCCCGCCGCTACAGAACGCTCCACTTATCCACTTCTCGTTTTCCGTTTCTTTTTGCATCGAATCACTGAATCAAGGCTCATTTTCAGACGCAAAAGACCAATAAGCACAACCAATATCGCTAGCGTGCTTCACGCGTGCAATAACGATTCTGATGCGCGAGATTCTTTTGTTTGTTAGAACTCTAGCAGCAGCAGTGTTATTTTGAACCAATTCTTTGCGCCGCTGGAACCAATTGCTTGCCACGAGTTCAAACAAACTGCTCAATTTGGCATCTCCACTTATCTGCGATTCGTGTTTTGGAATCATTAACTTGCGAGTGCAATGTGGAACTTAAATTTTGCCGAAAGTGCAGATTGGGAAAGGCAGTGAACGCAACCTATATCTAATTCTAGCACTCACTCATCCTGCCTTTACCGCTCAATGCGATAATGCATTACGCACAACTACGCTCTTGACCATCATCTACATAAAATCCCATTAGGCAGGTTGTCGTCGCGGAATTTACCTGAAAGTATGTCACCAACACCGACACGATCCCTCATGTCCCCATAATCAAATTGAGCGTTCGGATCTCTTCTACCCTTTCGTTTTTGCTCTCTGATGAGCTTGGCCGCATTCAGAGAACTGTACATTCCCAGCTTCTCAAATCCCTGGCCCAATGGACTGTCCATCGTGCCGTTCATTGCTTTATTCATAGCGGCAACGATCTCGCTTCGATTCGTTTGCGACGAGAGTTTGTTTTCTGCATAGGCCTGTTCCCGCCGAACCATTTCCCGATCTAATTGTGAAGGATACGAAAAAGGCTCGCCATGACCTTCGTTTGCTAGTTTACCAGTCTCCAGGAGTTCGATGGCCAATTTAGCATTCATCGCGGCCAGTTCCTGCGAGAGACTGTCTAAAAATCCCTGGGTGCTGGGGTCCAGATCGGGACTCCAGTTAAGGTTGTCCGTCGTTACGCTGGCTGCTTCGAAAAATCCAGCCCCGATACCGCGGTTTTGCAGTTCTTCGTAAATGGCATGATAGATCTTGGATCTTTCTTTATAACTTTTTGTCTTGATCAGGTCCGCCAGCAATTTCTTAAGCTCCGCCGGGATAGGCGGCAAAGTACCGCAAAGTTTTTTGCCGTACTTTACATAGATGGATATTTCATAAGTTGAATTACAGTTGGGTGCATACCAAAGGGCCATTCCCGCGTACGGCAGGTCGGATGTGATGTAAAACTTCGACACCTTGTATCCAGAAAGGACCCCGTCCCTTATCGATAACAATCCCAAGTCACCCTCTCCGCTTTTATTACCACCAACAACAAAATAGGTTGAGATCCCCTTTTTGTCCTCGGTTGGAGGAGCGATCGCCAGACCATATGAACCGTCGCAGGTCCCGCTAACTTTAAGTTCTCCATAAAGATTGCCGGCAGCATACTGACTGACGTCAACTTCCGTGAGCTTGGGCTTACTGGTTCCCTCACCTTTTTTATAGAATATTTCACCGCTTCCGCGGGTCAACAGCACAGGCTGCGCTTTTTTCGTCTGTGCGGAAAGCACTGGAGTTATTAAAGTGCTGCAAAAGGAAACAAGCGCGAGGACCGACAAACGGCAAATATTTCTCATCTATTCTCTCCATTGAATGAAATTGCTGCTATACCTCTCAGAGGTTGCTGATAGACGACTGCCTTCTTTGAGGTCGATCGTATATTCCTCTCCTATCTCGAGCAAAAATGAGCCTTATAGGTTCGGCCAGTCGCAGTGTGAACTGACCCAAAGGTTCATCACATCTGCTGCCTGTAATAAACAACAACAGATTGCAGCCGTCACTGACTCTCAATCTTCTGCGTCGAATTGGTATTTTGGAATCTGCCATTGCCGAAAGTGCAAATTGGAGCTAAGTCTTGCGGGAATTCAAAGTTGATCCATATCGACTTTACAGTTTCGATGCCGACCTCAGATTTGTTTGCTTTGTTATCCGTTGATTGAAGCGCCAATGCATCCTGTAGTACGCATGACACGCGGCACTTTTCGAGAAAACGGACCACATCGTGCTTCAATCGCAAGCCAAACACCATTGAGGTTATAAATGCGTTGAGAATCCTTGTACTCGACTGTTTCTGTATGACAGTCGCGATTTTGTCGCGCCAGTTTACGGAATTGGGATCGTAGCCAAGCAACTGGCCAAAATATTTGAGTTCAGAGTTAGGAACGAGTTTGAGTAGCTCTAATGGACTGAGAGCGTGAAAGCTTGTCGATTTGCTCATATTAATTCAAGTCTCAGACGCGACAACGCGCACGTTTTTGTGACCTATGGCCCAGTGACAGGAGTCTAAAGCTGCTGCCTTTTCGGACGGCGCTTTCGAGATCTTAGAGTGCTTTCGAGCCGAACCCCTCTAGATTTCTTAAGTTGTTGAAAAGACCGTCGACACACGAATTCATGTCATGACATCGCGGATTGGTAGCGTCGGATGCGCTCCGCGAACGCCTGTGCAAAGTACTCCGGATTCAAGTATTCGACGACCATTTCATTCAATTTATAGAAGAGACAGATCAGTTCAGTCCATTCATTGACATCGATGATGCCATCGATCCGAAATACCTTTAGTCGACGGTAGCTTCTTGGATCATTTGGCATTTGATTGGCTAGACGTCGAGGGTATTTGTGTTTCAGATATACCTTGACTGCCCCATCGAAATGTTGAACAACCTGGCGCTTTGTATCTCTTTGAGCATGAACATAACGATTCAAATAATAAGCGTCGTCATGGCATACGTCGCTGCTCGACAACTCTTCGATCTCAAAAGTCTTAATTCCGTCTCTAAAACTCCAATAGAACTCCGTGCGATCGATCTTGTCGCCCAACAAATCAAACTCTGATGGTCGGCTCCGAATCATGACTGTCAGACCGACAGCGTTGGGATCATCGAGCTTGCTGGGATCAAATGGTGGGCCAAACCAAGCATCGTGCTCACCAATTTGACGGTAATACTCACGAGGCATTATACGTCGATGATCGACGCCAATCCGAAAGCGGTTTTGATCTCTGGTTTGGTGATAGTAACGAATGAAGCGACTCAGAAAATCGTAGTTCGGATTCGAGTGGTATCCCCTACGCAGAAATTGATGGTAGTGCAGAATATGATCTCTGTACTGGATGCCGCCATCGAACAACTGGAATTCTTTGTCGATCGTAACAATCCATCATCATCGGTGCGGTCCTTGAGTTCCGGATAATGCTGGAAAACGACACTCTCAGATTCTCGAAAGTTGACGATTCCAGTCATGGAAAAGTAATGCTGCTGACATTGAGCAGCGATGTAGTAGAGGGCCACTCGCTCTATCCATGTACGTGGGTCATTATCTGTTGGCCTTCGATCGAGAAACATCTTGAAACCGATGGGGAGGTTGCGCAGGAGCAGCTCAACCTCTTCATCGGAAATCATTAGCAGAAGTTCAGCGACCTCGGCCAATAATCCTCTAAGCTGTTGTGAAACCGGATGAGATTTTGGCGCCAAATAGTACTGGCTGAGAAATATCGGCGGCACAGTATAGTGGCGGCAGGTGGTTACGAACGATTTGATTTTAGTTTTGCTGAGCAATTCTTCTTGCATATGTTGGCTGTGGCTCGATGTCTACTCGACGTTCTATGGCAAAGTATAATCTCAAACACTGGGCCTGATTAACCAAGGTATCGCCCAAATGCGCATTAATGAGATTCGAAATTCACAACAGTTTCAAGACCTCTGTCAGCTTTTACTGGCGGCTGAGTACTCAGACTTTCAAGCGCTTGACGACAGCAGCGGTGAGAAAGGCAGCGACTGGTACGTGCCATCGATTGCTCAGCTATTTGCAATCTATTGTCCCGAGAAACATCCGGCTCCCCAAACCTACTTTCAGCGAAGATCCAGAGTGACTTGGTGAAGGCAGTTGCGCTCCGCGACAAGTATGGCTATCAGATCATTGAATGGATCTTCATCACTTCTGCTCCTCTTACTGAGAAATTGCATCGATACTTCGCGCAGTAGGTCAAGAAAGCCGGCATCAGTTGGCCGGAGAAGAATCTCTTGCCGATTCTGCAGCGTCACTCTCAACTCGAACCGCTTTCCCAGATCTGTTCACTGCTGACTTCAGGAGGGAGATGCATACGGTATAAAGAACTGCCCAGCGCACGAATGTTGAACCAATCAATCGATGATCTTGTCGGTAAACTCAAAGTTAACGGCGGCATCCGGCAATATCTACCACGTGGGCTGGCCTGGCCCTAGACATACGAGAGTGCAGCATAGGTTTATTTTCCTCGCTAAATTGCCTGAAGGTTCCATTCCTATGTGGGAGATGCCAAGCATGGCGCTAGAAAGCGTTGACTGGATCGTTGAATAAGAGGTCTCCGCTACAGTTAGGGCGAACTTTTCCGAGGTTTCCATTTCCTTTAGCCATGAGACATTCGGTTCCAAGTCGGAATGCTTTGGGAGGCCTACTCTCAACAGTACATTCGCTATGCCGTAATTGCTTTTTGAGCGGAATGTCTTGATGACGAAGTTCCTTGAAAGTCCCAGTACAATCCGTCCTACTCGATGCCACGGGCTCGATCTGGCTCGCTAGCACGTGGTTCTAAGATTGCTGCGAAGCAAATGCAGGACAACCTTCTTGGCCGTTTCAGATACGATCGGACCTGAATGCTCAACAGGAATTGAGGTGTGGAATGTGGGGGGAAATTGTGGGGTCTTGAATGGAAGTAAGTGGATATAGGCGTACACTGGCGCAATCGAACCGAGCTGCGATACGCGATAAATGTTAGTAAATGCGGTCACAACGTAACAGGCGCGCTATCACGTTGCAGGTTTCAAATCCCCACGCGCCTACCATTATTTTCAGTAACTTCCCTCTCGTCCGAAATTTCCCGCCGCTACAGAACGCTCCACTTAGCCACTGCCTGATTTCTCACACTTTTTCCGTTGAAACGAAATTCTCAAGCGATAAAGTGACGCATCCGAACCGCTCAGAACAACAGTTAGACTTAACGTAATTCTCTCGCCGGCGAGTTTTAAAACTAAAGCAAGCCGTTGGGCGATAAGATACATCTCCCTTTGTGGTTGCTCGGACGTTATCGAATGCTGTCTAGATCAAAGACAAACTTAATGAGCCCACGGTTTTCTTTTGCCCATACCAGAGCCGTAGCCATTTCACTATGCTGGGTACTGTTCGCCTCGAGCCAGGCAAATCCCTGTCTTGCTTTCACCAACTATGGACCACGCCAGCGTTCCCGCGAGGCAACAGTGACAGTCGCAACCTCGCGTGTCGTCAATCGTTTTGACCCATCGCTTGCTTTGGGAGCCGCAGTGGATGGTAAGGAGAAAGGGATGGTCGATCTCCAGCTTAGTCCGCAAAATATTCAGATGATGCGCTCGGCTGGACTCCAGTCATTGATTTACCGATTACGAACTGAACTGGGTAATGAGGTGTGGCACTGGAATCCTCACGGAACGTGGAGCGATCCGGTCCACAAACGTGGCTACTGGATCTCCGATCCTACACCATCAGATGTCATCTCTTTATCTTACGGTTATTACTTACCGCGACGCGGCAACACAATCGACCAGGCCAACAATGACGGATATTCGAGACTAGACGATGGGGATCCCGAGAGCTTTTGGAAAAGCAATCCCTACCTCGACCAGCACTTTACTCACGAGAGCAACGCACTTCACAAGCAGTGGGTAGTAATCGAGTTCAGCGCATTGCAGAACATCAATGCGCTGCGACTGCTGTGGGGCGCACCCTTCGCGACTGTTTATCGCATCCAATATGCCGACTTCGAAGACATTAGTGACATCGCTCTCAGTCCTCCTGGCATGTGGCACGATTTTCCTCGCGGAGTGGTCCATAGTAACAAGGGTGGCGACGTGTTCCTGCGTGTGGCAGCACGGCCAATTAAGACCCGCTTTCTGCGTATTTTACTGGAGCAGTCGTCAAACACGGTTTCGTATAACTCAGCCGACGTTCGTGATCGCCTCGGTTTCGCGTTGCGAGAAGTCTATGCCGGCTACGTTCATAAGGGTACGTTTGAAGACCTGATTCATCACAACGCTGACGGGCAAAAACAGACGGTGATGCACGTCTCCTCAACCGACCCGTGGCATAGTGAGAACGATATTGATCCTAACGAAGAGCAGCCAGGCCTGGATCGTATTTTTCGAGATCAGCTAACCAACGGGTTGCCAATGATCACGCCGGTGGGACTTCTTTTTGACACCCCGGAGAATGCCGTTAATGAGTTGCGCTATCTTCGTTCTCGCGGCTACAGCTTTGACAAGGTAGAACTCGGTGAAGAACCGGACGGGCAATACGCAATTCCGGAAGACTATGGAGCGCTCTACTTACAATGGTCCAGTGCAATTCATGCAATTGATCCAAACCTTAGATTAGGTGGACCAAGCTTCCAGGAGATCATGCCAGACACAAGCGGACGCAAATACAAGTTCGGCAACAGCACGTGGATGCGTCGGTTCCTGGATTACTTGCGCAAAGGTAGTCGATTAGGCGATTACAACTTCTTTTCGTTCGAGTGGTATCCATTCGACGACGTCTGTGAACCGGTTGCAGATCAACTTGCGCGCGCTTCGGATATGCTCACTGAGTCACTTCGCGAGATGCGACGACAAGGAGTCACGAACAAACTTCCGTGGATCATTTCTGAATACGGTTATTCCGCATTTGCGACGCGCGCGGAGATTAGTATGGAGGGCGCACTCTTCAACGCCGATGTTGTAGGCCGCTTTCTTACTCTAGGTGGGGACCAGGCTTTCCTGTTTGGATACGCAGGCTCACAGCCTGTGACTGACCAATGTACGGCGGGAAACAACATGTTGTTCTTCATGGATGCAAGCGGAAAAATCAAGTACCCGTATGCTCCTTACTTCAGCGCGCGTTTGCTTACGGAAAAATGGTTGGCGAAGGCTGGTCTGCACGAACTCTACATGACATCAGTAAGCGATTCGGAACGGCGTCGTTTGCCAACCGTCTCTGCCTACGCCGTTCGCCGACCCGACGGTTTATGGTCTGTTTTATTAATTAACAAGGATCCGCTGCAAACGTACAAAATTAGAGTGAGCTTTGGACCAGGAAAGCGCGAACTGGACGGGACAAGTGAAGCACCTTTAGAACTATATCAATACTCCTCAGCTCAGTATGTTCTTAGTGATGACGCTTCAAATCCGGTTCCAATCAAAAATGATCCGCCAGTTGCTACAACTCTGAATAACAAGGCAGATCTGATTGAGTTGCCACCCTATTCCTTGACGGTACTTCGCGGTAGAGACAATTGAACGTAATCAACAAACAGTCTGAGGATGACAATTCTAAGTTTGTGTATGTGTTTTGGGGTTGAATTGTGGATATTCGCAAGGCCGCCTTCTTCATCGCGTAGCGATGTTTGATTTTAGCCAGCCATTTTAATGGCTGGAACAGAGGCAAACAACCCGCGTCGCGTAGCGACGCTTGAACCGGCTTGGCGCTTCTCAATCCTATTCATGCGTCGCCACGCGACGCGAAATTATTGACGTCGCCTTCCAGCCGTTAAAACGGCTGGCTAAAATCAAACATCGCTACGCGATGAAGAAGGCGGCCTCGCGAATATCCACAATTCTTTGTCATCCTCAGACTGTTTATTGATTACGTTCAAGGTGTACCAAACCGTGAGCGGTACTCGCTCGAAATCAAAAACGCCTTCACCATTTCTGCCTTCCGAAAATCGCCGCCAAAACTTACGAGTTTGCTGAACCAGAAACTGAATCCTGCGAAATCAGGATCCCGACGCAGGTAACCGTAGTACTCCTCGGTTACGAAAGCTCCATTGAACAACCGCTGCATTAACGCCTGATTGTTCATCACAATTCGCATTGCGCGAGCTCTACCCGCCACATCACCACTGCCGAAAGCGGCGACAGCCTGACCACGCTCCGCTGCCGAGGGAGTTACTCCAGCACGGGAGTATAGCGAGTCGACAAAAGCTTCAGCCGATAAAGTTTCCGGATACACAAACCTGAAAAAAGGTCGCGAAACAAATTCCTCAGTAAATCTTTGTGTATTGACCTCCAACTGTTGCTCCCACCCCGGAGCCCCCACTGTCAGGCCTCCGCTGATCTGTTGTGTATCTCGTGAAAAGTTTTCTAAATCAGGTGTTTGAAATATCGACGCCACCCAGAGTCGATAGACATAAAACCCTGTGCGCTGATACTCAATCGAAAGAAAGAAAGCCGCCGAAGTATCAATCCGCTTAACTTCCCTACAAGCTGCGTCGACGCCACACGATTCAATATTGTTCACCCAAAACGCGAGGCCTTCGGGGTCCGGCTCACGATTCAAAAAATCGTGATATTGCTGACGTACGAAAAATTCCGAATTGTCCAATGGATTTATTGAAGATGGCGAACCATCGTTATCTACGATTGACACTTCTGTGGAGCCAGAATTCGCTAACGCCGCGTTTCCGGTTACATCATAAAGTTGTAAGCTGAACGTCTCGACGCCTTCAACAAACACATCTTCGTTAAGCAGCACTGAAATGCTTTTACTTGTTTCGCCTGGTCCAAACTGAATCGCGCCAAAGAAGCTCGTGTAATCCGAAACATCCGATGCGGTTCCCTTAACAGATTTCACTTTAGCGGACACGGCTTCTGCTGTGTTCCCGGAGCGCACAACGTTGATCTGTAAACTCGTGCTACTCTCGTTGACTGTGTAACTCGCCGCCTCGAATTGCAGAATGGCGGGTGGCGGAACCTGCAGCGGGGCCGACAGTGGCTGCCAGGATGGTGGACCAAAATCATCGGCGCTGCTGTTAGTGAGGTTCGTTTGATTTGAACCATCCACATTCATCACGAAGATCTCGGAATTCTCATTCAAATTAAAACCCTGTCCTCGTTGAAAGGCTATCTTTGTACCGTCTGGAGAAAATACGGGACCGGAATCCTCTACTTGATTATTGGTGAGGCGAACAACATCGCTGCCGTCGATCTTCATGGTGTAGATTTCACCTACGAACTGATTAACGGGATCGTCTCGATTACTCATGAATGCCAGCCTGGTACCGTCAGGTGACCACGAGCTGACATACTCACCGGCGGGAGTATTCGTCACCTGAATCCGGTTACCACCGTCCGCATCCATGATGAAAATGTCGGGATTGAGGCTATCGTCGTAAGAGGAGAAAGCTATCTTTGAGCCGTCGGGAGACCAGACCGGTGAAAACCTCGGTATCTGGCTGAGATTGACGCGATTGCCTCCGTCAGTGTTCATCGAATAAATGTAAGGCTTGCACGGATCTTCTTTCTGAGCGGCGCCGACTCCGCGGCGGAGACCGACTACAATCACACAACCGCCTCCTTGAGTAAATGCTATTTTGGAGCCGTCTGGTGACCATGCTGGTTCGCTATCCTGATTCGAATTGTCTGATAGTTTCTTAACGTTGCTGCCGTCTGCATTCATCGAATAGATCTGAAACCCGGAACCATCGCGACTACTGACAAATGCCAACGTCATCCCATCTGGGGACCACGATGGACTGAAGTCAAACGTTCCTCCAAATATATCTGGATTGCTGACATCATCTGTTATCGCCGTGCGACTGCTACCATCAGGGTTTATGAGAAAAATGTTAGTGGCCAGACTATTCTGATCACTGTAGAACGCGATCTTCCCATTAAACTTTTGGGCCGGCGCACTCGGAGCGCTTGCGGATAAGGCTGCGGGCACAGCAGGATAAGTACAAACAATGAGACCTCCAATAATCAGGGCCAGGCACAAGTAAAGTATTCTGGACGCTAAGTCTTGTTTGTATTTCATAGCTATTCCTCTTCTTTGATTCAGGACAGTTTAATTGGAGTCGTACTGCCAACTGGATCGAGCGTGGCCCCGGCCCACTTGATAAATGGGATTTAGCCCGCCGTTGATCCCTCTATTCCCTAAGCTGCGGTTCTACATCCGTACCGACTATCCGAACAAAGTGTTATCAAGCATGTTGCCTGGACTGCTCGCCAGGAATGAACTGCCGGCGCAAGCCAAATCGAGCTGAGCCATTCCAACCCATCGAAGGGCATTGTATGGAAGAGTCCCCTGCCGAATGGTCGTAGATATTGAGAACGCATCTTTGTTGGTTCTTCTCCCTCCCGGAATGTTTGGATCCTCCAGATAGAGCGGACACGAGGAATGAGATCTGGCCGCTGCAATTCTATCACCAGATCATCGCCGACTACATCTGAACGAGTCAGGCTGAGACTCGCGCTCGCCCGCTCTTCAAATTTACGTTTTCACAGTCAACCAAATAGGAAACTAAAGATGCTACTTAAGAATGAGAACGCTATTATCTACGGAGCAGGAGACGCGGTTGCACACGCCTTTGCCCGCTAGGGAACGACGGTGGGCCTTGTTTGTCGTACCCTCGACACGCTGGACAAAGTAGCCAAGGAACTCTCGTGATGCCCAAATCGATATCTTCGACGGTGACCTCCATCGACGCAACACAACGCAAACTGATCGTCGGCATCGTCATAGCGACGCTGATAGCGTGGGCCATCGTGATGGCCGACCTGGCGAGCGGCGGCCGCCCTGATCCGCCAACTCTGCGCGCCGCTGCCACTCTGCTCGATGGTACCTGGCGATTCCATACCGGCGATGATCCAAGCTGGGCTGACGCGAATACTGACGACAACAGTTGGGAGACCATCGATCTGACCGCCGTGCCGGGTAGCCACGACGACGACGTCGGTCTACCCGATTATGTAGGTGGGTGGATGGCGCACGGTCATCCAGGCTATCAGGGTTACGCATGGTACCGCCGCGCGGTAACGGTGCCGGCCGGAAGCGCGTCGTGGGACATACTCGGGCCGACTCTCGTTGAGGACAGCTATGAACTCTACTGGAACGGCCAACGGCTAGGTGGATCGGGCAGGCTGGGCACATCCCCACGCGTCGTCGGCACGCGGCCTCTGCAGTTTGCCCTTCCCGCCGATGCGGCAGGCACTCGTGGCGTACTCGCTGTCCGCATATACATGCTTCCCGGTTCCGGACGCAGCGCAGACGGCGGCGGCATGCACAGCCCGCCCATGCTTGCTCCACGGCCGGTAAGCGATGCACTCCACCGAGGGCAATGGGGGCGGACAATTGCCGGTTACATTGTTGAAGTGATCGAGCCGATTGCCATGTTGGCCGTCATCGGCTTGGCGCTCGGGTTCCGGTCTCGCAGCACCCACAAGAGTTTCCTGGTCTTTGCCAGCATCGCGCTTGCGTTCATGGCCGAAAGGAGGCTCAACAATGCGATCGTAGCGTGGACCGACCTGATGGATCTGCGTACCTATTCCTGGCTGGCGTCATGGATGTGGATACCAACTGTCGCGTTCTGGACGTTGGCCTGGAACCGATGGCCTTTGCTTCGTTGGCGCATCATCGATGTGTTGGCTGTTGTGATGGCTGTCGCCGGAATCGTCGGCGCCGTAACCCACGCGGCGAGTGTGACAAGCGGCAGCCGGCTCGGGTCGATCGCGCTGTTTGTCGTGATCGGCGCGCGCATTGTCCGCAGCGGACCCACGCGAATCCTGGCGCTCGTAACGTTAGTCTCGATCATGGCCTCGCTATTCGGCGGCGAGCTGCTCGATCCGATCGGCGTGCCAGGCATCTGGTTTCCGTTCGGCATCGGCGTGTCGCGGACGCAGTACGTTTACGCGATCGCCATCCCGCTCCTGGCCTTTTTGATCGTGCGAACCTTGCGTTTCAAAGAGAGCGCAGCGATCGAGCCGCGGGAATCGGTGGCGCCGGTCGCCACGTAGATGCAGACCCCCGGCGAGATCGTCAGAGTACCGCGACGACGTGCGCGATGGACCAGTCTGGCGCTTCGTAGATCTTAGGCGACCATGGTCAGACGATTTGTGGTGATCACAGAATCGTGCAGGCTTCGTTGAATTCCAGGCGTATTCCTCTGGGGAAAAGTTTCGACTCATCGCCATAACCGAGGTTGCACAAGAAATTCGACTTGACATGGCCAGCCGGGAAAAATTCCTGTTCACAGCCATCGCAGTCTTTTTCAGAGCCGAAGAATTCTTCGTCCAGTTTCGCGTTATCAAAACCTGACATTGGACCACAATCGAGTCCCAGAGAGCGCGCCGCGATTATGAGGTAAGCACCTTGAAGCGCAGAGTTGCGCTTGGCGGTTTCTTCGATGAGCTGTGGATTATTAGCAAAGAGATCGCGCATACCCGGAGCGTGAGTAAATAGTTTTGGCAGTTTCTCAAAAAACATCAGGTCATAAGCGACGATTACGGTTACAGGCGCCGTCATCGTCTTCTCCACGTTTCCAGGCGCCAACGCAGGCCTGAGACGCTCTTTTGCTTCCTGCGAACGGAGAAACACGAAGCGGGCAGGACTACCATTGGCGCTGGTGGGTCCCCACTTAAGCAGGTCATACAACTGATGAAGGACCTCATCGCTAACGGGTTTATCGAGCCACGCGCTGTGGGTTCGAGCCTCACGAAAAATTTGCGTCATTGCCTCATCTGATAACGTGCTCTTCATGTTCTCTCCTATGGATTCAATCTAAACCATCCCAGACTTACATCTTTATTAGGATTGGGAATCAAGTCTACCATCGACGACCCTTTCCCATCTAAACCGTGGCCCTTCTTCATCCGCATCGTCAGCATCAAGTTAAAGGTGCAGACTCGGTATTGACCATCTCAAAAAATACGACAGGACGTCGGTGAGCCGGAATGGCCCAGTCTTTTCCCTCATCTAACACTTTCGAGGTATCTCAAACACCTCCAATCGCGGTAGGAAAAAAGACTTCATTCGCGTGATTTCTTTTTAACTCCTATGGTCCACAATCACCACGGAGGATCAAGTATGAGCACTATAACTACAAAAGACGGGACAGAGATCTATTACAAGGACTGGGGCGAGGGGCAGCCAATTGTTTTTAGTCATGGTTGGCCATTGACTGCGGACGATTGGGACGCGCAGATGTTGTTCTTTGGCCAGCGTGGCTATCGCGTAATCGCGCATGACCGGCGCGGACACGGACGTTCCACCCAGACGTGGGATGGAAACGAGATGGACACCTATGCCGACGATCTGGCGGCGTTAACTGAGAAGCTGGATCTCAAAGACGCAATTCATGTGGGCCATTCGACAGGTGGTGGCGAGGTTGCGCGATACCTCGGGCGTCACGGCACAAAACGCGTTGGGATGGCAGTACTGATTGGCGCAGTCCCACCGTTGATGCTAAAGACTGAAAACAATCCTGGCGGTTCGCCAATCTCAGTGTTCGATGAAATCAGAGCGGGCGTCGCCGGAGATCGTTCACAGTTCTACAAAGATCTCACCCTTCCCTTTTACGGTTTCAATCGACCGGGCGCGAAAATTTCAGAAGGAATACGAGAACACTGGTGGTTGCAGGGCATGCTGGGAGGAGTGAAACCACATTACGATTGTGTGAAAGCATTTTCGGAAACTGATTTCACTGAAGACCTGAAGCGGTTCGACGTGCCTACTTTCATCATGCACGGTGATGACGACCAAATAGTACCAATCGGCGCATCGGCTTTGATGTCCTCAAAGTTGGTGAAGAACGCCACATTGAAAGTCTATCCGGGCCTTCCTCATGGAATGTGTACGACGCACGCAGACCGAATTAACGCAGACTTGTTGTCGTTCATTCAGAGCAACAGTCGATCAGCAGCGGCGAGTTAGGAAGTAGGGCGAGCGAAGAACCGGGTTCGAAGTGATCCATTCTTCGCTCTTAGCATTCGCTTGTTCGTAGTTCAATGAATACTTAAAGGAGTAATAGGAATGGCTAGCAATCAAAGTAATGGGCCACTGTCGATCGTTCTGGTTCACGGTGGCTTTGTAGATGGCTCTGGCTGGGAAGGCGTATATCGAATTCTAAAAGCGGATGGGTTCAAGGTTGCCGTCGCACAAAATCCAACGATAAGTCTTGCTGACGACGTCGCAGTAGTTAAGCGCGTCATCGCCGCTCAAGGTGGTCCAGTGGTCCTCGTCGGACACTCGTACGGTGGGGCTGTAATCACCGAAGCGGGTAACGATCCGAACGTTGCAAGTCTGGTGTATGTGGCGGCTTTTGCTCCGGACCAGGGTGAGTCAGTAGCGACGCTGATCAAGGATCCCGTGCCGGGCGAACCGGTGCCGCCGATCTTACCTCCGCAGGATGGGTTCCTTCTTCTCGATCCAGGGAAATTCGCGGCGTCGTTCGCGGGCGATGTCGAACCCGAGAAAGCAGCATTCATGGCCGATTCACAGGTGCCATGGGGACTCGAGGCGCTGAACGGAACGATCAGCGAAGCTGCGTGGAAGACAAAACCAAGCTCTTATCTGGTAAGCACTGAAGACAAGATGATTCCACCGCGTGCTCAACGCTTGATGGCCCAACGCGCCGGCGCAAAAGTCGTAGAGTCGGCTGGTAGTCACTCGATTTATGTGTCGAAACCGGAGGTCGTTGCGTCGCTCGTCAAAGAGGCCGCTACTAACTGAGTCAGTACCACTTCGCGGTAGCAGGAGTCTCCTGATTTAAGATTGCAGATTTCAGAATGAAGATTGTGGCAACTCGTCTTGTTGCACGAATATCAATCTGCAATCTTAAATCAAGAGACCCCGCTATCGCGAGGTGGTACTGACTCTTCAGTCGTCTGTCGGATCACGCCTTCAGAGAAGCGCCTTCACTGCTGTGATCAATTCAGTTCCGGACATGGCATAAAGCTTATCGTTGATATACGTAGTCGGCGTGCCGGTGATTCCGTGAACTAAGCTTTCACGATAACTCTTCAGCACCTGCTCCTTATAAACGTCATCAGCCATCTCTTGATCGAATCGATTGAGATCCAGACCACTCTCTCGTGCATACTTGCGCAGGTGGTGGTCTTCCAATTTGTTAGAGTGAGTATAAAGACGACGATGCATTTCCCAGAATTTGCTCTGGGCCGCGGCCGCCTCCGCCGCTTCAGCCGCTTTGAGCGCTTGCGGATGAGAACGTATCAAAGGGAAATGACGATAAACAAAACGCACGCGGTTGAATAGCTCATCAAACATCCGCTCAACTTCGCGATGCTGTCGCTGACAGTCCGGACATTGATAGTCGCCATAGTTCACCACAGTCACGACTGCATCGACTGGTCCAATGGAGTGATCGTTTTCGTTAACGGGCAGAGGCAAATTTATTGAAGTCATGTTATGTGAATCTTGTGTGGCAATAGATATTCCATTCTAACATCTGACGTGTTGGTGCCGAGTTTTTTCATCCGGCCCATTACGTTTGCCGGAATTGACGGGTCTTGAGTCAAGTAAAGAGTGGCCCACTGCCGACATAACATTAGTTTCACAGGTGGACCTTACGGGTTTACTTGGATTTCAGTTTACTACTCGCGGTAGACTTTTTGCCTATCAAGTGGTGTCGAATTTTGAAGACCAGAAACAAATGGAGTTGATGAACATGGATCTAAAACTGGAAGTAGTGGTATTGCCGGTGTCGGACGTTGATCGAGCAAAGCAGTTCTACAGCAATCTGGATTGGCGGCTCGATGCCGACTTCGCCTTTGATAATGGTTTTCGAGTTGTACAGTTCACACCGCCTGGTTCGATGTGCTCGATTCAATTTGGCTCAAACATTACGTCAGTTCAGCCCGGATCGGCTCAGGGCTCGTACCTGGTCGTTTCAGACATTCAAAAAGCGCGTGACGAACTCGCTGCGAAAGGTGTTGATATCAGTGAGGTGTTCCATCCGGGCGTGCCGGGTGCTCAGTTCCAGACGAAGTCGAGCGATCGAATTAGTGGGCCAGCGACCGAGAGCAGCAGCTATCGCTCGTTTGCGACTTTTACAGATCCGGATGGCAATGGCTGGCTGCTCCAGGAAATTACGACAAGACTTCCCGGGCGAGGCTTGAGCTTAGACGTCGACAGCCTTACGGAACTGTTACGCGAGACGGAGGACAAACACGGCGAATATGAACCGACAGCGCCGAAGCATCATTGGTCCATCTGGTATGCCGGTTATATGGCGGCCCGGCAAAACGGAGCAACTCCGGAAGACGCGGCGAACGCGGCGCGCGAGCGTGTCGAAAAATCTTTGGGACAGAATTAAAAGTCCTCTGGCAAAACTCAAAACCGTTTACAAGCGCAGTTAGGAAGGGTGGTTTACCCCCGCCGGCTTGGGCCTAATTAAACTTTAGATTACTTAAAACTTGAAAGCGGGGGTAAACCGCCCTTCCTAACAGCGCTACTCGAGGATTCTTGTTTGATTGGAAAACTTCTTAAGTAATTCGCAGCTTCTTTTGAAAGGACCATAAAAATGCGTTCGGACATTGTTCCGGGATCTAATTTTCCAGATTACGAACTTACGGATCACACGGGCAAGCATCGAAAACTTTCGGAGTTGCAGCAAAGCGATCCGATGGTGTTGCTCTTAAGTCGCGGGGCGTTCTGTCCAAAGGATCGACGCCAGCATCAAAATCTCCTGGAACTGCATCCCGAAATGGAAGTCGGGTATTGTCGGATGGTGACAATCAGCACCGACAACCTCATTGAGCTGAACGAGTTTCGTAATGGTGTTGACGCGCATTGGCCGTTTCTCTCCGATCAGCGCCGCCTAGTCCAAAAGGATCTCGACATCGCCGAGTACACCGATCCAAAACACAACCCAATGATTCCGCACACGGTGGTCCTCGAACCCGGTTTGCTGATCTATAAAATCTACATGGGCTATTGGTTCTTCGGCCGTCCCACGGTTGAAGAACTGCGTCAGGATCTGCGTGCCGTGATAAAGAAATGCAGACCAGACTGGGACATTACAGCGCCAGCTATGAAGGAAGCGTGGCAGCAAGGTAGGAAGGATCTTTTCTATCCGTATGGGAAGAGCTTGGCTGATGTCATCGCGCAGGAGGAGTAGCCGCAGTGGTTAACGTAGACCCACCCGCTACCGCGAGGTGGTACTGACTCAGGTCGCTTCTTTATACACTCGCGGCTTCTTCACCGATGCGGTCCCATTCGTCATACAGTGAGCGGAGACGGGATTCGGTGGCCTGGTAATCAGTGTTGAGTTTTTTCATTCGCTCGGCATCTTTGGCGACTTCGGGTGTGCCCATCTGTTCCGAGATCTTTGATAACTCGGCTTCGGCCGCAGCAATCTCGCTCTCGATCATTTCAGATGTCCGAGAGTCTTTCCTCTTCTTGACGACTTTGATGCCAGGCGTTTTTGGTTTTGCAGGTTCGGGCTTCTTTGATTTCGGCGCTGGTGGAGGTTCGTCCGGAGATGCGTCGCGAAGCTTCGGCTCTTCAACGTCGAGAGACACGAGATTCTTATGGTCCACATTCGTGGTATTCGCTGCAATTCCCCCACCCAGCTTCCAATCGTGATACTCGGTGTAGTCACCATCGTAGTGTTCGGCGCCACCGACTCCATCAAGCGCCAGAATCTGAGTTGCTACTCGATCAAGGAAATAACGATCGTGACTGATCGTGATGATGGTTCCCTCGTATGCTGACAATGCTTCTTCAAGCGCTTCGCGTGACGGAATGTCGAGATGGTTCGTCGGCTCGTCAAGGACCAAAACGTTTACGCGCGAGTAAATCAATTTCGCGAGGGCAAGGCGGCCCTTCTCTCCTCCGGAAAGATCGCGTACGTGTTTGTAAACGTCGTCGCCCGTAAACAAGAATTTGGCGAGAAAGGACCGTAATTCTCCTGCAGTGGCAGTCGACGGCGCAACCCGACGCAACTCCATGATTATCTCGTTGCGATCGTCGAGGTCATCGAGTTGCTGGGCATAGTACCCAATATTGACCTTCGTTCCCCACCTGACTTCGCCTTGTAAAACATCGATCTTTTTGAGAATCGTTTTGAGAAACGTCGTCTTGCCCGAACCGTTTGGTCCAATGATTCCCAAACACTCGCCGCGACGTAAGATGAACGAGATCTCGCCAGCCAAAGTCTTATCAGGATATCCAACGACCAACTCTAAAACTGTCAATACATGATTACCCGTCCGTTCAATTGCCTGTAATCGAAAATCACCCGACGATTGATCGGGACGGACCGACTCCACGCGCTCGAGTTTCTCCAACATCTTGCGCCGCGACTTCGCTTGCTTTGTTTTCTGGCCGGCGAGGTTGCGACGGATAAACTCCTGGGTCTTGGCGATCAGATGTTGCTGATTGTCATACGCCCGCTGTTGAGCTTCGCGACGTTCTTCTCGTTCAACTAAATAGTCGGAATAATTTCCGGTATAACTCGCCGCCTTACCATTCTCTAACTCGATGATGCGTCGACAGGCGCGATCGAGAAAATAACGATCGTGACTAACGATGACGTATGCAGCTTCATACTCCTGCAGGAACGTCTCCAACCATTCAACTGCATGCACATCGAGATGGTTCGTCGGTTCGTCCAATAAAAGAACATCAGGAGCCGCTAAAAGTAGCCGTGCTAACCCAAGACGGTTTTGTTGACCACCCGAAAGTTTGGAAGTTTCAAGCGACCATATCTCGCGTTCAAACCCAAGCCCCTGCAGGATCGCTTCAGCCTTCGCGGCGTACTCAAAACCACCTTCGAGTTCAAACTGTTGTTGGAGATTGCTATAACGCTCAAGGATTGGGTCGAGATCTGCTCCGGCTTCAGCCATGCGATGCTCTAACTCGTGCATCTCATGCTCGATCTGTTGCAGATGTCCAAAGGCAGCCAATGCTGACTCATGAACAGTTGAACCTGCTTCGAAGTGAACATGTTGATCGAGTAAACCAAGACGCACACCTCGCGCTTTAACAACCTCTCCCTTGTCGGCGGACTCTTCACCTCGCACGAGGCGAAAGATAGTGCTCTTGCCGGCGCCGTTGCGGCCGACCAGTCCCACGTGTTCACCGGGATTAATTTGCAGAGTCGTGCCGCGAAGAACGTCCTGCACGCCGTATGATTTAAAAACTTCCGATAGGCGAAAAAGCATTATTAAGTATTTTCACAACACTAAGCGGGTGCGGAGCCGAGTTAGCCTCCCACACCCGCTGATTAAGTTCACCGGGAACCTTACTTGGGTGAACCCGAAGCCTTTGGACTTGCAGCCGGCGAAGCGCTCGTGGCTGGCGATGAAGCTGGTGTCGCAGTACCTGCCGGCGCTGGTTGCGAACCCTGGGCCGCTGGTCGCAAGCCGAGATTGCCTGGATTGCTCAACATGGTGGCGGCCAGATTGTTCACGATCTTCGCTTCGTTGATCGCGACTTCCATCAGCGCCGCGTTGAGAATCTGTTTGCGTTGATTAGTTAACGCTTGCGTGATCTGCTGTCGCACGCCAGGACTTTCCAAAGTCAGGTTTTCCTGGGCCAGGCGACGTTCCGCCAGTTTAAAGATGTACCACTTACCACTATTGAACTGGACCGGAGTAGTGTAATCGCCGACCTGCATTGGACCAAAAAATTTGGCCACGATATCGCTTGGAAAGCCATTACCCTTGAGATCGTCCTCACTGGCAAAACCGATGTCGCCACCACGCGTCAAACTTTGAGCATCTTCACTCTTGGCGCGGGCGACGGTTGCAAAGTCAGCCTTGCCTTGAAGTTGCTGGTAGATGCCATCGATTTTGATCTTTGCGTCAGCTTCATTTTTGGCGTCATTGGTAATTCCCTGCGCGCTGTTGTCCGCAGGGTCAACCATGATCATTGAGAGCTCAACGCCGCGAGCATTGACGAACTGGGACGGATTGCTGCGGTAGAAATCTTCAACCTCTTTATCGCTAATGCTGATTTTGGCATTGTACTTGTCCTGAAGATTCGCGATTGCCAAATCCTTCCGTGCTTCGGCACGCAGCGTTTCCATCGACATGTTCTGTTCTTTCAAACTCTTGTCGAAATCCTCAGAGGTCATGCCGCTCTGCTGTTTTTGCGTATTGATGGCGCCATCGATCTGGTCTTCGGTCGGCAGCAGTTTTTCCTTCTCGGCGCGCTGATACATTACCTCGCGCTGGACCAGGTTGCTCAACACCTGCAAACGAGCTTGCGCCAATTCGAGTTGCGACAAGTCAGCCTGCTTGCCGCCTGTCTGCCGCGTGATAGCCCGTTCCACTTCCTGCAATAGGAGGGGATGACCATTTACGGTTGCTGCAACTGTGCTGTCGTTGGCTTCAGTTCCGCCGGAACTGCACCCAGCCACGATCAACGCAATCGCCAATAGGCTGATGGGGAAGATAGATACTTTTGCGAATTTGCGCACTTTAACTCTGCTCCTTTAGTTGATAACCAAGTCGAACGCGGATAGTCCCGCTTCGGGATCCGCTGCTTGACGACGTGGAAATTCGTTTGCTATAAACCTTGTTTCTGATTACGGCAAGATTGCTATCTGTACGATGCCGTAAACAATCATATAGAAACCCAGATATCTCGGAGGTTGCAAAAATAATGGCCAAACGTTGCGAAGTCTGCGGCAAGGGACCTCAGTTCGGCAATAACGTCTCACATGCGAACAATCGCACACCGCGCAGATTCGATCCAAATCTACAATCAATTCGAGTTCAGCAACCTCAGGGTGGCGCGAAACGGATGAAGGTCTGCACCAGCTGCATCAAAGCAGGTAAAGTCGCTAAAGCGGCGTAGACGTCAAACTTATTAACTTTTCAACCAGGACCGGCATCATTGGTGCCGGTCTTTTGCTATTCAGATAACAGGGCTACTGCTTCAATCTCAACCAGGGCATCTTTCGGTAACCCCGCCGCAGCTACGGTCGCTCGCGCCGGACTCACACCCGTAAAGAACTTCCCGTAAACTTCGTTCATCGCGGCGAATTCCTTCATGTCGGCCAGGAAAACCGTGGTTTTAACTACCTGATCAAGACTGCTGCCGGCAGCTTCCAATACCGCCGAAAGGTTCTTCAATACTTGTTCGGTCTGTTCGGCCACGCCGCCGGAAACAAACTGTCCGGTCTGCGGGTCGATTGGTATCTGGCCGGAACAAAAGACCAGGCCGTTAGCTTTCACCGCTTGCGAATATGGACCGATGGCCGCAGGCGCACTCTCAGTTTGAACTTGTACCTTCACAGTAGTCGAACACCTTAATTTTGGCTGCGAAAACAAAGGCGGGATTCTAACAGAAACAGCTCACTAAGTGAAAAGCACAACGACTAAGTGACACTAAAGAGGTTTTTGCAAAAGTCGATCTTTTGTGGCGATGAGGTCAGTACCGTAACGCGGTAGCGTCGGGTCAGCCTTGATTTTAATGGGCCTGGATCTCTTGCGCAACCCGACGCTACCGCGTTACGGTACTGACCTCATCGCCATTAGAATTGTCACTTGCAAAAGCCTCTAGACCATTCCCTGCATACGTTCGACATCGAGCACACCGGGCACTCCCTTGATCGAGCCGATTACCTTGTCGAGATGTTTGACGTCAAACACTTCGACGGTCACTTCGATGTGGCCTCGTTCATCCGAGGCGACCGAGGCACGCGCGTCGCGAATGCCGGTCTTCATATCTGAAATTGCCCCGGTGATGCCTGCGATCATGCCGGTACGATTTTCAGTGATGGCCAGGAGTTTCACCGCATAAGCAGTCTTCTCCGGACGTCCGGCCCACTCAACTTCAACAATACGTTCGCGATTGACCATTAACTGGTTCACGTTTTTGCAGCGCTTGGTGTGAACAGCCACGCCTTTGCCACGCGTGATATAGCCAATAATTTCTTCACCGTGCAAAGGATTACAACAGCGCGCGCGCGTTACCATCAGGTCGTCCACGCCGCGCACCATGATCGAATCGTCGCCCAGGCGGATTAATCGTTTGACGGCGCGAACACCGCTGCGTAAGCGCGACTCTTTTTGTTTGTCGAGTTGTTCGAACTGCTCCGGACCAAGATACTTGGCGATTACGTTGCGCGGGATAAGCTTGCCGTAACCGATTGCGGCCAATACATCGTCAACGCGTCCGTACCCATAATCACTCGCCACCTGTCGCATCACGTTATCGCTATCAGTCAGGATCTTTTTGGGGGTCAACTGAAAGCGTCCCGCTTCTTTTTCAAACAACTTGCGGCCAATCTCGATCGACTCGGTACGTTGCTGTTCGGAAACCCAGTGTCGGACCCGGTTACGCGCTCTTGAAGTGACGATGAAGTTGAGCCAGTCACGCGACGGATGAGAATTACTGCTCGTCAAAATTTCCACCACGTCACCATTCTGGATCTGCGTCTTAAGCGGGACCATCCGGCCGTTGATTCGCGAGCCAGTACAGGTATTACCGACTTCCGAGTGAATCATGTAAGCAAAGTCTACAGGCGAGGCGCCGCGCGGAAGTTGAATGACCTTACCCATTGGAGTGAACGCGTAAACGTCCTTGGGATAAAGGTCCAACTTTAGGGAGTCGAGAAAATCCTTTGAGTCTTTTACTTCCTGCGTCCACTCAACGAGAGAGCGAAGTGCCTGCAGCGCCTGATCATCGTCATGGGCCCCACGCTTCCCTTCCTTGTATTTCCAGTGGGCCGCAACGCCTTCTTCGGCAACGTGGTGCATCTCTTCGGTTCTAATTTGAACTTCAAACGATTGGACGTTCGAACCGATAACGGAAGTGTGCAACGACTGATACAGGTTGTCTCGTGGCGTGGCGATCCAGTCTTTAATGCGACCGGGTACCGGCTTCCAATTGTTGTGGACCACGCCCAGCGCGGCATAACAGTGACGGACCTCATTCGGCGTGATGATCCTCGCAGCAACCAGATCGTAGACCTGGTCCAACGTGATCTTTTGTCGCTTGAGTTTTTTCCAGATGGAATAGAGACGTTTTACGCGGCCTTCAACCAGGACAAACGGCACCTCCGCTTCGTTCATCTTCTCTTCAATGCGCGCGGTAACGCTTTTCAAAAATGCTTCGTTCTCAGGTCTGCGCTTTTCAAGTTGTTCAGCGAGTTCTCGATACTCATCGGGGTGAAGGTGACGAAAAGCCAAATCCTCGAGTTCACCACGCAGTTTACCCATACCCAGGCGATGCGCGATCGGGGCGAAGATTTCCATCGTCTCTTCGGCAATGCGTTTTCGTTTTTCGGGTTTGAGATATTGCAACGTTCGCATGTTGTGCAAACGATCGGCCAACTTCACCAGGACAACCCGCACATCGTCGATCATCGCCAGGAGCATCTTGCGAACGTTTTCAGCCTGTTGCTCTTCGCGCGAAATGTTACTGATGTGAGCAATTTTGGTGAGCCCATCAACCAGGTGGGTAATGTCCGGGCCAAAATACTGGCGAATAGTATCCAGGTCGACGAGAGTGTCTTCGACAACATCGTGCAGCAGCCCGGTCGCCACGGAGATTTCATCCAGTTTCATGTCCGCCAGAATGTTGGCAACTTCCAGCGGATGGACGAGATACGACTCGCCGGACGCGCGCTTCTGTCCCTTGTGTTCTTTAGCTGAAAAAAGGTAGGCGCGACGAAGTAGATCGAGGTCCGCTTGCGGATGATTAGCCGCTACTTTTTCGACTATGTCTTCTATTCGGATCATTTAATTCAGAAATAGAAAGTATAACAAATGGCGCAAGCATACTCGGCAATACTTCGAGGTACTCTTTATTCGAAGGGACGGACGCGCTCGGACAAAAGAGCGTCCGCTGAATTCCAAGCCTATTTTGGAGTATCACAGAATACCGACTATAGGCGGAACCTCTTCTGTCGGAGCGCGTCCGTCCCGGTCGCCCCTTCAACTCAGGAACTTTATCGCTTTTTACTAGTCTTGCTTTTTTGGGCAGAGCGCTGGACCTGAGGATCTTTCTTCGCCCTGAGTAAGGGTGCTGCGGAACGTGTTGCTCTAACAACCGAACGGTGGGCGCTTTGGGCTGCATCTCTTACCAATATTTCTCCTAATTCAGGCAGAGATACTTTTAAAGCAATTAGCCCTTTGATGATTAAATCAAGCGAAACCGTCGGATCGTTTGCCTCAATCTTTGCAACGCGAGACTGACTCGATCCCATCGCGGTCGCGAACTCTACTTGTGAGAATTCCGCTTTACGGCGAGATTTAAGGGCGTCGACTAAGCGCAGGCGGAGCTCGATATACGTAGCATCTTCTGGACTAAGTTCCAGGAAATCTGCGGCTGAACCGAATCTCCAGCCCTTTGCCTCCAATTTTTTCTTTTTCTCCTTATTCATCCGACCTCTTATGAATCGTATTCTTTCAGTCGCTGCTTGCACACGTGAATAATCGACTTTGGCGTGGCCTGAGTCTTCTTTGCAAAGACTTCCAATATCACGATCGCATCCTCATCAATTCGATAGACGATTCTCCACGTCGTATTTTTGTCTGGAATTCTCAACTCGTGGCAGCGGGCCCCAATCGATGGCATCGCTCTCGATTGCGGCATGAAGAGTTTCTCGCCGCGCTGCAATCGCCTCAGCAGAAACCCTGCTTCGCGTCGTGCTTCAACCGAAAACGGTGGGGTATGAACTGCTCCACTGAGCCAAGCTATGACTTTCTCCTTCATCTTGAAATCCAGAGAAAGCCTATGTCACATGTGACATAGGCGTCAAGCGAATGAGGAGAACTGGAAACAAAAAGGTGATGTCACGACTCGCGCCGGACATCACCTTTACGGTAACGCGTAAAACTACTAACTAACCCTTGGGCGGAGACGCTGCCTGACGCGCTTCTTCTTCTTCCTTACGCTTCTGCGCCGCTGCACTCAATTCCGTCGTGCGTTTGAGCGCGACATCATACTGCTTTTGATATTCAGCCTTCGCATCGGTCTTGCCATCCATCTCCGCAAGCTTCGAAGCCTCGAGCAGAAGGTTGGTCTTGTAGGACCAGGCCGACTCGTTGTTGGGATCAAACTTGATTGCGTTTTCAGCTTCAGCCAGTCCCTGTTTCACGCACATCTGGGCCGAGTCGAAGTCCTTCTGGTCCTTCGGTTTCTTGTAAGAGACTGTTGCCTTGTTATTGCTGGTATCAACCGTAGTCACTTTGTTTGCCGGCAACTCGGTGATCTTGAAGGAACAATCCCAATCCTTACTGGCTAAAACAATAAAGGCCTCAGCTCGTTTTTCCGGATCAGTGGATTCGTTCGCGGCGCGAGCGGAAATCCATTGCCGAAGCTTATCGTCTTCCTTGATCGCGCCATAAAGGTAGGCGATAGCTTTGTAAGCCTCTTCGTCGTTGGGATTATTTTGCAGAATGACCTGGTATGCTTCGATTGCTTTTTGCGCCTTGGCAATATTGTCCGGTGTCTGGACGCCGGGTCGATATTGAGCATGAATCGTCCTGGCGATAAACATTGGCGCAGTCTTGTTTCCGGGATCATAATCAGCGGCCTGCCGCGAGTGCTGCTCAGCCTCTTCGAATTTACCTTCGCGGTACGCGCGGGCAGCTTCGTTCAACTGGTTCTTCGCCCTGATGCGATTAATTACTCCGCAGCCGGAAGTAGTGGCAACAAGGATCGCCACAACTATGGCGATCCTGGTCTGAGAGAGTTTCATTTATCCGTGACTCCAATTTGATGAGATCAACGACGACGGTCGGTATTAATGGTTAGCACTAACGAACGACTATCTCTCGTATCGCTTACGGCAAATCGTCAACTTGCAAACCAACCGGATTCGCACCCGCACCCTTGATTGCGTCGATTACCTTGACCACATCACCGTATTTCGCCGCGCGTGGAGCTTTGACGAAAACAGTTTTCTCAATGCGATCGTCTTCCTTCACATCGGAGCGCGCTTCCATACCCACTTTGTAGGCGCGTTGCTCTTTACGTTGCTGGAAGGTAAGCGCCAACTTCTGGGCCAGGGGCGTGGTGTCGTTGACTGAGCCAAGCGCATCCGAATTGAGCTTGATTTGAAGATCCGGCGTAATCGTGACTACCAGGGTCAACGGGTTCGGCTTCAACTTACTCAAATCTTCGTTTGGATCGCGCTGGGTTGGAATATCTGCCTTAAAACGGCTCGGCTTGAGAGGTGTGACCACCATGAAGATGATCAGCAAGACCAACAAAACGTCGATTAAGGGCGTAACGTTAATAAACGGTACCGCCGTACTGGTCTTCGATTTTTCGTGTTTATCAATGTCCAATGCAGACATCTAATTATTTCTCCTTGAACTTGTGACCGGTTTACGAAGCTGCAGCCGCCGACTTACCGCCCTTCTTCTTGTCGGCGACGAGGCCAATTTTATCGACCCCTAACTTTCTGACTTCATTAATGACAGTCACGACGTCGCCATAGCTGACGCCGACGCCACTCTTAATGTAGACGATACGATCTGCTTCGTTCTTGATGCCCTTAAGCATCTTATCAACGTTTTCGGCCAGGTCTTCCTTCTGCAATTTTTTCTTACCAAGGTAATATTCGCCATCGTTGGGTATTGAAATAACGACCGACGATTCCTTGATGATGTTCGGATCCACATCAGGATTGGTCATGTTCTTTGGCAGCGCAACGGTAATACCCTGCTGCAGGAACGGCGTAACCACCATGAAGATGATTAGCAAAACCAACATGATGTCGACCATCGGGGTGACGTTAATTTCCGACTGTACGCCACCACCACCTCCACCTGACATTCCCATAATTACTTTCCCTTTCCACTAACAAAGTGGCCGCTCACGCGCGATGCGAATCACCGCGCGTCCGCCAAGTGGTTTTGAAATTCTACAAACTTACGGCTTCAACTGTTTGGTGCGGTTCTTGATGAAGTAGTCAACCAACTCTGAGGCTGAGTTGTCCATTTCAACGATGAAACCGTCGACCTTACCGGTGAAGTAGTTGAACAACCACACCGCAGGCACCGCCACCAACAAGCCGAGCGCGGTAGTAAACAACGCTTCCGAAATACCGCCGGCCACCGCCGCAATACCAGCCGATTCGGCGTTCTTCATGCCGCGGAAGGCGTTGATAATTCCGAACACTGTACCGAAGAGTCCCACGAACGGAGCAGTTGAACCGATCGTCGCCAGACCTGACAGGCCGCGTTTGAATTCTGCAGTTTTGATCGCGATTGCTCGTTGGAGGGCTCGCTTGGAAGCATCAATTTCATCACCCGAGATATCAGTCGAAGCTTCGTGGGCGCGAAACTCCTGCAGACCACTGCTCACCACCATGGCGAGGTGTGATTTGCGGTGCTTATCACTGATGTTGATGGCTTCTTCGATACGATCATTCTTGAGTGCCTGGGCGACGCGCGGGGCAAACTCACGAGACTGTTTCTTGGCAGCAGAGTAAGTCAGGTAACGTTCGACCATGATGGCGATCGAGTAGACCGACATAATGAGCAACACGACTACAACGGCGATAGCGACGCCACCCATGTTCTTCACCATTTCGGTGAGCGTGAACTGGTTTGCATTTGAAGCTTCGGCTGCTGGACTCGCAGCGGCGTCTTGAAGAAGCAGGAACAGGCCCAATACCTTAGTTCCCAACAGACTGGTTAGAATTGTCACGATAAACCCCTCCAAAGAGTTTTAATTAGATTAATAGCAAGCAGAGAAGCCGGGACGACCGTACGGAAACCGCGGCAACACGACAAGTGCTCTCTCCGCAGTTTTATTGAGCCACGAAGTTGTACGTGATTACTCCCGTAACCTTAACAGGCTGTCCCGATAGCTTGGTCGGCGAGAATCTGGCGCCCTTCGCCGCGGCCACTGCCACAGCCTGCAGGAGCGGATGCCCCGAAACAGCATGCGCCGAGATCACGCTTCCGTTCTCGTCAATCGTCACCTGGACCACGACGGTACCCGCAGCATGAGCTGCCTTGGCGATTGGCGGATACGATGGTTTCGGGAGACTGAGCGCCTTACCATTGAGCACGCCACCTGAAATAGGCGCGCGTGGTGGGGTGGGCTTAACCTCTGGCGGAGGCGGTTCGTCGGCAACTTCCACCTTGGTAGGTGCAGCTACGACGGTACCGGCGCCAGGTCCGGCCGGGGCCGGTGCTGAAGCGTTCGAGTCGGAAGTACCGACGATGGTCTGTACGCCACGACGGACGGGCGGGACATCGCTGGCTTTCGCCGAAACTTCCTTCGGGACCAACTCCGTTCGAGTAACATCGGCGATGAGCTCTTTGCGAACGTCAATGTTCTGCTCGACTTTTTGCGGCTTCGCTTCCTGCTTGGGCTGATCCTCTTGTTTTTGGACCTGCGGAACAGGAACCGGAGCAACTAGCGTCGTGAGTTCAAGATCCATCTGTGCAAGGTGGTTGTCGTACCAGTAAATACCAGCGACGAAGAA
The DNA here is from genome assembly GCA_036518995.1 of Pyrinomonadaceae bacterium. Classification (GTDB taxonomy): domain Bacteria; phylum Acidobacteriota; class Blastocatellia; order Pyrinomonadales; family Pyrinomonadaceae; genus PSRF01. Next base: position 73,436 of record DATDMC010000049.1, on the reverse strand, counting down.
GGCCAGACCCAGCACAAAGTAAATTATCAACGTCCCAACAACGAATGAGCCTTTACGCGAGATGTCATTCTTGTGCGAACTGGACTCAACGAGATTTTCGAACATCTATATTTGTCCTCCAATTCCGGCGCCAAATGGATCAGGGGTTTAGATTGTAATTAGCTTTTGTGCCTCTCAAAGGTCGAACCCACGAGACCGCTAGAGTTCCGTCTAGAGAAGATGGGGAAACAGCAGCTCCTGCGATATTTGAGCACACCGAATAGACTTGAAAGCCGCTGTGCGAGAAAAGACTCGCCGGCCTGCTCAACAGACTGCCGCCGCGCCCAACTTCCGTTTTGACACAACGCAGGGTCGACTCTTGAGTATATTTAATTGGCCAGCAACGGCCGCAGTCTAAGCCGCCTGCCGTTTCAAAGTCAAGCGTAAACTAGCCAATTCTTTATTACCACTGTATGAAATCTGAAGACGCTCAATCAGCCTAGACTCGACTTGCGCCACTTGACCTTTTGCCGGCTTGGGCAGTGATCGTGTCACGTCCGGCGGGGCCTTTGGCCTTGGATTGAACACCACCTCTAACTGGTTTGCCGTAGCTGATTGCGGCCGCGCGATTTGCAGTATCAATTCTCTGCTCCCACCACACCATGATCGGGCTCGCGATTGCGATTGATGAGTAAGTACCGAACGCCACACCAATCAACAGCGCAAGCGAGAAACCGCGCAATACTTCACCACCAAACAGGACCATCGCCAACACTGATAAGAACACCAGGCCGGACGTAATCACTGTTCGTGACAGAGTTTGGTTGATTGAGTCGTTGGTAACTTTGTAAAGCGAATCGCGACGATGCAGCCGACGGTTCTCACGAATACGATCGAACACCACGATAGTGTCGTTCACGGAGAAACCTACAAGTGTCAAGAGTGCCGCAATAACCGTCAAACTAACTTCCCATTGAAAGATGGAAAAGATACCGAGTGTAACGAGCACGTCGTGGAAAACCGCGATCACCGCCGCAGCTCCATAGGTCCACTCAAAACGTAACGCAATGTAAAGGAGAATTCCGACGAGCGCGGCAAGCGTTACCGCGATCGCCTTGTTGCGTAGTTGAGCTCCGGCAATCGCGCCGACCGCATCGGTGCCAATGATCTCATACGAGGCATTTGGATCACCGGCAAGATGAACGCCGGCCTGCGCCTCAGCTCCATAAGTGTCAAGCGCTTTACGAACAGTGGCGCGACCCGTTTCAACTCCGTGTTGCGTATCGCCTTCGAGCGGCAGCTTGATTAGCACGGTGTCAGGCTTGTCAGTGGCTTGAACAATCGCGTCATGAATGCCCTGTTGGACCAGCGAAGAACGAATCGCTTCGTCGGTCGGACGCTGCTTGAATTTCGCCGTAATAACCGTGCCGCCTTTGAAGTCAACGCCAAGGTTAAACGCCTGATGACCCGTGGCCTGCCTGACGATTGCCGAGAAGAGGCCACCCAGCATCAACAACACTGAAACAGCGATAAAGGCCCGCCGATTCGCCAACCAATCAATACGTACGTCTTTAAAAATTTGAATCATAAACAAGCCCTAAATGCTGAGGGACTCCACTTTCTCTTTGCGTCCCAGTTCCCAGATAAAGATCGTGCGCGAGACATAAACTGCGGAGAACAGGTTAACGAGCAACCCGATCACCAAGGTGACAGCGAAGCCTCTGATTGGTCCAGTACCAAACACGAAAAGGAATAGCGACGAGATAATTGTTGTGACGTGGGTGTCGATGATGGTGACAAAGGCTCGACCAAACCCGTGCTCGACGGCGGAAGGAATCGTTTTACCTGTTCTCAGTTCCTCACGAATGCGTTCGAAAATAAGAACGTTCGAATCGACCGCCATACCGATAGTTAAGATGATACCTGCAATACCCGGAAGCGTCAGGGTGGCGCCAAAGAGAATCAATCCGGCCATCATCAGGATCATGTTGAGCAACAGCGCAACGACAGCGTTGACACCGGCGCCCTTGTAGTAGAACAACATGAACACCACGACCATTGCCAAACCAACGAGTGAAGCGCGCACGCCGGCGTTGATTGAATCCTGACCCAGGCTTGGACCAACAGTTCGCTCTTCGAGGTATTCAATCGGAGCAGGCAGCGCGCCCGACCGCAGGGTCAACGCTAAATCTTCGGCTGATTGCTTCGTGAATTTACCTTCGATTTGTCCCTGATCACTGATTTGCGATTTGATGAATGCGATTGACTGCACTTCATCGTTGAGCACAACTCCCATGTACTCATTGATGTGCGCACCAGTCCATGCGCCAAACTTATCGGCGCCGGCCTTCTTCAAGGAGAAACTGATTTCGAAATCGTTGGTGCCGCCGGCCCGACTCGGGACTGCGCTCGCGTTTCTCAATTCACTACCGTCAATGATCGCAGGCACTTCGACCACAACCCACTTGGTTTGTTTTTGCTGGGGTTGATTCGGGTTCGCAGTGTCACTTAGATCCATGCGTTCGAGATATTTCAGAACGCGGCGATTTGCGGGAACTGTTCCCCCGAGTGAAGCCTTTGCTTCATCTTCGGAACCGTAACTTTGACTCGGAGCCGGACTCGGTGGACTAACGATGTGAACCAACTCGAGTCGCGATTCACCCTTTAAAAGATTCTTAACGCGCTCGGGATCCTGAACGCCCGGCATCTGTAAAAGAATCTGATGTGAACTTTGTGCGCCGTGGGTTTGGAGAGTAGGCTCGGCAATACCGAGTGCATTAATACGACTATCAATAATGTTTAAGGCCTGGGTAGTCGCATTGTCAGCGAGCGTTCGCTGGCCGGTTCCAGTCAATGACCAAATCAACTGGTTGCCGGAAGTCGTGTACGACCAGACCGACGTGTCTCCGAATTCGACCTTCTTTTGAACGGCTGCCTTGATTTCTTCGGCTTTGGAGGGATCGCCCACATTCAAAATGACGCGGTAGTTTCCGTTCGTAGCTTCTGAACTCGAGCTTTGGACTGCGAAACCGGCATCCTTCGCGGCCCCTTCGGCAGCGAGAGCGTTACCTTCAACCAGTTTCTTGAAAAACTCTTCGGTTTTGACCCGCATTACGAGGTGGGAGCCACCTTTGAGGTCGAGACCGAGGTGAATATTGGCCGCTAATGTTTGTTTGATACCCGACCATTTAAAGTCCTTGAGTGAAGGACGATGCCGGGGGCCGATAACGATATAAAGGCCGACGAGTGTAACAATTAGGATGATAATTACGCGCTGAAGTAGGTTCGTTTTCTTCATTGCAAAAATAGTAGGGCTGAATTCTATTTCTTTTCTTCTTCGTCGACTGCAGCGACAGAGTTGCGGGAGATTTCCAGAATCGTCTTTTCGGCGCTCCGAATTTCGAAGCTGGTGTCTTTCACTTTAGTGATGACGCCGATGATGCCGCCGTTGGTGATGACTCGATCTCCATTCTTGAGTGATGCGATCGTGTCCTGGAGTTGCCTTTGACGTTTTTGTTGAGGACGAATCAACAAAATATAAAAGACGCCCATGATAAGGACGATTGGCAGAATTCCGGTCAGACCACCAAGTCCACCCTGAAAAAAGATCAGAAAAGGTTCCATTTGTTTTTGAAAGTCGAAGGTTGCTGGTGCAATTCTTCAGACGGGGAATCAAACTTTATCTAAATCCAAACAAGCAGAAGCGGCCAGGTCGCGAACCACTATTCACCATTCGCACTCAGCCGCTCGGTGAACTCTTGTCGGAATTTAGGGAAATCGCCAGACCGGATAGATTGCCTTACACCTCGCATAGTGTCAAGGAAGAAGGCTAGGTTGTGATGGGTCAACAAGATACTTGCAAGTATCTCACCAGTCAGGTAAAGGTGACGCAAATACGCCCTGGTATGGCGCCGGCAGACCTGACACCCGCACGACTCGTCGAGCGGACGAGTATCATGTGCCCACCTCGCGTTTTTAATGTTCACCTTACCTCGCGAAGTGAACGCTTGACCGGTGCGACCATTTCGAGTCGGTAACACACAGTCAAACATATCAACACCCCGCGCGACCGCTTCAATCAGATCCTCGGGAGTCCCAACTCCCATCAAATAACGCGGCCGATCATCCGGCATTTGCGGCGCGAGTTTTTCGATTACTTCGTACATGATCGACTTCTCTTCCCCCACACTCAAGCCGCCAATCGCATAACCATCAAATCCAATTTCTACAGTTCGTTCCAGGCTCTCCTTACGTAAATCAAGATGTCCCGCTCCCTGCACAATCCCGAAAAGTGCTTGCTGACCACTCACCTCAGTTTCGGCAAGTCTTCCGGTATCGGCGTCAGTGAGCTGCAAACGATCAAACGCTTCACGCGAACGTCTGGCCCAACGTGCAGTTAGTCCTACACTGGTTTCCGTTTGTTCATGACTTGCATCGCCAGGTGCACATTCGTCAAACACCATCACGATGTCCGAACCAAGCGCTGCCTGAACTTCCATGGAAACTTCCGGCGATAAAAATTTCGAACTGCCGTCAACGTGTGAACGAAACGCGGTTCCCTCTTCTGAAATTTTTCTTAAGTCACCCAGACTCCAAACCTGAAAACCACCCGAGTCAGTTAACAACGCACGGTCCCAACCAATAAAACGATGTAAACCACCGCATGCTTTGATCGTTTCCACGCCCGGACGAAGCCAAAGATGATAAGTGTTTCCGAGGATGATCTTCGCATCGAGATCCCCGTCTTCGAGTTCTTCGAACCTGGTGGCCTTTACCGTTCCCGCCGTTCCCACCGGCATGAAAACAGGAGTCTCGATTACGCCGCGACGAGTGGTGACCCGACCCGAGCGAGCATTCCCCGAGCGAGCATCAACCTGGAATTCGATAGCGGGTTTAGTCATTAAGCTGCTCACGCGACCGTTTATAACCAAAGACCAATCCGGCTGAGATCGCCAACAGAACTGCGGGAAAAATAAAGTCGACTGCTTCGATCCGGCTGCCACCGACGTTCCAGTCGATCAGTTTATAAACTAGCCAGCAAACAAACAGTGCGGCACAAACGATCAGTGCGCGAAACCATAATTGGGTTTTGAGTGAGCGAGTTCGCTGGGCTTCAGAAGAGCGGGTCGCCAGAAAAGTGCGGACTTCAACCGGAAGGTTCCGATAACGGTATGCCCTGATCATCCGGATCGAAACGACGACGGCGCCGAAAATTCCGATTACAACTAGCAGCGCCACTATTTCGCGGTTTTCAGCCAGTGCCCTGATAGCGTTGAAACCCAACCACAGAAAAAAGAAAGGAATTCCAATTCTTGGCAAATACTTACCAGCCGCTGTCGAGATGTTGTTCTGGGCGAGCGTTGAAGTTGGATTCAACTTGGCGGCATTATTAAAAACTTCGATGGCTTCGCGTCGCTTCTTTTGGTTAAGTAGCGCGACGCCCAGATTGTTCATGCCGTAGAAAGAATTCGGTTCCAGTTCCAATTCGCGGCGGCAGTGTGTCTCGGCTTCTTTATTCTTACCTTCCTTTAAAGCTACCAACGCCATCATCTGATGAGACATGTGCCATTCGGGAGCTAAGGTCAGAAGTTGTTCAGCGGCCTGTCGTGCCTCGGACAAGTTGAAAATATGTAACTGGGCAGAAGCAAGCGTGTGAAGATTATGAGGAAGCCACGGATTCAAACGCACCGCTTCCTTAGCAGCTTCCACCGAATCGCGATTGCGCGCACAGTTTCTTAAGACGATGCTATTCAGGCGATGGGCCCAGTCGTTTGCCGGACCAACCTCCACCGCTCGGCTGACGTAACGGCGCGCTTCTCGCCAGTTAGCCATTTCTACAAACGCCTGTGTAAGCAGGCACAGTGCGTCGTCATCATCAGGCGCAAGACTCAACGCCTGCGAAAGCTGCGGAATCGCATCACCAGGACGTCCGACCTCGAGCAAAGCCCGCGCTCTTTTCTTTAACTGTTGAAATTCTTCCGTGGACATCGAGGTATAGTGCTTTGGACTTTTGCTTTGGACTTTGGACTTGGGACTTTGAACTTTGGACTTTGTGCTTTGGACTTCCCTAAAATCAGAGGATCTTTCGGCGCTTGAGGTAGTCAAGAAGATCATCATAAACGCCACCTTCGTTTGCGAAGACGGCGAAATTCTTAGCAGTGTCGAACCAGGCGTTGGTGCTGGGACTGACTCGCTTGAGTGCCTGCCTGAGATCATTAAATTCGATCGAACGAACGTTGCCTGACTTGATCGAATCATGAATCGCGAGTTCAGCCGCACTCTCGCAAACGTGGGCGATGTCAGCGCCGGAAAATCCTTCGGTCTGTGAGGCGAGCCAGCCAAAATCAATCGACCCGATTGGTCTCTCACGCAAGTGATAACGAAAAACTGCTTCACGCGCCGGAGCGTTAGGTGGCAACACTAACAACGTACGATCGAGACGGCCCGGACGACGTAACGCAGTGTCTACATCCCACGGATGATTGGTCGCAGCCAGGACAAAAACTCCTTCGTTGTTATTTCCGATCGAGTCCATCTCAGCCAACAACTGGTTGACGACTCCACTCGCCGCAGAATTCCTCATTAGAGTCCGCTTGCGACCAAGCGCATCGATTTCATCAAAAAACACAACACAGGGAGCTTTGCGTCTCGCTCTCTCGAAAATTTCATGCAGGTTCTTTTCACTATTGCCGAGCCACATATCGAGCACATCTGAAAGTCCTACTGACAGGAAATTTGCTTTGAGTTCGCCGGCGGTAGCCCGGGCAATAAAAGTCTTGCCACATCCCGGTGGTCCAAACAGCAGCAGACCTCCACGCAAACTCTTACCGTAGTGCTTCATCAACTCAGGCTGTTTGAGTGGACCAAGAAAAGATAGCTGGAGACGCTCTTTCACATTCTCCATCCCCGCCACGTCCGCAAGTTTTAATTTTGGTTCTTCGAAGTCCCAGATTTCGTCATTGGCGTCGAGAACGGTGTCGGTCTGCTCAGCAACGCCTAACTTGTGCGGCTCTTCAGGTTGTACTGGTCCATCGTCATACTCGACCAGAACTTCATCCGTCAGCGGTTTTGATGTTTCAACTTGATCACCGAGTGCTTTAAGAATTCTTCGGTAGGAGTTTGCGCGATTGTGTTGCCCAGTGGCCTCAGCCGCTGTCACCGCCAGCCGCAACGCTTCGAGATCGTCGGGTCGACTTTGCAAAACAAATTCGAGCTGGACCAATGCTTCCTGAGCTTCACCTTCGTTAACTAAAAGCGACGCGAGGTGTACACGTAACGCAAGATCATTCGGATCTGCTGTTACTGCATTCTTCAACGCACTAATAACTGTCGACTTATTACCCATGTCTATGTCCGATATGCTTAGAGCCTTTTGCAAGTCATAACTCTAGTGCGATGGAGTCAGTACCGTAACGCGGTAGCGCCGGGGTCAGCCTGGTTTATGGGCCTAAGTTTATTTCGGAACCCGACGCTACCGCGTTACGGTACTGACTTCATCGCCACAGAGTTGCCGCTTGCAAGTAGCATCGTACAGGGAGTTGCAAAGGATTTCTTCGATCTCCGATTGGTTGGACCAATCTGCAATCTGAAATCTTAAATCGCCAATCTCCCCCTCACCCCTTCTCCGCGTCTCTCTTCTTCTTCTTGTGTCGCTCAATAACTCGCAACGGCGTCGCAAAAAAATCAAACTCTTCACGCAAACGATTTTGCAAATAACGCTCGTACGAAAAATGCAATCCTGGTCTTCCTCCAGCCGTAAACACAACAAACGTCGGTGGACGTATGCGAGCCTGGGTTAAATACTGCACCCGCAGCCTGGAAACTCCTCCTTTGGCTGGCGCAGGCGCGGTGTTTCCTCTTGGCTGGGCGATCGCTTTTTCAAAGAAATCGTTGAGTTGAGACGTCGTAACTCTGCGATGGCGCGCTTCATACGCTCGATGGACCAACGGCAGAATTCGCTCGACGCGCTGTCCACTCATCGCTGAAATAGTAATAACAGGCGCCCACTCCAAAAACTTCATTCGATCACGCAATGAACGCTCAAACTCAAACGGCGTGCTCGTTTCTTTATTCTCAACCGCGTCCCATTTATTGACGGCAATGATTATCGAACAGCCGGCATCAACTGCATAACCGGCAATCGTCGCATCAAGCGCCGTGACTCCTTCAACTGCATCAATAATCACTATCGCAACATCGGCCCGCTCTAAACTCTTACGCGCCATAATGACCGACAACTTCTCGGTCATCTCGTCAGTCTTTCCTTTACGCCTGATCCCGGCGGTGTCGATCAATCGCATTCGACCTTCCGGGGTTTCGAGTACCGTGTCTATCGCATCTCTTGTCGTTCCGGCTACGGGTGAAACGATCACGCGATCTTCGCCGAGGAGTCGATTTAACAACGACGACTTTCCAACGTTTGGTCGACCAATTATCGCGAGTAAAATTTCTTTCGACTTTTCTCCATCGTCAGTTGACTCAAGTTCGACTTGTTCTTCACGCAACAACTTAACAAGTTCATCCAGCAATTCGCCGATGCCGATACCCTGTTCCGCCGAGGTTCCGATCACTTCATCAAATCCAAACCGGTAAAACTCTCCACGTTCGCTGTCCAACGCCGCCGAGTCGACTTTATTAGCGGCGATCACAACGCGTTTGCCTGTGGCACGGAGTAAATTCGCAAGCTCCTCGTCTAGTTGAGTAATTCCCTTGCGGGCGTCGACGACCCAAACCAAAACCTGCGCCTCTTCAATCGCCACTCCCGCCTGTTTGAAAATATTTGCGGGAATCACAGCGTCGTCGTCCGGAACAATTCCGCCCGTATCAATTAACGAAAAATTAATGGCGGCCCAATCGACTTCGCCGTAAATTCTGTCTCTGGTAATTCCCGGCTCGTCGCCGACAATCGAACGTCGCTCGCCAATCAAACGATTGAAGAGCGTCGACTTGCCGACATTCGGCCGACCAATGATCGCTACCAGTGGAGACTTTTTATTTGTTGCCTGACTCGTATCCATAATCAACGCCATTTGGCGAACGGCATACCGTAGGGCAAAACGAAAACTAATGCCAGCGGCCGGGGCCAGAAGACAGTAGGCAGAAAGCAGTTTAGGACCGCAGGCGTCTCGCCTGCATGGCTGGACTGAGGAATCCTGGCCGGCACAACTCCTTCACAGCTTAGGCACGCTGTAATTATGCAGGCAGGGGGACGCCTGCGCACCTAAAGTTCTATATTGACTAGACCTGCGCTCGTAGGTATATAACCAAGCGTCTGCAGGAGGAGTGGTCTGAGTATGCTACGAAGTTTGGCGGCTTCGCTAATTCTATTGTTGGGTTCTGTTGTTGCCTTTGCCCAGGAACATTCACGCCCAAATGTCACACCTACACCACGTCCGACCCCTTTAATAAGGACAACTCCGGCGCCGGCGTCGAGTCCTGCTCCGGAAGGATGGGTCACTTTCGACTCCGAGCCAGGCCATTTTTCGGTCCTGCTGCCGGAGATTCCGACTGACAAAAGCGAAGTCGTACAAAGTGAACACGGCCCGTACACTTCACACATTTTCGCCGTTCGCGGAGACAAAAGTGTTTTCCTGATTGGCTGGGTCGATTACGATCCGAGTTTTAATTTCAATCCAACCCTCGAACTCGAAGCCAATCGCGACAACTTCCTCAAAGGCATGCAGGCGACCTTGCTTACCAATCAGACATTGCGACTAAGCGGATATCAGGCGTTGGAATTTACCGCGGAGACGAGTGACCGCGTCTTTCGTTCGCGCGCATACATGGTTGGACGTCGACCATATTTGCTGGTAGCAGGAACGCCAAAAGCTTCGGACGATGCCGCGAACGTGAATCGATTCTTTAATTCACTGAAGTTCAGACAAAGATAAACCTATTTGTTAGGAGCGCAGGCGTCCCCGCCTGCCTGATTAGGTACAAGGACCATCGTGGAAAAGAAAGCAGGCGGGGACGCCTGCGCTCCTGCAATCTTAAACAACTTATGAAACGTAGAGCCTTCTTAATAACGTCTGCCGCCACCAGTGCACTCGCGATCGTCAAACCAATGGCTGCCGAACCGACTCGGGAAACGTATCAACCACCGGCAGATTTTGATCTCGACGAGATGTCGATTAGCGATCTGCAGCGACAGATGCAATCTGGTCGTTATTCATCCCACTCATTAGTTGAGAAATATCTTGATCGCATCAAAGACATCGACCAGAGAGGCCCGGCGCTCAATTCAGTCATTGAAGTAAATCCCGATGCGGAATCCATTGCCAGCGCTTTAGATAAGGAACGTAAAGAACGTGGCGCCCGCGGACCGCTGCACGGCATTCCGATCTTAATCAAAGACAACATCGCTACAAACGATCGCATGCAAACCACTGCCGGCTCGCTCGCCCTCGTCGGCTCAAAACCGGCGCAGGATTCGTTCGTGGCCAAACGACTTCGTGACGCCGGCGCCGTAATTCTCGGTAAGACAAATTTGAGCGAGTGGGCCAACTTTCGTTCAAATCATTCATCGAGTGGCTGGAGTGGACGCGGTGGACAAACAAAGAACCCGTATGCGCTGGATCGAAATCCCTGTGGTTCAAGTTCGGGTTCCGGCGCCGCGACTTCAGCGAACCTCTGCGCCGCAGCAGTGGGAACAGAGACAGACGGCTCAGTAGTGTGTCCTTCGTCGGCGAATTCGTTAGTAGGCATTAAGCCAACCATCGGCGTTATCAGTCGATCCGGCATTATCCCTATTTCGCATAGTCAGGACACCGCTGGTCCAATGGCGCGCACCGTTGCCGATGCGGCGACCTTACTCGGGGCGCTGACCGGACTCGATGCCCGCGACCCCGCAACCAAAGACGGACAAGGCAAAGCGTTGAGCGATTACACGAGGTTCCTTGATAAAGATGGTTTGAAAGGAATGCGACTGGGTATTGCGCGCAAGTATTTTGGCTTCAATGATCGGGTCGATAAATTGCTGTCGGAACGTTTGGAAGAGCTAAAACAACTCGGCGCGGTGCTCGTCGATCCGGCTGATATTCCGACGTCGGGGAAATTCGATGACTCAGAGCTTGAAGTTTTACTTTATGAGTTCAAGACCGATCTGAACAAGTATCTCGCGGAACTTGGACCAGGCGCGCCGGTCCATTCACTCAAAGAGTTGATCCAATTCAACGAAACAAATCGCGACAAAGAGATGCAGTTCTTCGGGCAAGACCTACTTATTAAGGCGGAAGAAAAAGGACCACTGACAAGTCCGAAGTACATCGCAGCTTTGAAGAAGAACCACTTGCTATCACGAACCCAGGGGATCGATTTTGTGATGAAGCAACATCGACTTGATGCGTTAGTTGCGCCAACGGGTGGACCACCGTGGCCGACCGATCTGATCAATGGCGATCATTTCACCGGAGGCTATTCGTCGGCGTCAGCGGTTGCCGGTTATCCACATATTACGGTTCCAGCAGGATATTTATCGGGCTTGCCGGTGGGAATTTCCTTCTTTGGTGGTGCGTTCTCCGAACCAAAGCTCATCAAGATCGCCTACGCCTTCGAACAGGCAACGAAAGCAAGACAGTCACCAAAATTTCTCCCAACCGCTCGGCTTTAAATTTCTCTGCGCCTCTGCGTTTCTCTGCGCCTCTGTGTTAAAACTTGCGGCCAATAAAATACAGATCGATTTCAACACAGAGACGCAGAGAACGCAGAGACGCGGAGAAGAAATTCTTTCGGCGTAATCTGTGTAATCTGCGGATAGCAATTTTCAAGAAGCTCCGAACCGCAGCGTCAAGCTATTCTTAATAATCGATAGGACGAATCTCAAATGGCTGGAGCGAAACCTAAAACCAAGTCGATCTACAGCGTTCATCCCGGAGTTTTGATGACGCAAAAGTGGGTTGGCGAACTGAAACAAAAAACCGGCCGGTCACTCGATGAGTGGCTCAAACATATCAAAAAATCCGGCCCGAAAACTGAAACAGAGCGCCGCCAATGGCTTAAAGACGAATACAAGCTCGGGACCAACACCGCCGGATGGTTGGCCGAGCGCGCCGAGGGCAAAGGCGAGGAATCCAGCAATCCCGATCTCTACCTGCAAGCTGCCGAACGCGACGTCGAAAACATGTATGCCGGCAAGAAAGCGCACCTTCGCCCAATCTACGACGCATTGCTCAAGCTCGGTTTAAAGATTGGTAAAGAAGCGAAAGCCTGCCCCTGCCAAACGATGGTCCCACTCTATCGCAACCACGTCTTTGCCCAGATCAAACCAACAACACTAACGCGAATCGATCTCGGCTTTGCACTCGGTGATCTGAAACCAACCGGTCGCTTGATCGATACCGGCGGCTTCGCCAAAAAAGATCGCATCACTCATCGCGTCGAGATCAAGTCTCTCGACGACATCGACGACGAAGTAAAGCACTGGCTGCAAGTCGCCTACGACCGCGACGAATAAACGTAAAGAAATTATCCACAGATTACGCCGATTCCACAGAGGATTAAAGTGTGTTGTTTGGTGGTTGGTGTTATGGATGTGTGATTTGTTTGATAAATTGACCTGGCTCTTGCCAACTGTTGTGAGGAATGGCTGTGCCTTTCCGTTAGCGTGAGTTTTGATTTTGGGCTGCGCCCTCCAATTCAAGTAAACTCCTCACATGACAACCTCACATCTCTCTCTCGGCCAACTCGGCGAGCAATACGCCGCTGCCTTTCTCGAACAATCCGGCTACGTCTTAGTCGCCGCCAACTTCACGTTGCCTGTCGGACGTAATCGACGCGACGCCATAATCAACGCCGAACTCGATCTCATTGCCTACGATGGTCCAACCCTATGTTTCGTCGAAGTAAAAACTCGAGCTTCTGATTGGTTCGCCAGTCCGGAAGTAAACGTCGACAAACGAAAGCGACGCCAAATCTCCCGCGCTGCTCGTGCTTACCGTCAAATGTTTGATATTGAAAACGACGCTTACAGATACGACGTCGTAACGGTCATTCTCGGTAAAGACTCAATTCCGCAAATCGAATTGTTGAAAAACTTCTGGCAAGAAGAGTCTTTCAAGAAACGCCGGAGCGCCCACTGCTTCTATGATTAATCCTCTGTGTCTCCGTGTTTCCTTTGTGCCTCTGTGTTGAAAATGACCTTCCAACACAGAGCCAGAGACACAAAGTTAATTCTGCGTCGCTCTATTTCCACGCGGCGGCGCGTTCTTCACATACTTATCAAACCAACTAATCATTTCATACAACACGTGTTCAATACTTTCACGACCCGTGTAACCATGCGCTTCAAACGGCAGCATCACCAGCCGCACCGTCGCTCCCTGCCCTTTCAACGCCTGGTACATCCGCTCCGACTGAATCGGAAAAGTTCCTGTGTTGTCATCGGCCTCCCCGTGCGTCATGAGTAACGGTTCGTTGATCTTGTCGGCGTCCATAAACGGCGAAACTTTCAGATAAAGATCGGGAGCTTCCCACAACGTCCGTCTCTCGTTCTGAAAACCAAACGGCGTAAGCGTGCGATTGTAAGCACCACTCCGCGCGATTCCCGCCCGGAAGAGATCTGAATGCGCAAGTAAGTTCGCCGTCATGAAGGCGCCATAACTATGACCACCAACACCGACACGATCCGGATCGGTCACACCCATTTCCGTCGCTTTGTCGATCGCCGCCTTCGCGCTCATCACGATCTGTTCGACATAGGTGTTGTTCACTGTTTCAGGATCGCCGACGACGGGCATCGTCGCATTATCTAACACTGCATAACCTTCCATTAAAAAGAACAGATGCGACATGCCGGTGATTTGCGTGGCCCGTTGCGTTGAACCAGTCACTTGTCCCGCCGTGCTCGCGTCGTTGAATTCCAACGGGTAGGCCCAAACAACTGTCGGCAACCGCGTTCCCTGTTTGTAGCCCGGCGGCAGGTAAAGAGTGAATGAACACTGCACACCATCCGCACGTTTGTAAGTGACTAACTGCTTGGTTATGCCGCGCAGTTGTGGCGTGGGATCCGGATACTGAGTCAACGCTTTCGCCGGAATCGCTGCCGTCTCACCAGCATTGCGCACAAAATAATTCGGAGCATCGGTGGGCGACTCACGTCTTGTCACAAACTGCTTAGCGCCATCGTCCAATAACCCGACGATCGATTCATAACAGTTGTTTTCACTACGAAAGATCCGTTCCGACTTCAGCGTTTGCAAATTGAACCGATCGAGAAATGGTCTATCACCATCGTTAGAAGCGCCCGCGCCATTTAGATAAATCCAATCGCCGTTCTGAATGATCGCGCGTTGACCGCCGGCTTGCGCGCGCGTCACCGGCGTGCCCGGATCGTTGTAACGATCTTGTTGATTACGACTCCAGATCAATTTCGGCGCGCCTGGCTTGTCGAGACTAATCATGAATGTCCTGACCCAACGCTTGTTGCGCTCGAAGTCGGAAATCAACGCCATACCGTCCTTTTCACCAAACGTCAGCCCCGCGAAACGTTGTTCCGTTTTGAAAACTTCGGTTGGTTGCGCGGTGAATGGCGCCTTCAACATCAAAACGCTGTCGCGGAAATCAACTTTGTTCTTTGGATTGCCATCGTCCAACGCTTTGACCCAGATGAGTGTCGCGGGTTCAGTCGGCCGCCAACGAATCGTGCGCGGCCCGGTGATCACGCCGTCAATCGGGACCTGGTCCGCCAGAGGCAAACTCGCCACTTTGTAATCAACGTGGCCCTTCGTGTCCCACACTTCAATGTCTTTCGGAAAAGATGAGTCGGTGAAGAGATAAGAGAACGGACGATGAATCTTCGTTACGAGGAGGTGCAGACCGTCAGGCGCGACATCGACCGATTGAAACATCGCGGGACGACCGACAGGTGTAACGTGTGCACTCGAGATATCGACCAACGCCAACTGAGAAGTCGCATAGTATTCGAATAGATCTTCATCGTGCGGAGTCTTCAGTAAGTCTTCATAAGTGCGCACCGGGCCAGGCTTACCCGAACTCTCCTGCGTGTTTGGACCACGCGGCACGAGGGGCTCAACCGGAGCTGGACCACGTGTCGGCGGAATGATCTGCAGTATCAACGTGCGATTGTCAGGCATCCACGCGAGCGGATCCCCGTAAGCAGAGTTGACCGTTACACCACGTAAGTTTTGAATCTTGCCCGTCGTGGTGTCGCCGACCCAAACTTCGACTCGATTGGTAGTTGTGTTCAAAAAAGCAAAGTGCTTTCCGTCTTCACTCCATTCCACCGAACTCACTTTCGCGTTCGGCGGCAAAGCAATCCTGATCTCGGAAGCGTCAGCAATTCGCTTGAGCGATAGCGCAATTGAATAAGGAGCGCGATGCGGCGAGTTTGACGCGGGATTAATTCGTCGCCCCGCGAGTCGCAACATCGGCTGCGCGAGATCGGCGAGCGGTGGATAACGGTTCGCGGTTAAGAGCAGCAAGTTGTCGCGGGTCGGGCTAAGCGAAGCATTAGGCGTCGCTGGTGCGTTCAGGATGTCGAGCACTTCCTTAGGAGGTTTCTTGTAACCGTCCTGCGCAAAACTTATTTGCGCGCTAATGAACAGAAGTAGTAATGACGGTAGCAACGCAAAGATAAGTCGCCGGCTCTGAGACCTCATCGTATGCCCTCCGCAAGCAATTTTATTTAGAGCTGTTGCAAACTCACTTGGGCTGATTGTCATACAACTCACCGTAGCTAATTGTTATACCTGGTCCAGTGCAGTGAGGGAGGGTGGTTTACCCCCGCTGCCTGTCAATTAAGAAGCCATCAAGGTGATTTCAACTATGGCGAGCGGGGGTAAACCGCCCTCCCAACTGCGCTAACCCTGGTTTTACTTTGAGTTTTGCAAGAACCTTTAAGTATATATTAGTGACTTTGAGTCTTGGTGGTTAAGTTTGTGGGAGAATCATATCGCCGTGTTTTATTTTCGACGGAATCGTTGACCTCTACATCGCGCGCCGACTAGACTGCGGGACATAGGCTCGACCGTTACGCGTCGGTACCGGCGTGGAGCATAGGGTCACAAACAGCGGTGCAATGTAACAGGGGTGATCCCCCTCTAGCGTTGCGCCGTTTGTTTTAGCTGGGCTTAATTTGTCGGTCAGCCGGGCTTCGCTTGACAAGAAAGCGTTTATCATTAGAATCATCGCTGCTCAAAGCGGGAGTAGCTCAGTGGTAGAGCATCGCCTTGCCAAGGCGAGGGTCGCGAGTTCAAGTCTCGTCTCCCGCTCCACGATCTAAAGACGAAGGCGGAAAGATGAAGGATGGAACGCCAGTTTTACTTCATCCTTCCGCCTTTATCCTTTATTCTGTACGCGGCGGCGTAGCCAAGTGGTAAGGCAGAGGTCTGCAAAACCTTTATTCATCGGTTCGATTCCGATCGCCGCCTCCAACCTTTTCAATAACTTACAATCACTAAATCTAGTTCACCGCTTGGCTTTGTGGCACTGGTGTATCACTACTCTGCGCGGCCTCGTTACTGTAGAGCATTTTTTCAAGACGCGAGGTAACGCCCTCTTGTAGAGACGGTAGGACGTGAGACAAGGTGTCGAGAGTCAGAACGATTGTTGAATGTCCAAACAGTAATTCGACGTCAGAGCTATTAACAAAACAGCAAGCCGGTGAGACACTGGGAGTAAACGCGAGTTGCGTGCGGCAGTTTATTCTACAAGGCCGCCTTCCAGCCATAAAAGCTAGGCCGCGACAACCTGAGCAGAGAGGAAGACTGACGATAGTGCAAGAACGTAAAACCGAACGGCCTTCTAACAAACCACTTTCCAAGGCAAAACCAACAGCAATAAAACAAAATAAGGGATAACGACTGCATTTGCCTATCTACAACGACCATTTCGCATCTCATTCGCTCACTACTCATGCTCAATATCTCTCCCTTCCCCTCCCGAAGGCAACTTAGCCATGATCACTAAAACCACACTGCAATCCATGAAAGAGACCGAGCTCCAGAAGAAGGTTCTGGTACCGCTCTTTGAAGCTATGGGATACGAGGATGTAAAGATTCACCAAGGGACAACTGAATACGGGAAGGACCTTGTTATGTGGAAGCCGGGTGAGCTGGGCCAACGACAAAACTGGGTAGTCGTGGCCAAGAGCACGCCGATAACTGGCAAGGCCTCTGGACGATCAAGCGCGGCCGAAGTTCGATTCCAGATTGAACAAGCATTTACTAGTCAATGGCCTGATTCAAAAACCGCTCAACCTCAGACCGCTGATCGCTGCTACGTGGTGTGCTCGAAGGAGATCAAGAAGGAGGCGTTAGACGCCCTTCAAGGATTTCTCAGAGCCAACAATTACGACAAACTAACAACGTTCATTGATGGCAAACAGCTTTGGAAACTGGTCCAGAAATACAATCCGGAAGATACGGTGCTTGGTAAATTAAAGGAACTGCAGGCTCAAGAGGGACGCTCCGCCAAAAGGCGGTTCGCTCCCATAACAATCTCACCGCAAACGATTAACCTCTCAGAGTCTAGGCGCGATTCGACTTTACGCTATGAGATATTTGCCGTGAATCATACTGACATTAACTATTATCAAGTATTTGTTAAGGTCATCGTAACCTCACCTTCCATAAGACCTGAGCATGTAACGATCTACCGACCGGCACCTGACGATGAAATTGCTCGGATGAACTTTTCAACACTGCCAACATCAGACAGTTTTAGTTACCTGATCAGGCGCCTGGGCCCAAGAGAAAGATTAAAACTCATCTTGGAATGCAAATACCCCGGAGAACTGCCAGCCTCATCAAAACATCTGGCTGAATTAAGTATTGAAAAGTTTTCTATGGATGCACTTCCAACCATTGTCATTAACACGCCCAAGACACCCGATCGTCCCGACATTATTCTCAAAGACATACTTCTCATCGACGGTGTTAACCAAAACCCTATGGTGCAAACCAATCTTATTAACATCGGGGCGTCGGCGCATAAGATCGCGGCCGAGTTAGCCGTTATATACGGGCTCCCACTTACCGAAACATATCGCCCACCCCGCCTAAACCATTACAAAAGGGACGTGATTGAAACGGGAGAGGGGCCATACCTCGACACTCCAATTCCCGCCGAAGTGATAGCCAAGGTCAAAAACCGAGAGGTCAATCTCTATTCTTGGGGAGAGGTCTCTTATAGCGACCAAGCCGGAAAACCGTTCGTCTATGAGTTTTGCCGTCATTTCAACCCCGAGACCAATGCTTGGGATCATTGCGCCTTTCATAACCGTTCATATTAGATGCAGGATGCAAATTAAGGCACTACCGACAATCAGTGAACTTGACTGAGTAATCTTCAAACCGTTAAGCGTAGTCAACTATATGAACGGGAGCAGCTATCAGTAAACCGACATCGCTAATCCAATCAATCAAAGAGTACGGTCAAAATTTTTCTTCACAACCGAAAATCTAAGTAGTAGAGTGTCGGGTATCCACCAAAAAGAAGCGGGCCGGCTTGTGTTACTAGCACAAGCCGACCCTAAACCATCAACCTTTTACTAGGAAAGGATGACGATTATGGCTAAGGATAGTAGCGCACTCACGCGCGTGGAAACATCTCACGCAAACACCAACGCAAACAACAACCGAAACAAGGCGACAGAAAATACATACAGGCTGGATGATAACGCCGGTGGACCAGGCCCGGATGGTAAACAGGAAGCGCGGGATCTAATCAAACAACGAGCGCGGGCGCTGATTAATAATCAAGCGATCGACGCCGAGACACGTTCGATCTTGAAGTATGGATTGATGATCGATGATCCGGTACTTGAAGAACTGGTGTGTATGGTTGAGCGAGTTGGGTCGTTGGATGATAGCGAACCCGCGACCGATCTCAATGCAAGTGATGAGTTCATAACAACTCATTGCGGTAGAAATGATCTCGAGAAATCGGGACGCGTTGAGGAAGGTTCGGATGCGATCGATGCTCGGCGTGATCATTCGCATGATTATTCGCACGATTATTCGATCGAGTATGAATTGGCGGAACGCGAAAGCCTGTTGGACCAACGAGACGACGAGTTTCCTGACGATTCAGATTATTTGGCGACGGAAGCGGGAAACGGAAATGGATGTGGATCAGGTACGGGTAACGTTTGTAATTCTTTTGATGATGAGCCCGAGCCACTCGGGCGTCTTAGCGATTGTGAGTCGTTTGCGTTGTTCGAGCATGGCTTAATCGAAGATCCACTGGACGAAGAAGAGATCGACGATAAGCTCAGGAAGTTGGTTTCGATGATCTGCCGCGCAGGCAATGAACCTGACATCAAATCTGCGGCGTTGCTTACCTTATTAGCGACGCTCTGGTACGCACCCGATTTCGTGAACACCGCAAAGCAACTCGCCTTTCTACATTGCTGCGAGTTCGATCTCTACGGCGTTGTTAGTCGTCAAATCGAAATGATTGAACAGGAGTTGATGGCGGCAGAAGCGTAGACCAAACGCCAGGGGATTTATTCGAGCGGGGCGACCGAGACGGGCGCGCTCCGACAGAAGAGCGTTCGATAAAGAGCTAACCACAAAGGCACAAAGGCACGAAGGCACGAAGGCACGAAGGCACAAAGCTTTAGGTGATCTGGTGCCTTTGTGGTTGAAAAATTTCCTGGTTAATCTCCCAAGCAACACTAGTGAAACGTTCCACACTTGATTTTACATGTGCAAGAAACCTTTATTCATCAAAGCTAGGGTTCCTTCGTCGAATCTCTTCAATCCCTTGGGAAAGTCGCCCCAGCCCTTCCGACAGAACTTGGACGCACGTCAATGTAGCCTCCGCTATTCCCAAAATCTCGGTTTGTCTGTACTTTCTTTAGGATCGACATCGAGCCGGCCTATCTGTTGGCTGACGTTGACTCTATCGACGGATATTCGACAGCACGAAAGCATTTTCTCGAGACGTTGTTCAGCTCATAGTCATCATCGATTAAGCGGATTCGGAATCAGCGTGAGTGACTGGACATCGGCTACTTCCACCTCATTTATTATTACCACCAATTTTGGGTGAGCATCGGACTCCCCGATAGTTACAGTATACCGAGTAGGTGGGCCTCATGCGGGTAAGGAAGCTATGGGGTCGCGGCCCTCGGAGTGGAGAGATGACGAGAAGCGGAAATAGGAAACTCTCAGTTAGCAACTTAACGCCGCCCACTTTAGATTTGGTTTTGGGCGTATGTTAGTTTGGCCGAGTTTGTGACGCCTCAAGATCGGATCTTATGTTTACAGGCCTGTTAAGATCGTGGACAAAGTCAGAAGTCTGGAGTGCCCTTGTTGGTATCCTCTCGCTCGGTCTGGCGCTTGTGGCTAACTTCCAGTCAAGCGCTCGGGGCGGAACTCTTCTCTTTCTCACCGCGGTGGCGGGCTTAACCAGTATCTGGTTCATCTTCCTCATCACGAGAAGTGCCTTTGTCATTCGAGGATACTCGAATGTAATGTCCTACCTTCAAATGATTGCTGGGAGTTCCAAGTATTCCATTTGGACAGCCCGAACTCACTTGGGCGAAGCCGTCGGCGAGGAGAAGTACTTTGACATTATTGAGCATCGGCTGAAGGACCCTCATCACCCGGTCGAAGATTTTCGTAGGATCATTCGACTAAGCCCAAAATCTTGCGAACATATACGGTCACTGTTCCGCCGACTCAGTGAGCAAGCTGGAGTAGAGATCCGCTACTACACAGGCGGCGGCCCGCAATTCGACTTCATGATTGTTGACGGCAGGGTCGCCGTTATCGGATTCCCAACGGCCGGTGGAAAGGGAAACGTCGGAGCCATTGTTCTGCGAGGACGAACTGCTGTTCAGGGTGTGGAGATTGTCTTTCATGAACTTTGGGACCAGTCGACTCCGCTGTTTGAAGGCTCAAAAAACAGGTCCTCCGCAGCAAGATTACAAATTGAATCTCAAGTCAACGCGGTGCTCAGTGAGATCGAGCCCCCTGAGGTTTCATTATCATGAATCCACCTCGAGCGAAATGGCGGTGAAGACGAACAAAAACTCACAACTCAGTATTCAGGCGAAGCTTCTTTAAGACTGCAAAACCTTTAGTCATCGGTTCCACTCCGATCTCCGCCTCCAAATTCCTCGACAAACCGAATAGCTTACAAGTGCAATCAACAATTTGACGCGCTCAGTTGTGGTCCTGGGTCACTCTTGAACGAGTCTATGGGAAACTCTCCCGTTAAACGCAAAGCTGGCATTAAGGTTGATTCTGGTGATCGGCGTTGGTGTGGAAACTATCTGTCCACTACCGCCTTACCGTCTTTTACGGAGAGCTCATGATCGAAGGATGATCCGTGTTGGCATGGTGTAGCGAGGCAATCCATGCTTTTCGCTGGCGTCACGGCGGTCTTGTGAGCAAACTGAATACCGATTACGAAGCAGGTTATCGCTGCGAGGAAATAAAGAAGGTATCGCTTCATCTTTTTAATCGGTTCGGGTCTTCCAATCCATCATCAGAAGAACGAGGCCTCAATCTCGCGTAAATCTCTCTCTCACAGATTGCTGCTGTGTAATCTCTGGCGTTACAATAACCAAACGTGATAAAGAGCTTTCGCCACAAAGGACTAAAACGGCTATTTGAAACAGGTGAGCGGCGCGGAGTAGCGCCGGAACTCGCCAACCGCTTACTCAGGCAACTCGACGTACTTAATCGCGCTCGAACGACAGCCGACATCAACTTGCCGGGCTATCGCTTGCATCGCCTGAAAGGCGATCGAACCGGAACTTGGAGCGTCACGGTTAGCGGCAACTGGCGAATCACATTTACGTTCGAAGGCGAAGATGCTTTCGATGTTGACCTGGAAGACTATCACTAAGGATTTGATCGATGCCGAATAATTGGCTGAACAACAGAAAGAGACGACCGACGCATCCCGGCGAGATTCTGCGCGAGGATGTGCTGCCCGCATCTGGATTAACGCAAGACAAGTTAGCGAAGTTGCTTGGCGTCTCGCGACGAACAGTGAGCGAGATATTGCACGAGCGCCGGCCTGTCACTACGGACATGGCGCACCGCTTAGCGCGTGCGTTCGGTACGTCGCCGGAGATGTGGCTGGGACTTCAGCAGGACGTTGATCTCTGGGATACGCATCAGGCGCGCCGCGCAGAATATGATCGAATTAAGCGAGTGCCAGCGTCGAAGGCTGCTTGAGAAAGCACGTTTTGACTGTGAGGATTTTTGTGGGGACTGTGCGAGGATCTTGAGTGTCAGCGGCTAACGAGGCTATCTCAGAACCCATGTTGATGCGGCGATGAAACTCACTGATACTCGGTGACAGAAGCCTCGGGTCGGCCTGTGAAACATTAATTCATCAGTTCGATCCTCAGGAACGAAATCCTTATTTGGATAGTGGTAGTGCATACAAGTCTTAGCGAGGTCGTGGTGAGCGTTATGCCGTACGTGGTATCTTGAAATCTATTTATAGCGCGTTGACCTGTCTCAACAATCATTATTAGCATCAAATTTCGATATGTTGATCAGTGATATTCCTCGCTTTCAATCCACTCTAGCAGCCGATGGTTACGTTCTGGAAAGAAATATCGATCGCGATATACTTTTGGGCATTGCTGCCAGCCTTGGACCAGTAAAGACGGATCCACGACATCCTCAGCAGATGAGACTTATTAAGCCCCAAACTATGGCGGACGCCGAACCAAATACACTTTCAAGTCGGTATGGCATGGACGCCTTTCCGTTTCACACAGATGCAGCACATTGGCAGATCCCTCCCAACTACGTCTTGTTGTACTGTGTAGAAGTCGGTTCCGGAAATCGTCCTACGTACCTGATCGACTCAAAATCATTTTGGCTAACGCAGATGGAATTGTCGCTGTTATGCAATGCGGTGTGGCGAAGTGGTCATCTTAATCCGTTCCTCTGTACCGTGACCTGCCCCTCCGACAGCGGGTTTTCGATACGGTACGATCCAGGCTGCATGAGTCCGCGGTCTCCTAGAGGAGTGAAGGCCGCAAATTTGTTAGAAACCAAGTTGAATAACGCTCAGTGCCGAAAAATCGAGTGGCAGAGCGGCGACCTGTTAATAATAAATAACTGGCGAGTCTTACATGCACGAGGGCCTGCTGAGCGTGCAGACGCCGACCGCGTCATTGCTCGAATTTTGATCGGAGGAAGTAATGGGTGCTTGGGATTCTGATCAACTGTGGCTAAAGGCGAAAGCGTATATTGATAAAGCGAATGAGGTTGAACATGGAGATCCGCACTTTCCATTTTGGTCTTCACTCGCTCTTGAATTGCTAACGCGAGCGGCGCTCACATACATTCATCCGGTCTTGAATGCTGATCCGCGGGAGGACTCAAACCTGTTATATGCGTGTGGCTTCGAAATCAAACAACCACGATCTTTGCCCGCTCACTCCGTTTACCTTCGACTTGAAAAGACTGTAAAAGGTTTTGGCAAAGCACAAAGAGAGCTTTGCGATTTCCTAGCGTTACTAAGAAATCAAGAGCTGCATTCGGCTGACCTTCCATTTGATAACCTTAAAGAATCTAAATGGCTACCGAGATTCTATGAGGTCTGTATGATCTTGTGTAATTCCATGGAGAAGGAGTTGGAGGATTTTTTAGGCAATGAGGTAGCTGACGCTGCTCGCAAGTTGATTAATACATTAGCAAAAGAGACCGAGGGAACAGTCAAGAACAGCATAGCCGCCCATGCAAAAGTATTTGCAGAAAAGAAGCCAGATGATCAAAGTTCTCTGCAAAGCAATGCTAAGGCCGCCTTATTGAAACTACCAGACCATTCAAAACGCGAGGTTTGCCCAGCTTGCGGCACCTTGGGTTTGCTCACGGGGCAACTTATTAAATCGCTACCAGCCATTTATTTTGATGATCGACTTTGGACCGATCAGGAGTACCTCGCCACTGAGTTCGAGTGTCTCGCGTGTGAATTAAATTTAAAAACCGTTGAAGAGATCATTTATGCTGGAATAGAGCCGCGCTTTACTCTGCAAACCGAAACCAGCTTGCATGATTTATATGAGCCTGACTTCGATTACGAATATGACAACATGTAGGTGCTGAGAACCACTGTATCGCGAGCGGAGTAAATCAAGGCGGGCCACAAGTACCCATTCTGACATGGCGCCCGCTGAATTTAGACAAAATAATTCTTCACAACCGAAAATCTAAGTAGTAGAGTGTCGAGTATCCACCAAAAGAAGCGGGCCGAGTTGTGCTACGAACACGAACTCGACCCTAAACCATCAACCTTCCGTAGAAAGGATGACGATTATGGCTAAGGATAGTAGCGCACTCACGCGCGTAGAAGCATCTCACGTAAACAACAGTTCAAAGAACAACGCAAACAACAAACGAAACAAGACGACAGAAAATACATACAGCTTCGATGATAAGGCCGGTGGTCCAGGTCCAAGCACGGATGGACAAGAAGCGTGGGATCTAATCAAACAGCGAGCAAAGGCGTTGATCGATAACAAGGCGATCGACGCTGAGACACGTTCGATACTGAAGTATGGATTGGACATTGATGATCCAGTGCTTGAAGAACTGGTGTGTATGGTTGAGGAAGTTGGGTCGTTGGACGATAACCTGCCGACGACAGATCGCAACTCAAGTGGTGAGTTCATAACAACTCATTGCGGTAGAAATGATCTGATGAAAGCGGAACGCGTTGAGGAACGTTCGGAGGGAATCGAGAGTCGTCAGGGTTATTCGATCGAGTATGAATTGGCTGAACGCGAAAGCATGTTGGACCAACGAGACGACGAGTTTCCAGACGACTCAGATTATTTAGCGACGGAGGCAGGAAACGGAAATGGATTTGGATCAGGTACGGGTAACGTTTCTAGTTCTTTTGACGACGAGCCTGAGCCACTTGGACCACTTAGCGCTTCTGAGTCGTTTGCTTTATTCGAGCAGGGCTTAATCGAAGATCCAATAGACGCGGAAGAGATTGAGGACAAGCTCAGGAAGTTTATTTCGATGATCTGTCGCGCCGGTAATGAACCGGACATCAAATCTGCTGCGTTGCTTACCTTATTAGCCACCTTGTATTACGCACCCGATTTCGTGAACACCGCCAAGCATCTCGCGTTTCTGCATTGCTGCGAGTTCGATCTCTACGGCGTTGTTAGTAGGCAAATCGAGATGATTGAACAGGCGTTGATGGCGGTAGAAGCGTAGACCAAACGCCAGGGGATTTATTCGAGCGGGGGCGACCGAGACGGACGCGCTCCGACAGAAGAGCGTTCAAGAAGAACTAACCACAAAGGCACGAAGGCACAAAACTTTAGGTGACTTGGTGCTTTTGTGGTTGAAAAATTTCCTGGTTAATCGCCCAAGCAACGCTAGTGAAACGTTCCGGGTTTTCATCGCCGAGTTACCTCCGAGTTATCGCTAATACAAACACAGGACGGGTAAAGCAACGGTGAAACAATTTCAATCAAGACAGCGCGCGGTGAGAGCGATTGCACAATCATTGGAGCGTTCTATAATGTGCGTCATGAAAAGAACATCCGCTTGGCGCTTGACGCTGCTCGCCGTCATTCTCTCTTTCGCAAGTACGTTCGTTATCGCCCAGACGCCGCCGCGCGTTACACCGATGACACCGGACGTCGTCGAGAAGTACGACCAGACACTTCCTTCCGCCGACTATATCCGGTGCGAAGTCATGGTTCCGATGCGCGATGGCGTCAAACTCTTCACCGTCGTGGTGATGAAAAAAGGTGTTACCAAAGCACCAATCCTGCTGTCGCGCACTCCCTATAACGCAAGCGGTTCGACGGGCCGCGTCAATAGCCAGCGCATCGTCGACATACTCGAAGTAATGGACGCGGAATTTGTTTTAGATAACTACATCCGCGTGTACCAGGACATCCGCGGCATGCATCGGTCCGAGGGAGAGTGGATCCTCAATCGCCCGATCTCGGGACCATTGAACAAAACCGGCATAGACGAAGCGACCGATGCTTACGACACCATCGAGTGGCTGGTGAAGAACACCCCGGAGACGAACGGTAACGTTGGCGTAATCGGTTCGAGCTACCTGGGGTTCACGGCCTTGATGACGTTGATCAATCCGCACCCGGCGCTAAAGGCAGTGATCGCACAAAGCCCGATGGTCGACGGCTGGATGGGCGACGACTGGTTTCACAACGGGGCCTTCCGCGTCAGTTCGCTGGGCTTCCCACTGAGCCAGGGATTCAACAAGGGCAACGGTGGCGGCGAATTTGCTCTCGGCAGTGGCGACGATTACACGCGCTATCTCGAAGCGGGGTCGATGGCGGATTTCGTGAAGATGGTCGGCGCCGAGAATGTGCCCGGCATCCGCAAATTTCTCGAGAATCCTGCCTACACCGATTTCTGGTCGCTACAGGCCGTCGACAAATGGCTCGCCGCGCGGCCGCACACAGTGCCGACGATGCTCGTGGTCGGGCAATGGGATCAGGAAGACAGTTACGGCGCACCCGCTGTCTATCGCGCGCTCGAACCCAAGGACAAGAACAACGACAAGTTGTCGCTCGTGATTGGCCCATGGCGGCACTCAGGCTTTAATCACTATGGCTATGATCTCGGCGAGATCACATTCACTGGCGACACGGCGCTCGAATGGCGCGTGAAGTACGGGAAGCCGTTCTTCGATCATTGGCTGCGAGGCGGACCTGACCCCAGGACACCGCCGGTACTAACCTATGCGACGGGAGTGAATGAATGGAACGTGTCGCAACGCTGGCCCATGGGAACTGCGAAGTCGATCTATCTGGCGGCGGACGGTGTGGCTACGTTCAACAAGCCCGGTGCCTCCGGGCATGAGGAATACATCAGCGACCCAGCCAGGCCTGTTCCCTTCATCCCGCGCCCGATCGACATGGGGGATTCCCTTCAGTGGAAGCCATGGCTCGTGCACGATCAGCGTTTTGTAACGGGCCGTCCCGATGTGGCGGTCTGGACGAGTGCATCGCTCGAAAAGGCAGTTCACATCATGGGCCCACCCGAAGTGGAGTTGTTTGCATCCACGACCGGTACTGACAGCGACTGGGTGGTAAAACTCATCGACGTCTATCCGAACGACGTGCCAGAGCCCGCCTCGCAAGGGGGCAAGCCCTCGATGGCCGGGTATGAATTAGCGATCGGTATTGAGATCTTCCGCGGCCGCTACCTGAAAAGCTTTGCGAAGCCGTCGCCTCTCGAACCGGGCAAAGTGGAGCGCTACACGTGGAAATTGCCCAACGTGGACCACGTTTTTCGCCCGGGCCATCGAATCATGGTCCAGGTGCAGTCGAGTCTCTTCCCGTTGTACGACCGCAACCCGCAAACGTACGTTGAGAATATTATGTACGCGAAGAAAAATGACTATCAAAAGGCGACGCAGAGTATCTGGTTCGGCGGTAGGAACGCCAGCTCTGTAGTATTGCCGGTCGTTCAATAGGCGTTGGACGTAAACGTGTTGACCAGAGTCAACTTTCTTAGCGTGTGAGGATCCGCAGTTATTAGTAGTCGCGTCGAGGAATATCTTACTTCCGGCGGATATTTAGTTGATACACTCCCCCGCCCTGCGAGTCGCATCGAGTTGTTTGCGCGATACTAACCCTCGCGTAATCTTCAGTTTGAACACTAATACATGAAGCCGCGAAGGCGCCCTTCTTGAGAAATTTGCCACGTTGTGAAGTTGGCATAATTTCATTGAGAATTTCGGCGGCAGTAGCTGCCGGCATAGCAACAGGGGAATCGTTGGATTGAAGCGGTTCCACGACAATCTCCACAGCCTGATTGTTCTTATCAAACGTTACTTTTGCGGTGATTGCCTCGCGTATCTTATAGACCCCAAGCTGAGGATTACCATACCTCTGCTGAAGTTCTTCAGGTGTTTGCGCGGCCACGCTGACGCTCAATCCGGTTAAGAAGATCGTCGCCGCCAGGACCAAAAATCTTATTAAGATATGTCTATTCATGATTCTCGGTTACCGGCTTTTCGAGATATCCAAGCTGTTCGATATCGTACCATGTCCCGGTCCGGTCGAGGAACCAGTAAAACTTTGGGTCCGAACATTATAATGATTGCTTCCAACTGTCATGCGGATAGCCTGATCGACTGAAAGGGTGGAAGTGGCGCCATTGTCGCACCAGCCGAAGGGAGCATCGAGAAACTGCCCGTTGGAGTCAGTCGATGTATCAGTTGGATAGCATGTACCTCCCAGGTTCCCAAAAGTCGACCGTGGGTTTCCGTGCGAAACACCCGCGATAATCAGATTCGTAATTGTTTCTTCCGGCTCCATCGCGGAACTCAGAATTGGTTGCCCCGGGCTTCGCTGGTCCAGCACCTGATACTGAGTGGCTATCTGAATGCCGGTATCCTGGCTAGCTAAGCAAACCCAGCAACTCTTGATAGGACTCGACGGTATCACCGTGATGCTAACAACTGACAAACTGGTCGGAACTTGCACAAAGAAGTTCAGGCTGTTCGTAGCGATGCCATTAAAGGAGACCGTCACCGTGTGATTGCCCGGGGTCGCGTTGCTGGCAATTTGAAAGTTTGCCGTAATTAACCCGGTGTTATGCCAGTCTATAGAAGAAGCCGACACTCCAGATCCCGAAATCGAAATGGTGATGGATTGGCATTCACTGAAATCCGAACCGTGAATGTCGACTGGTACCGTAGTACCAATAAGTCCACTACTGGGTGAAATACTGGTAAGTTCAGCCGTTACATTCAGGCAATTTTGCGTTTCATAGGGCGCTTCGCTTTCGTTACACGACTCGTCGAGCTCGTCCCACTCCCAATAATAAACATCCCAATAACAAGAAATGGTCGTTGCCCCACCAGCGATACCACTGGCCAACCCGTCGGTATCGATCGTTCCCACACATTCATCGGAACTTTCCCAAATGGCATAAGCCGGATACGGTTCGCTGTTGCCGCCGCAATATGGACCGTTAAAGTCCTGTTCGAACGCTGTAAATTGCAGAGTGTGGCCTGGTGTCGTCCAGTTTGGGCACTCTCCGTAATTAATCGGAGCAATCCAGCCGGCTCCGAAAGTATTCGGACAACAAAGATAACAACTGTAGGAAGTGCTCACCCCATCCTTTAGACTGACTACTTCAGCCCGTCCGTTGAGTCTGATGTTGTGGCGAATACTCCATCTTGCTTGCGCAATTTGTAAATTACGAGGCAGCGGATGTCCATTAACGTCCGGCTTTTGCTCATCGCGTATCGTGCGCATGTCAAACATCTTTGTCGCGCCAGGAGCAAGACGCACCATACCGATAACATATGCACCACCGTCATAGTTGATCTGCATCGTGAAGTCGCCTATTTGGTTTGTCGTATTGGAGATCGAAATTACAGTGGTGTAGTCGTGATCAAGCCGGATCGGATAACCGCCGGTTGAAGCGCGTACCGGTCCGGAATCCCGCAGCGGAACATCGTAGGTAACATGCGTCTGATCGCTAATGCCATACAGCGCGCCAATCAGGCTGCCAGGATTGCCGGTATTAGCAATCTTTACGCTAACCGAATCCAGATCCAGTCTGGTTAACGCCGCGTGCGCCAGAGGCGACAGATTAATTTCGATTGTTTCCGAAGGAGCTAACCTAACAGGTTGAAGCGTCACTGCTTTGGTCTGATCTCCTGAATTAGGCAGAAAGCTTGGGGTGGCTTTAACAAAATCCGCTGACACATTTTTCAGCACGAGGTGGAGCTTTGCATTCTTCACTCGCAAATTGTTGGCGAACAGGTCTGGTTGAACGATATGTTGCGTATCGTAAAACCGGATCATGCTCGAGAACTTCCCATTATCCGACGCTGTGTAGCCGGTCGGAATAAGACTACCTTCGGGACCGGTGTAACTGAGGCTCACAGCCTCAACCTGATCATCCGACGTTGTATCGAACACCTTAGAGTTCAGCCGGACAATTTCTGTCCCGAACGGTCCAACATCCACGCTGCGTGATCCACCGGTTGAAAATATTAAGTTGGCATGAATCTGCTGATCTGAACTGTTGCCAAGAGCTATGACTGCGGATCCGGCTCGCGGGGTCCACCAAACAGCTTCCGCGGTATTTGACCGTTTTTGACTGAGAACAGTAAACAGGACATTCACACTACTTCCACCTCGAATGCCATGAAGGGTTAGCTGGGCCCATGCTTCCATAAAACCGCCGTAATAACTGAAAGCCATACCGCCCCATTTGTGACGATTACGTTCTTTTGCAGGAATTAAGCTCTTCGTATTAATGAAACGAATTTCTGCCGGCTTCAGAACAATGTCCGAGCCGGTGAAAGTTTCACCCTCCAGCGTGTAGAAAATCGGCGTGATCGAAAGTTCGTGGGCGCTGCGACAATTCAGGACAATCTCGCTATCAGACGACTCCGGCAAATCAATTAGCGGCGCATAGATCATGCGCTGCTTCGCCGGCGAACACGTCGGACACGATGAAGCACTCTGGCCTCCCTGGGATGCGTTGTCAGTAAAGGAGGTTTCGGTTTTAGCTGATTGAGTAAACTCGGATGCACTCGAGTGAGTTAGCCAAACCAGGCTACCAATGATGGTCACGAACAGCACGAAACCGATTCGCTCTTTGTTAGATCGGAGTTGTGAACGCATAAGTCACCGGCTTTCTGGTAAAGGAGGACGCGGTGCAAATCATCGAGTTGCGGATTCATCGCAACTCACAGTGAAAAAGTTGCGGCGCACTATAGCAGATTGCGTGAATGGACCAACATGTCTTCAAGTTTTATTAACTGGCGACTTCCTTTAGGTAGCGCTGTAGTAGGCTGGATCATCCACATAAACACATCGCTGCCGGTGGCGGTGATTGGTTCGGTCTCTTGAACATGGGCTACAATGCCGGGGTAAGTCTTCCCATCTTAGGTCGGATCATTAGTAGAGATTTCCGGCCAGTGACCAGCTTGATGTTCAGTTCAGTCGAAAGCTAACCAGCGAATGACGCAGAACCCTGTCGATCAACGAATGAATCCGAAGGTTGAGTTCTTCTTCCGTAAAGGCAAACCGTGGCAGGAGGAGTTTGAGAGGCTGCGGGCGATCGTGCTTGATTGTGGATTGACGGAGGAGTTGAAGTGGGGATGTCCGTGTTACACGCTCGATAAGCGGAATATCGTGTTGATGCATGGCTTTAAGGAGTATTGTGCGCTGCTCTTTTTTAAAGGCGCGTTGCTAAAGGATCCTAAAGGTATCCTGGTTCAACAAACTGAGAATGTGCAGTCGGCGCGGCAGATTCGCTTCACGAGTGTTCGCGAAATTGTGAAGTTGAAGACTACGTTGAAGGCTTACATCAAGGAAGCGATTGCCGTTGAAGAGTCGGGCGCGAAAGTAAACTTGAAGAAGCCCGCGGAGTTTAAAGTCGCTGAGGAGTTTCAGAACAAGCTGGATGAGACGCCGGAGTTAAGAAAGGCTTTTAAGGCTCTGACTCCCGGACGACAGCGAGGTTATCTACTCTATTTTTCTTCACCCAAACAAGCGAAAACCCGACAAGCGAGAGTTGAAAAATCGATCCAGAAGATTCTGAGTGGCAAAGGCTTGGAAGATTGATCTCAGCTCTTCGTTACGAACTCACCTCACATGATTCTGAACCATCACCCCCAACAAATCTCTTAGTCATCTTTTAAGCCTCTCATTGGATCTCAGTGTTCAGTCAGAAGCTGAGCAAATTGACCGCTATCTACCAACCAGCCATTCAGTTTGATTGACCGGCGAAAGATTAGCTTTCCCCAAAGCGCCTTAAATTCGCGGTTTTAAAGAACTTAACTCCAGAGCCAGGTTGCGGCACAGCATTAGCCATAAGGCTATCGCTCGTATCTATTCGCGAGCACGCTCTTTACAGCAGCATCGTCACTGACAAAGGCCCACTCCGCGAAAACGAGTCCGGCCTGTTCTTACCAGCCAACGTCCTGCGCAAACGAAAAGGACACGGTAGTGGGAATTCCAGTGACGCATTCCAAGGGTAACAATCAAGAGGACGGCCCGCTCGCTATCTTCCTTCAAGCAAAAGTGCAGCGGTATTCCTCTGGGGAAAAACAATGGGGCATCTAAAACATTCAAGGATTTTTGTATTACTGATCACTCTCTCTCTGACTGTCTCGGCGATCAGCGGCGCGTTTCCAAACGTTTCAAGCGCACACTCCGGAGAAAGCTCTCCGACGCTTAAAACTGAAACTCAGTATCCAACTCTCAGGCACTACGCTACAGACTTAACCAGATTGGCCAGACAGGGCCGGCTTGAACCGGTCACTGGCTACAAAGCAGAGGTTCGTCGCGTCGCGGCTGTCCTTTCGCAGGGTGCAAAGCAAAATCCTGTTTTGGTGGACGAAGCAGTTGAAGTCAGCGGTCCGGCCATCGCCAATGCTCTTGCACTGAAGATCGCATCTGGCAGGGTGACAGCTAACTTGCGTGATAAGCGTGTTTTCCGCCTGAACCTGGACGCGATCTTTTCCGGGGCTACAAAGTCGACAGATGTGATCACACGCTTACAAACAATTCTTTCCGAGGCAGAAAACTCCGCCGGTAAAGTCATACTGTTCGTAGGAGACTTGCACCAGTTAGTCGGTAAATTCGGCGACCAGCAGATTTCGATGGTCCTACGGGACGCCCTCGGGCGCGGTGGCTTCCAGTTAGTGGGAGCATCTTCCCCTGAAATTTATGCAGAGTACATCGGCGGCGACGATGCTACCGCCAAACTCTTCCAAACAATCCGCGTCGGCGATGAAAGCGCAAATAAATCCGAGACTGCCCAGGCGGACCAGCAAAGTGAAGGCAGCGATGACACAGGGTTCGTTGGAGACAAGGTCTCCGCTGATCTGCGCAACGTGGTTGCCAACGCATCCGCCAATGAACGGGTCAACGTCATTCTGCAAGCGGACGATGTTGAGAACGGCGAATTGAATACTTTGCTTCGGAACAACGGCGCACGGGTAGTCAATCGTATGCACCAGGTCGGCTCCATGATGGTTTCGCTCCCCGCCAGCGCAGTTGAGCGTCTGGGCGAGAGCAAACTGGCAAACCAGCTCTCACTGGACCGCAAGATGATCTCATTTGGCCATGTGGAAATCACGACCGGCGCATCACTGATTCGCCAGCTCGGCACAGGAACTGGCCCCGGCGCCACAACTCTTACCGGCGCGGGCATAGGTATCGCCGTTCTTGATTCCGGCATGGATTCGGGACACACAGAGTTGACCGCTGGAGGTCCGGCAGGTTCGCGCATCGTTTATAGCAAAGACTTCACTGGCGAGAATCGCACGGATGATCCCTATGGTCACGGTACACACGTTTCTTCGTCAGCGGTCGGACTTGGCAATCCTTCACCCCTGGGTTGGATCGAAGATTTCAAAGGAGTCGCCCCCGGCGCTAATCTCATCAATCTTCGTGTTCTGAATAGACTGGGAACGGGAAGTACATCTGCTTTACTCAACGCTTTGAACTGGATTCTTAGTCCGGTCGATCCCAACAAGGCGCTCTCTTCTGCAAATCCAACAAACCAGAGCAAGTACAACATTCGAGTCATCAACCTGAGCCTCGGCGCTCCGGCAGTAGATTCCTACCAGAACGATCCGGTCTGCCGCGCGGTCCGTAAACTTGTGGATGCCGGAATCGTGGTTGTCGCGGCGGCCGGAAACAATGGCAAAGACTCAAGCGGTAATAAGCTTTACGGGCAGATTCACTCACCAGGCAACGAACCTTCCGCCATCACGGTGGGTGCGGTCAACACCTTCGGTACTAACGCGAGAGGCGATGACGGTATCGCGACCTATAGCTCACGAGGACCGACGCGCAGCGCTTACACCGACGTCGATGGGACCAGGCACTACGACAATATCGCTAAGCCAGATTTATCCGCACCCGGTAATAAACTGATCTTCGCGGAGTCTGATACTGGCCCCGGCCAGGGCAATTCTCGGAACCTACTTGTCGCGCAACATCCTGAACTGGATGCCGGCGTGTCAAACTCCGAAAACAAACGATTCATGTACCTGTCGGGCACTTCGATGGCGACACCGCTCGTCGCAGCAGCCGCGGCAATCCTGTTGCAAGCCAATCCTTCGCTTACGCCGAACATGGTCAAGATGATTCTCATGTACACGGCGCAACCGCTCAAGAACTTCAACCAACTCGAGCAAGGCACGGGTGAACTGAACCTCGAAGGTGCGGTTCGTCTGGCCAAACTCGTTCGCACAGACCTGAACAATTCGACTGCTTCAGGAACACAGATGCTCACCACGAGCACAGCCCCAACGCCGCAATCCACTATCGCCGGTCAGACATTCACCTGGTCTCAGGGAATCGTCGTGAACCATACGTATGCGACGGGCACGAACCTGATTACCAAATATCAGAAAGAATATGCTCTTGGAGTGCTGTTCGGTGACGGCGTTCTCTTCGGAGACGGTGTCCTGTTCGGCGATGGGGTGCTCTTCGGTGATGGAGTGCTCTTTGGCGACAACATACTTACAAGCGACGGAACCACACTCGGCGGCGGATCACGCTTCGTTCCCAGCGGCGTACTCTTTGGCGACGGAGTGTTGTTTGGCGATGGAGTTCTCTTCGGTGATGGTGTGTTGTTCGGGGATGGCGTCCTGTTTGGGGACCAGTCTCTCAGCAGCGATTGTGCCGTAGAGGCATACTCGGCATTGCTCGGAGGCGACGGAACAAGCGCCATGGATATCAGCGGGGTAAGACCATAACGGCCTTCCTTTGTTGCTTTGGACCTGTAGTAAGAACAGTTGTGTTACGCGCGATGTGCGGTTCGCCCGAAATGAAAGCATCTCTTAAGAGAGGGTTCTAAGTGTCGTCCGAAACTCTACACACTTTGCAGGAAGCACTGACCATCACGCCACTAACCGGTGGGCACGAGGCGGAGGTCCTGAATTTTCTTTCCAGGCGTCCCGTAATTACGTCCTTCATGAGCGGACTGATTTACGACAATGGTCTGGAGAGTCCGATGAATCGGGGATCCTTCTACTCGTGCCGTGATCACAATCAACAACTCGTTGGCGTCGCGTTGTTTGGACATTTCACGCTCGCCGAAACAACCAGCCAGGCGGCGCGCGCCGCCTTCGCCAGCTATGCTCGAAACCTCTCTGCCCCGCGAGCGATCACCGGCGAGTATCTTGAGCTGGAAGATTTCTGGCAGTTGTATGCCGCAGGGTCTAATCCTCCACACCTCCGCCGAAGTGATCTAATCCTCGTGCAACGCTCTCCGGCTTCCGACAGCCATCAACCCGTCAAAGGACTCCGCCAGGCTACGCTCAAGGAACTGCCGCTCATCGTTTCGGTTAATGCAGCGATGCATTTCGAACAGAATGGAATCGACCCACTGGTTTGTGACCCGGACGGCTTTCGCCGTCGGTGCGCGATCCGCATTGAACAAGGGCGTAAGTGGGTGGTTACAGAAGGCGACCAGTTGGTGTTCAAGGCCGACATCGTGGCCGAAACTCCGCAGGTGATTCACATCGAAGGCGTCTATGTTAATCCCGATTACCGGGGACGCGGAATGGGACGACGTTGCCTGTCTCAACTCGGACGAACACTTCTGACGCGCACCGAAGCACTATGTTTGATGGTTAGCGAGCAGAACGTGCAGGCCCAATCCTTCTACCGCCGTGCGGGCTATGAGCTACATAGCCGCTACGGAGCAATCTACCCACACTAACGTTCGGACCACCCCTGGCTACTCAAGGCACTGGAGAAGTATGGACAAGCAGAAGTGGGAGTTTCCCTACAAGTGGACAATCATCGCCCTCGGCGCATTGGTGGTCCTGAGCTGTGGGTGGAGTTTGCCGGCAGCTCAGCTTGATCTGCGTTTCCTCCTGCTTGCGCTTTTTACGATTGCGGGCGCCTCTCGTATTACCGTCGAAATTCCACGCATTACCGAACAGATCTCCGTCTCTGACACATTCATCTTCCTGATCATGCTGCTCTATGGCGGCGAGTCTGCAGTGCTACTGGCGGCGGCCGAAGCCTTCGTTTCCACCCTCCGGTTTAGTCGCAAGCCGACGACCGTGCTGCTAAACGCGGCGACGATGGCCTGCTCGACATTCTTTACGGCTTCCCTTCTTAAACTTGGTTTTGGCACGATTACGGGACTGTCCGGACAGGGCTACTCGGTTTTCACTGTTGCCGTTTGTGTGATGGCGTTAGCGCAGTACGCCGTCAACACCAGCATCGTGGCAATGGGCCTGGCGTTCAGGAAAAACATCTCATTCTGGCAGGCGTGGAGCACGAATTATCTCTGGTCTTCCATCACTTACCTGATGGGGGCCGCTGTCGCCGGCTTTATCTTTATGGTAGGACTGTCGGCGCTGATCCTGGCGCTCCCGATCATCGCCATTGTTTACTACACCTACGACAAATATCTGTCGGACATCAAGACCACGTCGGCGCAGGCAGAACAGGCTGAACGCGAGCGGGCCGAAGCAGAGCATGCGCGCGCGGAGGCCGAACGCCAACGCGCTGAGATCGAACACGAGCGTGCAGTTCAAGCCGAGCGTCACGTCGGAGAACTCAATCTGCACCTGGCCGAACAGGAACGCATCAGTTGCGCCCTCCAGGAGAGCGAAGAACATTTCCGCCATGCTGCTTTTCACGACGCACTGACAGGCTTACCAAACCGCGCGCTACTGACGGAAAAGCTGAAAGCCGTAATAGAGCGTGCAACGCAGCACGAAGACTATCAATATGCACTTCTCTTTCTGGACCTCGATCGTTTCAAGAACATCAACGACAGTCTCGGACATCCCATCGGCGACCAGATGCTCATCGCTATGGCGCGAAGGCTGGAGCATCTAGTTCGTGAAGCTGACACGGTCGCACGACTCGGCGGCGACGAGTTTGCCATCCTGCTCGACGATATTTCTCAATTCGGAGATGTCCTCAATCTGGCCGAGCGAATACAGGAGAAGCTGACCCTCCCCTTCAACCTGAGCGGTCATGAGGTCTTTTCCAGCGCAAGCATTGGCATCGCATTCAGTTCAACGGGTTATTACCATCCGGAAAGCATCCTGCGCGATGCCGACACGGCGATGTATCGGGCTAAAGCACAAGGTAAAGCCTGCCATGAAATATTTGATAAGACGATGCACGCCAGAGTAGTAGACCGGCTTAAGCTGGAATACGATCTGCGCTACGCGGTGGAGCGTGAAGAGTTTCTCGTCTATTACCAACCCATTGTCTCGCTAGATGGTGGCAAACTGGCCGGCTTTGAGGCACTGGTGCGATGGCAACACCCAGAACGCGGGCTTATCTCACCGACTGACTTTGTCCCGGTTGCCGAAGAGACAGGACTGATCGTGCCCATTGGATTATGGGTGCTCCGCGAAGCCTGCCAACAATTGGCCCGTTGGCAATGGCAATCGGCGGAGAACCGCGGACTCCTCCTCAGCGTCAATCTTTCCGGCAGACAGTTCGCGCAACCAAATCTGGTGGGAGACATCGAGCGCATTTTGCGCGAGACACATCTCGACCCCAAATCTCTCAAACTCGAGATTACTGAGAGCGTCGTAATGGAGAATGCGGAAACTGCCATCTCCATGCTGCGCCAACTAAAAGCGCTGGGCGTCCGTTTGAGTATCGACGACTTCGGCACCGGCTATTCGTCTTTGAGTTATCTCCACCGCTTCCCCATTGATACTCTGAAGATTGACCGTTCGTTTGTCAGCCGCATGGGTGAAAATGGTGAGAATGCGGAGATTGTGCGGACTATCCTGACCCTGGCCCATAATATGGGAATGGAAGTGATCGCAGAGGGAATAGAAAAACCCGAACAATTCTCGCAGCTCAAGGCGCTGCAGTGTAAATATGGTCAGGGATACCTGTTTTCACGGCCTGTGAATGCGGAGGCGATGGAAGCATTGATGGCAAGTAGACAACAATGGCAGCCAGAAGTTTCAACTCTCACCACAGACTTCGGTCGCCCGAAGCGAAGCAACATCCAACACCTGCGTTCCGCTTAGCGGCTTAATCTGCGCCTGCTCAAATACTTAAATTAGAAGTATGGATTTGAAACTCCGACGAGAACTCAGTCGATAGCGTTGACAGGTTCGACGATTGGTATTGGTAGCGACGGACGTTCGGCAATAGCGTCGGATCGGGAGAGATAAATAGTTTCTCTTTCAGCATCACCCGGTCTGCTCACATATCGCATCGCGGCGCTGCTTCTTATTGCCGGTCGCTCGATCAGGTAGTAAGCCACCGTTGCTACGCCAATCGCTGCGCCAACCGAAACCACTATGGCAAACAATTTTTCAAGCTCGCTGCCATTGGCAACTAAGCTAAGCATGAAGTACAAAATCAACGATCCAACCGAACTGTGCAACAGGTAGAACGAGTAAGACACCTCACCCAACATATTCGTAAGTCTGATTCCCTGCTTCAAAACACGCATCATGACGATCGCAAAGGCGCCGGCAAAGACCGCAGGTAAGCCAAGCACCGTAAAGATTCCCAGCCCACAAACACCCAGCAGCACGCAATACTCTGAACGTTCCAGCAATCCGGATGAATATTGAAACGTCACTACGCCCAGCAGAAACAGAGAGCCAAAGTGGAACAGGAAAACTGAACTCGGCAGGAAGATTACCGGCAAAACAAGCGCGGCGTATCCAAGATAACGTCTACCAACATTCCCGGAACTCAGGATCGGAAATAAGAGTCCAATCAAAAGGTAGTACTGCATCTCGATCGCGAGCGACCAATAGATGCTGTTTAGCCAGGGACGGCCAAAGAAACCGTTGAGGAAAGCCAGATGAAGCAGAAGATCGCGGGCGCTGAACTCAACATGCGGTTGTCCTTTGTAAACTGAATACAGAACGAGCAAACCAAATCCGATTGCCACGCTTGCCAGATAAGGTGGATACAGCCGCGCTATTCGTTTTAGTAAGAAGGTGCGGTAATTGGCGAATGTGTAGCCCTCACGATGAAGGGCAAAAGGAATTACAAAGCCCGAAATGACAAAGAAAACATCGACGCCAAGCCAGCCGTAGGTTCCCGAATCGCGAATCAGGCCTGGGCCTACGAGACGATTTCCGGAAAAGTGATACCAACAGACAGCTAACGCCGAAAGGCCTCTCAATGTATCGAGAGAACCAACGCGCCCAACGCCTTGTTTCACGAGCCCCCCTGGTTCGATCCGATTACAGAAACGTCGCCGAACTAGAACTTAGATGTTGACGACGCTTGGGGAGTATGCACGTTCTTCATCACGGGAATGTTTTTAAATCTCCAAGATCGTCTTGCAAGAGAGGAAGTGAATGTACGCCAGCGTACGCTATGGTTGACTCTGCGTCTCAGCGCTCTCTGCGTCTCTGTGTTAAAACCAGGCTCAACTAAGCGTTAGATCAATTCAACACAGAGACGCGGAGAACGCCGAGACGCAGAGAAAAGCTCACGTTTAATAGAGGGAGCAAATTTACAAAGGGAAGAGCGGGGGTAAACCACCCTTCCCAACTGCGCTTATTAACGGTTGCAGTTCTGTTTCAAGATCAATCTTCAAATTAATATTGGACGCGGAGCACGAACTGATATAGACGTCGTTTTTGAACCGAGCACCGGATGTTTCGCAGTGAAACGAATTTCACCAGCACCCTGCTTCGTCCTAATCCAAACTGCTCCGACTCCGCCAAACAACGAAAACGGATTCTCACCGATGATCTCGCCGGGTCCGGTCAAACTCAACTGAATCGCCGCATTCGCGAGCGGCCTGATCGAGCCATACTCATCAGTGACTTTCAGAACGACTCGCGTCGCGTCGATGCCGTCACCAACCAATCCGTTTTCATCCGGCATAATCAACAACTGGCGATCGGCGCCGCGGCCTGACATCATTTTGGTGATCATCTTTTTGCCGTCGATGTAACCTTCGATCTTCAGATCGCCCCATGCGCCTTTATAAATATCGTCGCGAATGTTCTTCATGAACGGCGGATACTTCAGATGCGGAAATGTTTGTCGATCGGGTTCGAGATCCGCGATTAAGCGATCAGCGATATACATCTTAATGCGATCGCAGTTGGACGAAACTAAGGCAGTCGTAAACGTTTCGTTTCGATCACCACGCGACCAGTCGAACGCCGGTTCCAACACGATCTCTTCTTTCGGATCGCATTGCGACATATAAAAACCGGCCGCCGGTTTCGGGATGCGAAAGATATCGGCGACGCCGTGATAACAAATGCGATCGGTCGAACAGAAATTCGCGTGCGTGTTGTAGTCAAACGCGCACCAGCCAAGTCCACCTGCGTATCCTTTTTCTGAAGCGAGTTGATCGTGAACACGAGCGTGGCGCAGCGTGTGTTCGGTAATGCGCTCGATGTTGTCGTTGCGCTTCGTGGGATACATGTGACCGATGAATTCGGTGTTCAGATAAAGCGGATGATTTGGTTTGCGCAAAGGGAGTTGGAAGTCGTTCATGGTGAACACGTCTTCCAGCAACTCCGAATCGTATTTGTAACGAATCCCG
Organism: Pyrinomonadaceae bacterium; assembly: GCA_036518995.1. Lineage (GTDB taxonomy): Bacteria > Acidobacteriota > Blastocatellia > Pyrinomonadales > Pyrinomonadaceae > PSRF01. The sequence goes on along the minus strand of DATDMC010000049.1, from coordinate 33,009 downwards.
CCGGTTGGTCGTGAGTCGTCTAAAGACCTCGCCAGACTATTCGTGCGCGTATAGAAATCGTGGTAGTCGCCTGACTCATTCACACGCACACCCCAGATGATGATCGACGGATGGTTCCAGTCACGACGGATCATCTTCTCGACATAACTCACGGAGAGATCCTTCCACGCATCATCACCGACGTGTTGCCAGCCGGGAATTTCTTCGAGCACCATCAAACCGTATTCATCACACGCGTCGAGAAAGTGTGGCGACTGTGGATAGTGTGACGTGCGCACTATGTTGATCTTGAATTCCTTTTTAAGAATGAACGCATCCTGCCGTTGCACGCGCGCGGGCATTGCCTGACCGACGTAGGGAAAAGTTTGATGACGATTCAGACCGAGCAGCTTGAGGTGTTTGCCGTTAAGAAAAAAACCGTCGGGAGTAAATTTCGCTTCGCGGAACCCAATGCGGGTCGAATAGTCGTCAACGAGTCGATTGCCTTCAAATAGTTTTATCGACACGTCGTAAAGTTTTGGTCGATCGAGTTCCCAAAGTTCGATGTTGCCGAGATTTTTAAGAACGAGGTTCGCGACTTTGTCACTGGCATTAACTTTAATCTCTTCTGAAGCGACAACGCGGGTTCCATCCAACAACTCGGCGTGGACTTTGAAAACACTCGCGCCGTCTTTGCTTTCCAGATGACACTGCACATCAACGCGCCGATCGTTTTTCAGCACCTCCACTGGCTTGGCAAAAACGTTTTCGATAAATGTTTGCGGCACGACACGCAAAGCAACATCCCGATAGATTCCACCAAACGTCAGATAGTCGATATCGCCTCCGAATGGCGGAATATCTTTACGTTCAGTTGAATCGACTTCAACCGCGATGACGTTGTCGCCACGCCAGTTCAGGTGTTCGGTCAACTCAAACGAAAACGGTGTGTAGCCGCCTTTGTATTCACCAAGACTGTGACCGTTGATTGATACTTTCGCCGCAGTCATCACGCCACCAAAATCGATAAAAACTCGCCGACCTGTCAGACCGGGAGGCATCGTGAAGTGTCTTCGATAAAGCGAGACAAACTCGTATTCCTTGTCGTCGAAACCATGCCACGGCAGCAGCTTGTTGGTATGTGGAATTGTTACCGGCGTAAAGCCACGGTCGTTAAAGGTTGTGCTGTGACCGTTGGCCGGAACTGTCGGACTAAATAGCCATTTGTGATTGAACGGAAAGATGCGCCGTTGGGAAGTGGAACTGTTCTGAGCAATGAGATCATCGAGGTTTGGAAGAAGCGTTAGACCAGCCAAACCAGCGCCAGTCGCTTTGATAAAGTTCCGTCTGTTGAGTCGCTGTTTCATCAATGTCACCTTGAATATTTCAGATTTCAGATTTCAGATTGCAGATTTAAGATTGATAGCCCGACTTTGGCTTGCCATCTGTCAGATTGTGGATTGCAGATTGACCATTCGACTTGGCTCTGCCATCTGCTCAGATTGTGGATTGCATGTTGACCGTTCGACTTGGCTCTGCCATCTGTTCAGATTTCGAATTGCAGATTGACCGTTCGACTTGGCTCTGCCACCTGTTGTGAGGAATGGCTATGCCTTTCCGTAAAGTGCCCTATTTCTATTTGGGCTCCGCCCTTATTGGTCGCCAGGAGCAGAGGGCATAGCCCAGGATTTTTAGTGGCCCGGTTACGGAAAGGCATAGCCATTCCTCACAACAGGTGGCAGAGCCAAGTCGAACGGTCAATCTGCAATTCGAAATCTGAACAGGTGGCAGAGCCAGGTCAAGCGTCAACACCGAAATTTGCAAACAGGTGGCAGAGCCAAAGTCGAACGCTCAACCTGCATTTGAAATCTGAACAGGTGGCAGAGCCAAATCGAACGGTCAACTACAATTCGACATCTGAACAGGCCGCAGAGCCAAGTCGAACCCATCAATCTGCAATCTGAAATCTGAAATCTGAAATCTCCTCAAAAGCCTTGTAATCTGAGCCAATCGGCACAGCGAGCGGGCCAGGTGGAGAGAATCGGATCGTTGCCGCCTAACCCGAATCCATGTGGTCCACGTTCGTAAACATGAAGTTCAAAAGGCACACCTGCGCGCCGCAAAGCTTCCGTGAAGTGCAGACTATTCTCTACCGGCACAGCAGCATCATTTGCCGTATGGACCAGGAAAGTCGGCGGCGTCTCTTTCGTCACCTGCTCTTCGTTGGAAAGCAGTTTCACCAGGTCGGCCGAAGCATTCTCGCCGATGAGTTGTTTCTTTGATCCACCATGCGTCAACTGGCCCATCGTGATAACCGGATAAATTAGAACGAGCAGATCAGGTCTTGAACTCAAGCGATCGATTGGATCAGTTGCATTTGGTTGACCAGCATCGAAGTGAGTACCAATCGTGGAGGCAACGTGACCACCGGCGGAGAAACCAAGCACGCCAATCTTTTTCGGATCCAGTTTCCACTCAACCGCTCGCGAGCGGACCAGTCGCACGGCGCGGGCCGCATCGAGCAACGGCGACGGATGATGATACTTTGGTCCAATTCGATACTTGAGCACGAACGCCGTGATGCCAAGTGAATTCAACCACTCGGCCACCGGCTTTCCCTCATGATCAGCCAGATGTGTATATCCACCACCAGGACAAACAATCACCGCGGCGCCATTTTTATTTTGGCCCGGGAAGAAGGGTGTAAGAGTTGGAATGTCCTCGGGAGCTGTACCCAATGCTCCCGGCGCGCCATCAGGCCAGAGTTGAATCACTTTGGGTGCCTCCTGCGCGCAGATGGTTAATGAACTGAAAACGATCAAAAGAAAAACTATCGATGCTTTTTTCATCATGGGTTCTGTTCCTCTCTGCGTCTCAGCGTTCTCTGCGTCTCTGTGTTAAACCCGACGTCTAACTACACGCACGCTCGATTTAACACAGAGACGCAGAGAACGCTGAGACGCAGAGATCTCAATTCTTCGGGGTTGGTTTTGCTACTGGTCCTTCATCTATCTCAGGAGTCGCAGTACGATTACGCTGATACTCCATCGATTCACCATCGCGCAACTTTGGTCCTTCATAAATCACCGCGATGTCTGCCAGCGCGGTCGTTTTATCAGGACCAAACCCGGAGAGTGAAACCAGCTTCACAAAACGACTCTTGACGGTTTTGGTAAAAATGATCTTCTGCGGATCAAACGTCGACTTAAGTTCACCCTTCGCAATGTCTGTCCACACCACGCCATCATCGCTGATCTGCACCACATAATCCTTAATATCGCCTTCGTGTTCGCGATGATTTTGGCGAGGCATCAAAACCAAACCGGACATACTTACAGCCGCCGGAAAGCTCAACACTATCTGCGCTTGTTCTCGCACCGATGCACGCTGATCACCAACGAGCTGAAACGTATTCGGATCGCCGTCGATCAACGAAGCAGCCGGTTGACCGCCAAGCGTCGCCTTCGCTTGTAACTTGCTCATGATGCGCGTGTCGAAGAACAAACTACGCAGCGCTTCGCGTGGCACGGTGACACTTGGCTGAAAACAGTCGCTACGCGCGTACTGCTCGAGCGACAAACGCAGTTGGGCCAGGACGGGATTTGCAGCGACTGGCTTCGTAATATCAACAGCCGAAACCAGGAGCCGCCCGTTCCCGACAGCGCATTCGAAGATGACGCCGAGTTTGTAGTTACGGTTCCAGTCGTCGATGGCCCAGACCGTTGGCTCCAACGCACGAGGAAATCGATCAAGATTGATGGCTCGCGTTCCGGGCATGAGTTGCGCCCACTGCCAATCGAAATGTGATCCGGTGGGAAAATTTCCGAGCGCAAAACTCTTCGCTTCACCGGGTCTCAAATCGATCCATAAGCCGAGCATTCGTCCCCAGCCTGGTCCCATTTGCCGGTTCCAGAAAACGGGGACAGTGTCGAGTGGCGGGCTGGTCCAACCGAGATCGGAATTGCGCGGCGAGAACAAAACTTTGCCGCCCTTCGCAAGCGCAGCTTCCGCCTCATCCCATGAGTTCGTGATTAGCAGATCGGTAGATCGCGATGGCGGACAATCGAACGCATGATGCGAATCTACGCTTCGCTGTTCAGCTACTGCCGGCTTAGCTGGATACACCCAAAAGTTCCACTCATTTTCAAAATACGTTTGGCCGCGAATAACTCCTGGCCCGGGATTCACTTTGCGATCAGTTGATCCAAAGAACCGGGTTGGACCAACGGAAACAATTAGTTTGTACTCGCGTGGAGCCGGTAGCTTCGTCAAATCAACCCCGATCTTGCCCAGTTGAAAATTCTTGCCGATCGGAACCGAAGTCGGATTCCACTCGCCACTCAATTCAACTTCGCCGCCCACAATCCGCCAAACACCTTTTACGTTTTCTAAAGGCTGCGCACCAAAATGTGCGAGTTCAACGTCGACAGCAAAACGATCAGCAGTCGTGAAGACTCGTTGTTTCAAACGAGCGAGTGGGACTGTTGGACTACAGAAATCACGAAAGTCTTCCGCGGTCACATAGCCTTTTGGCCCCCATAACGGATCGAGCACGCCTACGAGCGCAGTTCCCTGCCCGAGATAATCGTGCAAATCGAGGAGCTGAAAACCGCCGAGCCCGGGCGTTCTTAAATTAGCTTCAATCTCCTCTTTGTAACACTCGACCTGAAATTTTCCTGAGGCCAACGCGAAGGCTTTGTTCTTTTCCAGCAGGCCATGTTCCTTAAGTGAATCCCGAAAGATTTCATAATTGCCTGGCTGCAGATAGCCGTTGAGTTTTTTGATGACATCGAAGTCGGGATAAGCGACCCACTGTCCAACCTCATGAGAAATCACGGGGATGTTGATTTCAGTCAATGACGCACCGTAGTCACTGCCAAACCACGCCGTCTCGCGGCGCAGCATCTTTGGTCCAATGCGTTGAATGGCGAGATAGTCAGTTCCACTGTTTATGTTCGGAACTTCTCGTTCAGGGTGTCCCGTGCCGTTGGTATAAAGTCGACGCGGATCTTGTTTGCGATAAAACTCAACCCACGTGCCTAACGCTTCCTGCCATCTTCCTTTTGGTTCGTTACTGGCCGACAGCAACATAAACGACGGATGATTGCCGTAGGCTTTGATCATCCGATCGGTTTCTTCATAGAGCATTCGCTCCATCGGCGTGCCCGGACTGATGTCGTTCCACATTCCCGGTTCAGGTTGTAAATAGAAACCGATTTGGTCGGCTGCGTCGAAAGCGGCTTCGGGCGGACAAAACGAGTGGAAGCGCATGTGATTGAGCCCCCATTTTTTGCAAAGCTCAAACAGCGCCTTCCAATAGGCGATATTAGTTTCGGGGTAGCCAGTTAAGGGAAAATCTCCGCCGCTATGAGTGCCGCGAAAGTTTATGGGCCGGCCGTTAAGACGAAACTCGTTTCCGGCGGCGCGAAAATCACGAAGTCCGATTTTCAAATCAACAACGTCATCAACGCCAGTGCCTTTAAGTGATACGCGAAGCGGAACAAGTTTCGGATTGAACTCGTCCCACCTTGGCGCATCATCTCGAATCGGAACTTCAACTTCAGCACTACCGCCATGTTCATCCCATTTCACCTGAACTTTGCGAGCATCGGGCCAAAGGGCAGTTATCGTTCCCGATCCGTTTAGACCAGTCTGATTACCAACCTTGACCTTTATGAGTAAAGTCCTTTTTTCGAGATTCGGATAAGCCTGCACATCATCGATCCAAACTCGACCTGTACTCGTTAAATCGATGCGGCCAACGATCCCGTTCCAACTTGCACCGAGAGAGTCAGACACACTGTGCGCGTCCGGCCGGTAAGGCATGATCATGCGATTGTCGACACGAATAGTTAATCGATGTCGACCGGGAGTGAGCGTCGCAAGATCATAAATGTGCGGCGCAACCAGGCTGCGATTCGATCCGAATTGCTTGTCGTCAACCCAGACGGTCGTTTCCCAATGCGGGCGTTCCAAAGTTAGCACTACACGCCGGTTGGACCAGTTGCTTGGGATGTCAATGTCGCGCTGATACCAGGCGACTCCGAGGTAATGACGCGGCGGCTGTGAAAGAAACGGGACCTTGACGTTTCGTTGCGTATAGTTCTTGTACTCGTCGCGTAGGAACCAGTATCGATCATATAAGGACAGGACCCACGGCGTGTTTATGTCGATCTCATCTCCAAAACGTTGCGCCTGAAGAATTCCGGGCAGGCGAATCGTTTGAGGTAAAGGTGAATCAAAATATTTGAGACTGACACCGGTATCATTGCGATCCAACGCGAACCGCCACACACCGGCGAGATTTCTTGTTTCGGTAGATTGGGCGAGAACAGAGCCGGTGAATACAGTTAGCAGCAGGAAAGACTTGACCACGAAAGCACGAAGACACGAATTTTTACCTATAAGAAAGTTCAACTGTCTTTTCCTTTTTCTACCTCGGCGTAATCCGTGTAATCTGCGGTTCTATTTTTGTGCCTGGTGTCTTCGTGGTTAATTCTTTCCCTGCTTCAATGGATCCCAACCATCATCACCTGATAAGACGGTCTTGATCGTGATCGATTGAGCTTCTTTTTTAGTTAACTGCCTGGACCATGACACGCGCGTCTTCGGATTGGCGCCTGCGCCTTTGCTGTTGTATTCGGCATAGCGAGACGTCTTCTCGCGCGCCGGCAGGTCCCAATTCTGCCAACCCACCGGACGGACCACATCAGACATCTCAGTATTCAGGTAAGTAACAGCGGAAAAGTCACGCCACGGGCGACCGAGATAAGTCTTCACGTCCGAGTTTTCGCCGGTGATCTTGCAATTCGAAAATACAAAGCCATAGCGAACGTAGTCGTAAGTCGAAGCGGCCGTGATGTAACCACTTCTCAGACAATGAATGTGACAACGTTCGAAGAATGCAGTCGCGGCGCCAAAAATAAAATCAACGTGCCCCGTGATGTAGCAGTCTTCGAAATACTGGCGACCACGATTCAAAAAGATCGTGTCCTGCCAACCGAGAAAGCGACAACGACGAAACACGGCGCGATCACCGTCAACACGAAGCGCCAGTGCCTGGCCAACCGGACCGGCAGTGTTTTCGAAAGTAATATTTTCGGCGGTGAAATCGTCAGCATCGATAACCGTTGAGGGAGTGCGAAATGTGCCGATGGGTTTGTTGTTTGGACCAACGATGTTGGCGTTGAGATCGAAAGTCAGGATCGTCGTGTTCGCATCTTCACCGACCAATTTGAAAAAACGTTTTTCGTGTTGAATATAGATCAGCTCTTTGTAAGTACCGGGTTTGATGTGGATCACGACCGGGTTCTTTTCTGAACCGGCCGGCACCGACATGATCGCGTCCTGGACACTTTTGAACTGACCGCTGCCGTCCTGGGCGACCGTGATATGCGTCTGCGCCGAAGCCGCGGATGACAGGATTACAAAACTAAACAGGATTAGGAGAAGCGCTTGTTTACACATAAGAAACTGTTGAAATGGACGGATATTTTTGACAAATCAAGTGACCTGCCCCGCAGGGGCTACATCTCAAAGCCCAGGGTTGCTGCAACCCGGGGTAAAGCCAAGCATGAATTATCAACCGCAACGCGGTTGCACCTTTTTACGCTTCTGCAGAGATGACGCAACCGCGTTGCGGTTGCCGTAGCGCGAGAATGTCTTTACCCAGGGTAGCCGTAACGGCAACCCTGGGCTGTGGGTTGTGGCCCCTTCGGGGCAACAGTCGATAATTTGCTCTCTCACTTCAGCGAGCGTTCCACCAACTCTTCAACTCGGCATCGAGCGCCTTCAGGTCCGGACGCTTGTTCGCAATCTCAACCGACTCTTTCCACTCCTTATTTAGATCGCCAAGATCGATCTTTGAGTCGGCACGAATGAAGAGCGGCAACTGGTATGGCTCCGCATTTACAGTGATCGTTTGCCCGCCTCGATAGACCTTTGACAGGTTCCATGCGTCTTTCCAACTCGTCCCGGCCGGCAAATAAACCTGCTGCGTCCGCTTTCCCTTCTCCCAAAGCGGCGAAACTAACAGATCGTTTCCGTATTGATAGGTCCACCAGTTGGACCATGCCGCGGGAGCTTTCGAATCGACGAGAAACAGTGGACGCACGATCGGCATCCCGGTCTTGTTTGCGTTTTGGGCGTTCTCGTAGTTGTAGTCAAGCAAGCGCTGATGCAGACGCGCATAAAGACGCCAGATAGCAATCAACTGGCTGTCGTAGTTTGGCTCGCGGGGCAAATTCCAAAAAGCGACGTTGCGAGTTGGTCCAACTTCCATGATCGGAGTAAAGGCGCCGAATGCGAGCCAACGTCCGCATACTTCCTGTTCAAGTAACTGTTGGTTGTATCCGCAAATGTCAGAACCCCAGACCGGATAGCCCATCACCGCTGACCGTTGCACCGCAATGATCGAAGCCCGCAAACCTTCCTGCGTGCCACCAATGTCGCCACCCCAGAAAACGGAATAAGGAGAACTTCCCGTATAAGCAGCGCGCGGCATCAGGAAGAAATCGTTACCACGATACTTCTGCGCCACGTCATAAACCGCCTTCACATACATCGGCGTGTAAGCGTTTCGATTTTCACGAATCGTCATGCCGTTGAAAGTCTTGTATGGACCATCTTCAGGAATGTCTTCCTCCCCACGGTCCAACTTGAAACCAGCAACACCGAGTTTGAGCAGTTTCGCGATACCGTCCTGCCAGTATTGCTTCGCAGCCGGATTAGTGAGGTCGACCATCGGGTAGTTGTTGCCGCTCACCGGACGAACCTGACCGGCAAGCGTGTAGCCTTTGGCCATTCCTTCCTTCATCATCTCGCCCTGAAAGAACGGCGCGATCCAAAGCACGGTCTTGGTCTGTTTACTGTCGAGCCACTTCACCATTTCTCCGAAGTTCGGCAGGCGCTGCTCGTCGATGTCGAAGTCGTCGTAGCCCCAGGGTTTGCCCGGTCCCCATGGCCGATCGATCCAGTAGACGCCATTCGGAATACCAAACGCCTTCATCATCAAGACATCTTCCATGATCTCGGAATTAAAAGGAGCGGTGACCGGAGTGCCGTCGTAATAGGTGGTCCGTTGTGTATGTTCATCGCGCCAGCGCCACGGTGTGAACAACCACTTTGGCGGCATGAATGGTGGTCCAACTTCCAACGCATGCGCGCGTACGAGTGCCGCCGGATCCGAGGCCGTGTAAACCTTCAGTTCAAATGATGGACCTTCAAACTCGATCTTCACTCGCTTGGGATCGGTAACGGCAAACTCGAAATAACCGGGCCAGGCGCCTTTGACAAAAACCGCATAACCGCGCGACGACAAATAGAACGGCGCGTAGATCGAAGTCGTAGGTTTGACGATCATGTCGACCTTCTGACCGCGCAGGTTCATTGCCTCGGTGATGTTCGGGGCCCAGGACTTTTGCTGTGGTCCATCAACGACGCGCTCCATCAGCCCGGTGTAATACTCGGTTGGATCTGAGTCGATCGCGATTCCCCATTTGGTGATGTCGGAATCGGGTTGCGCTTTGAGTGACAGGTTGAAGTCAGTTCCCTGCGGTTGAACTGACACGGTGATCTTGTGATCGCCGGCGGTCACTTCAGTGGACCAGGGCTTTGTACTGACAGAGGCATTAATCGCCGGCAGTTGAATGCGGCCGCTGGCTGTTTCAAAAAAGAGACCGTCGATCGTCAACGCGCGTTTACCGGCGGATGGGTTTAGCTGGGCCGACTGAAGCGTGATTTGCTGGGCCAACGAAACAGAGCTAAGAACGAGAATTAGCGATAGACACGGAAAGAGTTTTGTTTTCATGGAAGTTTGTTCGAGTTGTAGGTTGTTCTCTGCATCTCAGCGTCTCTCTGCGTCTCTGTGTTGAAATCTGGGTTCGAATAAGGACACCAGCTTTAAACACAGAGACGCAGAGAAGATGTCTAACTACCAATATTGGTGCACGAGCGGTTTGATCTTCTCTTTATATAACTCGTCGATCTTGTGCATCGTTTCTGCTGAAATTTCCGGCAGGTCGGCCGCGGCCACATTCTCTGCGACTTGCGTTGGACGTTTGGCGCCCGGTATCGCGCAGGTCACCGCGTCGAACATCAGAATCCAACGCAGCGCAAATTGCGCCATCGTCACGCCTTCAGGTAAGAGCGCGCGTATTTCTTCTACCGCCGTCAAGCCCGTTTCGTAATCGACCCCTGAAAAAGTCTCACCACGATCAAATGCTTCACCATGTCGATTGAAATTACGATGATCGTCATTCGCAAACGTGCTGGCCGGCGTCATCTTTCCCGCGAGCATTCCCGACGACAACGGCAAGCGCGCAAGTATTCCGACTTCTCGTCGCTTAGCTTCTGCAAAGAAGAGATCCGCTGGTCGTTCCCGGAAGATGTTGAAAATGATCTGGATACTCTGAACATTCGGATATTCAATCGCCTTTAATGCCTCTTCAACTCGCTCAACACTGACGCCGTAATAACGAAGCTTTCCCTGTTGCACCAGGTCGTCCAGCGCACCGAATACTTCCGGTCGATAGTAAACATCTGTCGGTGGACAGTGGAGTTGCAGCAAATCGATCGCTTCCGTATTCAGGTTCTTTAGACTCCGTTCAACGAAAGCCGCGAGGTTGCTGGCCGTATAACCATCAGACTCGTGCGGATCCAAACGTCGACCCGCTTTAGTTGCCACGATGATCTCTTCCGATCGTTCGCGCCTGAGTTGGGCCACCAGACGTTCACTATGTCCGTCGCCGTACACATCTGCCGTGTCGAAGAAATTGACACCGCGATCAACCGCCTCGTGCAGTGCGCGCAAAGATTCGTCCGCGTCAACACTTCCCCACGCGTTGCCGATTGCCCAGGCGCCGAAACTAATTGACGACACTTTCCAACCCGTCCTGCCAAGCTCACGATAGTTCACTACCCTCTCCTTTGTTGGGGTGGCCTCCGTGGCCACCATTGCCTCGTCAATGAACGGGTGGCCACGGAGGGCCACCCCGACAATTTTCAGCGCGAATTCAGTTCGAAACACTCGGCACAAAACCTTGACTCAATGGGTCTGTTCGCCGGCTTTTAAATCATTGACTTATCCTTGTTTATGGTTTAGAAAATTCTACCATTCAGCACGTAAGAAGCCCCGCACCTTTCTAAGAACGCGTCTACTTAACGCACGAGGAATTGTACAAATGAAATCTTCCCGATTAGCAGCTCTGCTGACTTTTCTGATCGTCTTGGCGCTTACGCCATTCACCACCGGCCACACATCACCCAAACCCGTCGAGCCAACCATTGATTATTTCGACGAAGGACTAATAACGTCGTACCACGGCGTCGAAAGCACCGCAGTCCCGGCCAGGGAAGATCTGACCGGCGGTATCAGGGAAGAAGTTCCCGCAAAATATCTCGCTCGCTATCAGCAGTGGAAAGATGAATTCCTCTCAACCGAAGCGGGCCGTACGCAGTGGGCCTATTATCAAAACAATCCAAACTTCACGCTCAACATCGTCGTCGCCCGCGAAAACGCAGAAGGCGCGACGACCGGCAAATACAAATGGAACGAGGCTGGTCAACTTATCAGCGCCACTATCACCCTCGGCGTGCGTTTGGACGAAGGCTATCCCAATCCGATCTATTTCCCGGTCATGAATTCACTGGTGCCCAACGATTCGAGCAACCGGATCGGAGGAAGCACGTTAGCTGCTACCAAGCTCGCGCATGAGTTTGGCCATGTGAACAGGACCGGCAAAGTCGACTCCGTCATCTATCAACTGCAAAGCCAGTTGATACCACAGTACAACAAGATATTTCTCAGTAATGGACGCAATCCGAACGATCCGCGCCTGCTCGAAATGACCCAACAGATCGGCGGCACGCCGGTGCAGATTTGGGAAGATCGCGAATACTGGGGCGAAGCAAACGCCATGATGTATTTACGTGATCGCGTCACAGAAGAAAGTCTTCGTTGCACACTCTTCAGCAAGATCAGACATAGCGTCGATCTCTACGCGAAAGACTACGAACCACGTTTCCTCGAGATCGCGCGCGCCACCCCAAGTCGTAAAATCTGCGGCTGGCAGTAGTTCTGGGACCGCAGGCGTCCTCGCCTGCCCGCCTTAATCACAGGCTTCTGAAATTTAAGGTCGGCAGGCGAGGACGCCTGCGGTCCTATTTTAGATCTCACTCAGCAGATGGTTGTTTAGTCCCTCGAAGCGGATCAACCACGAACCGTCATTCGGAAATCCCGGCGCATAGATCTCCGGCGCGTCTTTCCAACCGCCACACATCAACGCAATCGCATAAAGCAGTCCACCATTACCCGGCAGATAACAAGGCAAATTCGCGCGTTGCCAGTTGTGACCATTAACTAAGTACCGGTTCTTTTCCGTCTTCATCAACAACGCATCAACCGCAATGTCTGTCTCGCCGAGCCGCGCCGCGGTCATCGCCGTCATGGGATAGTCCCAGCCCCACGTATCTTCCCAACGCCACTCCTTCATTGTCTTCTTCAAGGTTTGCCGCATCGTCCCGTGATCGACCCCGTCGCCGGGAAGAATACCGAGGGCGCCCAGCATCGATGGATGATCTCGATTGCGTTCCGTGTAAGTCTGCGGACAGTTTTCATGCGCGAGATAGACGCCATCACGAGTCGGCAGCGGAGCGAGATTTTTGATGATCCGCTCCCACTCTACCAGACGCGGCATCCCCAAACGTTGGCGCCATCGTTGCGCTACTTCAAGACCAAACTTCCAGTACTCCAATTCAAACGTCGGGTTCCAGGTTTCGCGCGGCGGATGGTTCTCCTGCGCCGGTATCACCGGTGGTCCAAGTACAAAGCGAACTGTTTTTTTGTCTAAGAATGCATACGAAGCCATGAACGCGGCCGACTCGAAAACGATGTCCGCGTATCGCTTGAGCGTCGCCACGTTCCGATTTGTCAGATAACAAAGCTCGGCGTAAAAAATCGGATGCGGTTGTTGCCAGATCAGGAGTGGTCCAATTGGCGACGGACTGTCGCGACCTTCTGGTCCAACCATCTTGGGCCACCGCGCGCCGGCGTACCCCTGCGACTGGGCCAGGGCACGCGCTTGCGGAAGAATCGTTTGATACCAGCCAAGACTTCGTTCAAATAAAGGAAGGCGATTCCAGAGCGCAAAATGGGCCGCGTGCCACCAGTGCATCTCCAAATGAAACTTGCCGTACCAACTGTTAACGGTCAGTCCCGTTTCCTGCGGTGGCAGTTTTCCCGCACACTGAATCGCCGTCAGGTATTGCGACAACACGACACGACGTTCTAGTTCCGGCGCTCGTGGATCTTTGCTGTCAGCCAATTCAACCGCGCCGCCAGTGGACCAGAAGCGCTGCCACTGTTGTTCGCTCGCAATGAAAGTGGCCCTGACATTTGGGATCGAAGTTTGAACGCGGTTAGGACTGAAATGGACCGTAAATCTCACCCGGTTTTGCAGTGGTCGACCCTCAACAACAAACGTGTGATCCGCTGCCTGATACAGATGAGCGGCGCCTTCCAGTCCGACTGAGACCAGGTAAGATTCGTAATCCATGAAGCGCTGAATTTCTGCACGCTGCGGACTACGCATCACCACTTCGGATCTGTGTTTTTCCGACTGCTTCCAATCTGCAGCCTGCATGGTCGGCGAGCCGTAAGGAAAACTAAGACTGACTGCGAGTTTCGCGGTTGTCACCAGTCCCGATTCAATGGAGACGGCCAATAGATCAAGCGTTGGATGGACGGTGGTTGTAACTTCAACGGGATGTCCATCGAGTTTGAACTTGCTTGTCAGCACACCGCGCCAGAGATCCAACTGCTGATCGATGTCAGTTATCTCACCTGCTTCAATTTCAGCGCTTGGCGGCGAGTCGAGTTTGTAAAGCCTGATTCGACCGAGGTGGAGTCGATGGGGGTTCTCGCGCAGCCAGTTGAAGAGTTCTGTTTGGCCTTCTGAACTCGTGTGATAGCCGACTTTCCGACCGTGTGTATCGTACTCGGCAAGTCTCAGATCCATACCGATGAGGTTCTTCGGCCGCGGTGTTGTGTGCCAGCCCCATTGCGACATGGTGCACAAAGGCATCGCGTCTTTATATTCGCGCTCGAGTGTCTGCAAGCCGGTGACGTCGGCAGTGAACGCCAATGAGCCGTTGCCGAGTGAGAGTGGTGATAGTGGATCGAGCTTGTTGAGCCTGGGATTGTGACGCCGAACAAGAGCATGGCGATTGATTGTGGTGTTGATCTGCGCACGCGTTCTGGTGAGCAAACGATCAGCCGCGATAGCGCCGCCCGATCCCAGCAATGCACCCAAGAATGTTCGACGAGATGTCATTGATCGATTTGGCTCGATACCACCGACTTTATGTCGGTTGGAGTCTCAACTTCAAGCTAACTTGATGTGAAAAATATTATGAGATGGAGTATCGCTTTTTCACTACCATCTATAGCGCAGGTAGCTTGAACTTGACACTCCACCGGCATAAAGCCGGTGGTATCTGCGCTACCTTCGAAGCCTTGATTAGCTTGAACTTGAAACTCCAACCGGCATAAAGCCGGTGGTATCTGCGCTACCTGCAAAGCGTTGATTAGCTTGAACTTGAAACTCCACCGGCATAAAGCCGGTGGTATTTGCGCTACCTGCGAAGCCTTGGTTAGCTTGAACTTGATACTCCACCGGCATAAAGCCAGTGGTATCTATGCTATCTACGAAGCCTTGGTTAGCTTGAACTTGATACTCCACCGGCATAAAGCCGGTGGTATCTACGCTATCTACGAAGCCTTGATTAGCTTGAAACTGATACTCCACCGGCATAAAGCCGGTGGTATCTGCGCTACCTGCGAAGCCTTTGATTAGCTTGAACTTAATATTCCAACCGGCACAAAGCCGGTGGTATCTACGCTACCGGCAAAGCCCTGAATCGCTGAAACAACTCTAACTCAATAAAACGGGGAGCTTGCTCACGCAAACTCCCCGAAGTAAATCCGATGCGAAGTCTAGTTAGAAAATAAACTTCACCATCATCTGCGCGCGGCGTGCGTAGTTTTGTTGGTTAAGAGCGCTAACCTGACCAAACTGCGCCGAACCTGGGTTGACGATGATACCTGCCGTACCCGTATTCAACAGCGGATGATTGAAAGCATTGATGAATTCCATGCGGAGCTGGATCTTCATCGTTTCTCTCAAGTGAATGTCCTTACGCAGACCGAGGTCAGCATTGTTGATTGGATCCGACCGAACGTCTCCGAAGTAGAACGGCAACGTGCGGAGATGGTCCGTGGGACTGGAACCGACGATAAATGCCGAGGTATTGAACCAACGTTCGACCGTTGGGTTGTCGACTCCGGGGTTACCGCCGAGATAAAACGCATCATTCGCAAATCTTACCGGGAAACCGGATTGATAAACATAGGTTCCCTGAATCTGCCAGCCACCGATTGCGGCGTCGACTAACTTATTGGAACCTGATCCGAACATTTTGCCTTTACCAAACGGCAGTTCGTAGAAACCACTCATCGAGAAGCGGTTTGGGGCGTCCTGCGGCGATCGCTGTTTGAATGGTGTTGCATCGCCTGCGTTCAGATATTCCGTAGCTTCCATCCACTTCGAGAAGGTATAGGCGAACTGCACTCCGTAACCTTTTGAGAAGCGCTTGGTCAAGCCGAGTTGGGCCGAGTGATACCAGGTCTTTCCGTCGTTGACGGTCGTATTGATGTCACCAAAGTTCGGGAATGGCCGCAGCAACTGACGCACCGATGTTGTTGCTCCAGCACCAGTAAACAAGGCGGCGCCGGTGGTGCAACCCGTACCGGTTGCGTTTGGAGTAGAACAGAAAAACGGATTCGCAACTGTCACGCTCAAGGCAGTGTTATTGGCAACCTGCGCCGCTGTACGTGAGTTGTCGAAGTTCAAATATTTGTTCGGCAGAGCATTTATGTTACGAGTGATCTCGATGTTGTATCCGAGGTCTCCCATGTACTCTGCGTCAAGGGTCCAACCGCCCCACAGCTCGCGTTGAACGCCGAACGAGAAGCGCGCTTGCTTGGCCACGTCCGGATCCTGGTTGAAGAATGAGATCGTTTGGCCCAAAGCAGTTTGGCGACCCAGGGCATTGCCACTGGGATCAGTGATACCACTCGCAAATGGATTGGTGATCAGGAATGGCAACGGTGCTCCGTTTGGACCAGTGGTCAACGGCTGGACCGTGGTCTGCGTGTAACCAGGTTGAATCACGTCGCCGCGGCGTTCACCGAGGAAACCCTGATACAAACCAAAGCCACCGCGCAGTACTGTTTTGTCATTCAACGAATAGGCAAAACCTAAACGTGGTAAGAACCCGCTCTTCGGAGTGTTGTACAAACCGCTACCTGTGTCTTTACCAGCAAACAATAACCCACCTTTAGCTGATATCTGCGTCAGGGGGAATTGCGCTTTGAGTGGATTCGTTGCAGCTAACTTAGCCAGGATGGCGGTGTAGTTAGCCTGGGCCGTAGCTTCAAACGGTTGCGAGTAACCAAAATCGAACCCGGAAACGCTCTTGTTCTGACGTTCAGTAAGAGCCGACTCAAACTCCCAGCGCAGGCCGAGATTGAGGGTCAGTTTCTGAGTCAGACGGAGATCGTCCTGAGCGAAGAAACCCCAGGTCTTCGAATACTCGGAGTAATCAGAAGCACGCACAATCTGCATGCTCGTTGGATAACCGAGCAGGAACGCCGCGAACGCCTGGATACCTTCAACGTCAGGACTGCTGGCGCTACCGATGCGGGTGTAAGTGTTGTCGAAGGCAAATTGACCTGATTGGTTGTTGCTCTTGAAGCTGTCGTCTTCGCGATAGATACGCATCTCAGCGCCAAAACGCCATGAGTTTCTACCCCACGTACGATTCAACACAGCGGTTGCGAAGTGACTGCTCACCGGACGAAATTCGTTTGTGTGTCCGTTTCCAATTAAGGTGCCGGTGCACGAGGTGCAGGTGAAATCGAAGCGCGGGAAGCGTCTCACACCTTCACCGATTGCATTATTAAATGAAGCGGGGAAACCGAGGGTCGTCAGGTCCAAACCATATTGGCCTTCAGGAGCATCCGAACCACGGATAAAGCGATTGAAGCCATAACGCACGTTCAGGACTGTATTTGGGTTGAACGTGTGAACGCCATCAACCACCGCTTGTTTCGAAAGGAACAGGAAGCGATCTCCTACATACAAGCTGTTGGTGTAGTTATTGTAGGTGCTGGTGCGGTTGTACCAGCTATAACGACCGAAGACTTTATCTTTGTCACCGAAATTCTGGTCCAGACGAATCGTGTAATTACGATACGGCGGGCTCATCGTTTCCGCGAGCGTCGAATCTCTGATGTTGTTGTTGAGCAAAGCACCGTTCGGGGCTATTTGCTTTGGACCACCGATGAATCCCAGAACTGCCTTGGCCACCGGGCTAATTCGAGCATCGGGAATGATGTTGCCGGCGAACGGGGTGCGATTGGTAACAGTACCGCCTGCAAAAGTGCCGGTCAACGGATCGTAGATGGTGATCTTGCCTGCAAAGGCTGAGAAGTCGCCTCTCGCCAGGGCGGCTGTCGGGGCCCAGATATTTGTCGCGTCAAATCGCGGACGTGAGTCGTTGATTTGTTCAAATGAGAAGAAGAAGAAAGTCTTGTTCTTTCCGTTATAGACTTTGGGAATCCAAATTGGTCCACCAATGCTGACACCTGGACGATTTGAAAAAGTATAGGGGCGGCCCTGTCCGCTCGCTTTACCGAAGAAGTCGTTCGCAGCCAAACCACCTGGTTCGATCCAGTAGTAAGCACTACCGTGGAAGGAGTTGGTACCACCCTTGGTAACGATACTGGTTACGCCGCCTTCCGTATTACCAAACTGTGAATCGTAAGTTGCAGTTTGAACTCTGAATTCCTGAGTAGCATCGGTTGTAGGAACGTAAGACGCAATAACTTCGTTTGCGTTCGCCGTTGCCGTGCTCGGCGCACCATCGACTAACAGGTCACTGCGAATACCGCGCGCACCACCCATCGCAAAATTGGCAATGTGCGTTGGTTCGAAAGGACGATCGAGACGAGTGCTGCCGGTGTAAGCAACACCTGGCGAGAGATTGATCAGATTGTACGGATCGCCGTGAATCGACGGCAATTCGTCAACGCGTTTGCGATCGATGGTCAAGCCAAGATTTGGATCTGAGACATTGAGCTGCGCAGCGTCAGAAGTAACGGTGACAGTTTCCTGAACTGCACCGACATCCAGCGTGATCGCTAACGTACGTGTCTCGTTGATCGCTACCACCACGTTGTCCTGCAAGGCCTTCTTAAATCCGGAAGCCTCAACCAAAACCTGGTAAGCGCCGGGCAGCAGGTAAGGCGCATCGAAGAGGCCGTCTGCATTCGTGGTTAACGTGGTCGTATCTGCTCTGGCCACATTAGTGACTTTCACAGAAGCGTTAGGTACTGCCGCTCCATTGGAGTCGATTACGCGACCACTAATCTTTCCGCGTGACTCCTGAGCGCTTGCTGACATGGGAATCAGCAAAGCTGCAAACACAAAAATGATCGCACACGTTAAGTGCACGATTGAACGGAATCTCGTTCTCATTTCAATCTCCTCTTCAGTAATAAACACCGGGCGCCTAACTGTGGCCGGCTGGGGAATTGTGCGCACTGTTGACTGAGCTTTACTCAAGCCGAACATCAGTTTCTATCTTTGTCCGAAAGACTAACTAGCTGTTTGTTCGAGCGGGTTTGAAGTCCCGCAAAACCGCGATGGTCCGTCTACCGCAAGGTCCGACTTAGAGCAGGACCGGTTACGACCCATCTTACAAATCGGCAAAAGGATGGAATTACTAAAACCACTAACCAGGAAAAATGAATTTTGGGAATGCAGGCGTCTCGCCTGTCTTCACGAAATACCGCAGGCGTGGACGGCCCGCGATCAATACAAAACACTAACTTGCTGATGCCCGCATTTTCGGTCAGCGACGATTTTTATGTCAAGCTCTTTTTCTTACCAATTGGTAAGGTCTGTGGTCAGGGGTATTACCAAACACTAATCGCGTACTTGAATCGAGCAAACATTGTTCCGACTAACAAAGGCATCAAAACCCTTTAGTTTCCGCATCGCTTGACGAACCGAGTCAGGATTTTGTCCGAAATCATGAATATGCGCTGAGTTTTTGGAACGTGGCCAAGATGGATTGGTAAGTCCAATCTCAACAATCAGGTAAAATTAAATTGTCTCAAGTAGGAACTAACCGCTCTGCGTCTCCGCGTTCTCACCGTCTCTGTGTTGGAATGGAGTTCACGATAGTTAGACGCCGCTTTAATACAGAGACGCTGAGTACGTAGAGACGCAGAGTTAACTTAAAATCACGGGGTAACTTCTGCCCGGCGCTGTTTTCAATTCCACAACCTTCCCGCCATAACGCACCTTGCACTGCCCACCTAACGTCGATTTTACCCGCGCGTTCGTCAGCTTCCCTTCCTTCCACTCCATATCAACTTCAAAACCACCACGCGCTTTTAGTCCGGTCACACGTCCCTCCTGCCAAACATTTGGGACCGCCGGTAACAAATCGATCTCACCTTCTCTACTCTGCAACAACATCTCGGCTATTCCCGCGGTCGCTCCAAAGTTGCCATCGATCTGAAATGGCGGATGTGCGTCGAATAAATTTTCATAACTGCCACCCGCATTACTAACGCCTGGCTTAGCTCGACTCCCAACCGGTGACAGCAACATTGACAACAACAAGTTCGCTCGATCTCCATCACCGAGTCGCGCCCAGAGATTTAGTTTGTAAGCGAGCGACCAGCCCGTCGAAATGTCGCCGCGCACTTCCAAACTCTTTCTCGCAGCGGCTGCCATGTCGGGAGTTCCACTCAACGAGATCTCATTGCCCGGATACAGTCCCCATAAATGCGACACGTGACGATGCGTTGGTTCAGGTTCTTTGTATTCCTCTAACCATTCCATCACGCGACCATCAGAGCCGATGCGAGTCGGGGCGAGACGAGATTTCTTTGATTCAAGTTCTTTTCTAAATTCCGGATCGACACCAAGCAGCCGCGAACTTTCAATGCACGCGTCAAACAAGTAACGCAGCAACTGCATATCGATCGTTGGTCCCATTACAACGTGGGCCACCGTTTTGTCAGGAAGATAAAAACCGTTCTCGGGTGAATTCGCCGGCGCAGTTACCAGCCATTTATGACCCGGCTCCTCGATCAACATGTCGGCATAAAAGCGCGCCGAACCTCTCATGATCGGATAGGCCCACTTCAAAAACGCTTTATCTTTCGTGAACAGGTAATGGTCCCAAAGATGTTGGCAAAGCCACGCCGAGCCACTCGCCGTCGCGCCCCATGACGCACCTTCACCCGGCGCAGTAAAGCCCCACGGATTGGTGATGACGTGGGCCACCCAGCCACGCGCGTTGTAATAAAGTTTTGCTGTCTTCGCTCCCGGCTTCTGTAGCGAATCGATTAAAGCGAATAACGGTTGATGAAGATCCGAAAGGTTTGTGATCTCGGCCGGCCAGTAGTTCATCTGAACATTAACGTCCAAATGCCAGTCGCCATTCCACGGAGTCTGGACACCATCGGCCCAGATGCCTTGCAGGTTCGCCGGTAGACCACCGGGTCGCGAAGACGAAATCAAAAGATAGCGACCATACTGAAAATACAAAGCCGCAAAACCAGGGTCCTTTGAACCATCACCAAAAGCCTCGATACGTTCGGGAGTCGTGAGCGCATTCGACCCGGCATTCCGGGTACCGAGTCGGAATGTGACGCGATTGAAATAACGTTGATAGTCAACTTTATGAGCGGCGGCGATTGCTGAGTACTTCTTTAGAGACGCTTTGCGAAGATCGGCGAGCGAAGCTGATAACTCGTTGGGAGTATGACGACCAGCGAAACCCATGTAGTTGGTCGCCGCAGCGAGTAGTAAAACAACCTCGTTCGCGTTCTTGATCTGAATAGAACTATTACTAACTGAAACCTCGCCTCCGTTATTAATAGCGCGGAGACGAACGGCATACTTCATTCCCTTGCCGTCAGTGCCATTGTTGAGTTGGCCCGTCATTAAAAGACCATTCGCCATGTCTTTCGAAACGGTGAATCGCTCGGGACGATCCAGGTTCGCACTAAAACTAATCGACTGTGGCGCACTCGCTGAGAGACGAACCACGATCACTTGATCGGGAGCAGAGACGAAAGTCTCGCGTAAATAACGCACCCCACGTTGTTCATAGGAAACTCGAGCCACAGCGTCTGCGAGATTTAATTCACGGCGATAGTTAGCAACGTCGTGATCGCCGCTCGAAAAATTCAACTTCAGACGACCGAGTGTCTGATAAGAACCATAAGGGACATCTTTGCCACTGCCGTAACCCGAGCCTTTTCCTTTACAGGTGAAGTGGTCGTAGACAAGTTTTTCGGCTTCGGCATTTTTGCCGGCCAGGAGCAAACGGCGAATCTCCGGTAAGTAGTTGGCAGCGTCTGGCCGATCGGCATCTTCAGGAGCACCGGACCAGAGCGAACTTTCGTTTAAGACATACTGCTCTGCAGCGACACCGCCAAACACTGAAGCGCCAAGCCGTCCATTACCGAGCGGAAGTGATTGAGTGAACTCCGTCGCGGGCGTATTGAACCAGATTAAGAGATCGTCGTTTGCAGCAGAGACAACCAGACAACTGAGCAGTAGCAAAATGCCTGCGACCAAGATCTGTTTACTGAGTCTCATCTTCGAATTATTTTGGTTGGCTTTGCCACCTGTTGTGAGGAATGGCTCTGCCTTTCCGTAAGCGTTTACCTATTTTTTAGGCTACGCCTTCTGTGTTCGAGGGCGCAGCCCAAACTAAAAGCGCCACTGAACGGAAAGGCACAGCCAATCCGACTACACAACCTCACGACAAGCTTTGAACTCTATCTTCTCTGTGTCTCTGTGTGTTCTCAGTGTCTCTGTGTTGAAATCTAGATCTACTAGCTGGACTCCGATCTTTAACACAGAGAGCACGGAGACACAGAGACTAATTTGTACTCGCAACCAACTTCACTGGTCCAAGTATTCCTGATGGCAGCACCTGGATCTTTTCCATCTCCTGTGGCTGGAAGCGCTCGCCATAACGCAGATTCAGCAATCGGTAGTCAGGCAAACTGTGCCCGGCCATATAATTCAGCGCAGTGTTTGCGACCGCAATACGAACCACATTTTTGCCAGGCTTGATGAATGAACTGACATCCAACTTATAAGGAGGACACCAGACAGATCCGGCGCGCCTGTCATTTATATATATGACTGCCGCTTCCCTGATCGGCCCATCCAGCCACGTCTGACTTCCGTTTCTCACCACCTGCGGCGTTAGTGGAACACCTTCACCAAAATCAAGCGCCACCGAGTTACGGTCTTGCAGGAAAGACGCCGACACATCGATCTCTTTTACGTAAGTAGCAACACCCGAGAAATATTTCGTCGACTCATCATCAGTCCAGGAACGCAATCTGGTCCAAGTCGCTGCCGGAGCCGATCCAACCGACACTTGCCAGTTACTACTCAAATCCAGAGAGACCGGCGCCTGCTCAGCACTCTTTTTAACTTCGGGTAACTTCCGTTTCGTAAAAACAAAGATGCGCGATTCGTATGGGCCAAGCTTCAAATCAAACGAACTCTTGCCCGCAACTTCCTGAACTGTCCCGTCAAAAGGGTTCCAGACTTCCGCATTCTCAAACGAAGCACGAAAACTCACCGCGGCCCGCTGCGTTGTATTGCCGGTGTTGGCTACAAAGTAAATGTCGGCGTCGTTGGTCCTGCGATGAATAAAACCAACATCGGGAAGAGCGACTGAAAGACCAAAATCGGGTTGCAGTAACTTATTCAACGTTGGACCGAGTTGCCGTTTCTCATCAGTTACAAGACGTGAACCATCGCCAAACAACGACTGCGAAATCTTTGTCACTTGATCATGGTCCTGCTGAGTAGCTTTGAACCCGGGCGCAAGTTTGGGAGCACTCTTCGTAGCGATCAGAATTCCCCCGCCGCGCACAAACTCTTCAAACTTCTTGTAAGTATCAATCGGAATACTTTCCACTCCCGGCAAGATAACGATTCGATATTTGTTCTTGCCGAGCACAAGTGAATTGCCTTCAACCGCGCCGACTTGCTTGAACGCATCATCGTCGAAAAAATCGAGGTTGTAGCCGGCTTCAAAAATCGCCGGCAGCAAATCCGGACCGACGCGATCTCGTAACGTTTCAATCAAATGCGGATTGCCAGGTGTCAGGTGGGCCCAGCCATCATCATTCGGCAAATAGAGCGCGACGTCGTTTGCCGGCCCGCCCTGGCGCATCATGAAACTCACGCGCTGTAGATATTTCGCGAGATCCGGCATCACGATCCACCACGGATTCTTCTCGTCAAACGCTGCAGCCGCATAAAAGCGCCAACCCGGATACTCAACTCCAGGCGCCGTGTAAGGCCAGCCATGTCCGATGAGTTGATTGATTCCCTGGAGGAAATGAATGTCGGCCTCCGCTTTCATGTCGAGCGGAGTCGCGCGAAATGAAGGTGAATGTAACCAGGTCCATGTTTCGGATGACGAAACGGGCCGGTTGTAAAGATGACTCGCAGACGAAGCCCAACGCGCCGCGCGCACTACTTTCCACTGCGCGCCTTCACCATCCGGAATATCGACGAACGCATTGCCCGAAATCGCGGCTGCGGGAACGCCGTAATCCTGCACACGAAACCTCGTGTTGTTTCGTTTGGACCATTCCTGTACCGGTGCGAGGAAACGTTCGTTAAGTAACTCGTTCAGCGTCTTTCCCCAATCGCGGCGCAAAGCGAGAGTTTGTTGGCCCATGTCGCTGACGAGTGCCGGCAAATAAGGCTTAAGATCGTAACCACGACGTTTTTGAAACTCGTCCAGAAAGTCCCCGGTCCAATCCGCGTTGTAAACTTCCAGACTGTCGCAAAAGATCGCATAAGGTAGGAGCGCAGGCGTCCTCGCCTGCTTTCTTAGATTGTTATTGCCGAGCGGTTGCAGCAATCGATCACCGACAGTTTTCAAATAACTGTCAGTGGCTGCGCGGTTAATATGATCGAGAACAAAACCCTCGGCGCCGACGGCCGGCCGTTTCACCTGCATGCCGGTTCGACTCGAAATAAAGAACAGAACTTCGTGATCACCCGCAGGAACAGAATCCAACTCCAGTACTCCATCTTTGATCTTCGTGAGTTCACGAATGCTGTCAGGCGCGAAAGAATTTCCTTCTGACTTAGCAAGAAATGCCGCCAGAAACTTTTCTCCAGCGCCGATAGCAGGAACTTTTACAAAGTGGGTGTTTGCCTCGATTTTTACGTGTTCGTAACGCAGTCTACCGGCGGCATGATCGATCGAAACAGTTGGACCACCAAAGGGCCAGCCACTACCGAGAGTTAGATCGAAACGCAAACCAAGCTCGCGTGCCTTTTCTGAAGTGAAACGAAGGGCGTCGAGAAATTCGTCAGAAAGAAACGGAAGAGTTTTGATGCCGGCAGCTTCATCGTCTAACACGAGCGGATAAACGGGCTGAACTTCGAAACCGCCGATACCGCTTTCCTTCATCACGCGCATCTCGCGTTCGAGTTCAGGTTTGGTGACAGCCGGACCAAACCACCACCAACGCATCATGATGCGCGAGTCATCAGGTGGGTTTAAAAAGGAGCGCTGCAAATCATCGATCGGCGCCCCGAAGACTCGTAGCTGCGCCGAAAGCAAAGCGATCAGAATTATGGAAGCAAGAACTTTCATTTAGTTATCTAGTGGCGATGAATTATCTCTGCGTCTCCGCGTTCTTTGCGTCTCTGTGTTGAAGGGCGATCGCCCACTGTTTGAGAGATTTATTTCAACACAGAGACGCAAAGACCGCGGAGACGCAGAGAATACAAACGGACCAGTCGCTACCGCGTTACGATACTGACTTCATCGTTAGCCAGCCTGATGTTAGCTAAGATCGATGTCCAGTCGGGTTACAGATGCTGGAGGGAATTTGTAAACCAGCGTATTGCCTGTCATTGAAACGGCTGCCGCCTTCGGAACAACTCTATTCGGATCTTCGAAACTGTTATGCGCTTTCGGATCGCTCGCGGCGATCGCGCTTCCCTGCACCGATTTGATTGCGGCGCCACGGATAACGATTTCAGTTTCGCGCGTCGCTTTTAGATCGGGATTAGTAACAGTCAACACGAGACGTTTGCCGTCCAGCGACGCCGAACCGTTCAAACCTCTCATCGTCGCTTGTTGATTGTTGCGCGTGTAGTTGAGGTGCGGCGAAGTCACAACAGTTCGCAAAGCCGTCTTACCCTGGTGGACCTGATACATATCGAACACGTGATAAGTCGGCGTCAGAACGAACTTGTCTTCATGCGTTAGAAACAGCGACTGCAGACAGTTAACCAATTGAGCAATCGCTGCCATTCCAACTTTGTCTGCGTGACGATGAAACGTGTCGAGCGTTTGGCCCGCGAGCACTGCGTCACGAATAGTCGACTGCTGACCAAGCAGATGAGTATTGTTAACTTCGCTGCCGGGCTTGTACCACGCTCCCCATTCATCGACGACGAGTTTGATGCGATGAGCGCGATCAGTTTCACCCATCACGTTCCAGCAATCGACAATCATGCCATCGATGCGATCGGCTTCATGAAGCAGTTCGTACCACTCGTCCTCGTTGTAATTAAGCGCATCGCCTTTTCCCTGAAACCAATCGTTGGTGCGTCCACCGCTGACGTTCCAGGAATAGTGATGCATGGCCCAACCCCACATCGCGCCGAGGGCGCGCCGTTCGTTTAGTTTGGTAAAAAAGCGCCGTGTCCAATCGAGATCGCCGCCGTTTGGTCCCGAGCCGACAAAAGCGAGATTGACGCCATAATGCGGCGCCCACGCCGTGAAACGACGATACTCGGCTGCATATTCTTCAGGGGTAAAATTTCCACCGCAGCCCCACGACTCATTACCGACTCCCCAATAACGGACTTTTGGACCATCGCGATCGATCCGCATGTCGCCCAGCGTCGTTGTTCCTGCCGGCGAGTTGCAGTACTCGATCCATTGATAAAAGTCTTTCGCGTTCAAGCTACGGAGGTTCGCGGCCAGGTATGGCTGCGCGCCCGTCAACTTGCAGAAGCGCAGAAAGTCGTCAGTGCCAAATTGATTCGTGTCGTATTTCCATGGACCATCAGGCGCATTTGCCGGCCATTCACTAGCATCAACCCAGAAGTTTGTTCGGCGTGGACGTTTGTCGCGTGGTCCTATACCGTCGCGCCAATCGTAACTATCAGCGAAGCAGCCGCCCGGCCACCGAACCACACTCGGCTTGATCTTTTGCAGTGCGTCAACGAGTGACTTGCGGATGCCGCCTACGTTCGGAATCTTTGAATTTTCACCGACCCAGATCCCGTCGTAGATGACGCCACCGAGATGTTCGGTAAAGTGTCCGTAGATTTCCGGCGCGATGGTGGAAATTGGTTCCGCAGTTAGGATTTCAATCCGCGACTCGACAGCCTGCGGTGTCATGAACGATCGGAGCTTCCGACCCCAGGTTGGTTGAGTCGAGGTAGCCAATAACGCTCCACCACCTGCCATCGCCGTTGCAATAAATTCGCGTCGCTTCATTGAGAGTCTCCAAATATTTCAGATTTCAGATTGATTTGGTTAACAAGTTTCTCTGCGCCTCTGCGTCTCTGTGTTAAAGGTTGATATTGTTGAGTCTTGTTCTGCAGATTGACCCGACGCTACCGCGTTACGGTACTGACTTCACTCTCTGCGTAATCTATGTAATCTGCGGTTAGTTTTATCGTTTGCCATCCGTTGGACCAGGCCAGTTGTCGCTGCGAAACGGACTCGCCGGTAAGCCACCATCGTTAGTCAAATTTGGATTACGCGGGTTGTTGTTGAATGCGTAACGGACCGCCATCGGCTTCGGCACCGAAGGCGACCAGACCTTTACCTGATTTCTACCAACGATCTCTGCTTCCGCCCAGTACCATTTCTGGTCCGCTCCAGCGATCGCAAACTCCGCCGGCTTACCGCCATCACGCGTTTTCAATCCCGTTCCCGCATCATCAAAAACTACCAGCAACTCCGCGCCAGAAGCACCCGGCATCACGCTACGAAAACTCGGTCCCGAGTTGGTCGAACGCTTTTTGTAGACGTTGCCGAGCGCCCAGTAAGTCATGCGTTTGCCGACATCGAGTTTGTTCTTCGGATGAATATCATTCGCCTCGCCAATATCGATCGTGACGATCAATCCGGTGTTGGGTAACACGCGCGCTGTTCGTCTTTGGCCTTCGCGAATATGACTCCACGCTTCGTCCGCGGGTTCGGGTTTTGCATCCCGATAGTTTGGCAGTTGAATAATTCCAAAAGGAAAATCACCTTCGTGCCAACGTTCGCGCCAGGCTTTGATCATCACGGGCAAAAGAATTTCATACTGCTGCGCGCGTGCTTCGTTTGATTCGCCCTGATACCAGAACGCGCCGCGTATATAAAAAGGAATCAATGGCGCGATCATGCCGTCGTAGATCGAAGCGGCGACGCGATATTCGCGTAACGCGTCGGGTACTGCCGGCGAAGGTTGCGGTTGTGCTCCAGACGCTTTTGCCTGGTCTGCCTGTTCGCGCCACTTCTTAATCGCTTCGTCGTATTCAACCTTTACTCGCGAGCGCTCTTCATCCCAAATCTTTGTCCGATCAACTGTTGGCTTTAGATCGGGCGAGGCAAGTAAATACTCAACCGGGGTCCAGGCCTCCGCCTGTGAACCGCCATAAGACGAATTGATCACACCAACCGGGACCTTCAACTCATTTTGCAGTTCAACGGCGAAATAATAACCAGCAGCGGAAAATTGTTTGACTGACTCGGGCGAGCACGCAGCCCAAACAGCCAATGGTGGCTTTGCATGTTTGAAAGCAACTTGGCGGCTTACATTGAAGAGTCGAATCTGCGGATGGTTTGCGGCTGCGATTGCCGCTTCGCCGTTCGCCGTCTCACTCAACAGGCGCTGCATGTTTGACTGACCCGCAACCAGCCAAACTTCGCCGACAAGGATGTCGTTGAATTCGAGTTTGTTCTTTCCTTCGATGGTTAACTTCGCCGGTGTGGCGTTTGCCTTCAACGGGTTCAGGTAAACAACCCACTTGCCGTCTTTATCAGCAGTTGTGTGTTTTGTCTGTCCGGCAAATTTGATCGTGATCGACTCGCCGGGATCGGCAGTGCCCCAGATCGGGACTTTGTGATCGCGTTGCAGGACCATGCCACTACTCAGCACATCCGGCAGAACAACATCTGCATGAACGAACGAAGCGGACGACAGGATGATCAGAATTAACAGTAGTGGTAGTTTCATGCAGGTCTTATTCTTCTCTGCGTCTCCGCGTACTCTGCGTCTCTGTGTTGAAACTTTAGTCGCATCTATCGGCACCTCGATTCCAACACAGAGACGCAGAGTCCCCCAATTCCTACGTCGTTGCTTTCTTAAGCTCCACCGCAAACACGTGCGTTGGACCAAGCATGTTTGACCTGAAGATGATCCATTTCATGTCTGGACTAAACGTGACGTTTGGTTCGAGCCGATAATCGTGTTTCGCCAAATTCACCAGCTTCTCTGCTCTGAAGATCCCGGGTTTGACGAACTGGTTCGGGTTGGGCCACACGCCGTCCGTCTTGTCAGCCACCATTTCCGGATGAAACAGGTAAATCCATTGACCGTTGCCCGGAGCCGCTACGCTGTCTGGACCACCACCGTCTCCTGCAAACAACGTCCCGTCCGGCGACACATTGAAATGCACCGACCATTCACTGCGCGCGAGGTTGTACCAGACTCTTTCACCGCTCGAAACGTTGTAACCGGCCAACCAGAAGACCTGACTCTTCGGCGTCTGCAGGTCGTACCAGATCCACCTCCCATCACCACTGAAAAACTCGTGGCCTTCGATCTCCATGTTCATCGTGCGCTGATGAATTTGCGTCAACGCCGTGCCGTCAGTGCGGATGGTCCAGGTGCGATCGACCTTGTGCCACGGACCTTCATGACAAAACATCAGCAGCGCGGGATCGGTTGGTGAAAACTGAATATGGTTGTACCAGTCAGTGCCTTTAAGGAGAGTTTTTATTTCACCAGTTTTGGTGCTTATGGTGATGAGCTGCAGCGGACGACGTTCAGCGAGGCGTCGCTCCATCATCTCGCCTTTGCCAGGATAGCTGTCACCACGACCTGCCTGTGGCGCGGCAGCTTGAGCTGGCGGCGGTGGTCCATCATCGATAATACCGGCGAGCAAAGTCTCGTCGGCATTCACACTCGACACCGAAGTGCGCGGCGGGAGTTTGGCAACCTCACGCGTCGTCTTTGTGTTGAGATCGGTTGCGTAAACAACACCTTCCTTCGCGTAGTAAATCTGACCAGTCTTGCGACCGGTAATGATGACGTTAACGCGACCTTCAACGACCTTTTCGATCTTGCGCGTTTTTAGATCGATCGTGGAAAGACCGGTTGGAGTGGTAATGATCAACTTTGAGCCGTCAGGCGTGTACGCGTTCTGATGGAAATAGAGACTCGCGCTGCCGGGTTCGTCGGAGAGACGGATGACGCGATGACCTGTGTCAGGATCGATCCACTCGCGTGGAAGTTCCTGCGCTGATGCCGACGCAACGAACAAGATGAAGACGATGAACAACGTAACGCGTCTCATGACGACTCCTGTTTAGAAATTGACGGGTTGTTTTCTCGACGGCAACCGAACGAAGGTCGTTGTATTCGACCCAAGCAGGCGAGGACGCCTGCGCTCCTAACGTCTGCCTTCTGCTACTGCCTACTGTTACTGGGCTGTGTATCCGCCGTCGACCATCAAATGCGTGCCCGTTATAAAAGACGATTCATCACAGGCGAGAAACAAGATCGGGTAAGCACACTCACGTGGCGAACCGACACGATTCAACAAATGTTTAGGTGCTTCCGCGGCGATGAAATCTTCTTTTGTCATCCCCACGCGTTCCATGTGCTCTTCGGAAGCGCGGGTGAGAATTGTTCCCGGGCAAACGCAATTCACGCGGATGTCGAACGGCGCGAGGTCCATTGCCATGTTTCTCGTCATCTGCAGAATCGCGGCTTTGGTCGCGCTGTAGGTAACAAAATGCGGTTGGGCCACAAAACTGGAAATGGAACCAAGATTGACGATTGCGCCGCCACCCGTTTGTTTCATGTGCTCAGCAGCAAACTTGCTCATAAGCGCCGTGCCCATGATGTTGACACTCAAGACTCGCTGCCAATCTGAAACTTCGGCTTCGAGTCCTTTGAGAACGAAAGCGGCGGCGTTGTTAACGAGGACATCGAGACGACCAAAAGCTCGAACAGCTTCAGCGCAACAGTTGCGACAATCGTCTTCGTTCGAGACGTCGGTCTCGACAAAAATTGCTTCACCACCAGCGGCGCGGATCTGGGCGACGGTGTCTTCACCCGAAGGCTCGCTGAGATTAGCGACAACGACTTTGCATCCTTCTTCGGCAAACAAGATCGCCGTTGCCTGCCCGATGCCAACCGAGCCACCAGTAACGATCGCAACCTTTCCTTTTAACCGCTCACTCATGTGTTCTTCTCTCTGCGAACTCTGCGTCTCTGCTTTGAAAACTTTGATCCATCTAGCCGAGTCTCCATTTTCAACACAGAGAGCACTGAGACACAGAGACACAGAGTCAATCCAGATGGAATACTTCGCTTAGTTCAGAAGTAACAGGGCTGTCGTCGTCGTTCGTCAACATCAGGTCTTTCATGTAACTCCACCAGCGTCGACACGCATCAGTCGTAGCGATGCGTCGCCACAGCTCTTCCGATTCGAGTTCCACATACGCAAACAATCGCCGGTTGCTGCTGCGATCGAGAAAGATCGAATAGTTATGAACGCCGTAATCTTTCAGGACCTTCTGCAACTCGGGCCAGATCGGGTTATGGCGCTTCTCATACTCGATGAACGCCCCCGGCTTCAATGTCATCAAAAAAGATTTTCTAATCATGGTTAATAGTCGAACCAGGAAATTATCCGCAGATTTCGCAGATTACGCAGAAAAAGACTGAAAGGGCAGTCACTCTCTTTTCATAATCGGCGTAATCTGTGTAATCTGCGGATAAATCCCATCTCGGACATCAGCCAATCTTTCCGCCGGGGAAACGCTGCAGCACATCAGGTTCGTAAAGTGGAACGAAGATGTCTGTTTCGCGCTTAATTCGCTTCGTCGTCAGGTGATACTCCTCAAGGCTTTCCTGAATACCGAGCGGCTCGCCGTCTTCCAGATTTCCGTACTTGAACAAACAATCCGAGACGCCCACGCGACCTTGATCAGTATCAATCACATAACACATTGACGACCGGTGATGGACGCCGGCCCAGAAGCAACGCAATCCTGGCATCACTTCGTCTTCATCTTCCAGCAGTCGCAGTCGTTCGTGTCCTTCAAACGTCAGATAATGAAGCGTCTCTTCCGACAATCGAAACTCGCGCGGCACGTGCATAGGAAACTTGTCGGCGTGGAAGTCTTCAATCCAGCCGCGTTTGGAAATGCATACCTGAGCGTTCTTGAAGTGTTGAATGTTGGCAGTCGCGTAAATTTGAATCGGAGTGATCAGAACGTAATCGACATCTTCTGGCTTAATGCCGAGCGACGCGAGTGCATTGATGGGACGTTCATTCTCCTCGCGCACGAGTTTGCCGCGTTCACCAAAGCCACTACTCCAACGTTCGTTCAGCACGGTTAGATCTTCAGGTGGACCAGTGTTGATGATCGCGGTCTTTCCGTTGCCTTGAATAACAACCATCCAGAAGTAGAGCTGGACCCAGTCGGTCCAATGGCTCATCCAGTAAACTTCCGGGCCCATTACGTCACATTGGCCCATCTTCAGGAGCTGAATCGTGTATTTAGACATGGTAACCAGACCGAGCAGTTCCGCGTCGCGTAGCGACGAATGACTTTAGCCAGCCGTTTCAACGGCTGGTAACCAGACCGAGTAGTCCGCGTCGCGTAGCGACGCATGAACCAACCTATCTCGAGCTAAATTCATGCGTCGCTACGCGACGCGAAATCTTGGCTGTCGTCTCCCAGCCGTTAAAACGGCTGGCTAAATTCATGCGTCGCTACGCGACGCGAAACCTTGGCTGTCGTCTCCCAGCCGTTAAAACGGCTGGCTAAACTCACTCGTCGCTACGCGACTACCGACTGCTTCCGCCTTCTGCTTTCCGCCTTCTGCCCGCCGCCTTCAGTACGTCGCGCGGCCGCCGGTCATATCAAACGTAAAGCCGGTCGTGAATGCCGTTCCGGGTGAAACAATAAACGCGGCCATGTGCGCGATCTCATCGAGCGTGCCGCAACGCTTCATCGGGATCTTGTCCGTCATGTATTTCACCTGTTCCGGCGGCATCACATCGACCATCGGTGTTTGAATCACGGCCGGCGCGAGCGCGTTCACCGTGATGCCGGTTTCCGCATATTCCTTACCTTGCACCTTCGTCATACCAATGACTGCTGCTTTCGACGCCGAGTAAGCAAGCATTCCGGCGTTACCTTCCTTACCCGCAACGGAGGCAATGTGAAGAATGCGGCCGTAGTTGCGCTTGAGCATATGCGGCAGAACGGCGCGCGCGGTAAAGAACGAGGCCATGAAGTTCACGTCAAAAACAAACCGCAAGTTGTCGGGATCGACTTCATGACTTTTGATGTTCGTCGCGCCGGTTACACCGGCACTGTTGACGAGTATGTCGATCCGTCCGAAGCGCTCGGCAATCTGATTGACAACACTGTCGACCTGGTCCTGCTTGGTTAGATCGATGGCAAAGGCGGTGGCATTTGGACCAATATCTTCGATCACGCTATCTAAAGCTGTCTGATTAAGATCAAGCAATGCGACCTGCGCGCCTTCAGCGTTAAGCTTCTTCGCGATCGAGAGCCCAAGTCCTGACGCCGCCCCGGTAACGATTGCTACTTGTTCATTAAATGTTGACATGTGTA
>DATDMC010000048.1:0-42141 GCA_036518995.1 Pyrinomonadaceae bacterium | reverse complement strand
CAGGGTTGCCGCTTCGGCTACCCTGGGTAAGATTGCCTAATCCCCACCAACCGCAACGCGGTTGCGCTGGCTGAACCTTAAGGACGCAACCGCGTTGCGGTTGCCACGGCGCAACGTCTTCACCCAAGGTAGCCGAAGCGGCAACCCTGGGCTTTGGGTCGTCGCCCCTTCGGGGCAAAGTCACTGCCGAATTGATCTGGATTCGTCAAGTATGTGATTACCGTTGAAACGGCTGGCTAAACTCATCCGTCGCTACGCGACGAACCACCTGCGGCGGCGCTACTTCATATCTGGCGAAACTGCATTCGCATTTCCATTCAAAAACCGATCGAACCAATAGAGTTGCCAGTTCAAACTTTCCACCAGGTGCTTTGGTTCACCAGTTCGCGTGAGATTGTGGTTCTCACGCGGGAACATCACGATCTCGGTCGTAACCCCAAAATGCTTTAACGCCCGAAACCACTGTTCACCCTGCTCGATCGGCACCCGGAAATCATTGTCTGAATGCAGAATCAACGTCGGTGTCTTAACGTTCTTCGCATACTTAAGCGGCGAGCGGTCCCAGTAAAGATCAAACTTGTCGAATAGATCGCCTTCAAAATCCGGCGTGTGTCCATACGCTCCGTCGCGCGTCCCTTCATCGGATATAAAATTAACGACACTGCGCAACGTCACCGCGGCCTTGAATCTATTCGTATGACCGACAATCCAGTTGGTCATGAAGCCGCCATAACTTCCGCCAGTCACTCCTAAACGATCGGTGTCGATCCACGAATAGCGTTTGATCGCTGCATCCAGTCCGTTCATCACGTCGAGATAATCTTTGCCGCCCCATTCACCAACAATGCCGCGCTCAAATTTTTGTCCGTATCCGGTTGAACCACGCGGATTCGTGAAAACGACGCCATAACCTTTCGCAGCGTAAACCTGAAACTCGTGATACCAATCAACGCCGTATTGTCCCGCTGGTCCACCATGAACATTCAGGATGACTGGATACTTCTTGCCTTCCTGCCAGCCAAGCGGCTTCACGATAAATCCGTCAACATCCCAATTATCGGCACTCTTGTAAGTGAACCGCTCAACGTCCGCGA
Source organism: Pyrinomonadaceae bacterium (assembly GCA_036518995.1). Lineage (GTDB taxonomy): Bacteria > Acidobacteriota > Blastocatellia > Pyrinomonadales > Pyrinomonadaceae > PSRF01. The sequence continues at coordinate 41,047 of DATDMC010000048.1, read as the reverse complement.
GCTGCAGTTGTTTCCACAGCGCATCGTTCAGGTTCGTAAGTTTTCGTTCTTTGTTGCCGTTGAGATCTGAAACGTAAAGATCGTCGAGATGCTTGAAATCGTTGACCATGTAGATGCGCATGTTGGTCTTCGCATTGAAGTCAGCGCTCCGCACGGCGCGCGCGCCCGAACTGATCTGTTCGACGTGTTTCTTCGCGAGATCGATGCGGAACAGTTGAAACTCCCCTTTAACTCCGCTTTCGAAGTAGATCCACTTTCCATCTTCCGACCATTCGACTCCTCCCGGTATCAAATCGAGATCGGTTGCTGCCAGCACTGACTTAGCGTGTCCGCCAGCCGGCGCGATGAAGACTTTTGGATGATCGCGATCCTCGAGTTCGCCAACAAAAGCGATCGAGCGACCATCAGGCGACCAGCGCGGACTAGTATCGCTTTCGTCGTGATCGGAAATCTGAGTTAGCTGAGTGCCATCAGGCAGGATGGTCCAAACATCCAGGTTGCGATCGTTCTCATACTCTTTGTGCGTCCGGTTCGAAACGAACGCGATGCGAGTTCCGTCAGGTGACCACTGCGGATCCGAGTCGTTCCAGTCTTCGCCTTCAGTAATTTGGTTTGCGGCGCCCGACTTGATATTCACGATCCAAAGATGTGAACGCTTATCGTCGAACCAACCGCTGTCGTTAAACTTGTAGGAACTCGACTTGTAATGGCGTACATCGCTGCGATCTTTGTTCTCGGTGCGATAATCACTTGGGCCAGTGCGGCTAACGATCACAAAACGATTGCCGTCCGGAGACCATTGAAAACTGCCGACGCCGTTTTTCAGGTTCGTAACTTTCCTTGCTTCGCCGCCGTTCATCGAAAGTATGTAAATTTGCGAACGCGGCGTCTCATTAGCTCCGGTTCCTTCCGGTCGTGACGACAAGAATGCTAACGATTGTCCATCCGGACTCCAGCGCGGTGAACTTGCTGACTGCGGACTCGTAGTGAACTGCCACGGCGCGCGACTGCTGTCAGTTGCAATCAGCCAGATCGAGGAGTTGCGACGGTTTTGGGCGCGGTCGATCTTTGTTACGACGTAAGCGACGAGTTTTCCATCGGGTGAAATGTGTGGATCACTCAGAAACTCAAACGCGAGATAGTCTTCCGGAGTGATGCCGCGAAGACTCTGCGCGGAAGCTGAGATTGAGAGAAGGAGACAAAGAACAAGGATCGAGGCACGGGTTACAGGCTTCATTGTTTTCGGATGCGATCTTAACAGGTTAGAAAAGTCGCTCCGTATGATACATGAAGTCCTCTCCGCGTCTCTGTGTCTCAGTGCTCTCTGTGTTAAAAACAGTCTGTATTTAGTTGGACCTGGTTTTTAACACAGAAGCACTGAGAGACGCAGAGACGCAGAGATAATTACTGCGCGCTCGTGGTGTTTTTGGGCGCAACTGTAGACATGTAGTAACCCTGGCGGGAACTCACCAACAGTTTCCGGCTCTTGTTTTTTTCGTCTTTGGCATTCACACGCACTTCCAGCGCATGCCTGTTGCCATCGTCGACTTCGTCTTCTGTGAGCGTGAAGCCGAGACTGTAACGCGCGGTCAGGTTGCCCATGATTCGCGCGAGACCGGCGCCGTAGTCTTTGACGCGGTCAACTTTCACCGCTTCGCCTCCGGATTTTTCAGCCAGATATTTAGCACTGCCATACAAGCTCACCCCCATCCAACTGGCGATCGGTTTTCCAATCGGCATAAGAAACTTGAAGAGCGTTCGCAGGTTGACGGTGAGTGAGTTGAAGATCACGTTATCGCGCATCAGGAAATTTTCGCTCGCGTCGCGATCTTCAAAAAAGATTGGAGCGATACCGTCTGAGACCCAGATCACTGAGGTCTGCGAATTTGGTCGCAGCGCTTGCGCTTTTCGTGAAGCGTCCTGAATTGCCGACGCCATGTCGTAGATGTCGCTGAAGGAGACGGTAACCTTGCCGTCCTTGCTGACGCGTTCGACGTCTATCTTTCCATTACGATGAAGTCGCCTCGTGATAGTCGCTCCGTTTCGTCCTTTAATAACTTCGGTCGACACCACCTCATCGGGATTGCCAGTGTCTGCGGCGTTCTCGACTGCAGTAGCTGCGCGATTGATATCTTCCGCTGTCCTGGTGCGAGGCGCCTGTTCATCTGTGGATTGGGCCTCGCATATCGTCCGGACTTCTGCCAGCGCGGAAGCGATCTTTGACCGCTCATTCGTAAATTCAGTTAACCATGAACGTGTTTCGTCTTCGTCAATATTCATGGCCATGATTGCCACTTCGTCTCCGGGCGGCAGTTTCGCGAGTTGCTCCTCCATCGACTTCAAGATTTCCGGATTTTTCAAAAACCTACCCGCGCCGTCTTCACGAAGATCGAGAATGAGAACCATGGCCAATGGCTTTCGCGCTTCACCTTCACGCGTGAAGTAAGAAATATTGCGCGGCTTGCCGTTATCGAGCACCTGAAAGTTTTCCAACGCGAGATTGGAGATCGGCAAATTTGTTTTCTTGTCTTTTACAAAAGCATCGAGAAAGACCACGCGTGTTTTGATCTTAATCGTGTCTTCAACTTCCTGGGCGCGAATCGTGGCCGTTGAAAATGCAATTGCCGCGATCAGAAAAAGTACATTCAGGCAAAGACGCAAAGGCGCAAATCCGAAGGCCAGCGGTTGTTGTTGGCCGAGCCCATGGTTGAGAGAGCGGAGCGGGCGAGCGAACGGGACCACGCGCTGTGTGCCTTCGGATTCGCGCCCTTGCATCGTTGTCTGAATGTTGAGGGATTTTGTATTCATGATGGACCTATTCGTTATCGACTATCGTTGCTTCTTCCCTGATCGTTTTCGCGCCTTCTTCAGGATCTTTCATTAGGAGCGCCAGGCTTTTAGCTGAGACGGTTGCCTGCACGACCGTTCCTTCTCGTTTTTCGATCATCACGATGAGCACGCTAAACTTGTCGCCCTTTTCCCTAACGAAGATATAGCTTTGTTCAGCGTTCTCACTGGAAATGGTTTGGACCAGCGGCGTCCAGGTGTCTTTCAAAGAGTCGTTTAAAGAGCTACGAAACTTCAGAAAATCGCCGTTGAAATCCTGGTCTTCAAATGTCGCCAGCCTGATACTTCCTGCTTCCGCTAATTGTCTGGCGGTACCGCCTTTGATTTTCGCCCCGGTTCCAACTGCTTTCATCGCCGCTTTAGCGAGAAAGGAAAGACCTTCGTGTTTGACGTTGTAGTACTGCTCGATCATCTTTACGACTGAACTGAAATCGTCGTTAATGGCCTGACCGACGTTTGCCGTAAAAGAAACGATCAGCAATATCGCGGCGACCTGGACCAACGTTGCTCTTTTCATCGCAGTCCTCACTGTTCGTTCTTTCTTTTCTTCGGAGCTTCAACGCCGAGGTCGGGAATGCCCAGATTACCTTCAAGCTTAGTGAGTTTTTCCAGATCGACTGGTCCAACGATGTTGACGATAGTCAGTTCTCGTGGTTCTACACTCAACACCGCGAGACCGGTTATGTCAGGACCATTCATCGAGAGATAGACTTCGACATTGCCTTCCTTCTTGCTCGTGACGTTTAGAATTCGCATCCAGGCTGGCTCACGTAGCTGAGCGCGGATTGAATCGACATCGGTTGCGGCATAAGCATTGTCGACGTCGAATTCAAAACTCCTTACATAAATACCTTTCAAACCCTGGACCAGCTTTTTGATTTGCGCTTCGTCGTCATCTTTTTCGTTGAAGACTTTGGCGGCCAGTTGGATCAGCCGTTCGTCGATAGTTACGTCGACGGTGTCACTCGCTTTGGTTGCGAGGTGATCGAGATTACCCAGTTGAATTCGTGGTCCCTGGGCCTGCGTCGTAAACGCCGAGGCCATGACCATGAACGCAACCAATAACAGCGTTCCTGGTGGTTGTTGGAAGAGTGATTTCATACTTACTCCATTCATCCTATTTTGTGTTGATTGCGAATCGGGTTACCTGCCGGTCCCTGCACTTTGCGTTGAGCAAAATTCAGTTTTTCACTTGCGAGTCGCAGGGCGGACAGTAGTTGTTCTTTAGCCAGCAAAGCCTCTTTGCTCGGGACCGTTTGGACCGCAGGCGTCCTCGCCTGCCTGCTGCGATTAATAGCTACAAAATCTTTTCGCTGATGCAGCGCAAACGCGTTGTTCTGCACAATCTTGTTCTCAGGCACAACCTCTTCCGGTGTTGATGTCGTGCTCGGCGTCACTTTGGACTTTGGACTTTGGACAGACTTAGGAGCGACTGCCTCCTGGTTTTGCTTCAAACCTCCGCTCTGCAACTTCAACCAGACAACTCCTGCGAATAACGCGACCAGCAATGCTGCCGCGATCGCGAGCCAGGGCAGATACCCCTTCTTTCGCTTCTCATTCGTTAACTCGGGAAGTTGCAGCGGTCTCGGTTGGTAACGCAGCGTGCCGAGAACGTCTTCCAGTTGTTTGATCTCCGGATCGGGTTCGCCGCTTTTGTCCCACAAGTATTCTTCGTTCATACAGCCTCCGTGTAGCCGAGCTTCTCGCGCAGTTGCTTCATGCCGCGATGCAGGTTCACGCGAACGGATGCCGGAGTCAGTCCGGTACGTTCGGCAATTTCCGGCCCCGTCATTCCTTCTACCAATCTGAGGACGAGTGTTTCGCGATACGCCTCAGGTAAATCACAGATCAGATCGAGAATTTCTTTTGCTTTCGCCGTCGAGGTGTCAGTGCTTCGCAAGTCTTCCGTCACTTCAACAGTCTCTTTTGTACGCCGGTGAAAATCCATGGCGCGGTTGCGGGCGATCATTGCTATCCAGGGACCGAAGGCGGCGTAGTCGCGCAGGGTGTTGAGCTTCTTATAGACGTGCAGGAAGATGTCCTGCACGAGATCCTCAACTTCACCACGCGGCACACGCGCCAACAAAATTCCGTGAACCATCGGCGCATACATGGCATAGAGCCGGCCGAAGCAATCGCGATCACCAGCCAGCGCCGCCGTCACAAGAGCGACCTCGACGCGGGTCTCAGTTGGCGCCGTTTCGGCTGGTGCTGTCGCTTGGGTGCTCATTCGAAGCATGTCTGCGGTCGCTTCAAGTTCAAACATGACACGATAAAGACGGGAGAGGAAAGAGAAGTGTTAACAGGGCAATGACAGCTTACAGGCCTTTGCAAAAATCGATCTTTGCGTCGATGAGGTCAGTACCGTAACGCGGTAGCGGCGGGTCGCTCCAGAAAAATCCAGTTGACCCGACGCTACCGCGTTACGGTACTGACCTCATCGACGCAGAGACGCAGAGTTATTCAGCGGCGTGTATTGTCAAAACCTCTGGGCGGGTCACCGGGTTTTCTTCGGACGTCAACTTCATCAACTCAGGTGTTGCTGACACCAGGCGGGTCTGCCAAATGAATATAGACGACGCCAGCAACGCCACCGTACACGCAGCGCCGCCTTCAATCCCATAATTCCCACCAGTGATCCACGCGGGTCCGAGATCTTTTGCGACCAAGAGTGGATGCGAAACAAGCGTGATGCCGCTGACGGGCAAGCCAAAGAGTGAACCCAGGGCCCAGTTCCACGCCCAATGCACGCCTAACGGAAACCAAAGACTGCGAGTTCGAAGATAAGCGAGTGCGAGCCAGACGCCGGCGAGTGCGGTGTTGGCGAAAGTCACCCCGGGAACGACATTCGGGTTCCAAAGATGGACCATCGCAAAGGGAACTGAAGTTAAAAAGATTCCGATCCAGGCGAGTTTCGCGCGTGAAAAACTTTGCAGCGGATACCCTCTAAACATCGCTTCTTCTGCCAGGGCCGCGATGATAAAAAGAACGCACGAGCCAGCGAGTGATCGCAGCACACCGAGCGCCATGTCGCGTCCACTAATCGTGAACTGTAATCCACCGGCTAGTTTCGCGATCAATACTGCGAGTGCCAGTGAAACGATTCCGATCGCAGAGCCAAACAAAAAATCCCAAAGCCACTTGCGATGAAGAGTTAAGCCGAGCGAGCGCCACGGCAAACCTTCGATGAGACGCGCGCACAAATATCCAGCCAGTAACGCGACCACCAGCAGCAGAATTCTGGAGATCAGATCGGCAAGCACGGACTCATAAGGGACTCTTAAATTTGTCGCATGAAAGATGGCCCAGCCGATGCGTACAGCGGTGCCCAGCAGAATGTAGCAGGCGATAATGGCAGCGATAAAAGCCCCAAGTCGCCAGCCACTGCGCAGCCGGCCATATTGGTTGATGAAGATGTTAGCCATAAATTTGCGGCATTCTAACCCAATCTTGGATTTAAGATTGCAGATTTCAGATTGCAGATTGAAAATCAGTATCACTCTTCAATCTGCAATTCACACCTGCCAGTGCTAAACTTCGATTTCATCGCATGAGTTATGAGCCGCAAAAATTGAGCCCGGACGAGAAGCAGCGCCGGCGCCGACGCAATCGACTGATACTTCTTGCGCTCGGTGTGATTGTCGCGATCCTGCTGGCAATCATTGCTTCCCAACAGCTCTGGCTCTGGACCATCGTCAGCCCGAACACCGCTTCGGACGCAATGGTGCTCTACGCCTTGTCGACGCTGAACTTTGTCGCGTTCGTCGTGTTCTCGTTTATTTTTGTGCGCAACATTCTGAAGTTGCGCCGGGAACGAGAAGAGCGCCAGCTCGGTTCAAAGATCAAAACACGACTGCTCGTCTATTTCATCTCGATCAGTTTTCTTCCGATCACGGCGATGGCGGTCTTCTCCTACCTGTTCCTCAATCGATCTTTGGAGAAATGGTTTTATCCGTTTCCGGAAGTCGTGCAACAGGCAAATGAGGTCAGAAGACAAGCCGTCGAGCACCAGCTTCACAACCTGCACGACACCGCATCGCTGCTGGTAATGTTTCTCAAAAAACAGCCGCCGCAGGAACGACAGGCGACGTTGGACCAGACAGTTTCTTCAGGTCAACTTGCCGCCGCCGAAATAGTTGCAAACGATGGAACTGTGTTGCAACGTAGTCGCACCAAGCTTTCTGAGACAGATCTTTCGCGATTGGAAGCGCTCTTCATCGAGGCCCGTAAAGCTCACGCGCCAACAGGAAACACCCTCGCTGACGGTGTCGATTTCGATGTGGTTGCAGTCCCGTTGGACCAGGAACAGATATTAATTATTGCGCCGCAGCGCAGCGTCGAGAACGATCTCGATGGGTTGATGCGCGAAGCCCAACAGCCTTATCAGGATCTGGTCAGGAAGCAGCGGCAGGTCCGGCTCGTCGGTATTTCCACGCTCGGGTTGATGACCCTGATCCTGTTGTTTGTCTCGAGTTGGGTGGCAATTTATCTCGCGCGCGGCATCGCAACTCCGATCAAAGCCCTCGCGGAAGCGTCGAATGAAGTTGCGCGTGGAAATCTCAATCATCGCGTAACGACCTTTGCCGATGACGAGTTGGCTTTGTTGGCCCAGTCGTTTAATCAGATGACGGCGCAGCTTCATGAAAATCGCGCGCGCATCGAAGCCGCCGCCAATGAACTCCGTGAAAAGAACCTCGCGCTTCAGGAACGTCGTAACTACATCGAAATCGTGCTGCAATCATTGTCGACCGGGGTGGTTTCAGTTGATGAAGCTGATCGCGTGACGACTTTAAATGCGTCGGCTTCGCGCATGTTTGGTTCAATGGTGACCGAGAGCGGAACTCGGCTCAACGAATTGATTGCTGGTGAAGACTGGGCTGTGGTGGATCGACTCTTTCGCCGCGCGCGCCGCACCGGTCACGCTACTGAACAAACCCAACTCGAAGGCGGCAGCAACGGCGATGGTCCATTACCGGTTGCCATGACTGCAACCGCTTTGCGTAACTCGGGCGTCGGGCGAGGCGTTGTGTTAGTTGTCGAAGATCTTTCGGAACTGTTATCGGCCCAACGCGCGGCGGCCTGGAGCGAAGTTGCGCGTCGGATGGCCCATGAAATTAAGAATCCGCTGACACCGATACAACTTTCGGCCGAGAGAATCGCGAAGAACTATAAACGCCTGAGCGCGAACGGCAATTCAAACGGCCATGAAATATCGGAGAGCCGGATTGACGAAGAGCGGGTGGGCGCAGTGATTGCTGAATGCACCGACACCATCACCCGGGAAGTCGCCGGGCTGAAGGCGATGGTTGATGAGTTTTCGCGGTTCGCTCGTCTGCCGGCGATCAAGTTAGAGAGTGCAAACTTGAATGACGTGGTTGCACAGGCCCTGGGTCTTTACGAAGAGCGTTTAGACGGTGTCACGATCGAGCGGAATTTGGATACTGCGTTGCCGTCAACGATGATTGATGTCGAACAGATCAAACGAGTGTTTGTAAACTTGATTGACAACGCGGTCGACGCCGTGTCGCATGTCGACGATCTGCGGCAGATACGAATTACGACTCGTCATGATAATGATCGTAGTTTGTTGATTGCTGAAGTTGCCGACACCGGGCGGGGAATTGAAGCTGGCGATTTCAAGCGTCTCTTTCAACCATACTTTTCGCGCCGGGATAGTGGGACAGGATTGGGATTGGCAATTGTGCAAAGAATTATTCTCGAGCACCACGGAAAAATCCGCGCCGAACGAAACACTCCGTGTGGCGCGAGGTTTATTATCGAACTGCCGGCGTAAGCGAATTAATTTCAGATTTCAGATTTCAGATTGCAGATTGAAAAACGGTTGTGAAGACAATAGATTCAGCGGACGTAGTCAGTACGACCCACCCGCTACCGCGAGGTGGTACTGACTGTGCGCCACTGCTCTTGTTGTTTGCTTGCCAATCTGAAATCTGAAATCTTAAATCTTCAATAACTTCATGGACTCCATTCTCATAGTTGACGACGAACGCGGGATTCGCGACACGCTGCGCGCGGTGATGGAGGACGAGGGCTTCGTCGCTGATGCGGTCGCGACCGGCGAAGAGTGTCTCAAGGCGCTCGGACGTCGCGCTTACGGCTGCATTCTGCTCGACGTTTGGCTGCCCGGAATGGATGGTCTGGAGACGTTGAAACAATTGCGCGCAGCCGGTTCGGAAGCGGCCGTGGTAATCATTTCCGGGCATGGCAACATTGAAACTGCAGTGCGCGCCACCAAACTCGGCGCGTTTGATTTCATCGAAAAACCACTCTCGATCGAAAAGACGATCCTCACTGTTCGCAATGCGCTACGCCAGCAGCGACTCGAGTTGATCAATGCCGATATGGCGGCTGCACTCGCCCGCGAGTACACGATGGTTGGTGAGTCGGTGGCCATGCGTGCTTTACGAAAACAGATCTCGGTGGTGGCTCCGACCGATGGCCGCATTCTGATCTACGGTGAATCAGGCACGGGCAAAGAACTTGTCGCCCATGCTATTCATTCTGAGTCGCGCCGAGCGGCGGCGCCTTTTATAGAAGTGAACTCGGCCGCGATACCTGAAGAGCTGATTGAGTCGGAGTTGTTTGGTCATATTAAAGGCGCATTCACTGGAGCTACTGCGGCCAAGAAGGGAAAGTTTGAGTTGGCCGACGGCGCCACGCTTTTTCTCGATGAAGTTGGCGATATGAGTCCGAAGGTGCAGGCGAAAGTTTTGCGCGTACTTGAAGAACAACGCTTTGAACCTGTCGGTAGCGGCACTTCCATCACGGTTGATGTGCGACTGATTGCCGCAACCAATAAACGTCTTGATGTTGAAATCGAGCAGGGAAATTTTCGCGCAGATCTTTTCTATCGCTTGAATGTAATTCCGTTTGAACTTCCACCGCTTCGTGATCGAGTCGAAGATGTGCCGTTGTTAGTTGACTACTTCAACGAACATTTCTCGCGTCCTTACGGTAAAGAGCCAAAGGAATTTTTGCCTGAAGCGATCGAGGAACTTCAGAATTATTCGTGGCCCGGCAATGTGCGCGAGTTGCGCAACACGATCGAGCGCGTAGTGATCATGCATCCAGGCCAAAGAGTTGCTGCCGGGGACCTGCCGCCGCGCGGGAAAGAGGAAGCTCCGGCTGCGTCATTTCGTTTTCCGTCTTTCAAAGAGGCGACCGAGGCCTATCATCGCGAGTTCATTCAGCGAAAACTTGAAGAGGCTGACGGGAACGTCTCGCGGGCGGCGGAACTGATGGGCGTCGATCGGAGCCATCTCTATCGACGGATGCGCGCGCTTGGCATCCAAAATCGCGAACGCGTATGACCGAATTCTGACTCCTCTCTGCGTCTCTGCGTTCCTCTGCGTCTCTGTGTTGAAACCTTAGTTCGATTTGGCGCAGACCAATTTCAACACAGAGACGCAGAGGAACGCAGAGACGCTGAGTTGGACCATCTCGCTTGACAAAACTTTACACAACTATGACTAACTCACGACACAGTCCGAGTATTGTCAGCCGACCTTTATTGTAGATTTGCCCTTCTCGTTCAAAATTTAAATAGCGCCTCGGGAGCAAATTCCTATGAACCTCCTTGCTCCGGATACTACGAGTAGCCGAGCGGATTCTTCTGTATTTCATTCCATCAAATTAGTTTCACTTCCCGCTGAGCGAAAGCGACGCATTTCCAGATGGCTGAGCGCGTTGGGAATCGCGATCGCGTTTGTCGGCGGCTTCGGTCTCGCCAGTTATCTACGCGCGACCAGACTTCCACCTGAACCGAAGATCCAGATTGCTGATTTCCGCGTTGAAATTCCTGAAGGCGACACGACCGTCGTAATTTCGAGTCGTGAAGGAGACGGTGACGAACTGACCCGACTACAGATCAATCGACAAGGTGATCAAATTGTCGGTGTGCCTGAAACAACCCGCCGGATTGCTCCTCGCCAGGCTTTGAGTGACGATGACGCTGCTTATTTCCGCCGCGAAATTAACGGGGTAACTTCGCCTTCAGATTCAGTTTGGACCAAAGCCAACAAAATTCGCGACTGGCTGGATAATCAGCCCCATCACATGCTTTTGCCTGGACTTGAAACGAGAGTTCCGCGCCAGGCCTACGACGAGATGAAGAGTGGTCAGGCGGTCTTGTGTGGCAACCTTGCGGAAATTTATGTCGCTTTGTGCGAGTCAGTGGGCTTGACCGCTCGCGCTGTTGGGCTGGCAGTAGCTGCTCATGACGGGGGCTTTGGCAGAGACACTCATGCCGGCGCCGAGGTGTGGATTCCAGAAATGGGTGGTTGGATCTATCAGGATCCGAGTTTCAATTGCTATTGGACCATTAACGGTAAACCCGGCAGCGCTCTTGCCCTGCACGATGCGGTCATGTCAGCGCAACCAATTGTCTTCGCGCCGCGAGACGCCAAAGTCGAAGAAGGCTTGCGCGAGTTCTACATCGATCCGCGTCTCTACTTTCGCCACATCTCGTATGAGTACAAAGCCGGTGGCACAGTTCTTTACTATGCTGACAAACGACTCGAACCTTTAAGCCTGCACGATAAGAATTGGATTCACACCAGTGACAGGCTCGACATTCAACGACTCGATGCCGGTGGTAATCAAATCGTTGAACGCAAAGCTGAGGTTGTGCCGGGAGTTTTTGTGCAACTACTCGACGGCGATCTGTTTGTGCGAGACCGGCGTGAACGTTCACAGGGACTTCGCGTGCGATCGTCAAGCGGCACGGTGGAAGGCTGCGCTTACCTGCATCAACGCGCCGAGGATCTCGGCGTTTTCAGCGCCCCGAACCTCGCCTCGAATCCTTCGTTTCGCATCACCAATCGTTCAAATCAACTCGCGGATGGCTGGTCGGTTACCGGCCCGGTGGAAGCGATGACAGTTTCCGGTGGCCAGGCGATGTCGGCGTTGCCTGGTGGAAAACTCTGGCAACGTATCAAGGCAAAGCCCAACCGTTTGTATCTGCTTTATGCCCGCGTAAGCGTATCGCGAGGTTCGGTGAACTGGACGTTGGGAGATTCGAACCGCGGAGCGATGGCGATGGGTACGATCGAACCCGAACGGATCAGCGAAGTCATGTCGGACGTAGTTGAAAGCCGGAGTGGCTATCTCGATCTGCAATTCGATGTACCTTCGGGCGGTGCGTTTCGCGTAATGGATGTAATCGTTGCCGAGGCGCCAAAGTTCAAGTAGAGGCGGCAATTAATCAAGAGACTTAACCACCAAGACGCAAAGGCACAAAGTTTTAAAAAGTGATGGAGGGATTCGTTTGTCATTCGTGCTTTTGTATCTTAGTGGTTAAAAGCTGTCTGGTGATTAAATCCTGCCGTCCGCGCAGTTCGTAGCGTTCTGATTGTCACATCTTTGCATCCTATCTTGTCTCTAAATCAGCGACGGTCACGGATGATCGTCAGATGAGTCATTACATTGACAATGATGAGTTAAATAGCTTATCTGTAAGGGTCTCGCGGTTTAGAGCGCGGGAATATGAAGTTGAGGAATAGATGGATTTTACTACCAAAGAGCTATTAAAAAGATACGCCAAGTTAGCAATCGGTCAGCCTTTTTCTCCAATCCTGCTGAACATTCTGGTCACTTCGGTTTGTGACATGCGGTGCACCCACTGCTTCTTCACTGACGAGCTCGACGATCGTCCGCGCAAGAAACTGCAGATGAAGACGCACGAGATCGAACGCATCTCCGAAACTCTCGGTGGCAATTTAGGCGTGCTGATCCTGGCTGGTGGCGAGCCGTTTACGCGCAAAGATCTGCCCCAGATTGCCAACGCGTTCTACAAAAATAATCAGCTCGAATCCATCTACATCATGTCGAATGGACAGATTCAAAAACGAATTCTTCCCGATGTGACGAAGATCCTGCAGGAGTGTCCAAATCTAAACGTTACAGTCGCGCTCGGTATTGATGGTCCAAAAGATGAGCATGAAAAGATCCGGCAAAAGCCCGGCTCATGGGACATTGCGATTGACACAGCGCGCCAGCTTCAGGCGATCAAAAAAGAGTACCCACTTCTGGATGTGCAGACGTGTACGTGCTTCATGAATTCGAACCAGGACACGATCTTCGAGTGGTACGATTTTCTGAAGTACGACTTGAAACCTGACAAGGTTAATTTCAACTACATTCGGCCACCATCGGCAGATCCAAGAGAACTCGACATCGATCACTCTCGCTACGCGAAACTCGCGCAGATGATCGACGACGACTCACGCCATGCCGCTCTCAAGAATAACTACGGTGGTAAAGCAGGTTTCTTCAAGGCCGCGATCGATATTTACATGCATGGTCTGATCGCGAAGACCCAGGAAACGCAGACTGCACAGTTGAAGTGTTACGCGGGAACGGCCGGCGGCGTCATCTATGACGAAGGCACGGTTTCCTCCTGCGAGAACCTTGATCCGATTGGAAATTTGCGCGACTTCGATTGGAACTTCCAAAAGTTGTGGCTGTCGCCCGCAATGAAAGAACGTCGCAAGCAGGCAGCCGCTGGTTGTTTCTGCACACACGAGTCAAACAGTTATTACCCGTCGCTGCCTTTCAATCCGGGTCATCTCATCCAGATTAAGAAGCTGGAAAAAGAGATGAAGAAGGCGCGCAAGGAAATCGATCGGGCCGGTCCGGAACCAGACGGTATTCGGGTTGAAGGATTCTGAGTAGTCCGGACCAATAAATGAATAATCAAGGGGACCACCTACCGCGAAATGGAGACGAGCTGATCACGCCGGCCGCTTCGCTCCGTAATCCAAAGATCCTGATTATTTCTTCTGATACCGGCGGTGGACATCGTTCTGCCGCAGCCGCGATCGTTGCCGGTGTCCAAAAATTTCTCGACAGTGAATCTTATGCGATTCGTGTCGTCCGCGCCGTTGAAGAATCACATCACCTTTCCGCAAAGCTGGTCGGTCTCTACAACTGGATTCTCCGCAATCGTCAACACTGGATGAAGTATTACTACTGGTTCATCAATCGTGTTAGACCGGAGACGCTCGAGTTCTTTCACAAGCGATGCGTCGGATATGTTCAGGGACTATTTGAGCGCTGGTGTCCGCACGTAGTTGTCAGTGTTCATCCGCTTACGCAGCACATCTTTGGGCGGGTCTTACGAGAGCTAAACCTTACCGATCGAGTTCCGCTTATTTCAGTTGTTACTGATCCCTGCTATGGATTTTGGAAAGGCTGGGCTTGCGACGACGTAACACTTTATCTGGTGGCGAGCGATGAAGCGCGACGCCAGTTGATCGACTACGGTGTGTCACCGAGCAGGATCAAGATTTCCGGCATGCCTGTGCATCCGAAGTTTGCTTATCCGGGTGAAGAAGCTGCGAAAGCCGCGCGCGGCGCCTTAGGACTCGATCCCGAAAAATTTACCGTGTTTGTGAATGCGGGTTGGGCCGGTGGCGGCAACATCAAAGAGATATTTAAAGAGCTAGTCCACGGCGAGCTTGATGTGCAGGCAATCTTTTTAGCGGGTAAAAACGAAAACTTGCGTGCCGCGGCTGAATCGCTTGCGTTGGAAGCGCCATTCCCGATTAAGGTTATTGGCTACTCTGATGAGATCGAGAAATTGATGAACGCGGCCAACGTGATGATCTCCAAACTCGGCGGCTTAACTACGTTTGAAGCATTCGCTTGCCGGGTGCCGATTATTGTCGATGCGATTACCGAACCGATGCCCCAGGAAGCAGGGACGGCGAGTCTGATTGAAGAACGCGGGGCGGGAATAATGCTTAAACGTTCGCGCGATGTGGTCCCGGTAGTGCGACGCATGATGGAGGATGAAGTCCACTATTCACGCATGCGCGCGGCCACCGCTGGTCTGGCAATTCCAAATTCGACTCGTAAGATTGTCGAGGAAATTGTCGCCCTTATTCCGAAGCCAGACAGCGCCGCATTTATAGCCTCGGCCTAGTATTTCAGATTTAAGCTTTCAGATTGAGATTGAGCTTTAATCAGCGATTTCCTTAGATTTGAGGCGGTTTTTAAGTAGCGGCCAATCTGCAATCGGCAATCTGAAATCTTCAATCCGTTGACTGTAAGCGCATTTCACGGTTTAATCTCCCGGCATACACACTAACCTCCGGTAGCATCCCACGCGTCTTCGTTCAGGCTCATGTCTGTCATCGGTCGAGAATGCCTGTTCTACCGGGAGGAGTTCATCAGGAGAAACATAGCGACGTGAGTCTTTTGTTGGAAGGAAAAAGAGCTTTCATCACCGGCGGTACCCGCGGGATTGGAGCTGCATTATGTGACGTGTTCGCGCGTGAAGGCGCGGACGTGGCTTTTAACTATAATACCCGCGATGATCTGGCGGAGAAGACCGCTGAAAAAATCGAGGGGCACGGTCGGCGTTCGTTTAGGGCTAAAGTTTCGGTTATCGATCGCGTGGGTATGAAAAAGCTTACGCGAGAGTTGGTCGAAAAGTGGGGTGGCATTGACATCCTCGTCAATAATGCGGCGATTAATCGAGGCGACAATTTCGCCACGACGACCGATCGAGCGTGGGACGAAGTCATCAACACAAACGTCGGGAGTCTTTTCGCCGTTACCAAGCCGATCTACAAACAAATGATCCGGCAGCGAAAGGGAAGTATTCTCAACATCACTTCCATCGGCGCCATGCGTGCTCTGCCGACTGCGGTCCACTACGCCACTTCAAAAGCCGCGATGATCGGTTTCACCAAGTGTCTGTCACGCGAGGCCGGAACGTTCGGATTACAAGTAAATGCAATCGCCGCCGGAATTTTTGATACAGACCTGGCCCAGGCACTGCCCGAACGTCTCTTACAAATGCACGATTTTTGGGTTTCGGCCGGACGTCTTGGCCGTCCCGAAGAACTCGCCGAGTACGCCGCGTTCATGGTCAGCGACCGTAACAGTTTCATGAATGGCGAAGTTGTGATCGTAGACGGCGGTGGCGTAACGTAGGATCAGTAGGCAGAAGGCAGGAGCAGAAAGCAGGGCGGGCGGCACGCAGCGAAGAACCGATGTAGCCCGCAGCGAAGACAGGGCAGCACGCAGCGAAGAAGTAGGTGGCGAATAAAGATCGCCTGGTTTGCCCCAACGGGGCAACGACCCAAAGCCCAGGGTTGTCGTTTCGACAACCCTGGGAATAAACGCAAACCTCTGCAACCGCGAAGCGGTTGCGTCCCACCATCGCCAACACAACATTGCCAACGCAAAGGCGCAACCGCGTTGCGGTTGCAATCCCAAAAACCGCTTTACCCACGGTTGTCGTTTCGACAACCCTGGGAAATAAACGCAAACCTATGGCAACCGCGAAGCGGTTGCGTCCCCTCGCCAAAACAACATTGCCAACACAAAGGCGCAGCCGCGTTGCGGTTGCAATCCAAAAAAACCGCTTTACCCAGGGTTGTCGAAACGACAACCCTGGGCTTTGAGACGTAGCCCCTTCGGGGCATTGTTTCAAACCTGCATCTGCTACCGAACCGGCTGTTGCCCTGCCGCCTGCACCTGCTTAGTGCTACTGCTTTCTGCCTACTGCCTACTGCCCCCCGCTTTCTAGTTCGCGGACTTTTCGCTCCAGCTCACGAACTGTTCGCGCCATCTCTCCTAATCGTCGAAACGCCGCGGTCGCGCGCAACCAATCGCGATTATCAAAGGCCGGTATGCCCGAAATTATTTTGCCTGCGGGAATGTCATGACTGGTCGCACTCTTCGCTGTCAACACCACATCATCGCCAATCGTGAGATGGCCAGCGACTCCCGCTTGTCCCGCGAGTATTACGCGACTGCCAATATGTGAACTGCCTGCCAATCCGACTTGAGCACAAAGCAACGAATCTTCCCCAACTGTGCACGAGTGTCCGATCTGGACCAGGTTATCGACCTTCGATCCGCGACCAATCCTGCTCTCGCCAACCGACGCCCGGTCGATTGTTGTTCCGGCGCCAATCTCGACGTCATCTTCAAGTACTACTCGACCTGCTTGCGGAATCTTGAGCCAGCGGCGCTCTTCATCTTTCGCATATCCAAAACCGTCGCAGCCAATCACCGAGTTGTTATGAATCACGACTCGTTCGCCAATGACTGTTCGCTCGCGAACGACCACGCCCGAATGGATGATTGAGTCTTTACCGATCGCTACGTCCTGATAAATCGTTACGTTCGGATGCAGCCAAACTCCTTCACTGATTCGGACATTCTTGCCAACCACAACACAAGCGCCGATCGATACGTTGTCGGCAACGACTGCGCTCGAATCGATAACGGCTGTCGGATGAATAAAGAATTCAGGCTTGTCGTCCGGATAGAAGATGCGCAACGCCCGCGTGTAGGCCAGATATGGATCTTTAACGCGCAGAATCGAGATCGATTTCTCGGTTGCCACGTCCTCAGCCAGAAAAATCGCCGAGGCCAGCGTTGAGTTTACTTTTGGTGTGTAGCGCGGATTAGCGAGGAAAGTGATATGACCTTCGCCTGCTTCATCGAGTCCGGCAGCGCCAACAATTTCGACATCTGCGCCTTCAAGTTGTGCCCCGATCTGGTCCGCAAGTTCTGATAGTTTCATGCGCCGGAGTGTAGCGCATCAAAAAGGCGGGTGCATCTGGCTACATCATCGAGACCGGATCGATCTCGAGGTTGATAGACCGCAGATTGACTCCTCGTTCGGCGACTGACTTGAGTGCCGCGTCAGCTACTTCACGGAGCCGTTTACGACTCCTCGACTTTATCAACAGTTGGAAGCGGTGTTCGCCTTTTAATCGGGCGAGTGGCGCTGGCGCTGGACCAAGAATTCGCACACTGCGATCCTGATTTACAGCGTCCAGTTGTTTCCGGATCTCGAGCGCATCGTTTCTGACTTTGTTGAGGTCTGGTCCATGAATTAGCAAACTGCCGAGTGCGATAAATGGCGGATAGGAATGGTTTTGCCGGTAGCGAATTTCTTCGTTGTAAAACGCTTCGTAATCCTGCGCGCAGGCGTGTCGCAACGCGTAATGATCCGGATGATAAGTTTGAATCAAAACTTTTCCCGGCCGATCACCGCGACCAGCACGACCGGCCACCTGGGTTATAAGTTGAAAGGTCCGTTCGGCGGCCCGGAAATCCGGCAACGCCAAACCAGCGTCGACGCTTACGACGCCGACCAAAGTGACATTCGGAAAATCGTGTCCTTTGGCCAGCATCTGCGTTCCTACCAACGCGTGAATATCGCCTTCGCTAAAATCCTGCAGGGTTTTTTCTAAGCGACGACGGTTCGCCGTTGTATCGCGATCGATCCGCGCGATTTTCAGCGTGGGAAATCTCTGTTGCAGGATCTCCTCGAGTTGTTCAGTGCCTTCACCAACGAAGTAGATATATTTCTTGCCGCAACTCGGACAGACTGACGGGACTGCCTGGCGATGATTGCAGTAGTGACAAATCACCACTCGTTCACTGCGATGGTAAGTGAGCGTCACGTCGCAATTAGGGCATAGCACCGATTCACCACACGATCGACAAAGCACATAAGCGGAATAACCACGACGGTTCAATAGAATGATCGACTGTTCGCCGCGTTCATAAGTTTCGCGAATACCGGTTAGTAGTTCGTCCGAGAAAACTTGTGGTTTGCCCTGAAGCGCAAAAACGTCGCGCATGTCGACAATCGATGCCTGGGCCATCGGTCGCGCGCCGATGCGTTCCGGCAAACTGAGATAGGTGTATTTGCCGTTGCGCGCGTTTTGAAATGTTTCGAGAGAGGGAGTTGCGGAGCCGAGTACGACCACGGCCGACTCTTTTTGCGCGCGCACGATTGCTGTATCGCGTCCGTTGTAATATGGAGAATCCTGCTGGCGATAACTCGATTCGTGTTCTTCGTCGATCACAATCAAGCCAAGATTTCTGATCGGAGCGAAGACGGCAGAACGGGTCCCAATAATGATTCTTGCTTTGCCGTTTCGGACGCGGTCCCATTCATCAAATCTTTCGCCTTTGCCTAACGAAGAGTGAAAGATGGCAACTTCATCTCCGAAGTGTTCACGCAAACGACGCGAGAAGACAGGAGTCAGCGCAATCTCCGGGACCAGCATCAATGACGACTTGCCCTGGTCCAACGCCGTGCGCATCGCGCGGATGTAGACTTCCGTTTTGCCGCTGCCGGTTACGCCGTGCAACAGAAACGGTGCATACGCTCCGGCGCGGATTTTCAGTTCGATTTCAGTAAGTGCGGTTTGTTGAGCTGCAGTCAGGTTGTACTGGCGCGGCGCTCGCACGGCTGGTCCATAGAAAGGATCGCGACGGACAGCTTCACTTGTAATTTTTAGTACGCCTTTTTTGGTGAGCGTGTTGATTATTGACGAACTGACATTCAGGTTTTTCAGCAGTTGCGGTAAGGGAAGTGACCCAGTCTCTTTTAATGACTCAACAATGCGCTGCTGGATTTCGGTGAGCTTAGTACCGCAGGCGTCCTCTCCTGCCGGAGGAGTTAAAAAGCCCGCTCGGCTTGAATCAGTCAGTTGTACGAAACGGACCAGTTTAGTTTTTACGAAAGAGCCACTCTCGACGCGAGTGCGTTCGACCAGGCCCGACTGGTCCATCGCGCGCAGTGTTCGGGCTAACTGACTTTCGCTGCCGAGATGGAGCAGGGAATCGCGTCGAGCGGAACCTGCTTCAGCCAATTGATTAAGGATTCGATTGGCTAGATTTTCATCCCGCGATTCTTTTTGCGCTTCTGATAATCCCTTTTCCGTTAACGCGACGAATTCGTGGATCGAAGGACTGATGCCCGGGGGAAGTGCGGCTTTTATGACTTCGCCCCACGGCGATGCGTAGTATTCCGATACCCAGCGCGTGAGTTCTAAGATCTCCGGAGTACAAATGGGAACCGCGTCGACAACGCGTCCGGCTTCTTTAATTTCAGTTGAACTTAGATCTGGTGGCAGCGTGTCGTGGAGTGCAACAACAAAACCAATGACCTGGCTGTTGCCGAGTGGAACTGAAATCCTGACACCAACGTCAGCATTGAGTTCCGTGTCGTTTAGTTTGTAGATAAAAGTCCTGGAGACGTGGAGCGGTACAGCGACTTCGGCGTAAGTAGTAACTGCTGCTATCTCGGAGTTGATGAACAGGCCTGAACTCATCTCTTCTTTCTCTGTGACTCTGTGGTCCTTCGTGTCTCTGTGTTGAAAACTTGATCCAATTAATCGACGTCTTATTTCAACACAGAGACGCAGAGTACGCAGAGACGCGGAGAAGAAATCTGCAATCTTAAATCTGAAATTATTTGGCCGTGTTGTCGAGGTAGTCGCGGACCTTCTTCAGGTCTTCCCACGTCTCACGTTTCTTGGACGGATCTCTCAACAAGTAGGCCGGATGAAAAGTCGGCATGACTTTAATGCCTTTGTATTCCTGAAAAATTCCCCGCAAGCGAGTAATGCCTTCGCGCGTATCGAGCAGGTTCTTCATCGCCGTATTTCCCAAAACAACAATGACTGCGGGTCGCACGATTGCAATTTCTCGCAACAGAAAAGGTTTACAGATTGCAGCCTCATCCGGCATCGGCGCACGATTGCCTGGCGGCCGGCAGCGGTTAATGTTTCCAATCAAAACTTCTTCACGCTTGAATCCGATCGCTTCAATGATTTTGGTTAGCAGTTGGCCCGCGCGTCCCACAAACGGTCGTGCCTGGGCGTCTTCATCCGCGCCCGGTGCTTCACCGACAAACATCAACCGGGCCTTGCGATTGCCTTCGGTGTGACAGATGTTGGTCCGTCCGAGATGAAGCGCACAACGCGTGCAATCGCCGATGTCTCGGTGAATGTCTTCAAACGTTTCGGTGGAAGGTTCTAAAGCTTCACTTGCTTTGCCAAATCCGCCAAACAGCCTGTCTGGATTAGGTGAGTTGGGTTTAACCGGCGGTGCGCTCATAACAGGCGGCGCACTTACAACGGGCGCTTTCAAACTCTCTTTCTCGACTCTAATTTGAGCAGGAGCGTTAGCTCTCAACGTGACATCACTTCTTTCGAGTTGTATGCCTTCAACTCCCAACATCTGCAAATGCAAAAGTTGTTTTTTGGTTTTAGCTATCAGATCCTGAAGTTCGTTTGAGTCCATTTGTTTGCTTTAGGCCTTTGCAAAAATCCATGATGGTGACGATGAGGTCAGTACCGTAACGCGGTAGCGTCGGGTCGCGCAATATATCAGGCCTTTCAAATAGAACTGCCCGACGCTATCGCGTTACGGTACTGACCTCATCGCCTTTGGACTTGTGACTTTGCAAGGGTCGATTTTAAACAGAAGCTTTCGCGGCGCGTAGCTGCACAATAATATCAAGAACTCTGTTCGCAGCTTCAAACTTCGACATCAAAGGAAGTTCAAGCGGCGAAGTTGGATTTACGGCCGTGATGATTGTAATCGCATTGCTTGACGAATCGAATCCCGCATCGGTTCGCGTAATGTCATTCGCGACAATCACATCGAGCGACTTCGACTTCAGTTTCGTTTCAGCGTGGGCAATTACTTTTTCACTTTCAGCGGCGAAGCCTACGACAAGAGTGCCGGGTGTTCGTTGTTTTGAGACCTGTAAAAGAATGTCAGGCGTGCGTTCGAGTTCGAGTTGTAATGATTCAGAAAGTTTTTTGATCTTCTGCTCCGCTCGTTGGACCGGTCGATAGTCAGCGACTGCGGCAGCGCCCACAAAGACGCTCGCCTGCGGCAGTTCACTTAAAACTGTATGCGCCATCTCTTCCGCGGAATTTATGCGCACGACCCGTACGCCGCTCGGTGGTCCAACAGTAGTCGCTCCTGCAACTGCGACAACTTCAGCGCCACGTCGTTTTGCTGCTTCAGCTAACGCGAATCCCATCCTTCCTGAAGATCGATTTGAGATAAACCTGACCGGATCGATCTCTTCTCGCGTGGCGCCGACCGTAATCAAAAACCGTTCGCCTCTTAAATCGGTCTTAGTTGTTTGTCCCAGAATCTCAAGGGCTGCGGCGACGATCTGATCGGGTTCACTCAATCTGCCTGGTCCAATAGTTCCGCAAGCCATTTCCCCGGCATCAGGTTCGACAAAACGAACTCCGTCGTCGCGCAACTGCCGCAGGTTCCTCTGGGTTGCCGGTTGTTCCAGCATTGTCGTATTCATCGCGGGGGCAATTAAAACCGGCGCGGTACACGCAAGATAGGTTGAAGTTAAAAAGTCGTCGGCAATGCCGTTGGCAAATTTCCCAATGATGTTTGCAGTTGCGGGCGCGATCAGCAGCAGATCAACTGACTGTGAATAGGTTATGTGCGCAATTGGATCGGGATTATCAGGGGCGTAGTCGTCGACAATCACATGCGAACCAGACAAAGCACGAAACGTGAGCGGTTGGACAAACTCACACGCCCGTTGAGTCATCGCTACTCTTACTTCACAGCCCGCGCGTTGTAATCCACGCAGGACCTCGATCGCCTTGTAAGCGGCAATTCCTCCGCAAACACCAAGCGCTACTCGAAAGGGTCGGACTGAAGTCTGAGATTCTGGCGGGACCATTGCTCGTTTCACTGAAAATGAAGATCAATGTAACATTGCCGAAAGACACGCGCAATTTTGTCGCTAATTACGCTGCTATAATGCGCCGTCATAAGAAAAATATCACGTTCAAGTGAACAGTCGGGCCAATCCAATGCCAATTCCTAAGGCACATTTATTCCTGGCTCTCGTTTTGATTCTTTGCGGATCTCTAGCGCTTGCTGCCCAGACGCGTTCGTCCTCTGAAGATGAGTTTGGACCGGTCGTGCGGGCCTATCTCGGTTATTTACGTAACGAACAGGAAGTAGTGGACGATCGGGCGAGCCGGCGCGAAGTTAGTTCTAATTATTACCGCCGAAATTCAAATCGAATCAAAGCCTTGCGGCAGATTGCAGTCCGTCTTGCCAGGGAGTCTCATAATGACTATTTGCCTGAACTTGAAGCCGTTGCGGTTGATGAGTTCGGGATTTTGTTTGAAAAACCGCCATTGGCCAGCTCTTTTCGGGTTGGAGAAGTGATAAACAACACTTTCCGATACCTCGGTTCGGTGCGTTCCGTTGAGACTTTCTACGTTTTCGAGCGTTTGGACCCTTATGAACAGGCCGAGCGGAAGGAAAAGAACTCGGCGGGTATAAAAAAGGCTCCGGAAGTGGAAGATGTGGACCCGAAGAACGCGAGCCGGAGTCGCCGGGCAGTGCCTCAACAGTTCTGAATTGTGTTTAAAATGTAAAAACTGAGGCGTGAGACCCAATATCTTGCGAAAAGCCTAGACGTATGGCTGAGTCGATGCTATCTTCTCGAACAGCCGAAAAAAGCACAGTTTCGTGGCAAACGCAGGCCAAATGATTGTTGACAGAGGGCTTGTATTAGTGTAATAAATCCCAAGTGTTAGCGGCTTTGTGGACCATTTCACTTAGAAAAAAGTTGGTTCCATAGTAGCGAACTCCAGGATCGGTTTTCACTTTGGTTTCTCACGACAGAAGGCCGTCACGGCATGCAATAAAAGATTTCTTTGTTTTTCACTATACGGGAGGAAAGTTAATGACTAGCAAAACTTGGAGCCGCAAGTTCATCGCGGTCTGCGTAGCGGTTGCCGTTTTGAGTGTTTACTCGATGGTTGTGTTGGCCGCTCCTGGGGCCAAGGCCTCGGGTGAGTTGTCGGTTTCAGGACAGGTAACCGTGAACGGACAGAAAGTGATTTCCGGCGGCACTTTGTTCTCAGATTCGACCATCAGCACTGCGGATCAGAGCAACGCTTCGGTGAGCCTCGGCAAATTGGGACGAGTTGAACTCTCACCCAACAGCAATCTCCGTTTGAGCTTCTCAGAGAACAGCATCAACGCAATGCTCGAAACGGGCAGCGCCCATGTTTCGACGCTCGCAGGCATTACAGTTAACCTAACCACTAAGGATGGCACGGTCGTCGTCGATGGTTCCCAGGCCACTTCGTTTACCGTCAATGCTTCACGTGGTCGTACTTCAATTTCAACTGAAGCCGGATTGGCTCAACTGCGCAGCGGTAGCACCGTGAAGCAGGTTGCCGCTGGTGAAAGCGCAATGGCAGGAACACCGAACCCGCAAGGTAGCAGCGATGACCACGGCATGAGCAGTGGCGCTTTGGCAGTGCTTCTCCTCGCAGTCGGTGGTGCGGTCGCCGCAGTTATCTGGGCCGCAACGCATAATAACGACCTTAACTTCGACGGCACCGTTACGGTGGTCAGCCCGACCAAGTAGTTCGTAAGCTGCGTCGCTTGAGAAATTCTAAATACGACTGTTGCACTAAAACGTCAGCGCTTCAGTCAAACCTAATCGACCTTGCGGGTCACGCGATCATAAATCGTGCGGCCCGCAAGGTTTTGATTGTAAGGCAGCCCAAAGGAACCTCTCCGGTTATTCTCTAAATGCACATTGCGGTTATTGGTACTGGCTACGTTGGTCTTGTTACCGGCGCTTGTTTCGCGGAGTTTGGCGTCGATGTTACCTGCGTTGATGTTGACGCTGAGAAAATTGAGCGGCTAAAAAAAGGCGTGATGCCTATTTACGAGCCGGGGCTCGAGCAATTGGTTACTAAAAATGCTCAGGCCGGACGCTTGCGATTTACGACCAACCTTCAGGAAGCCGTTGAACAAGCCCTCGTTATCTTTCTCGCCGTAGGTACTCCACCAAAAGAAGACGGTTCACCTGATCTGAGCTATGTGGAATCAGCAGCTCATTCCGTGGCCGATCACATGAACGACTACAAAGTCGTCGTAACCAAGTCGACCGTTCCCATCGGTACGGGTGAGCACATTCGCAAGCTCATCAACGAACGGAAGAAGACGCGCTCAAATTTTGGCGTCGTTTCCAATCCTGAGTTTTTACGAGAAGGTGCTGCGATTAACGACTTCATGCGTCCGGATCGAGTTGTCATCGGCAGTCGCGATGAAGAAGCGATTGCGATCATGAAAGATTTGTATCGACCGCTTTACCTGATCGAAGCGCCATTCGTCATTACTTCGCTCGAAGCTGCGGAGTTGACGAAGTATGCGGCGAATGCGTTTTTGGCAACCAAGATCTCCTTCATCAACGAGATTGCTAATCTTTGCGAAAAGATCGGTTGCGACGTGCATGATGTCGCGCGTGGTATCGGAATGGACAAACGCATCGGCAGCAAGTTTCTTCATCCGGGTCCCGGTTTTGGTGGTTCATGTTTTCCGAAAGACACGCGCGCGCTCGCGTCAGTCGCCGGGCATTTCGGTTCTGAGTCATTAATTGTTGATGCAGTTATCGAGGTCAACAACCGTCAAGGCGCCCAGATGTTGAAGAAGATCAAGAACCTGGTGGGCGACTTGGAAGGGAAGACCATCGCCATTCTTGGTCTCGCTTTTAAACCCGAAACAGACGACATGCGCGAAGCTCCGTCGATTGGAATTATTCGCGGCTTAATTGAAGACGGCGCAAATATTAAGGCATACGATCCGGTGGCGAAGTCTGAAGCAATGAAGATACTTCCGGACATTGAGTATGCCGATGACGAATACGCTGCCGTGACTGATGCCGATGCCTTGATCTTCGTTACTGAGTGGAACCAGTTTAGAGCGCTGGACATGACGCGCATTCGCGATCTGATGAAAAAACCTCGTATCGCGGATTTAAGAAATATCTGCGATCCTGAAGACATGCGCGAGTTGGGCTTCGAGTATATTGGTGTTGGTCGCTGACCTTAACGAGAGAAACTAATCAAGCCAATGTCATTGTCGGGAATAGTTGTCGTGACGGGTGGGGCCGGTTTTATCGGTTCTCACATTGCTGAAACGGTTGCGAAACAGGGCGCCAAAGTCCGCATTATTGATGACTTGTCGACCGGCCATCGAGAAAATGTCGAGGAACTTCCGGGCGATATCGAGTTTATCGAGGGTAGCGTCGCCGACATTGAATTGATGAACCGGGCGCTTCAGGGCGCGGAAGTTGTTTTTCACGAAGCAGCGATTCCGTCGGTGCCTCGTTCGGTCGAGAACCCTGCGCAATCCCACCTCGCCTCAGTAGATGGCACGTTCAACCTGCTCCTGGCAGCACGTGATCAAAACGTCCGACGAGTTGTTTATGCTGCCTCGAGTTCGGCATACGGAGATCAGCCGAGTCTGCCGAAAGTCGAAGACATGGCGCCCGATCCACTCTCGCCTTATGCCGTTGCCAAACTGGTCGGCGAATACTATTGCCAGGTTTTCACCCGCGTTTATGGTTTGGAAACTGTTTCACTACGCTACTTCAACGTCTTTGGACCAAGACAAGATCCCGGCTCACAATACTCCGGCGTAGTTTCGCGCTTTATCGCCTCTCTGTGTTCGAATGAAACTCCGGTAATTTTTGGCGATGGTGAGCAATCGCGCGATTTTACTTACATCGACAATGTCGTCAACGCGAATCTAAAAGCCGCAACTTCTACCCAGGGAGTTGGTAAAGTTTTGAACGTGGCGATCGGTGATCGGATCACTCTGAATCAGCTCTTAACTGAACTTAAAGATCTGCTTGGTAAACAGGATGTCCAGCCTGAGTATCGTGAATCACGCGTCGGCGATGTGCGCCATAGTTTAGCTGACACCACGCGAGCACGTGAGCTTCTGGGTTACGAACCCACCGTGGAATTGCGTGAAGGACTTAAGCGAACGATCGACTGGTGGCAGTCGAGTCGTTACGCAAAGTAGATGATGAAGGAAGTCAGTACCGTAACGCGGTAGCGTCGGGTCTTACTGTTTGGCTTTGCCATCTGTTGTGAGGAATGGCTCTGCCTTTCCTTGAGGCGCGGATTCTAATGGCGGCTACGCCGCTTCGCTCAACTCGCTCAACTTTTTCAAACTCTCAACATACGGAGCACGCGCGACACCGCGATCAGTAATGATCGCAGTGATCAGGTGATTTGGTGTGACGTCGAAAGCAGGGTTGTGAACGTTGATGCCATCGGGCGCGAGTTGATGGTCCTTAATGTGTGTGACTTCCCTTCGATGGCGCTCCTCAATCGGGATCTGATCGCCAGTGGCCAACGATAAATCCAACGTGGTCATTGGCGCCGCCACGTAAAATGGAATTCCGTGTTCCTTAGCTAATACAGCCACCATGTAAGTCCCGATCTTGTTTGCCGTGTCGCCATTTGCGGCAATGCGATCGGCGCCGACAACCACTGCGTCGACTTTTCCACTTTTCATGACGTGACCAGCCATGTTGTCGGTAATTACGGTGACGGGAATGTCGTCTTTGGCGAGTTCCCAGGCGGTCAGTCTTGAGCCCTGAAAGAATGGTCGCGTTTCGTCAGCGATGACTGCGATTTTTTTGCCCGCATCGCGAGCGCCACGAATTACACCCAAAGCAGTTCCATAATCGCCGGCTGTTGCCAGCGCACCGGCATTGCAGTGTGTTAAGACGGTCGCACCATCGGGAATGAGTTCCGCGCCGTTTTTGCCGAGAGCGCGATTCGCGGCGATGTCTTCGTCGAATATCTTGAGCGCTTCAGCGGTCATGATCTTCTTCACTTCCTCGACATCTTTGACCGACTTCGCGCGCTCAAAGGTGGCGCGCATTCTTTCAATCGCCCAGAAAAGATTGACTGCAGTTGGTCGCGTCCCACCCATCACTTCAAAGATGTATTTGAGATCGTCTTCGAGATCGGCGACGGATGTTCCAACGGATTGATTGGCGCCGAGCGCAATACCCATGGCTGCCGAAACACCGATTGCCGGTGCGCCGCGCACGACCATCTTCTTAATTGCTTCCGCGACTTCGTCGTATGAACGCAGCATCAAATATTTTTCTTCCGAAGGTAAAAGGCGCTGGTCCAACATACGAACGCCTTCACTTGTCCACTCTACGGTTTTGATCATTGATTTAGTCCTGCTGGGATTGAAATAGTCTCGCATCTTACTGGACGAAGTAATCCCGAAGCAACAGACATATGGCGCTCCTACAGAGCGCGAGATTTGAATCTCTCGATGCTATAAATATTTCGCTCCTCCGGAGCGAAGAAATGACTGTTCCTCCCGCGCGAGGAAATACCTCAGTAATCTTCGCTCCGGAGGAGCGAAATATCTATAGACCTGCAGAATTTCGCATACCGTGCTCCGGAGGAGTGCTATATGCGGTAAAATTTTGTATACGCAATGCCCATGGAGCTTTCACAGAACGTTAAATGAACTCCATACTGTTGTTTGCGAAAATTAACTTGTTTGACAGGCCTTTGGTCGCGTGTTAGTGTCCGGTGCCGTTAAAGCAACTCGTTCTTTTCAGATTGTGTTTGGGTGCCTCGTTATCGAGGAGAATAGGGAAGCGGGTGAAAATCCCGCGCGGTCGCGCCACTGTAATGAGAATCGCTCTCAGAGTCAGGAGACCTGCCCAAGCACTTAAGCCTCTTAACACTCGCGCAAAGGTGTTGCAGGCAGACTCGGGTTCCTGCCTTCCCGCTCAAGCCTGTTCTCCTTGCGAAATCAGGAGTCAACAAGCTTCGTGCTTTCAGTTAATAAAAGATCCCTTGAGAACCAGCCGGCGAGGACGCCTGCGCTCCTAACGTGTCTGTTGCTGGTCCTGTGTTTTGCCTGTTCCCCGGCGAAAACCTCCAGTCCGACAGCTACTACGCGAGAAATTATCGACGATGAAGGCCATCATCTCTCGTTGCCGGCGACCGTCGATCGCGTTGTCTCATTAGCACCTAATCTGACCGAGATCGTATTTGCAGTTGGTGGCGGCAAGACTCTCGTTGGCGACACCACTTATTGTGACTATCCCGCCGAAGCGAAAAGCATAGAAAAGGTCGGTGACACTGCGAATCCGAGTATCGAACGGATCATCGCCTTGCGTCCACAAATCGTACTTGTTTCAACTTCATCTCAACTCGAAGTGTTCACGCAACAACTCAAAGGTCATGACATACAAGTCTTCGTTACCGATCCTCGCGACCTTGAAGGCGTATTTCGCTCGATGACTAAAATCGGTGAGATAGTGGGAACGACGAACGAAGCAAATGCACTTGTGGCCCAACTTCGGCAACGCGTTAACCTCGTCGAGACAGCGGTAAAAGGAAAACCAAAATTAAGGATCTTCTATCAACTTTCCGCAGAGCCTTTGTACACTGCCGGTCACGACTCGTTCGTCAATGATCTATTCAACCGGGCGGGTGCTGAGTCGGTGACTGCGAATGTTCCGGGTGCATGGCCCAGGTACAGCGCCGAATCTGCGTTGGCCGCGAAACTCGAGGCAATTATTCTCCCGACAGGCGGCTCGATGGGCGCAGCCAATTCTTCCGTGGTCGAGGCGTTGCGCAATTCGCCGGCAGTGAAGGCAGGAAAAGTCTACAAAATAAACGACGACCATCTGAACCGGCCTGGTCCACGTCTGGTTGATGGCCTTGAGGAAATGGCCAAAGCTCTTCATCCCGACGCCTTCAAGTAAATGATTACAGTTTCAACCAGCACCATTCGTCCTGGCCGTGTAACTCTGCGAAAGACGATTGTTGCCTGTCTAGTTTTGCTGGTCGGCTTGTTTGCCGGGATCGTTATTGCCTCGTTGTTAGGAAGCGAACGACTTCCGCCTGGCAGTAGCGTTTGTGCTTTGGCTTCATTCGGTAGTAATCATTGCGGCCTCACCACCGATCAGTTTGAAATTCTCTTCCAGATTCGCTTGCCGCGAATTCTTTTAGCGGCCGCAGTCGGTGGCGCGCTCGCCACTGCCGGCGCGAGCTATCAATCACTCCTTCGTAATCCACTTGCTGAGCCTTATTTACTTGGCGTGTCGAATGGCGCAGCGGTGGGAACCATGCTGGCTCTGCTCTTTTTCGGCCAGTACAACTGGAGTCGTCCGGTGCTGGCGTTTGCGGGTGCGTTGCTTGCGACTCTGGTGGTCTATCGCTTGGCAAGTGGAAGAGTCGGAGCATCGCCTGAACGTTTGATTCTCTCCGGCGTCATTGTTACGACCTTTCTTTCATCGGTCATTGTTTTTGTCACGACCTTGATGGATGCGACACGGATTCGTTCTTTTACTTTTTGGCTACTTGGAGATTTATCAGGCGCGAGTCGCAATCTACTGCCGCTGGCGCTGACGATCACAATCATTGGCGTAGTCGTGTTGTGTCTGAATGCGCGCTCGTTAAATTTATTGATGCTCGGTGAGCGCGACGCATTCGATCTCGGCGTTGAAGTGGGTCGCGTAAGAATTATTGTCTTTGTCGTGGCGAGCTTGTTAGTGGGAAGTTCCGTCGCCGCGAGTGGTTCAGTCGGTTACGTCGGTCTGGTGGTGCCGCATCTTGCTCGCTTGTCTTTAGGAAGCGACAACCGCATCAATATTCCCGCTGCTGCACTTGGCGGAGCGTTGTTTGTGATTGTCGCCGACACTCTGGCCCGCTTCATAATCGCGCCGCGCGAACTCCCGGTTGGCGCAATTACAGCGCTGATCGGCGCGCCGTTATTTATCTACTTACTAAAGAGGGCTTAGATTTTGGTCGAAGGGCGTGAGCTGACAATTAAGTATGACGGACGTGAGGTGGTCAACGGAGTATCGCTCACGCTGAACCCAGGTACGGTCACAGCTTTGATTGGACCAAACGGCGCCGGTAAGTCAACTTTGTTGAGCGCGCTAAATGGACAAATCAAGCAGGCAAGTGGAGAAGTACTTCTAAATGGGGAACGTTTAGACAAATTCAGCCGGCGAACCATCGCGCGTCACATTGCCGTGGTCGCGCAAGAGGCGGAGTTGAGATTTCCGGTGACGGTGCTGGAGTTTGTGTTGGGCGGCCGGTTCATGTGGGCTGCGAACACTGGATGGGGCTGGGAGACTGAGCGGGACCTCGCTATTGCGGAGTCGGTACTTCAGGAAACTGAATTGACGGGGCTTAGTTCACGGCTGATGAATGAACTTTCGGGCGGTGAACGACAGCGGGCCGTACTCGCGCGGGCGCTTGCTACCGAAGCGCAGATTTTGTTGTTGGATGAACCAACCGCAAATCTTGATATGTCGCATCAATCGACTTTGTTGTCGCTTGTGAGGCAGCGTTGTGATGAACGAAAGACAGCCGCGCTGGTCGTGACGCATGACATCAATCTGGCGGCGCAGTTCGCTGATGTAGTAGTGCTGATGAGATCAGGTAAGGCGGTTCAGGCGGGAAGTCCGAGCGCTGTGATTACACCTGAGATACTTCGCGAAGTCTTCGATGTCGAGGTGTTGGTTGATGCGCATCCGGTGTCCGGAGTGCCGCGCGTTACACCCGTGCATGGTTTAGTACGCCGTCTTTAATGTAGCAGGCCAGTGTTATACTCTCGTCAGATTAAGCTTGATCTCTGTGCCTTTGTGTCTCTCTGAGTCTCTGTGTCGAAAATGTCGATCCGCATCGTGGTCGGAATGATTTCAACACAGAGACTCAGAGGCAGACACAGAGACGCAGAGTGAGAGATAGCCTGGCTGAGATAGCGATATTTTAAGATTGCAGATTGCTCGTCTAATCAAGGTTCTTAACAATCTTAAATCTGAAATTTGAAATCTGAAATTCTTAAAACCATGTGGGAAACAATTATCGGCCTTGAAATTCATGCTCAGTTGAGCACGGAATCAAAAATATTCTGCGGTTGTGCGACGCGGTTTGGCGACGAACCAAACGACAACACTTGTCCTGTCTGTCTTGGTCTACCGGGTGCACTGCCGGTGTTGAATCAACGAGCAGTCGAACTCGGCGCTCGCGCAGCGCTCGCGCTTGGTCTGCACATCAACGAGACCTCGATCTTTGCGCGTAAGAACTATTTCTATCCTGACCTGCCAAAGGGTTATCAGATTTCGCAGTACGATCAACCGTTTTCCGCAAATGGCGAACTCGAGATTATGACCGCGGAACGCGATGACGCTGGTCATCCCATCGAGTGGAAGCCGAAGACGATTCGCATCACGCGACTTCATCTTGAAGAAGACGCCGGCAAGAACGTGCACGAAGGATTGCCCGAAGTCGATCGTTATTCCTATATAGATTTAAATCGCGCTGGTGTGCCGCTGGCTGAAATCGTGACTGAACCTGATTTTCGATCATCGTGGGAAGCCTACGATTACGTGAATCATGTTCGGCGTTCGTTGCAGTGGGTTGGAGCGTCTGACGCCGACATGGAGAAGGGAAATCTTCGCTGCGAGGCAAACGTTTCCGTGAGACGTGTGGGCGATGAAAAGTTTGGCACGAAGGTCGAACTGAAAAACCTGAACTCAGTTCGTTTTATGCAACGAGCGATTGAATACGAAGTTGCTCGTCATATCAAAACGCTGGAGTCGGGCGGCAAGCTCTCGCAGGAAACACGGTTGTGGGACGACAAGGCACTGGAAACGCGCGTAATGCGCTCGAAAGAAGAGGCCCACGACTATCGTTATTTCCCGGAACCCGATCTTGCGCCACTCATTGTCTCGCGAGAACTCATCGATCGTGTGCAGGCTGAAATGCCGGAGTTACCGGAAGCTCGTCGTAAGCGTTTCATCGAGCAGTACTCATTGTCGTTCGCTGATGCTTCTCAACTCGTCTCCGATCGGTCGTTGGCCGACTATTACGAAGAAGCTGCAGCAGCTTCAAACAATCCACGCGCGGCGGCAAATTGGATCCGCTCTGAACTCCTGCGCGAACTCGAAGCCGGTAATTTATCTGCCGCGGAATCTCCAGTCTTGGCAAAGGAACTAGGCTCGCTGATCAAAATGATCGATGAAGAAAAGATCAGTGGCAAACAGGCCAAAGATGTCCTCGTTGAAATGTTCAAAACGGGAAAAAGCGCCCAGTCTATCGTTGAAGAAAAAGGGTTGGTCCAGGTCAGTGATACTGGCGCTATCGACGGCTTGATCGATGATGTAATTGCAGCGAATCCCGATCAACTTGCCGCTTATCTTTCCGGTAAAGAAGCGTTGTTTGGTTTCTTTGTCGGACAGGTAATCAAGGCGTCAAAAGGAAAAGCGAACCCCAAAATTGTTAACGATAGGTTGAAGACGAAGCTTCAGGGTTAAACGAAAATAATGAATCTCAAGGGGACAACTGCGGGAAACGCTGAAATCGTTTTGTCTCAAAGCCAGGGTTGAGCTTTGGCAACCCTGGGTAAATCGTACGAATAAAACCACGCAACTCCGAAGGAGTTGCGTATCGGTGGAATATTCGTGCTTCTAATTATCCGTTCGATCTCGTTCTGGCCCTCGCACCCGGCGCAACTCCTTCGGAGTTGAGAACTGCGCCGCTTGCTACCCCAGGGTTGCCAAAGCTCAACCCTGGGCTTTGAGACGAAACGCTTTCAGCGTTAGGTCTGTGACGCTTTCAGCGTCGAGTCTGTGATGCTTTCAGCGTCGAGTCTGTGACATCAGTAAAACCTCCATCACAAACATGCGAGCTGTTGTACAACGAGTCACACGTGCAAGCGTTACGGTCGATCAGGAAATTGTCGGCGCCATTTCTGCCGGTCTCCTGGTTCTTCTTGGCGTCGCCTCTTCTGACACGCACGCCGATGCCGACTACCTGGCAGAAAAGATTGTGGCCCTCAGAATCTTTGACGATCCCGATGGGAAAATGAATCTGTCGCTGAAAGACACCAGCGGTGAACTATTAGTGGTTTCGCAGTTTACTTTGTATGGCGATGTTCGGCGCGGTTTACGACCGTCATGGAGTGCTGCGGCCCCGCCGGAAGTGGCGGAGCCGATCTATGAATACTTCGTTGAGAAGAGCAGAAGTCTCGTGAGTAAGGTTGAGACCGGGAGTTTTCGCAGGACGATGCTGGTCGAACTGGTGAATGATGGTCCAGTCACCTTGATGCTGGATAGTCAAAAGCAGTTCTAGATCATATCTTCTGTTGATTTCGAATCCTCATCGAGCTCGAAGCGATCGCGATCACGTTTTTCAATCTTATCGATAAACTCAAGTTCCTCATTGTCTTCATAGCTCACACCCACGGCCTTAGCATTTTCTTCGACGAGCGACTGCTCCGGCGTAGGATTGTCACCTGCTACTGTTTCTGATCCACTGTCATTGACATCTTCCCAATTCGCATCCAAATCGCCACCCGCATCGCTCGGTGAAGCCGAAGTGTTATTTCGTAGTCGCTGTGCTAACAATTCAGGATCTTTGGGAGCCCGTGAAATCTCCTCTTCCATAAACTCTTCAATCTCAGGATCAGGAACATAGTCGGGGTTATTGGCGAGATATTCAAAATCTTCGGCATGCTTCTTGGGCATAAAGTCTCCTCACTCGTTGTTTCAACTGCAAAGAAATCGGCCGTTCAGATCGTAATTCTTGAACACTCGCGCGATCTGAAGTCAGTATTGAGATGTTTAGGGGGAACCGTTGTCGGAACTATAACAAAAGCGCGCTAAAGCAGGCAATCCAGAGTATTTTTAAGTATCGACAAGCACAAAAAAGTGGCGGCTTGACGATTAATCAAGCGAACTTTACACTGCAATTTGAACCACCAAACACACCACATTTCATCGTCACAGACAAACTCGTTTTGTCTCACTTTCCAGGAAAGGATTTAGCCTCCGATGCCAGATGGTCCGTTCGGCTCTTTGCAGACTTTTGAAACAGGTTCGGGTTCCGCCGGTAAGTTCTTCTCTCTTCCACAGCTCGAAAAATCTGGTGTTGGACCAGTCTCTCGTCTTCCGGTAAGTATTCGTATCGTTCTTGAGTCGGTGCTGCGCAATTGTGACGGCGTAAAGATCACCGAAGCAAGCGTAAAATCGCTCGCCAACTGGCAAGCCAATGCTGAACGGACTGAAGAAATTCCGTTCATCGTAGCGCGCGTTTTGCTTCAGGACTTTACTGGCGTTCCACTTCTCGTCGACCTCGCCGCGATGCGTTCGGCGGTGGGACGACTCGGAAAAAATACCGAACTCATCGAGCCGCTTGTTCCTGTAGATCTGGTAATCGACCATTCGGTCCAGGTTGATTTTTCCAGCACCAAAGATGCGTTTGAAAAGAACATGGAGATGGAGTTCAAACGCAATCGTTCGCGTTACCAGTTTTTGAAATGGGGAACGCAGGGCTTTGATGGCTTCCGCGTCATCCCGCCGGGCATTGGTATTTGTCACCAGGTCAACCTCGAATATCTGGCCAGGAACGTGTGGGAGAAGTCGGTCTATTTTCCCGACACACTCGTCGGTACCGATTCGCACACGACGATGATCAATGGTCTGGGAATTGTTGGTTGGGGCGTTGGCGGTATCGAAGCAGAAGCAGCCATGTTGGGCCAACCGGTTTACTTCCTGACTCCTGACGTGGTCGGCGTCAACTTAACTGGAACTCTCAACGAAGGCGTTACTGCTACCGATCTCGTATTGCGTGTCACCGAGATGATGCGCGCTGCCAAAGTAGTCGGTAAGTTTGTCGAGTTTCATGGTGAAGGCGCGACTGGTTTGTCAGTCACCGACCGCGCGACCATCGCGAACATGGCCCCGGAATATGGCGCCACAATGGGTTTCTTCCCCATCGATGAAGAAACCTGCCAATACCTGTTAGCGACCGGGAGAGAGTCTCAACACGTTGACGTGGTGCGTCGTTACTATCAGGCGCAGGGAATGTTTGGTATTCCGAAGAAGGGCGAGTGTGACTACAGCGTCGTTTATGATCTGGATCTCGCTACGATTAAACCAAGTGTTGCTGGTCCAAAGCGCCCGCAGGATCGAATTGAACTGGAGAACCTGAAGGACCAGTTTAATCAGTTGATGGTCAAGCCTGCCAAAGACGGTGGTTACGGAAAAACTGAAGACGAGGTTTGGACCCGCTACCACGTAAAGATCGGTGAGGACACGCAACTCGTTATCGCCGGTGGCGGCGAGCAACGTTCTGAGACGGTCCCGACAAATGCTACCAATGACGAATCGGCAACGGAAACCAGCGTTTGGACGGAAACGGAAATGATCAATAACCGTCCCACTCCGGATCTTGTCGATGGCATTCCGGAAGACGAATTTCCCACAGGCGACGAATTGCTCGGCCACGGTGATGTGCTCATCGCGGCGATCACTTCATGTACTAATACTTCAAATCCGAGTGTTATGTTGGCGGCCGGCTTACTCGCGAAAAATGCAGTGAAGCGCGGGCTTTCGGTGAATCGTAAAGTTAAGAACTCTCTCGCGCCCGGTTCCAGAGTCGTGACTGAGTATCTCGAAAAGACCGGTCTGCAAAGCTATCTCAACGAACTCGGTTTTAATCTCGTCGGCTACGGCTGCACGACTTGTATTGGCAACTCTGGTCCACTCGATCCATCCATCGAGCAGGTTGTTAATGATCGTGATGTGATAGCGGCGTCAGTTTTGTCAGGGAACCGCAATTTCGAAGCGCGTGTGCATCAAAGTATCAAGGCCAACTTCCTGATGAGTCCGCCGCTCGTAGTTGCTTTTGCGCTGGCTGGTCGCATTGACGTCGATTTGACGACTGAACCGATTGGGACGGGCAGCAACGGCGAAGAAGTTTATCTGAAAGACATCTGGCCGACCTTAAAAGACGTGAACGAGGTAATGCGGGCTGCATTCGATCCGGAAACGTATCAAACTCTCTACAGTAACTTTGCGGATCAAAACCCGCTCTGGAATGAGATTCCCACGATGACCGGAAATGTTTACCAGTGGGATACGGAATCGACTTACATTCGCGAACCTCCTTATTTCGACAACTTCAGGAATGGCCTGGAACCAATCGGCGACATCAAAAATGCTCGTCCGCTCGCTATCTTCGGCGATTCGGTAACGACCGATCACATTAGTCCAGCAGGCGCTATCAAACCTTCGTCACCGGCCGGACTCTATTTGCAACAGCATAGTGTTGAGGTAAGAGACTTCAACAGTTATGGCGCGCGCCGTGGTAATCACGAAGTGATGGTGCGCGGCACTTTTGCCAACGTTCGCATCAAAAATTTAATGGTGCCGGGCGTTGAAGGCGGCGTCACAGTTCATCAACCTGATGGTGAACGCATGAGCATCTACGACTCGGCGATGAAATATCAAAGTGCCGGCACGCCGTTGGTAATTATTGCCGGCCAGGAATATGGAACGGGAAGTTCGCGTGATTGGGCCGCCAAGGGAACTCGTTTGTTAGGTGTGAAGGCAGTGATCGCGCAGAGTTTTGAAAGAATTCATCGCAGTAATTTGGTGGGCATGGGCGTTCTTCCCTGCCAGTTCAAAGACGATACGAATGCTGCATCGCTCAATCTTGATGGAACTGAGACCTTTAATTTAGTGGGCATCGCCGCGGGGATTCGTCCCCTGCAGGATCTGACGCTATTAATTCATCGGGCCCACGGTTCAACCGATGAAGTAACGGTTAAGCTGAGAATCGATACTCCGATTGAAGTTGATTACTACAACCACGGTGGAATTCTGCCGTATGTTTTGAGACAACTGCTCTCGGGCACGACTGACTACTGAGCTTCAGTGGAAGTTGCGAGTCTTTTAATGTTTGTTAGCCAAGGAAGATAAATATGTCATCTGTACAGCCGGTTGAGAACACAAGTCCAAAGTCGTATCAACTTTTCATCGACGGCCAATGGGTTGATGCGGAATCCGGAAAGACCTTCACTACGCCAAATCCCGCAACAGGCGCGACGCTCGCGGAAGTTGCCGAAGGCGACAAGGCAGACATCGACAAAGCTGTCATTGCTGCCCGTCGCGCGTTCGAAGGTAAGTGGTCCAAGATGAGTGCGCGCGATCGCGGTCGACTGCTTTACAAGTTGTCACAGCTAATCGAAGAGCACTTACCGGAACTGGCTGCCCTGGAAACTGCTGACAATGGTAAGCCGATCAAAGAGTCGACTTATGTCGATCTGCCGCAGGTTGTGGAGAACTTTGAATACTTTGCTGGTTGGGCCACGAAGATTGAAGGTGAAACGATTCCCGTACCCGGCAAGATGTTTAACTACACCTTGCGCGAACCAATCGGAGTCTGTGGTCAAATTATTCCCTGGAATTTCCCCTTGTTGATGGCAGCCTGGAAGCTCGCTCCGGCGTTGGCAGCAGGAAATACGATTGTCCTCAAGCCGGCTGAGCAGACTCCGGTCGGCGCCATGGAATTAGGCAGGTTGATCCAGGAAGCAGGATTTCCCGAAGGGGTGGTCAACATCGTTCCCGGTTATGGTGAAACTGCCGGGGCCGCATTGGCGTCGCATCCGGGCATCGACAAAATCGCGTTTACGGGTTCTACCGAAGTCGGAAAGATCATCGCGAAAAATGCGGCCGACAATCTGACGAAAGTGTCGCTTGAACTTGGCGGTAAGGCTCCGAACATCGTGTTTGCTGATTCCGACATGGACCAGGCGGTGGCTGGCGCGATGATGGGAATTTTCTACAACCAGGGCCAGGTTTGTTGTGCCGGCTCGCGCTTGTTTGTTGAAGAATCCGTGAAGGACGAGTTTGTTTCGAAGCTGTCGGAGCGAGCCGGGAAAATTGCGGTTGGCGATCCGATGGACAAAAACACGCAGATGGGACCACAGGTTTCGGAAGAGCAGTTGAACCGAATTAAAGGTTATGTGGACATTGCGCGTACTGAAGGCGCGTCGGTTATTGCTGGTGGCGAGTCGCCGCAACTCGATACTGAGTTCCAGAAAGGTTACTTCTTCAAGCCGACGATTTTCGGTGACGTAACCAACAAGATGCGCGTGGCCCAGGAAGAGATCTTTGGACCAGTGGTGTCAGTAATTACGTTCAAGGACGAAGATGATTTGATCAAGCAGGCGAATGACACGATCTATGGATTGTCAGCGGGCATCTGGACGCAAAACCTCACGCGCGCACATCGTTTTGCCCAGGCGATCAGGGCCGGTGTGATCTGGATCAATACCTATAACATGTTCAATGCTGCGTCTCCATTTGGCGGTTACAAGCAGTCAGGCTATGGACGTGAAATGGGCAAGCATGCGTTGGAGTTGTATACGCAGACGAAGAGTGTGTGGGTTGACTTGTCCGGCCGACCGATTGGCTGGTTCGGGAAGTAAGAACAAGTCCCAAGTCCAAAGTCCAAAGTCCAAAGTACGTGATACGAAGTACGAAGTACGAGATACAAAGTCCAAAGTACGTGATACGAAGTACGAAATACAGACTTTGGTCTTTGGACCGTGGACCCTCTTCTTCAAAGGAGACGCTAATGCTTGCTATTAAAAAGTCCCTTGTTCTATTCGCCATCCTTGGTACTACTATTTTTTTAACCGCCTGTCCGAGTCAGACCAACATCGCAAAGATCAACGCCGACCCGGGCCGATATCGCAACAAGGAAGTAGGAGTTGTTGGGCGCGTCACTGATAGTTATGGCGTGCTTGGCAACGGCGCGTATGAAATAGACGACGGCACCGGCAGAATCTGGGTCGCTACGCGGCGCGGCATTCCCTCGCGTGGCTCCCAGGTCGGGACCAAAGGATATGTACATAACGGCTTTAGTTTTGGTGGTCGAAGTTACGGTACTGTGATAGAAGAGACTGATCGACGAACTAAAGGCAGGTAGTAGGACCGCAGGCGTCCCCGCCTGCTTCTTCCAGATGCAAACCAGTCAGCGGCAGGCCATCGACCTTCTCGATCGACAATTCACTTTGGCAATCGATGGCCTTCGTTCTCTCACCACGTCAGTTCCCGATCATCTCCTCTATCGTCCAACCCCTAGCTTAACGGTGGGCGAGAACATTCTCAGAAGTGCCGGCGTAGTAGAACAGACGTGTGGCGGCATAACAACCAATCTCTGGGACGATCCTTTCGAATGGACTCTACCAGAGACACTGTCGACTTCTTCTCGTATTCTTGAATATTTGTCGGAGGTTGAAACAGCGAAACGACGCGCTTTCGCGAGTCTCGCCGCTGACGACGTGTTGCTGAAGTACATCGCCGTACCGTGGTCTGACAACTGTCCGGTGCTTGAGTTGCTGCTGCAGACTTTGGCGAGGTCAACAGATTACCGCGGGCGGGCCGTTGCGACGTTGAAAATGCTTTCCGATGTAAGTGCTACCGGAGTTATTATGTCCGACAGTTAATTTTAAAAAATTTCAGATTGAGAGCCTGAAGATTCCAAATGTCGTTCTAGTAAGATGACAATCTGAAATATGCAATCTTAAATCTGCAATCCACAGAGGAAACTATTCGATGTTTTGTCCGCAATGCGGTCAACAGCAAGTTCCTGGTGTTGTGCGGTTTTGTTCACGCTGCGGTTTTTCGCTTGATGGAGTGATGCAGCTACTGAGCAATGGCGGCATGTTGCCGGTCTTTCGTGATCCTGACACACCCCAGGAAATGTCACCCAGGAAACGCGGTGTGCGTCAGGGCGGCATGCTCTTTTTGCTGGGCGTGATCATTGTTCCGATTCTTGGTCTCTTTGCCAGCTACGTCAATGGCGCATTTCCGGAAATCTTAACGGGACTGGCGGCACTCATTTGCTTCCTGGGTGGACCACTGCGAATGTTATTTGCGGCTCTCTTCGAGGAACCGGCGCCGCGGCCAGTCTTTCCGACCGCGCGTCCCTTTGGCGCGCCACCAATGGCCGCGCCTCAGTTTAGTCCACCTCGACGAAATCAAGCGTTGCCTCCACCACCAGCGCAGTCCGGCCTGAGCTGGCGTGGACGTCCCAACACTGCAGAACTTGTGAACCCCCCAAGTGTTACTGAAAACACGACGCGGCTGCTCAACAAAGAAGATCGCAGCGGCGATCAGTGAAAACGGTTCGTTGTGTTTCTCACCAGGTCTTGATCCGAATTTTTGCGGAGAACTGTGGACTCAACCTTAGCGGAAGTCATCCGGGACCGCATTCGCTCTGCAGGCAGGATTAC
The DNA here is from genome assembly GCA_036518995.1 of Pyrinomonadaceae bacterium. GTDB lineage: Bacteria > Acidobacteriota > Blastocatellia > Pyrinomonadales > Pyrinomonadaceae > PSRF01. Next base: position 460 of record DATDMC010000048.1, on the reverse strand, counting down.
ATTTCGCGAGTGGATGGGCCTCGCTCTTTATCATCCAACGCTTGGTTATTACAGTCGCGCCGACTTAAAGCGTTGGGGAAGAGCGGGGGATTACCGGACGAGTCCGGAATCCAGTGCACTCTTCGCCACTACCTTCGCTCATTATTTTGTCGAACTTTACGGGCGAATGGCGCGACCGGCTGAGTTAAAGATCATTGAATTTGGCGCCGGCAACGGACAGTTTGCTGACGGTGTGCTGCAGACGCTTCAGTCTTCGTATCCAGCGATTTTTGAAGTGACGAAATATTTGATCGTTGATGTGAGCAGTGACGCAACTGCACGAGCGACTGACCTCTTAGAACCGTTCGCTGATCGTGTTGGCTTTGTTAACCTGGACCAGCTCGAAGAAACGAATGCCGGCATCATCTTTTCCAACGAACTGCTTGATTCATTTCCGGTCCATCGAGTCAGGAAGATTTCC
>DATDMC010000047.1:0-9831 GCA_036518995.1 Pyrinomonadaceae bacterium | reverse complement strand
TGTGGCCTGTTTTGTTTTAAAAACTTCCCCGCCCGCCCTTGGGGGGGGGGCGGCCCCGGCGGGGCCCCCCCGGTCCGTGGGGGGGGGGAGTTTTTTTACGGGGGGGCCCGGGCCGGGCCCCGCTCCGACAAAAGCTGGTTTTAACGGGCGTCGCGGACGATTTGGACAAACTGTTTTGCGCGTTCTGTTATCACGCTTGCCTGTCCGTCACGAAGCGCTTTCAGATCAACTAAGTCAGCGCCTACACCCAGCGCACTCGCGCCTGCTTTAATAAAGTCGGCCGCAGTCTTCAACGAAACTCCACCAGTCGGCACTAACTCGATCTGTGGCAACGGCGCCTTCAATGCTTTTAAGTAACTTGCGCCACCCATCGCGCCAGCCGGAAACACTTTTACAAAATCTGCGCCGGCGGTCCATGCCTGGACCACTTCGGTCGGCGTCAAGGCGCCAGGCATAACTGCAACTCCGTAACGACGACAAATCGCAATCGTGTCTACATTCAATGCGGGACTGACAACAAACTGTGCGCCCGCAAGAATGCACGCGCGAGCAGTTTCCGGATCGAGAACAGTGCCGGCGCCAACCAAAACATCGTTGCCGTACTTCTTCGAGAGTTGTTCGATGACGCCGACAGCTCCCGGCACGGTCATCGTGATCTCGAGTACGTTGACACCACCTTCACGAATCGCGTCGATGGCCTGCATTGCTTCATCGGCTGACGTCGCGCGCACGACGGGTATGATGCCGATATCGCGTATCTGTTTAATTACGTCGTTCTTATGCATGTTTCGATTTGTTAGTGAGCCATAGTCTTCTCTGCGTCTCAGCGTCTCTCTGCGTCTCTGTGTTAAAAATCGAGGTGCATGTAATTGAGCCTCAGCCTTAACACAGAGACGCTGAGAACGCTGAGACGCAGAGAAGAAGATCAGCGGGCGACGCGGGCGGTGCCGCCTTTCATTACGCGCTCGACTTCTGACAAAGTCGCCATCGTTGTATCACCGGGCGTAGTCATTGCTAACGCGCCGTGCGCCGCGCCACATTCAACCGCCCACTGCGGCCCACGCTCGGTTAAAAATCCATAAATCAATCCGGAAGCAAATGAATCACCACCGCCAACTCGATCAAATATTTCAAGATTCTCGCGCACCGGAGCTTGATAGAGTTCGCCGTCTGCGTAACAGACTGCTCCCCAGTCATTGATAGTCGCAGTCTTCGCATGGCGCAGTGTAGTGGCAACTATCTGGAAATTTGGAAACTCACTTGTTGCTCGTTCGATCATCCTGCGAAAATTCTGCACATCGAGTTTTGAGTGATGTTCATCCATCCCTTCTACTTCGAAACCCAACGCAGCAGTGAAATCTTCTTCGTTGCCAATCATCACGTCGACCAGCGGCGCGAGTTCACGATTAACCGAAACAGCTTTTTGTTGACCACCGATAGCTTTCCAAAGCGAATCGCGATAATTGAGATCGTAAGAAATGATTGTGCCGTGCTTCTTAGCCGCGAGCATTGCTTCCCGCGCCACGGCCGGTGTCGATTCAGAGAGTGCGCAGAAGATGCCGCCCGTGTGAAACCAGCGTGCGCCTTCTTTACCGAAGATTTCGTCCCAATCGATATCGCCCGGTTGCAGTTGCGACACGGCCGTGTGCCCACGATCCGAACAACCCGCAGCGGCGCGCACGCCGAAACCACGTTCAGTAAAATTCAGTCCGTTGCGAACTGTTCGTCCGACCCCGTCATACTTCACCCACTTCAAGTGTGATTGATCGACACCACCTTGATAGATCAGATCCTGGACCAGACGCCCGACAGCATTATCAGCCAACGCGGTGACGATTGCGGCCTCCAAACCAAAGCAGCGTTTCAAGCCGCGCGCGACGTTGTATTCGCCACCACCTTCCCAAACCTGAAAGTTGCGCGTTGTGTGCACGCGTCCTTCACCTGGATCGAGACGCAACATCACTTCGCCGAGGCTGACAATGTCCCAACGACACGTCGCCTTCGATTTAATAGTTAGTTCTGCCATGCGTTAGGCCCTTGCAGTGAAAACAACTTTGGCAATAACGAATCCCGCAATGACTCCGATGACGGCGCCGATAATGCCGCCAGTGATCATGTGCTCGAAAAGCGTGTTGCCAGGAACGTGTCTGATAAGCCCGAAACACCAGCCGCCGAAGGAACCAAAAATGAGTCCCATGAATCCAAACCCGATCAAGTTTCCTCCCGAAACGGCATTGGTTGGCGGTGCTTCGATGTCATGGACTTGTTCGAGATTGGGCGCTAACAAGTGCATCACGAGTAGCGCGACTAAATACGCCGATCCCGCAATTGCGAAGACGATGCCGTACCCATTATTCGTGTATTGAAGAATGTAACCAACCGCGACGGCCATCGTCGCACCGCCAAGTGCGCCGGCCATACCACCGATTCCCACCACCGACCCGACCGCCCGGCGCGGAAACATATCAGACGCAGTCGTAAAGATATTACAGGACCAACCCTGATGCGCGGCGGCGGCGAGTCCGATCAAAGCAACTGCGCCCCAGAGATTGTGCACTCGCGAGACAAAAACGATTGGCGTAACAGCGAGTGCGCAAATCAACATCGCGATCTTGCGCGAGCGGTTCACCGTCCAGCCACGTTTGATAAACGTCGACGAGAGCCAGCCGCCACCGATACTGCCAATATCGGCGATTAAGTAGATCGCGATCAACGGTGGTCCAATTGTGGTCAGATCGAGTTTGTGAGTGTCGCGTAAATACGGTGGAATCCAATAGAGATAAAACCACCAGATCGGATCGGTCAGATACTTGCCGATTGCAAACGCCGACGTCTGACGACGCGGAATCAGTTTCATCCAGGGAACTTTTGCGGCTGGTGGATCCGGTGGATCACTTTGAATGTGGGCCAACTCGGCTTTGGAAACACGCGGATGATTTTCGGGTCGGGCGTAAATGGGAATCCATAACGCGAGCCAGATGAAGCCGAGTGCGCCGGTAAGTATGAACGCCCATTGCCAGCCCCAGTGTCCTGCGATCCACGGCACGAGTAGCGGCGCCACAATCGCGCCAACGTTCGAACCGGCATTAAAAATTCCGGTGGCGAACGCTCTTTCTTTTTTGGGAAACCATTCGGCTGTGGTTTTGATGGCGGCGGGAAAATTACCGGCTTCACCAATTCCGAGTGAAGCGCGGGCGATACCAAATCCAAACGGAGTGGTCGCGAGCGCATGGGCCATCGCTGCCAGGCTCCACCAGATCAGCGCTGCGGTATAGCCGAGTTTGGTGCCGATACGATCCATCACTCGGCCGGCGATCAATAATCCAAACGCGTAGGCGGCATTGAAGGCGGCGACGATGTTGCCGTAATCGACTTCCGTCCAGCCAATAGCCAGTTTCAAGTCTTTCGAAAGGATTCCCAGGACCTGGCGATCGACGTAGTTGACGGTCGTGGCGAAAAACAAAAGACCGCAGATTACCCAGCGATAGCGCCCGATGGTTGCGCCGACATCCCCCACTGAAAAACTCGTACTCGGAGTTGCTGCTGATCCGGCCGCTTGAGTGGGGATAGTTCCTTTCACCGTTTCGGTGGCATCGCTCATGTCGTTTGTCTCCTAAAACAAGTCCGTTGGAATTGCCGTCTATAGGACCGCAGGCGTCCTCGCCTGCCTGATCGCATGATGAAATGTAGGCGCCGCAGGATCCGATTATTAGCGCTGGCAGGGGAGGACGCCTGCGGTCCTATAGACGGCGCCGCTGCATTTCCGCAATTCCTACTGATTGACTCCGCTGGCAAGAAAGCCGCCATCAACGGTCAATATTTCACCATTCACAAAACTGGCAGCATCGGACGCCAGAAAGATCGCGGCGCCCGCCAACTCCTCAACCTTGCCGAAACGTTTCATCGGCGTTCGTAACAAAAACTCGCGCCCACGGTCAGTCTCATCAAGCAGTTTTTCGTTAAGTGGTGTGCGAAAGACGCCGGGTGCTATCGCGTTTACCCGGACACCGCGTTGTCCCCACTCAATCGCCAGCGACTTGGTCAACGAAGCGACGGCTGCTTTGCTGGCCGAGTAAGCGGCGACTTCGTAAAGCGCAACGAAGGTAGACAGCGAGGCGATATTGATGATGCTGCCTGCGCCTCGTTCCAGCATGTGTCGACCAAAAACCTGAGCGGCACGAAGCGTTCCGGTCAGGTTTGTATCGATGATGTCGTTCCAATCTTCTTCGGTGAATTCGAGTGTCGGAGCACGTTTGGTCCGACCAGCGGAATTAACCAGGATATCTACCTTGCCCAATGCCTTCACTGTTTCGTCGAGGACATTTTGTAACGAAGCGCGATCCGAAACGTCAGAAATAATTTGGAGTGAACGTCTGCCGCGAGCTTCGATTTCTTTGGCAGCGGATTCGACTTGTTCAGATCGGCGGGAAGTGGGCACAACGTCGGCTCCGGCCTCGGCCATTCCTTTGGCTATGGCCAGACCGATTCCGGAAGTTCCTCCGATAACGACGGCGACTTTATCGCTGAGTTCGAGACGAGAATGGCTCATAAAATTAGGTTTTTTTGACTGTAACTTTTAGCGAATCAGGGACGTTTTTGCAGCGCCAATGCTAACCGAACGAGTCCTGTAGCTTTAAGACCCTTACCGCACAGGGCCTTAGAGTTTGAGGAGAGTTTATCGGTTAAAGGTTAGACCACTTCTGATTTAGGCACTTACTGTGTACCATCGGTTATTAAGTCGCGTCAAGCGTAAAAAACTAAGCGAGAACTGAGAATTAGAGAGATTTCCCGCAGAAAAAATGGACAAATTGTTGCTTGTGTACTTAAGGCCACGCGTGTTAAAGTCGTGGTCAAATATTTGGATTGGTCTAACCAGTCCGAGTTTGAAGACAGTTGGTTAGGGTTTCGAAGGCACGGTGCTTTTTGGAGCCCTTTTTAGTCGTCAGCGATAGTTAATGGTGAATCGTGAATAGTTAATGGTGAATAGAGAAATCGGCGTTTGTAATTTGTAGGTCATTGATTATCGATTCCCGATTCACTATTCCCGATTCACGGTTTCACTATTAACCATTCACTATTGACCATTTACGATCCATGTCGGCAACAATCCAATCTGGGATCACGAAAAGAGTCGCGGCAGGAAATGTTTGGCTGTCGCGTGCAGACTCAACTTCATCCTCTCTGGCTGATTTCGACCCACGGGAATTGAAGTACGAAGTAGTCCCTTCTGAGGAAGAAGTTGGTCGCACGATGCTTCAGGAGATTGAAGCACTCGCGAACTCCAAAGACGGCAATCTGGTTATCATCATTCTTGGTGGACGCGGCGCCCAGGCCCTTCATCGTTTGCTCGGCGAGATTGCGAAGACAGATGAGAAAGATGCGTTGCTGCGTCGTCTTCACATCTTTACGCAGGACGCGCTCGCGCCTTTGCGTATGGACAATGGGTTGAGTTTTGTCCGCGATTTTGAACGACTACTTGGTGAAGATTTCTTTCGCAAAGTGGCTAGCTTCAATTCAATCAAAACTGACGCGGAAGATCTCGAAGGCGAGTTGGCCCGTTATGCCGCGCGACTCGAGTCGTTGGGTGGAATCGATCTGTTCTTTCTCGGATTAGGACCAGAAGCCGGCGGCGCATCGCATCTTGCCTACATCAAGCCGTCATCTGGCGTGCGCTTTAATGATGTCGCGGGGATGATTCCGATTTCAGAAAGCATTCTTGAGCATCACATCACGAAGTTTAAAGCCGGTGGCACTGCGGTTTCTGAAGTTGACGAAGCCGAATGTCGTTCAGCGAAGCATATCTTGACACTTGGACCAGCCGCGATACTTGCCGCCCGTCGTATCGTGCAATCGATTGTTGATGCTTCGACTGCGCCGGCTAAACGAGAAAGTTATCGTCGTTTGTTGGATACTGAAATTAGTCCAGACCTTGAAGAACGTGAGAAACAACTCGATGACAATCCCGGGTTGTGGTTAAGACTGCATCCGAATGTTCGTTCCCTAATCCTTCCGGATGTGTTGGAAACTTAGTCAGCAGGAAAATTATGTCGAGCATTGAAATACCCCAGACAGCCGCGATTGCGGAATATGCGATCATTGTCGATCCCAATGACAACGTCGCGGTGGTGAAGAAAGCCACTTTCACGGACCTCGAAGTCGCACTTCCCGGCGGCGCGACCGTTCAACTCAGAGGCGCAGTGCCGCCCGGACATCGCTTTGCCACTCGCGATATTCCCGCTGGTGATTTTGTGCTTCAGTTTGGTCAACCAATTGGCACTTCGCTTGGCATCACCGCTGGTACCCAAATTACGCATGCGAACATGACAAACGATGTTCCCATCGTTAGAGATTTGCCGGAGACTCTGCACACGCCCGAGCCAGACTACTTGCCCGTCAGTGAGCGCGCGACGTTCATGGGATATCGTCGACCAGACGGACGGGTTGGCACGCGTAATTTTCTTTTGATTGTTCCGACGAGCATGTGCGCGAGTCATGAAGCGCAGCAGATCTCCACCATTGCCGAGTTCACACTTTACAACAAGCAGAAATATCCGAACGTCGATGGTGTCGTTGCGATTCCACACAACAAAGGTTGTGGTTGTCAGGATGGATCGACGATCGAAGTGATGCTGCGCACGCTTTCAAACTATGCCGATCATCCGAATGTTGGTGGAGTGATACTGATCGATCTTGGTTGTGAGAAGACAAATCTTTCGCAAGTCGAACGTTATTTGTTGAAGCGCGAAAAGTCGTTTGATAAGCCGGTGGCCAAGATTGGTATTCAGGATGTTGGCGGAACGGAGGCGGCAATCCAACTTGGCTTAAAAGAAGTTGAAGCGATGTTGCCTGAAGTGAACAAAACTTCGCGTGAGGAAGTTCCGGTTAGTGAGTTGGTGTTAGGTGTGAAATGTGGCGGCTCTGACGGCTTCTCCGGTATCTCGGCGAATCCGTCGTTAGGTCGAGCGGCCGATTTGTTGGTGCGTTCAGGCGGGACGGTTTTGATTACCGAAGTGCCGGAGTTTTGTGGTGCCGAACACCTGCTGGCGAATCGCGCGAAAGATGTGGAAACAGGACGCGCTGTCTATCGCATGGTTGACTGGTACAAAGACTATGCTTCGAAGTTTGGCGCGGTGCTAAACAACAATCCGAGCCCGGGCAATATTGCCGGCGGTTTGCTCAACATCACGATTAAGTCGTTAGGCGCAGTCGCGAAAGCTGGCACGACGCGAGTTGAAGGCGTGGTTGAATATGCAGAGACGCCGAAAAATCGCGGTCTGAATTTGATGCAAGGTCCAGGTTACGATCAGGAGTCGACGCCGGGACTTGTCGCTGCAGGCGCGACTGTTGTTGTGTTCACTACCGGTCGCGGCACAACGATCGGTAACGCGATCGCGCCAGTGATCAAGCTTGCTTCAAACTCGCCAATCTTCGAACGCATGTCGAACGATCTGGACTTGTCTGCGGGTAGTGTGATTGATGGCACTGAAACGATCGATGAAGTAGGGAAGCGGGTGTTTGATCGAGTTGTTGATGTGGCCGGCGGCGAACAGGCAAGGGCCGAGAAACACAAGCATCGCGAGTTTCAGTTCTGGGCCGAACAAACGGTGTCACTGTAGATTTGCGAGTGCCGATTTGCGATTGCCGATTGAGGTGATGCCGATCGGCGATGGGTTGCGTCACGTAGTGACGATTTGAATTTAGCCCGGTCCTTTAGGGCCGGGAAGTCGCGATGAGGTTGACGCGTCGCGTAGCGACGATTGAATTTAGCCCGGTCCTTCAGGGCCGGGGGAGTCGCGATGAGGTTGACGCGTCGCGTAGCGACGCATGAATTGATTCAACGATAAAATCACGGTCGCTTCTAATCCCCCGCTGGCATCATCCGGACGTTGCGGTTAACATCAATCCGTAATCAACAATCTACAATTTCGAGGTTTTCATGAAGCGTAACGCATCAGCAGTCTGGCAAGGTGGGCTTAAGGACGGTAAAGGATCGATTTCTACTGACAGCGGTGTTCTCGACAACACCCAATATTCATTCAGCACTCGTTTCGAGGACGGCAAAGGCACAAACCCTGAAGAGTTGATCGCGGCTGCGCATGCGGGCTGCTTCTCGATGGCCTTGTCGGGCCAACTCGGCAACGCAGGGATGACAGCCGAGCGAATTCACACCACCGCCTCCGTCACGCTTGAAAAGACTGACGCGGGTTTCACGATCACCAAAGTGCATCTCGACGTGACCGCCAGGATTCCCGGCGCAACAGACGAAGCATTTCAAACTGCTGCCGCCAACGCCAAGGCTGGTTGCCCGATTTCGCGTCTCCTTAAGGCCGAGATCACGATGGACGCCAAACTCGAAACGGAAGTTCCTGCGTAAGTTCCAGTGTCAACTGAAGTCTTTATACCGGGCGTCGTTGGTGAAGGTTCGCGCGATAGCGACTTATCACCTGCGACGCTCGCGTCAATTGTCGAGCAAGGCCTCGCCGTTATTGGACCAGGCGAACGTGTGCTTGCGATCATTCCCGACAAAACCCGCGACGACAACACCGACATTCTGTTTCCAGTAGCGGCCCGATTACTCGGTGAGCGACGAGTAAAGAGTTTCGACGCGCTCGTGGCCCAGGGCACGCATCCATCAATGACGGCTGAACAAAAGCTTGCCAAGGTCGGGCTTGCTGAATTTAGTGGTTTGTTGTTTGACCACCGTTGGGACCGGCCTGACGACTTGATTCAGCTTGGTGAGTTGAGTAGTGAACAGGTGTCAACACTCACGAATGGATTGCTTACTGACGCTGTTCCCGTGAGTCTGAACAAGTTGCTCGCCCCCGGTATCTACGACACTGTTTTGATCTTTGGCGCCACAGTTCCTCATGAAGTTGCCGGTTTCGCTGGCGGTGCGAAATATTTCTTTCCCGGTGTGGCTGGACCAGAACTCACGCACATGACGCACTGGCTTGGCGCGTTAGCCGGTATCGAACACATCATTGGCAACGTTGATACTCCGACGCGACGTTTGATTGAAGCTGCTGCCGATCTTGTTCCCGCGCGAATAATTTCGCTGAACACGGTCGTGTCACGCAACGATGATGGTCGACTCGTTACCTATGGATTGTTTGCTGGTGAGGTTCGTGAAGCTTTTAGACAAGCAGCGGCGTTGAGTAGCTTAGTCCACATTCGCTCTACCGGACGAAAGTACAGACGGGTCGTTGCGAAGCTGGATCCGCACTATGACGAGATGTGGGTTGGCGGCAAAGCGAGTTACAAGCTTGGCGCCATCATCGAAGAAGGCGGCGAGTTGATTATTTACGCGCCGCACCTGACGAAGCTTTCTGAAACACATGGCGCGTTGATCGAGAAGTATGGTTACGCGCCATTGGAGAGTGTTCGCGACATGCTTGGCGTCTCGCAAGAGTTGCGCGAAAACCTCTGCATCGCTGCTCATCTCGCGCATGTTTCCTACGCCGGTCGCACCGACGAATCCGGTCGCATCGTCCCTCGTTATCAAATCACCATGGCCACCGGCCTCGCCGAAGCTACCTGCCACCGCGTCCGCCTGGGCTACCTGGACCACCATCATCTCCCCTGGTCCGAATTAGCATCCGACCCCGACACGCTGATCGTCGAAAACGCGGGGAGGGATTTGTACAAAGTAGCGGCTCGTTAACCTAACCAGCAGGCACGATCGCACACAATCGTGAAGCCTCTATTCGCAGGGGGCGTCCGAAGACGGACGCGCTCCGACAGAAGAGCTTTCGCTTATAATCCGGAGGGCCTTTGAGTATAGGTATCTATTGAGGTTCCAAATTGTGATTGCGGCAAAGAGAACTCGAAATT
>DATDMC010000046.1:0-26775 GCA_036518995.1 Pyrinomonadaceae bacterium | reverse complement strand
CGTCGCGATCGTGATACCTCGTGCTTTTTCTTCCGGCGCTTTATCAATCTGATCGAAGGCCACAAAATGGTTTTTTGGATTGTGCTTCGCCAACACCTTCGTGATCGCCGCCGTCAACGTCGTCTTACCGTGGTCCACGTGTCCGATCGTTCCAATGTTCACGTGCGGTTTTGAACGGTCAAATTTTTCCTTCGACATTCTTCCTGGCCTCTTCTATATAAAGTTCGTAACTATTTAGTTAGTGCAGGCTAACGATTTCGCTGGAGCCCGCGATGAGATTTGAACTCATGACCTCCTCCTTACCAAGGAGGCGCTCTACCCCTGAGCTACGCGGGCGCGAAAACTAAGGATGAAGGAAGAAGGCGGAAGAATCAAACTTACTTCCGGCCAGCTTCGTCCTTCATCCTTCCTACTTCATCCTTAAATCATTGGAGCGGGCGACGAGATTCGAACTCGCGACCCTCAGCTTGGAAGGCTGATGCTCTACCAACTGAGCTACACCCGCCCAACATTGCCACTTTCGATTTCCAATTGCCGATTTGAGAAACCGCTCGAATACCCGATCGAAAATCGGCAATTGGAAATCGGCAATGCTTCTCCCTCTGGTGCAGGGGGTAGGATTCGAACCTACGTAAGGCGTTAGCCTGCCGGGTTTACAGCCCGGTGCCATTAACCACTCGACCACCCCTGCAATTTTCAAGTGACTCATGGAGCCGGCGAAGGGACTTGAACCCCCGACCCTCTGATTACAAATCAGATGCTCTACCAACTGAGCTACGCCGGCGTGCTATACGTACAAATAGCGCATTCCGACAAAATGCGGATACTAGCAAGCGCCTTTCAAAAACGCAAGTCGCGCTCACTGTTATAGATAAAACGCCTTCGCACCCCGTCGGAAAGGGGCATTTCGCCGCGTCAAAGAGTCAGTACTATCTCGGTAGAGGTTGTCAGTACCATGTCACTAGGATGATCGACCCACCCGCTACCGCGAGGTGGTACTGACAACCTCTACCGCGTTACGGTACTGACCTCATCGCCACCAGGGTTCTTACTCTTTGAGGCTTTTCTCGCGCTTCGTTCCGCAACGACCGAACGATAAAACGAACTGAAGTACCCGTACATCGATGTGCAGGCCGAGATCACTACTAACCATAACATCGCCCGCCCGGCCGTATATATAAGGACTTGCCAGTCATTCACCGTGGTCGGTGCATCGGTAATGAGATGCGACCAGGCCAACCGGAGCTCGGGAACGGACCAAAATTCGATTGCCGGAAAAGGGCGTCCGAAATTGCCCACCGGCGGACGGCCCGCTACGCTCGAGGCAATCAAGAGCGTAATCGTGACCACCTGGGCAAGCATCTTGACCTTGCCCATCTTCGAAGCCGCAATTACATGTCCTTCCACCGCGGCAATCGAGCGCAGCCCGGTCACCGCAAATTCCCGACCAATAATGATCACCACAGCCCAGGCAGGCGCCAACTGGTTCTCGACCAACGAAATCAGCGCGGCTGAGATCAACAGCTTGTCTGCTATCGGATCGAGCAACTGTCCCAACCGGGTGACCTGACCGCGACGACGCGCTATCTGACCGTCGAGATAATCAGTCAGCGCCGCTGAAAGAAACATCAACACGCCTACGATATGTCGCGGAACACCAAACCAGCTCTCAGAAAAAGGCGTCAACAAGACAGCCACCAGCAGTGGAACAATAAAAATCCTGAGCATTGTTAACGCGTTGGGAAGATTCACGACGATCGCCTGAGACGGGAATGATTCAACCTGACCGGAGTATGGTCTTGCTTTAAAAGAGTGTCAAATCAACGACCAGTTTCTGGAACTTTTCATTTTGCTCCGGTGAATACCACTGACAGATGAATAGGCCGGACCGCCTGGAATGCTTTCACACCAGTCGGAATCTGCCTGACCCATTGACCACCCCGTCGATTCAACAGATTGGAATGGAAAACTAATTATGAAGAAACTTGTTTCGCTCGCCCTCCTCATCGTTGGCCTACTGATTTATGCCGCTCCCACCTTTGCCGATACGCAAGCCGACGAGATTTTAAAGCTCGCCCGCGCCGCTGTTGGCGGTGATGAACAACTACAGAAAATTCAAGCTTTGAATTTGATTGGCCAATATCGTCGCATGTTTGGTGAACGACAAATGGCTGGCGATCGCGAGATCAGTATCGCACTTCCGGACAAATATTCTGTTGAAGATTCCATGAATCCCGGTGGTCTAAGTACGGCGATGATTACCACGCGAACCATGAACGGCGATCATGCGTGGAACAGTCAGAGCGGCGGAGGAGGCATGATTTTCCGTATCAATGGCCCGGGCGGACAACAAGCAACCCCCGAACAAATGGAAGCCGCGCTCCGTCGAATTACGCAAATCGAAATGGTCCGTTACCTGTTGGCGGTAACGTTGTCAGCGCCACCATCGTTTCAGGTTCAATACGCCTACGCCGGTGAATCAGACGTCGACGACGCAAAAGCCGATGTGATTGACGTTACCGGACCAGACAAATTTGCCGTTCGTCTCTTTTTCGATAAACAAACTCACCTGCCACTTTTAATAAGCTATCGCGGTCAAAAACCACGCATAATGACGATGACACGGCAAGCTGGCAGCGCTCCGAAACCTGAAGACATCAAGAAACTTCAGGAAGACGCTGAGAAAAAGCGTGCTGCCGAGGGACCAGTCCAACCTGAAGAAATAGACTTCTACATTCGACTTTCGGACCACAAGAAAGTCGGAGGTCTCCTGTTACCTCATAAGTTTACTTTTCTGACTGGCGAAGAAGTCTCCGAAGAGTTTGAGATTTCGAAGTACCAGGTAAACCCGCAGTTCAAGTCAGACAAGTTCGAAAAACACTGAAGGAGTCGAGAACATGCGAATCGAACGTCTCGCGATTCACGCTATAAGTGTGTTTACCGTTGTCCTCCTTCTGTGTCAGGTTGGAGTCGCGCAAAGCCCGGTTAATGGCAGTTTGGAAATCGTAGTACGCGATCCTTCAGGCGCGCTCGTTAACAAGGCCCAGATCCAACTCATCAATAACAGCAAGCCGCAATTACTGGTGCAGACAAATCAGAAAGGCGAAGCTCGCTTCAACAAGATCGCTCCCGGCCAGTATCGACTACATGTCGAAGCCGCCGGGTTTAAAGCCCAGGACAGCGAAGGCCTCATAATTGCGCCCGGTCCTAATCGAACCGAGATCGTTCTTGAGATTGAGACGATCAAGGTTGACGTTAACGTCGAAGAGGAAGCTGTGGTTAGAAACACGAATCCGAACGGTGCGGCGTTTTCCAACGTCCTCACCGCCGATCAGATCGCGCAACTTCCTGACGATCCGGACGAGTTTGAAAACGCCATCAACCAGCTTGCTGGTCCGGGAGCGCAAATTCGCGTGAACGGTTTTCGTGGTGGCAAGTTGCCGCCCAAATCACAAATCCGAGAAATACGTTTTCGTCTGAATCCTTACGCGGCTGAAAATCACGATGCCGGATTTGGACTTGTCGACATCACTACCAAACCCGGCGTCAATTCGTGGCATGGTTCATTCAACTTCGGCTTTCGCGACGAAGCACTGAACGCGCGCCAGGCTTTCGCCCCGTTCCGTGGTCCGGAACAACAAAGACGATTTGGTCTTTCACTCGATGGTCCAATCTGGAAAGATCACACTTCATTGTTTCTCAACGCCGATGGTTCGCTATTTTATGACGCCAGGACCATCGTCGCTAAAACGCCGGCCGGCGACATCAACGATCTCGCCTTTCGTCCTTCGCGCCGGCTCAATTTCGACGCTCGCCTCGAACATGCAGTTAACAAGACACATACCGGTCGATTGCAGTTTCAACGTAATGCAGTTCTACAAAACAATCTCGGGGTCGGCGATTTTGATCTGACCTCACGTGGCTACTCGCAGGATCAAACTGAATACATTGCTCGTGCAGCAGACTCAGGAGTGATCAGCAAGAAGTTCTTCAATGAAATTCGGCTGCAAACTCGTTGGACCAGCATTCAATCAACCTCGAATTCCGTCGGCCGCACAATCCTGGTCCCTGGCGCATTCAATGACGGTAGTGCCCAAAGATTTGGCGGACGCGATTGGTTTGATTTCGAACTGGCAGATAACGTCGACTACGCACTCGAGAAACACGGAATCCGTTTTGGTGTTCAACTTGAAGGAGGTCACTACAACAGCAACGATTCCTCCAATGCCTTTGGCACTTTTCAGTTTGCCAATCTCGCAGCGTTTCAACTCGGCTTGCCCAATCAATACACGCAACGCATCGGCGATCCGTCCGTTTCCTATTCGCAATATCAAACGGGCTGGTACGTGCAGGACGATTATCGGGTAAAGAAAAATCTAACTGTCAGTTTTGGCGTGCGGCAGGAACTGCAAACAAATGGACCAGGCAAGTTTAATCTGGCGCCCAGGCTCGGTTTTGTCTGGTCACCTTTTAAGAAAGGCAACGTCACGGTTCGTGGTGGCTCAGGAATTTTCTACGACTGGTTTGGAGCGCAAACGTATGAACAAACGTTACGCGTCGATGGTCAAAAACAGCGCGACGTAATTATCGCAAACCCGAGTTATCCCAATCCGTTTCTGGGAGGCGTGCAAACAATCCCGCCGGCAAGTCGAATCCAGATCGATCCCGATTTCCAGCAGCCATACATCATTCAATCGTCGATCGGCGTTGAAACAACTGCCCTGAAGGTCGTTCGTTTGATGTCAAACTATACGTACCAACGTGGAGTTCATCTACTCCACGGAATCAATCTGAATTCGCCGGTTCCGGGAATTGGTCGGCCCGATCCGACCATGGGCAACATCACGAATATTGAATCCTCGGGCTACAGTTCAGTTCATCGTTTGATGGTTGGAGTTGGACCAGCCGCCTTTGTTAACGGTTTCTTCTGGAACGTTAACTACATGTACATGAGGAATACTAACGAAGCAGATAGCGCTTTTAGTCTGCCTTCCAACAACTACAACCTGCGCGCCGATCGTGGACCATCGGCAGCAGATTTTCATCACCTGATCTCGGCGTTTGTTAACAAGAGACTCGTTAAGGGTTTCGGGGCGTCCGCAATCATCCAGGCGAGTTCAGCGTTGCCCTACAATATTACGACGGGGTTCGATAACAACGGAGACACAGTTATTAACGATCGGCTTCTCGGAGTGCAACGAAATGCGGGTCGTGGAGCAGCACGTTGGGAAGTAGGTTCACGCCTGAGTTGGAGTAAAAATTTCGGACCGGAACAACAAGCGACCGGTGGTCCGCAAGTGAGAATGGTCCGCATTAATGCGGGCGAAGGAGCGTCGGCGCCCTCGATCGGAGTGGGCGGAGCAAAGCGCTACACGATGGAGTTCTACGCCCAGGCTTTCAACCTGCTCAATCACACAAATCTCGGCGTCTACAACGGAGTGCTCTCATCGCCATACTTCGGTCGCGCCACCTCCTCCCAGGCTCCGCGCCGAATGGAGTTTGGACTGCGGTTTAGTTTCTAATCGTCTTTGTCGGAGCGCGGCCGTCTCGGCCGCCCCCTGAATTAACAGGCCTCTTCTGTCGGAGCGCGGTCGTTTCGTCCGCCCCCTGAATTAACAAGCCTCTTCTGTCGGAGCGCGCCCGTTTCGGCCGCCCCCTTGAACTAACAAGCCCTCTTCGGTCAGAGCGCATCCGTTTCGTCCGCCCCCTTGAACTAACAAGCCTCTTCTGTCGGAGCGCATCCGTTTCGTCCGCCCCCTTGAACTAACAAGCCCTCTTCTGTCGGAGCGCGGCCGTTTCGTCCGCCCCTGGGATAACAGATCTCCGCATTTGTCATTTCTTACTCACGAAGTAATCCATTCTCTACGCTTGTGTCATTGACAGATAAAAGCGAGCGGAATAATCTGCGCTCGGATCGAAGTTATGAATAAATTTTCAGACGAGTCTTATTTCTTTTTCTTCCGGCGTGGCTTTCTAACTGGGCTTGCTTCAGTCATGGATATCAGCGGCTCAATGGTTCAATACAACGCCTCACAATCGGGCGCGGAGGCAGATGCACGCGCCATCGCCAGCGACTGGGCCATGATCGGCCTGGATTTCCTCAACGCTGCTAACTCATTTGACGAAAAAGCGGAAGATACAACCGCATAGTCAAAGTCCTCACACCTCTCATCGTTCAATAGATCGCAGAGTCGATCGTGTCATTGATGGTGAGTCAGTAAATTCTGCGAATATAGAGACTCAAATTACGAGGGTGCTTATGTCGGCAGTGACTTTCAACAGTCCAATACCGCCTCCCAACTTACTAAGACAGTACAACGACATCATTCCAGACGGCGCCGATCGCCTCTTTACGATGGTCGAAGTGCAATCGACGCATCGAATAGAGTTGGAAAACATTGTGATTAAGGGAGATGATCGGCGCGCAGATCGGGGTCTTCTGACGGGGTTTGTGATTGGAATTCTGATGCTCTGTTTAAGCTTCGTGCTGGTTATGTCGGGACACGACCTCGCCGGAACAATCTTTGGCACAGTCGACCTTCTCGGGTTGATTGGGACGTTTGTATACGGCCGAGCCATCAAAATGAAAGAACTTCAAAAAGCCCAATCCAGAGAACGGAGATTTACTTTCCCCTAAAACCAGTCGCTCGGCTTAAAATCCCATAGTTTTATCGCTCGCTTGCCGCTCATCATGCGCTCGGCTAGAATGGCCATTTCTCCACAGAGCAAATTTCATTTCTGTGTAGTGGTCAGTCTGGAAGTCCCATGGCAATTGATCGCATATCCGTTCGCGGCGCTCGCCAACACAATCTTAAAAACGTTAACGTCGACATCCCTCGCGACCAGTTCACCGTAATCACGGGACTCTCCGGTTCCGGCAAATCATCACTTGCCTTTGACACAATTTACGCCGAGGGTCAGCGTCGTTACGTCGAATCGCTATCGGCTTATGCTCGTCAGTTTCTTGATCAACTAGAAAAACCAGACGTCGATTCCGTTGACGGTCTTTCTCCGGCAATTTCAATCGAACAAAAAACCGTTTCGAGAAGTCCGCGCTCAACCGTCGGGACCGTTACCGAGATCTACGACTACATGCGCTTGCTGTTTTCGTCGATCGGCATTCCTCATTGCCACATTTGCGGCGCCGCAATTACCAGACAAAGCGTCGATCAAATTGTTCAGAATGTTTTGGGTCTGCCGGAAGGCGATCGCGTCATGGTCCTGGCGCCCATTGTCCGGGGACGTAAAGGCGAATTCAAGAAGGAACTTGAAAAACTGGCGAAAGACGGTTTTTTACGTGCTCGCGTCGATGGCGACTTACTCTCGCTAGATGAAGAAATCAAACTCGACAAACGTCGTAATCACACGATCGAAGCAGTTATTGATCGTCTGCTTATTAAGCCGGGAATCAAAGATCGTCTCACTGAATCAATCCGAACCGCGCTGAAACTAACCGGCGGCGCCGTGCTCGTTTCGATTATCGATGGCGAGGAAAAGCTCTACTCCGAGCGCATGGCTTGTGTGAACTGCGGCATCAATGTTCCGCCACTTGAACCACGATCATTCTCATTCAACTCTGCATACGGAGCATGCAAACGCTGTCATGGCCTGGGCACGGTGATGGAGATCGATTCGCTGAAACTGATTCCCGATGCGCGTCTCACGCCCGACAAACTCGGTTTCATGGGCACAACCGACAAGCAAGGATCTGCTTACTTAAAAAGCGCCTTGTCGGCAGTCTGCAAACAGTTCAACGTCGATACGAAAACGCCTTACGAAGAGCTTCCTAAAGAAGTTAAGGATGCTTTTCTCAATGGAGTAAACGGTAAGCTCAACTTTAGCCAGGGCCTCTATTCATATCAGAGCGAATGGAAAGGCGCATTGAACTGGTTGCGCGATCGACTTAACGAAGCGCCTTCAGAAAAAATTCGGGTTGCACTCGAAGAGCTTGTTTCACCTACTCTCTGTCGCGAGTGTAAAGGACAACGCTTACGTTCCGACTCTCTGTCAGTAAAAGTTGGCGGGCGCGGCATCGCTGAATACAGCGCGCTACCAATCGAAAGTACCGTTGAAGCATTTGGACAGATTAAACTCAACTCGCGCGAAGAGCAGATCGCTGGTCAAATTCTGAAGGAAATCAGAAACAGGTTAAATTTTCTCGAGACAGTTGGACTCGGTTATCTAACACTTGATCGCGCTTCATCAACTTTGTCTGGCGGTGAAGGTCAACGAATTCGACTCGCAACACAAATCGGTTCGCAACTCCGCGGTGTGCTGTATGTTCTCGACGAGCCTTCAATCGGATTGCATCCGCGCGATAACCAAAAACTCCTCGAAACACTGTCAGCTTTACGTGATCTCGGCAACACGGTCCTCGTAGTCGAACACGATGAAGAGACAATCCGGCGCGCCGACTACGTAGTCGATCTTGGACCAGGCGCCGGTACTCACGGTGGAAAGTTAGTAGCTTGCGGAACAGCCGATGACGTGGCCGACAATCCCGAGTCGATCACCGGTCTTTACATGCGCGGCGCCAGGAAAATCGAAGTGCCCGAAACACGTCGCGCGCCAAACGAAAAATCACTGATCATCGAAGGCGCACAAGCCAACAATTTAAAAGACATCGACGCGACTTTTCCGTTAGGCCTGCTCACCGTGGTAACTGGCGTGTCCGGATCGGGCAAGTCAACTTTAGTAGAAGACATTCTCTACCCTGCGCTCGCCAAGCATCTTTATGGTTCAATAGCCGAACCGGGAACTTATCGCGCGCTACAAGGTCTAGAACATATCGACAAAGTGATCGAGATCGATCAATCGCCCATTGGACGAACGCCACGTTCCAATCCCGCCACTTACACCGGACTCTTTACTCCCTTGCGCGAACTCTATGCGATGCTGCCGGAATCGCGCGAACGTGGTTACAAAGCGGGTCGCTTTTCTTTCAACGTAAAAGGCGGACGGTGCGAAGCGTGTGAAGGCGACGGAATGAAACGCATCGAGATGAACTTCCTGCCCGATGTGTACGTCTTGTGCGATGTTTGTCGCGGTGCTCGATACAACCGCGAGACGTTAGCCGTTAGGTACAAAGGAAAGTCGATTGCCGATCTGCTCGACACAACTGTCGAAGAAGCACTGCCGTTACTCGAAAATCTGCCGCAGATAAATCAAAAGATTCAAACACTGTTGGATGTCGGTCTCGGCTACATCAAACTGGGCCAATCGGCTACCACGTTGTCGGGCGGTGAAGCGCAACGCATCAAGTTGGCGAAAGAACTTTCGAAACGGGCGACCGGTCGCACAATCTATATTCTCGACGAGCCAACTACCGGTCTTCATTTCGCCGACGTGCATAAACTGTTAGACGTACTTCAACGCCTTGTTTCACTCGGCAACACCGTGATCGTGATCGAGCACAATCTCGATGTGATCAAGTCAGCGGATTACCTTATCGATCTTGGACCAGAAGGCGGTGAGAACGGTGGGCGAGTTGTGGTCGCCGGAACGCCTGAAGAGGTGGCAAGATCTCGGCGTTCACACACGGGCCACGCACTCAGACCTTTACTGAACGGGCGACTCGGACGTAACGGAAACGGCAACGGTCACGCGTGATATACTCCGCTTGTCGGACAATACTGATCCTGAACCGCAGTTCCTGCCAAGATGTCTCAATACAACGAGTTTAAGCCACTCGATCTTCAAGATGTTAAGACTTATCCTCTAGCATCGCGTTCCAGCAAAGTCAGTCTTAACGACTTCGCCAAACCTCTTCCAGCAGGCGCTTCGGTTGAAGACTTCCTCAGTTCGTTGCCAAACATCCTCGCGGTCCAAAGTCTTCGTCAATTAACCACGAACATCAAACGTGCCCGCGATTTGAAAAAACCAATTATCTGGGGCATCGGCGGACACGTTATCAAGACCGGCCTCGCTCCCATACTGATCGATTTAATGAATCGTGGATTTTTAACGGCCATCGCGGCCAACGGCTCAGTGCTCGTGCACGACGCAGAAATCGCGATGGTTGGTTCGACTTCTGAAGACGTTGACGCAACGTTGTCCGAGGGAGCTTTTGGTGGTGCGGAAGAAACAGGTCGACTACTAAGCTCCGCGGCCAGCGCCGGCGCAAACGATGGAATCGGACTGGGCGAGGCAATGGGACGCGCTTTGTTGGAGTTAAATCCGAAGCACCAGGAATACTCGGTTTTATGTGCGGCTTATAAAGCTAAAGTCCCCTTCACTGCTCATGTCACGATCGGCGGAGACATTGCGCACTTTCATCCAAGCGCGAATGGCGCGGCTTTGGGTGCAACAACACATCAGGACTTTCGTCTGCTCGCCGATATCGTGCGACACATGAATGATGGCGGTGTCTATTTAAACGTCGGATCAGCCGTCGTGCTTCCAGAAGTATTTCTCAAGTGCGTAACGATGGTCCGAAACATGGGCCACCCGCTATCAGACATCACTACTGCCAACTTCGATTTCATTCAATCGTATAGACCGCAAACCAACGTCGTGCGTAGACCAACGGAGCATGGCGCTGGACGCGGTTTTTCGATCACCGGCCACCACGAACTAACAATTCCTCTGCTCGCCGCCATGCTGATCACTAGCCCAACTTAATCATTTCGCTTCGAATTTTGTCATCGGCTTTGCCGCCTGTTGTGAGGCATGGCTCTGCCTTGCCGTTAGCTTTATTTAAAAATTCAGGGTTGCGCCCTTAAACAGAAAGGGGCGCAGCCCTTAAAGCTTTATGAATCAGTTTACGGCAAGGCGGAGCCATGCCTCACAACAGGCGGCCCAGCCGACACGAATGAAGTCGGTCCATTCGAAGGCACAATTGGACCATCCACAAAACTCCTACCGCACATCGTAGTTTTTCTAATCAAATTTTAACTTTTTCCGCTTGACCAACTCTTCTTCCTCAATTATTCTGTCGCGTCTGAAATTGAAAACGGTTTTCACTTTCAGACGCACAAAGAGTTAATCACAAGTCCGAAGTTAGTCTCTCTACGTCTTTAAGGATTCTGCACTTGAGGAGCCGGTATGCGAGTACGAACTAAGAAACGATCACGCACAACTAAACGACGAGCACCCAAGTACTGGATAGTCGCCGTCGGAACGATGAGTATGCTCGTCGCCTTTTGCCCCCAAAATAGTCACGCGATCACCATTCGCAAAGCGACGCTTGATACTGAAGTCTCAACTAACTTCCAACGTCCACTGAAGTTCAGCATTCCGGCCGACTCACTCGAAGTCGTAATGATCGCTTTTCAAAAAGCGTCAGGACTTCAGGTCGTCATTCCCAACGATGCGATGCGCGCAATTCCCTCGCCGGGTGTCTCGGGCGTTTACACAGTTGAGCAGGCCCTTAAACAAATTTTAGTCGGCACTGGATTGAACTATCGCTACACAGATTCGAAAACAGTCACACTTGAAATCCAGGGCGCCAATGAAACGGTTGAAGTAAGAACTGACTCGCAAATTCAGATTGCTTCGCCGAAATACACTGAGCCGCTGCTCGACACGCCGCAAACCATCAGCGTCATTTCTAAAGAGACAATTGAAGAGCAAGGTGCAACAACTTTGCGTGACGTATTGCGCAACGTTCCCGGTCTAACCATCACGGCAGGCGAAGGCGGCACACCCGCCGGCGACAATCTAACGCTGCGCGGATTCAGCGCGCGCAATGACATCTTCATTGATGGCGTTAGAGACATCAGCCCACAGTCACGCGATCCATTCAACCTGGAAGAAGTGGATGTAGTGAAAGGTCCGGGTTCTGTCTACACCGGACGCGGTTCA
This sequence comes from Pyrinomonadaceae bacterium, assembly GCA_036518995.1. Taxonomy (GTDB): domain Bacteria; phylum Acidobacteriota; class Blastocatellia; order Pyrinomonadales; family Pyrinomonadaceae; genus PSRF01. The sequence continues at coordinate 14,973 of DATDMC010000046.1, read as the reverse complement.
ACTGGCGGTTCAATCAACCTGCTTAACAAGACTCCCAACTTAAAGAAAACATTTGCCGGCGGCGTGGATCTCGGAACCGATCGGACCAGACGTTTCACTGGTGACATCAACGTTCCCTTTTCCGATTCAATCGCTTTTCGCTTGAACTTGTTGGCCCATCACTCGCAAGTTCCCGGACGTGAAGTCGTGAATTTCAATCGTTGGGGAGTGGCGCCGTCGATAACCTGGGGGTTGGGAAAACCAACTCGCTTTACGGCCAGCTATTACAAACTCAAACAGAATAATCTTTCTGACTACGGCATTCCCTGGGTGCCCGCCACGAATAATGCCTTAGTCGCGTTTCGTGATCGGCCGGCGCCGGTTCCGCGCGACACTTACTACGGACTCAAGAACCGCGATCATGAAGATCTCGATTCCGATCTCGTCACGTTGAAGTTCGAACATGATTTTAACGATGCACTGTCGCTGAGAAATCAGTTTCGCTTTAGCGATTCGACTCGCGACTCCATTGCTTCGCCACCGCGCTTTGATAATGACGCCTCCAGCAACGTCCATCGCGAGTTGCGTTCGTGGCAAACCGATGATCGCGTCTGGGACAATCAGACCGATTTCGTCGCGCAATTTTCTACTGGTCCAATTTCACACGCCCTGGTTACCGGTCTCGACCTGACTCGCGAAGGCAACATTCGCCACACTCGTACCGGTACAAACATGCCAACGAGTTTTCTGAACCCAAATCCGGACGACGTTTACACCGGTACGATTGTCGAAAGTCCGATCGTGGGCGACGTGACGGCAAATTCTCAAGCTGTTTATCTTTTCGATACCGCGAAGTTTGGCAAGCAATGGGAATTCACTGGCGGACTTCGTTGGGACCGCTTCGATGCGAGCGGGATCAGCACAACTGGCGTTTCGGTCGCCCGGGTCGATCGCATGTTGAGCGGTCGTGCGGGAATTGTTTTCAAACCAGTTCCGGCCGGCAGTTTTTACGCTTCGTATGGAACGTCACTCAATCCATCGCTTGAAGGTCTTTCTTACAACACGGCAAATACCGTGATCGATCCGGAAAAGACTTACACCTTTGAAGCGGGCAGCAAATGGAGTTTCTTTGAAGGTCGCATGCTCTTTAGTGGCGCCGGCTTCAGAGTTGAGAAACTCAACGCGCGCACTCCGGGTTTGCTACCCGGTGATCCGCCACAGGTTTTACAAGGCAAACAACGCGTCGACGGTATTGAGTTGAGTCTCACTGGAAACATCACTCGCAACTGGCAAATGCTGGCTGGTTATACGTTGCTCGATAGCGAAACGGTCGACTCAAACACAGTTACGGAAATCGGCAAGCGACTCGTCAATACGCCGCGCAATTCATTCAACGCCTGGAGCACATATCGACTCGACAACGGACTGTCTTTTGGTGGCGGCGCTCGCTTTGTCGACAAACGCTACGGCAACACCATCAACACTCGTATTGTCGATGCGTACTGGACGTTCGATGCGATGGCGACTTATCCACTAAACAAGCACATCGATCTGCAGTTGAATCTCTATAACCTGACCGACAAGTTCTACTTCGATCGCCTGGGCGGTGGACACGTCGTTCCTGGTCCAGGCCGTGCGGTTAGTCTTCGTACATCGTTCAGGTTCTAAACAACATGCTTCTTCAAGTTCCGGCAGTATTAACTCAGGATCAAGTTGCCCAATCGCGGCAGTTGCTTGAAAAGGCAACTTGGATCGACGGGCGCGTAACGGCAGGTCATCAATCGGTCAAGGCAAAAGACAACCTGCAGTTGGCCGAAGATGACCCGGCCGCTAAACAATTAGGCGATGCGATCCTTGCTGCGCTCGAACGTAATCCTTTGTTTATGGCTGCGGCGTTGCCGATGAAAGTGTTTCCACCACTCTTCAATCGTTATCAGGGTGGACAGGCATTTGGTAATCACGTCGACAACGCTGTCAGACAAATAACCGGCACTCCTTATCGCGTGCGCACAGACTTATCGGCCACGCTCTTCTTCAGTGATCCCGAGGAATACGACGGCGGCGAACTCGTCGTTGAGGATACGTTTGGCGTTCATCAAGTGAAACTGCCGGCTGGACATTTGATTCTTTATCCCGCCAGCAGTCTTCATCATGTGCGGCCAGTCACACGTGGCGCGCGTATCGCATCGTTCTTCTGGATCCAAAGTATGGTCCGCGACGATGGCGAGCGGACGTTGCTCTTTGATCTCGACATGGAAGTCCAACGTCTCTCGACCGATCTCCCCGAACACCCTTCAGTAATGAACCTGACTTCGCTCTACCACAATTTGTTGCGTCGTTGGGCCGACGTCTAAATCCACAAACATCGATCATGAAGCGAATACGGAAGATCATTTTCTGGTGTCATTTGCCCATTGGACTACTGGGTGGACTAATCATTTTCGTGATGTGCGTTACCGGCGTGCTGTTGGCTTACGAAAAACAGATCACCGCCTGGGCCGACACGCGAAATTTTGCAACGCCAAACGTCGCAAGTGGAACACAACGACTCGCGTTGGAGGAGTTGGCGACAAAGGCGCGCGCGGCCCGCAATACCGATCCTTCTGCGGTCACCATCAGATCGAATCCAGCGGCGCCGGCAGAAGTCAGCTTCGGACGTGAAGGGACTCTCTTTCTGAATCCTTACTCCGGCGAAGTGTTGGGTGAAGGTTCACGCGGAGTGCGCAACTTTTTCCGCGTCGTAACCGACTGGCATCGTTGGCTCGGCGCACAGGGAGAAAATCGTGCTCTTGCGCGAGCGATCACTGGAGCTTGTAATCTTGGCTTTCTAATTTTGGTGATGAGTGGCTTTTATCTCTGGTGGCCGCAAAGACTTTCTTTGAAGTACATACGCAACATCATCTGGTTCAAACGAGGATTACCTGGCAAAGCGAGAGATTTCAACTGGCACAATGTGATCGGGTTCTGGTCAGTCGTTCCCTTGTTTATCGTCGTGCTTTCCGGAGTGGTGATCTCTTACACGTGGGCCAGCAATTTGGTTTATCGCGTGGCGGGCGAAAAGCCACCAGCCGCTCGCGGCAATCAGCCACCACCAAACGCGGGTCCGGCCAAGGGAGTTTCGCTCACAAATCTTAACCAGTATTGGACCAGCGCCGAACAGCAAATACCGGATTGGCAAAGCATAACGTTGCAACTCCCTCCGACAACTGAAGCGCCTGTCACCTTTTCCATCGACAGTGGCAACGGTGGCCAACCACAAAAACGAGCTCAACTAACGATCGATCGTAAAACAGGAAATGTTGATCGCTTCGAGCCATTCGCGGCGCAGACTCGCGGTAGACAGTGGCGAACGATTCTGAGGTTCGCACACACCGGCGAAGTGGCCGGTTTTATCGGCCAGGCAATCGCCGGCTTAGCGTCTGCCGGAGGCATCTTCCTCGTTTGGACTGGATTTGCTTTGGCTTATCGCAGATTCAGAGGCTGGCTCAGAAGACGTTCAGCGGCGACTAATTCTGGTCTTAATAGAAATCCAAATGCAGTTGGAATTGCAGGTGACTAAATGACTGCCATTACTTATCGGAACCAACATCAGGCCCCCAATTCAGCAGCGCAAGTTTGGCGTTGCCACGAGTGCCATTGTTTTCACTTGCTGGCAGGTGAAACGTTGCTCACATTTACGCCTGACGAGTTTGCTACTTTCAGTCAGGAAGTAGCCGAATGTTATTGCGTTCAGTTGCAACCAAACGATAATGCGAAAGGCCCGTCCGCCCTTCCCTTCTGATCTAAACTGCTATGTTATACTGCCCATCCAAAAGTCACCGCTAATATCTATTGGGTTTAAGTTGATGGATGCAGAAAAACTAGAACACTTCCGCAGTTTATTAATCAGCCAGCTACGACAACACACTGAACAAGTCCGAACGGATCAGGCAGCAGCGCTTGAATTGTATGACGACGGAGTTAAAGACAGCGTCGATTTGTCGGTCTCGGATCTAAACAAAGAAATCGCCTTGCGTCTTGGTGAACGCAGTTCGCAAGTCATCGCTGATATTGATCAGGCGTTGTTGCGCATGAAGGAAGGCGGTTACGGAATTTGTAACCGGTGCGGCGAACCTATCAACGAACGACGACTCGAAGCCGTCCCAACTGCACGCTACGACGCGCAGTGCCAGGCAGTTATTGAGAGTTTGAATGGCGAGGACGAAGACTTTTCGACGCTGTAAAGACTTATTGTTTATTTGACTCTGCGAACTCGGCGTCTCTGTGTTGAAACTTGGCCTCCATTAGGTTTACCCGGATTTCAACACAGAGACGCAGAGTTTTCTTTGTAATGACCAAGCTCTCTTAGGCTTTCGGATGCGCCTTATCGTAGACCTCGACCAGCTTCTCCATCGAAACATGCGTGTAGACTTGCGTCGTTGAAAGTCGCGCATGGCCCAACAGTTCCTGAATATCTCGTAAGTCTGCGCCGCTATCGAGTAAGTGAGTTGCGAATGAGTGTCGCAACGCATGCGGGCTGATCGAATGCATCCCGGCGCAGATCTTTATGTACTTCTCAACCATGCGTCCCACCGATCTCGTCGTGATCCGGGTGCCCTGGTAGTTGAGAAACACCGCTTCGTCATCACGTTCCGTAATCGGCGCGTTGAATAAAAACTTCTCACGAATACTCAGGTAGTCTTTGATCGCCTCAGCCGCGGGCTCACCAAACGGAACAATTCTCTGCTTTCTGCGTTTGCCAGTCACCCGGATCAACTGATTGCGAAAATCGATGTCTGCGAGATTGAGCGTAGTAAGTTCCGCAACACGAACTCCCGTCGCGTACATCAGTTCCAACATCGCGCGATCACGTTTACCCAAGTGGGTTTCGAGATCAGGTGTTTCAATAAACCTGATCGCATCTTCGACTGATAAATGCTTTGGAAGCTTTTTTTCCTGCTTCGGTGTCGCCACTAACTTCGCCGGGTTACCTTCGAGCAGTCCTTCACGGACCAGAAACTGAAAGAACGTTCTCAACGCGGCAAGCTTCCGAGCGATTGAAGATTTCTTTTTCTGATCAGTGTGAAGTACAGCCAGCCATTCGCGAATGGTTAAATGATCGACGTCTTTAATGTCGGGTAGATTACGCTGGCCGGATTCAGAATCGCGAGGCGCGAGGTGATCGAGAAACTGTTCGAGGTCGCTGGCGTAGTTGCGCAGCGTATGAGTACTGACGTTTCGTTCGTAACGAAGATGTTCGAGGAATTGCTCGAGCAGTTGCTCCATACTAATGATTCCAAAGGTCAGGCTTCTGATTCCAACGTGTCGGCTCTGCCTTTTGTTGTGAGGAATAGCTCTGCCTTACTAATGATTCCCGGTTCGGCTTCGCCATCTGTTGTGAGGAATGGCTCTGCCTTTCCGTCAGCGCCATTATTATTTTTGGGCTACGCCCTCGACCCAAGGGCGCAGCCCCAAATCAATAACACTCAAATGGAAAGGCGGAGCCTTTCCTCACAACAGGAGGCATAGCCAAAACAATAAGGTTCAATTCGAAGTCAATCTTCAATCTTCAATCTGAAATCTGAAATCTGAAATCCAATCACTCCGCGCTGTTCGACGGCTTCGGCACATAATAGCCTTTTCGTGAGCGCAGTCGAACATCATTTCTCGCTTTGATCTTCAAATCGATCACATGCACGCGGCCATCGCGATGCTCGGGGACGGGATAATAACTGAGGATATATTGCTGCGAGAGATCGGCAGCGATCTGATCGAAGGCCAGGTCGAGGTCCGGCATTGTTTTTGGTAAGTAGACGGCGCCACCCGTTTGCTCGGTCAGTTGTTCCATGCGTCGTTCAGCGGCGAGGGCCCGAAGATTAGCGCCTTCATAAAGTCCCGTTTGCACAACGTAAACCTGGCAATCGTCAGCGAGCACATGTTGGACCACCGCGTCGAATTCGTTGGTGTGACTCGTAGTCTCAATTCCATCAGAAACTATTACGATGACGCGTCGACCAGTATAAGGATGCAAATAACGCGACGAGTCAACGATCGCATCAAACAACGAAGTGCCACCTTCCGGCTTGCCGAACCCGTTAATTGTCTGTTCCAGTTTGACGATATCGTTGGTCAACGGCTGCGCCAGATAGCTTTCGGTTTCAATCGAATAGATTGCCGCCTCGTCTCTGGCGCGCAGCACCTTTTTAAAAAATCGCATCGCCGCATGCTTTTCAAACTCGCGAGCGAAGTCGAGGCTGCCACTGTTATCAAACAGCAGCGCCAACTTCACACTCGTTTCCGAACGAGTCAATTCACTTAGCGGGCGTGGTTGGCCATCGACCATCAATTCGAAATCTTCGAGCTTAAGATTTATGACTGCATTTCCTTTTGCGTCGACTACGGATACGGGAATCGGAACGAGGGTCGAGGAAATTTTAACGACGTCATCCGGATCAATTTCGTCGCCGGTCTTCGAAGTCGGCAGTTTGATGGACGCGCCAGGCCGGTTCGGATCGCCAATCGGACTTGGTGCGGGTTTTGGAGTTTTGGAGGGATCTTGTCTGCGACCGGATTGCGCAAACGCAATTGAGCACAAAGAAAGCACGAGCAGGAGAGCAAAACAGTGACGGGCGCAGTTTGTCACGCAGTCAGACCCTGCGCGGAAAATGTGCTGAAGTTGTCTTGTAACCAACCGTCCCATTCCTTTAAAGCCAAATCGATTTGTACTAAGCGGCGTTCACGTTTTCTACGTATTCGACGATGTTCCGGTTCAGTCAACCCGGGCAAAAGCGCGAACGTAATGTTTACCGGCTGAAAGTTCTTAGTCTCAGTTTGGGAAACATAACGGGCTAAGGCTCCTATTGCACTACGCGACGGCGCTTCAATCAACTCATCGCCCGCAACGAGACGAGCAGCATTTATCCCCGCCAGCCAACCCATCGCCACTGACTCCACATAACCTTCAACTCCCGTTATCTGGCCGGCAAAGAAGATGTTGGAGCGATCTCGCATCTGCATCGTTGCCTGAAGAACACGCGGCGAGCAGATATAGGTGTTGCGATGGATTTGTCCAAACTGTAAGAATTCCGCGTTCTGCAAACCGGGTATCAGACGCAGCACTCGAGCTTGTTCACCGTAGCGTAGATGATTCTGGAAGCCAACAAGGCTGTATGCGTCGGCCATTAAATTTTCCTGCCGTAGCTGTACGGCGGCGTACGGCTCGCGACCGTTGCGCGGATCGCGCAAACCAACCGGCTTCATCGGCCCAAAACGCAGTGTATCAACACCTCGACGCCCAATTTCTTCGATCGGCAAACACGACTCAAACCAGCGAGTCTCCTCGAAACGTTGCAACGGAACGCTGCTGGCTTCCACGAGTGCTGAATAAAACGCCAGATACTCTTCTTCGTTGAACGGACAGTTCAGGTAATCGTCACCGCCTTTGTCATAACGAGCGGCGCGAAAAGCGATCGACTTGTCGATTGAATCTGCTGAGATGATCGGCGCGATCGCATCGTAGAAATAGAGTTGATCGCTACCCGTCAGTTTCATCACTTCAAACGTCAACGACTCGGAAGTGAGCGGACCCGTTGCGATGATCGCTACGTCTGACTCGGGAATCGTCGTTACTTCTTCGCGTATCAACTCGATGTTTGGATTTGCTTCGATGCGTTTAGTGATGGCCTCAGCAAACGTGTGACGATCGACGGCCAGCGCGGCGCCGGCAGGAACTTTTGTTTCCGCAGCGACTTGCAGGACCAGCGACTCACCGCGGCGGAGTTCTTCTTTAAGCAAGTAAGACGCAGTTCCGGGTTCATCTGATTTGAGTGAATTGGAGCAAACGATCTCGGCGAGTTTGTCGGTGCGATGCGCAGGTGTTTGTCGCACCGGACGCATTTCGAAAAGACGGACCTGCGCGCCGAGTCGCGCCGCCTGCCACGCAGCTTCAACTCCAGCTAGTCCGCCACCAATTACAGTTACAGTTTTCATTTAGTAGATGATCAGTCTATTAGGTCTGTTGCGTTTGTTATGTTGGTTCGCTTGCTACAGTCGCGTAGCGGTTGTTGCGTTGGTTCGAATGCTACGGTCGCGTAGCGTTGTTGCATTGGCTCGATTGCTACGGTCGCGTAGCGACTGGTGAATTTAGCCAGCCGTTTCAACGGCTGGGATTCGCATCAAACTTGGCCGCGTCGCGTAGCGACGCCTGAATTAGCCAGTCGTTTCAACGGCTGGGACATCCATTAAATTGCCCCGTGTCGCGTAGCGACTGTTGAATTTAGCCAGCCGTTTCAACGGCTGGAAAGCGTTCCCAACTTGCGCACGTCGCGTAGCGACGCCTGAATTAGCCAGTCGTTTCAACGGCTGGAACATCCATTAAATTGGTCATGTCGCGTAGCGACTGTTGAATTTAGCCAGCCGTTTCAACGGCTGGGAAGCGTTCCAAACTTGCGCGCGTCGCGTAGCGACGCGTGAATGGGCCATGAACTATTGAATTCCGGTGTCGCTACGCGACACTGAAGATATATAAGGCCTCGATTCGCGTTCGCCCACACGCGACAACTATCCAGGGTCAATCCTCACGGCTTCTTCGGCGCTTCAATCTTGTAATCGTTAACGTCACCCGAGAAGTGTTTATAGTCACTCCACTCGATCGTCTTATTGTAGTCCCCGCCACCAAACAGCAGCACTTTCACCGACAAATTAAACTGCGCAAACTGCGGCAGCCAAACGCCTTCCGTTACGCGCGTCTGTTCCATAATCATCGCGGCGCCGGGCTTTAATGAAACTAACAACCCACCACCCATCTTAAAGCCCTCGGCCAAACGCGCTTCAAGCCGAATCACCTGCTTATCGACTGGATCAATCCACATCGCGCCAACCAGTTTTGCAATCAAACTCTCTTCTCGATTCGCCGGTTTGAACCCGGGTCGTGGACGAAAATCGAAAACAATTGTGTCGCGATCTTGATAGCGTTCACGTCGCGGCGAGACAAACTCACAGACTCTCAAGAATTGTGATATCTCAGGATCATCGTCTTCATCGCGACCGGCCGCACGGTTCTTCTTCTGTTGGTCCGCTCTTTTACGTGCGGCATCTCGTTCGTCCTTATCTTTGTCTCGCTCGGCCTTCTCCAGTTCGTCCTGTACGCGCTTCTCCTCGCGTGCAGCTTTTTCAGCGGACAGCGGCACTCCATTTTCACTGATCAGTTTGAGGACCGGCTCACGATTAGCAACCGGAAACACTTCGTAGACTTTGACAGTTTCTTTTTTGAGCTCACCTTTGCTGCTGATTTCCCGATCGGTCTCTTTCTGTACAAAGGAATACTCAGCAACGCGTTTCTCGACGTCGTCCTGGTTCTTGCCGACTTCACGTAACAAAGCAGCAACGTCGAGACCTTCCAGAGTTTTAGGCGGATCAAACTCAGCTTCAGCAATGCTGACGTTGTACTGCACCGACTGCAGTACGTAAGTCAAATCTCCTGAGTCTGAGTTGACTCGTAATCGATGCGGCTCGAGTATGCCATTTTCCACGCGATAATCTTCGAGCCACGTTCGAGACTTTTCCGCATCATCGGTAATCTTTGTGATCATTGAAGTTTTGACGCTGAAGTAGTACTGAAGTTTCGCGCCGCTCTTAGTGGAAAACTCAACGATGTACGCTGGTTCTGACGCGAGATCACCAAGCGACACGACCCGGGCGAGAACATTCAGCTTCTTGAAATTGACAAAGCGAGACGCTTCAAGGACAGCGCGAAGTTTTGCCGCAGCGCTGGCTGGACCAGTTAGCGTATGCAACTGATGATCGAGTCCGATTTCCCATGCCGAGGTGGGACTCGACGATTTCGTGATCGAGCCATTGCTAAGTGTTAGTTCCCAACGTTCCGATGATGGGGTCCTCCGCAGCGTTTGTGCAGTTCCTTCCGGTCGCCCGTTTAATTGAATGGCCCATACATACTTTGCATCTCTAATTGCCGAGATCTTGTTCTTACCACCGATTGCTTTGAGATAGTTGTCGACGATCTTTTCCGCGGCCGGCAGTTTCTTTGGCAGGTTCTGTTGAGCAAAGCCCGTCGCTGGTCCAATGAGGAGTAAAACAGTGAACAGAAAGATGCGCACGCAAGTCGATAGCGAACGACTCGCGTGCGCCTTTAGGAATTGGTCAACGTAAACCATCAAACTACTTCTTGCTGGTACGCTTACCAGACTTACTCGCCTTCTTACTAACTTTCCTGGCAGCTTTCTTAACTGACTTTTTGGCAGCTTTCTTTGTAGCCTGCTTGGCTGTTTTCTTAGTTGCCTTTTTAGCTGCCTTTTTTGCCGGCTTCCTGGCTGCTAACTTCTGAGCAGCGCCTTTCTTCGCGGCTTTCGCAGCAGCTTTGCCGGCCGTCTTACTCGCGCCCGCGCCTTTCTTCGCCGCCTTCTTCGCTGGCTTTGCCGGCGTTTTGCTGGCAGCAGCTTTCTTAGCCGGTGCTTTTTTTCCAGCTCCCTTTTTGCCTTTCGAGTTAGCTTTACGACTAGTCTTAGTCGCAGCTTCCCGGGCCTGCTCCTCGACAACTTCGTGAGCGTCTTCGATGACCTGAGGCGCTTGTTGTTCGGGTGGCGTTCCCGGAATCAGATTTTGCTCATCGTTGTTGGCCGCTTCGGCCTCGTCTTGTTTATTCTGTTGAAACTCGTACTCGTTCAACTCTCCACCATCCACTTTGTAGCGGTCTATATTCTTCGCAGGATCCTTTGGCATCTAGTCTTCTCTCCCCTTCACGTTAAGAAATGTGGCTCCGTTCGTCTCATAGACTCCGAAAGCGCAACTCGTTGGCCTCGATCTTCGTTTGCCGCTTGAAAACTGAACGACGTCGTTTTACTTCACGCGGTTGGAAGTAGTTGACTTCACGCGGTTGGAAGTAATTGCGTCCAAATTTTTCGCTTCGATCTAAGCCAGAAATTCGATATCTGTTTTTACCACAACTTGAGGCGGGTGAATCTGAAATCTGCAGGCTGGGATCTGAAATCGCTTGGCTGAAATCACTCGGCTTGACACTACAAACAGCCCATCCGTATATTGCTCGCGCACCGCAACGGGACCTGCACTCGACTGACAAGCATTCCCGCTGCCGCTATTTCCATCCGGCCGGCTTAGCTCAGTTGGTAGAGCGTCTGATTCGTAATTAGAAGGTCACCAGTTCAACTCTGGTAGCCGGCTCCAAATAAATCAAAGAATTTCGAGCCACTCGCATGAGTGGCTTTTTTCGTGCTTGTGGCAGCGTATTCAACTGCACTTCTCAAGCTGTCATCACAGGGGTGCGTAGCGCATTAAAGTTTGAATATTTGAGAACTGCCGTGTGACTGCATATCTGGTAACGATACTTCATAGATTAGTCGCGGCGGGTACAAGTCGCTAACAATTCTGATTTTGATGGCAATGGCGAGAACGGCAAACACTAGCATCAGCAAGCTATCGACCAACGCTAATGGTTCCGACTCCAAGGATTTCATTAAACTTCCATGCCACTTGCAATCATCCGCATAGGTGCCAGTCCAGAAGGTGTTCACTCCCCAGTCAGTCTTAGTAGTCTGCTCGATCGTAGTTAACCGACCCGGACCTTCGGTTTTGTGAGTATAAGAAACGTGGATGAAAGTTACCCACCCGAGTAGCACCATCTGAGCTATAACGAGTGGAGCCCACTTGTGCATTCTGGCCCGGCTGATCCTTATACCATCCTTCACGGCAGCCCAGAACGGCCGGCTATCAGCAAGGACGACGGGAAGAACGGCTGCCGTCAGCAGATTCCAAATCAGACTTAAGCCCCCCAGAAGGACTAAAGCACCACCCATCGACATTATGCTTGCGATCAACACGACTGCTAAGACGGTCAACAAAATGCCCCAGCCCAAAAGTTCCAGCATTAGCGCTCGCCAGAACCACCGTCCAAAAACGGAAAGCGGAGCTATCAGGTTAATCTGCCCCTGAACAACAACCTGGAAAATTAACGCCGTCGTCCATCCGACATAGGCGACACTCAAAAGAAACGTAACGACCAGAGTGACCGACAGAGACAAACTAAGTGTCAATAGCTTGATCGTCCACGAAGCGGCCATCATTGCGGCGATAGCGGGAAGTGCCGCCAGCATGTTAAAGGACGTGCTGACCGTTACGAAGAGGCCGAGCGGGACAAGCAAATCTGTGTACCTGAATATTCTCTCTGTGGCATCCGAGAGAATGACGAGCATCAATCCGACCGCTAGCATAGCCAGCCCTAGAATGATGAATCCGGCACTTTGGCGAGGCTGTAGCTGAGGTATTGACTCAACGTCCCAAAGAAGAACCCCAGCAGTACCGAGAAATGCGATCAAACGTAAAAGTGACAGGATCGGTGAGAATTCTTGGCTCATGAGGATTAAGCCTCCCTCAGTTAAAATGTGGCTTTACTGAGCAGCTCGACAGGCTCTGCCGCCGGAGTTTAACGCGAGACTTTATTCGCCGGTCGGCCCACATTGCCCAATCGCGCGGGGGAAAGAATATTATAGGTGGTGAGACTTTGCCTAGCGTTTCCGGCTAGACGCTTGTCGCAACTGTTTGAAAAACCCTGGAATTTCTGCCGTTGGCGTCAAAAACAACTTGGGAAAATTGTCCACTGTGGGCTACCGCAAGCCGATTTATCAGGCTGTGCCGAACGGGAACTCGTTAGTATTTGAGAACGGCTAAGGACTTCTGAGGGATATTAGGTTAGAATGTCGTCAACCGGCGAAGCGATGGCGGGGTGAGGACGTTATCGCATTTGAGGCTATATGTCTCGCGCCAACTCTGAAAGCCCCTGGTCCAACCAGGGGCTTTCGGTTTTTTAGGGACCAGGATCTTCAACCTGTACAATCCGATCACACATGACACTAAACGATTACCAATTAGATCAATATTCAAGCGACGGATTTCTCGTAGTCGAAAACTTTATCTCCAGTCAGGAATGTGACTCACTCCGCGATCGGGTGGCGGAAATGTTGGAGGAGTTTGATCCGGCGGGACTCGTGTCGATCTTTTCTACGAATGAACAGAGCCGGGTGGCGGATGAATATTTTCTGACTTCGGGGGACAAGATACGATTTTTCTTTGAAGAGAATGCGTTCAATGCAGACGGGACGCTGAAGCAGGAGAAGGAGAAGTCGATCAATAAGATCGGACATGCGCTTCATGATCTCGATCCGGTGTTCGAGCGGTTCTCTCGTAGTGAGAAGATCAAGGACCTGGTCCAGGAGCTTGGGATAGAGAATCCGCTGTTGGCCCAGTCAATGTATATCTTCAAACAACCGAATATTGGTGGCGAGGTGAGTTGTCATCAGGACAGTACGTTTCTATATACCGAACCGAACGAGATCGTTGGGCTTTGGTTTGCACTCGAGGATGCTACGCTGGAGAACGGATGTTTGTGGGCCATTCAGGGTGGGCATAAGCGTGGGTTGAAGTCACGTTGGGTTAGATCATCGAAGGGTGGGATGGAGTTTAAGACGCTAGATTCGACTCCATGGCCGGAAGACGAGTTAGTGCCGTTGGAGGTGAAGAAAGGGAGTTTGATCTTATTAGATGGACTGTTGCCACATCGCAGTTTGGAGAATAGATCGACGAAGTCGAGGCACGCTTACACACTGCATGTCATTGGCGGCAATACGCATTATCCAACGGACAACTGGCTGCAGCGTGAATTGCCGATGCGTGGGTTTTGAATCTTCTCTGCATCTCTGTGTTGAAAGAAGGTTCGCGTAATTGATCTTTAGTTTTAAACGCATAGACGCGGAGAACGCGCAGAGACGCAGAGAGGAGATCCTGACAAGCTAAAAGTAATCGGAGATTAATTGCTTGGTCGGAGCAGGCCGCGGAAGATGCCCTGGACGCGCACCTGATTTGCGGGAACAGTAAGAGGTTGGAGTTGGGAATTGGCGGGTTGCAACTCCACGTTTGGACCACGCCGATAAAGACGTTTTAGAGTCGCCTGATTTTCCTCAATCAATAACGCTACCACAATTTCACCATCGCGAGCGTCGGTTCGATTTTCAATCAACGCGATATCACCGTCGCAGATATGCTCGTCGATCATCGAATCGCCCTTCACGCGCAACGCATAAACACGATCTGGTCTAACCCGGCCGAGCAAGAAGCGTGGCACCGGAATTCGCTCTTCGTAGTCGACGACTTCGAGCGGAGCACCTGCCGCAATGCGACCGAGCAGTTTCACTTCGCAAAGTGAATCACTACTCGTATCTTCAACTTTAACGTTGAGAACAAAACCATCTTCATGTTCGCGCGTCAATAGACCACGCCGTTCAAGCGCAGCAATGTGCTTGGCAATCGTGGCGCGCGACTTCACCCCAAACTGTCTGGCAATCTGAGTGTAAGAAGGAGTGTAACCGTGTCGCTCGAGAAAGCGCGTGATGTAATCGAGAATCTCTTTTTGTCGCTGTGTACGTGGGAGCAAAGTCATCAGCAGTTCCCGATTGATTGTTAACTGGTGGTTGAAAGATCACTTTAAGAGTGACGAGGCATTCTAGGTTGCATAGAGAGACGCGTCAAGGAAATCGTGCGAAAGGATATTTCAGATTGCAGATTTCAGATTTCAGATTTAAAGAAGGTGGAGCTAATTAAATCTGAATATGGTCACGACAAACTAAAGAGGGCAATCACATACTTGACGAATCAAGGTCGATTGTATGACTGTTTGCCCCGAAGGGGCCACGACCTAAAGCCCAGGGTTGCCGCTTCGGCTACCCTGGGTAAAACGTTTTCGCACGTGGCAACCGCAACGCGGTTGCGCCATTGAGGTTCAGCCAATCGCAACCGCGTTGCGGTTGATAATTCAGGCTTGCTCACCCAGGGTTGCGGCAACCCTGGGCTTTGAGACGTAGCCCCTTCGGGGCACGCCACTGATTCGTCAAATATATCAACACCCTAAAGAGCCTCTTGCAAAACTCAACTACGCTTCGGCTTGGCCGTCTGTTGTGATGAATGGCTATGCCTTTCCGTTTCATGGTGGGT